>CAJUNC010000001.1 GCA_910587695.1 uncultured Lactobacillus sp.
TGCCAGGCCAAGTTTTGAAAGTCTCAGGTCAAGCAGCTTCGAGTCAGCCAAGCACGAACACAAGTGCATCTCAAAATTCAAATCAGACTCAAGCAAGTGGCAATGGGAGTTACACGGTCAAAGCAGGTGACTCATTATACCGTATCGCAGTCAACCACAATATGAGTTTGCAAGAGTTGAAGAGTTTGAATAACTTGAGCAGTAATTTGATCATGCCAGGCCAAGTTTTGAAAGTCTCAGGTCAAGCAGCTTCGAGTCAGCCAAGCACGAACACAAATGCATCTCAAAATTCAAATCAGACTCAAGCAAGTGGCAATGGGACGTATACAGTCAAAGCGGGCGATTCTTTATGGGCGATCGCTAATTCACATAAAATGACGTTAAATGACTTAAAACGGGTCAATAACTTGTCAAGTGACCGGATCTATGTTGGTCAAACGCTTAAAGTAACTAAGGGTGCAGTTACAACGGCTAATAAGACAAACGCCCAAAGTAGTACAAAGAAAACATATACAGTCAAAGCGGGTGACTCGCTTTGGCGGATCGCTTCCAATAATGGTACGACGGTAAATCAATTGAAAGCTTTGAATAATTTGACCTCAGACATGATCTATGTCGGACAAAATTTGAAATTAAAATAATTTTCTCTTGAATTGGCCGAGCAGTTTTGCTAAGATGAAGTAAATATTTGAACGCAGATAAGGAGTATTAGGAAGAACTAAGCTATTTTCAGAGAGTATACGGTTGCTGTGAGTATACAAGTTGGTTCTTCTGAACTCGCCTTTGAGTTTTTCGCCGAAGCTAGTAAGTGAAAACGGTCCTTCCCGTTACGAAGTTAAGTGTCAACTTAGTGTTGGAATATGGGTGGTACCGCGGTTTTTCGTCCTATATGGAGTTTATAACTCTATGTAGGACTTTTTTATTTTCTAGAAAGGAACTATGGATAGATGAGCTATAATCATAAAGAAATCGAAAAAAAATGGCAACGTTATTGGGATGAACATAAAACGTTCAAGACAACTGAGGATAAGGATAAAAAGAATTACTATGCTTTAGATATGTTTCCTTACCCATCAGGCCAAGGGCTACATGTAGGCCATCCAGAAGGATATACAGCGACTGATATCATTTCACGCATGAAACGGATGCAAGGCTACAATGTTTTACATCCGATGGGGTGGGATGCTTTTGGGTTACCAGCGGAACAATATGCGTTGAATACTGGTAATTCGCCACGTGAATTTACTAAGAAAAATATTAACAATTTTAGACGTCAGATCAAATCATTGGGTCTTTCTTACGATTGGGATCGCGAAGTAAACACGACTGATTCGGCTTATTACAAATGGACACAATGGATCTTTGAACAACTTTACAAGCGTGGCCTAGCTTATGAAGCTGAGATCCCAGTTAACTGGAGCCCAGATCTAGGGACTGTAGTGGCTAATGAAGAAGTTATCGATGGTAAGACTGAACGAGGGGGGTTCCCAGTTATTCGCAAGCCAATGCGTCAATGGGTCTTGAAGATCACCGCTTATGCAGATCGTTTGATCGACGATTTGGAAGATCTTGATTGGCCTGAAGCGATCAAAGAACAACAACGCAATTGGATCGGACGCTCAGTTGGTGCCACGATCGATTTCAAAGTTGATGGTCAAGATGAACAACTAGAAGTATTCACTACACGTCCAGATACTTTATTTGGTGCTTCAGCGATCACGATCGCACCAGAACATGAAATTGTAGCTAGCTTAACGACACCAGAACAAAAAGCAGCTGTTGAAGCTTATGTTGAAGAGATCTCACACAAGTCTGATCTTGAAAGAACAGACCTAGCTAAAGATAAAACAGGGGTCTTTACCGGAAGTTATGCTATCAATCCAGTAAACGGTGAAAAATTACCTATCTGGTTGGCTGACTATGTCTTAGCCTCTTATGGTACCGGAGCAGTTATGGTTTCGGCTGCCCATGATCCGCGTGATTGGGAATTTGCGAAGAAATATGATTTGCCGATCATTCCAGTCATTGCTGGGGGCGATGTTGAAAAAGAAGTTTACACCGGTGAGGGTGAATATATCAACTCCGATTTCTTGAATGGTTTGACTAAAGAAGAAGCTATCGAGACGATGATCAATTGGTTGAAAGAACACGGTGTGGGTGATAAGAAAGTAAATTACCGCTTACGTGATTGGACCTTCTCACGCCAACGCTATTGGGGTGAACCGATCCCTGTGATCCACTGGGAAGATGGCGAAACGACTTTAGTTCCAGAAGATGAATTACCACTTCTTTTGCCTAAGTCAAATGATATCAAGCCTTCAGGTACAGGTGAAAGTCCGTTAGCTAACCTTGAAGATTGGGTCAATGTGGTCGATGAAAATGGACGTAAAGGGAAACGTGAAACTAATACGATGCCACAATGGGCTGGAAGTTCATGGTACTTCTTGCGTTATATCGATCCACACAACAATGAGATGATTGCAGATCCTGAGAAATTAAAGGCTTGGTTACCAGTAGATCTTTACGTTGGTGGGGCAGAGCATGCGGTCTTGCACTTATTATATGCACGTTTCTGGCACAAATTCTTATATGATCTAGGTGTTGTACCAACTAAAGAACCATTCCAAAAATTGGTCAACCAAGGAATGATCTTAGGAAATAACCATGAAAAAATGTCTAAATCTAAGGGTAATGTAGTTAACCCAGATGATATCGTTGAGCAATACGGGGCTGATACATTACGTCTGTACGAAATGTTTATGGGACCACTTGACGCTTCGATCGCTTGGAGCGAAGATGGTTTGAATGGGGCTAATAAGTTTATCAATCGTGTTTGGAACTTGTTGATCGATGAAAATGGTCAATTACGCGACCGGATCACAACGATCAACGAAGGTGATCTAGACTTGGTCTACAATCAAACAGTCAAGAAAGTTACAAATGACTATGAAAAATTGCATTTCAATACCGCAATTTCACAATTGATGGTCTTAGTCAATGAATTCTACAAGGCTGATTCCTTACCACTAGAATATGTTGAAGGTCTAGTCAAATTGATCTCGCCGATCACACCACATATGGCTGAAGAACTTTGGACTTTACTAGGTCATGTTGGAAGTATTGCCTATGCTAAATGGCCAACGTATGACGAAAGTAAATTAGTCGAAGATACAGTTGAGATCGTTGTCCAAGTCAACGGTAAGATCAAGCAACACTTGAATGTTTCACGGACAGCTTCAAAAGAAGAGTTAGAAGAACTCGCTTTGAATGACGAAAAGATCAAGACTGAGCTTGAAGGTAAGACGATCCGGCGAGTGATCGCAGTACCAGGTAAATTAGTCAATGTGGTTGCTAACTAATAGTAATAAAGAAATGAGATCCCCACTTAGATCTCATTTCTTTATTTTTTAACATGTGTTTGATTTTTCGAAAGAAATTTGCGAAATCAAAGTAAATTGGATAAAATAGAACGTAAACATATTTATAAAAAGGAACATTAATGTCTCAGAAAGGATTTTAATAGCATGAAAAACGAACTATCTCGTGCATTGACGCACCGCCATGTACAGATGATCGCGATCGGCGGTGCCATAGGAACTGGGCTTTTCTTAGGATCTGGGAGTGCGATCCAAAAAGCAGGTCCAGCGATCATTCTCGCTTATTTGGTCGCAGGGATCTTTTGCTTTTTAATGATGCGTGCGATCGGTGAATTGATCTTGTCTGATACCTCTAAATCATCGTTTATTGAATTTGTGCGCCAATATCTCGGTGAAAAGTGGGAATTTGTTGTTGGCTGGACCTATTGGCTATGTTGGGAAAGCTTAGCTATGGCCGATCTGACAGCTAGTGGGATCTACATTCGATATTGGTTTCCCAATATACCACAATGGGTGACGGCTTTAGCGATCATTTTGATCTTGTTAGCCTTTAATTTACTGAGTGTGGGAGTTTTTGGTGAATTAGAAGCTTGGTTTTCTAGTATCAAGGTTTTAGCGATCATGGCTTTGATCGCGACTGGTTTGATCTTATTATTGACTTCAGCTAATGTTGGTGGTCATCAAGTACAATTGAGTAATTTGGTTGACTATGGTGGCCTTTTTCCAAAGGGATTTTCCGGGTTATTAGCTGCTTTTCCGATGGTCATCTTTGCCTTTACAGGGATCGAAATGGTCGGCTTGACTTCAGGTGAAACGGCTGCCCCTAAAAAAGACCTCCCACGGGCGATCAACACATTGCCAATGCGGATCGGTCTGTTTTATGTGGGATCGATGTTTGTCTTGATGTGTATCTATCCTTGGAATGAGATCGCGACGACTTCAAGTCCATTTGTACAAGTCTTCTCTGGGATCGGGATCAAGATGGCTGCAGCTGTGATCAATTTTGTGGTCCTGACTGCGGCGCTATCAGCATGTAATAGTGCGATCTTTAGTACGAGTCGGACGTTGTTTGTTTTGGCAAATAGTGGACAAGCGCCAAAGAAGATGGCTAAGATCAGTAATCGCAGTGTACCAGTTGGGTCTTTAGTCTTTTCTTCGTCAGTCCTCTTTATTATCGTGATCTTGAACTATATTTTACCAAGTAGTATCTTTGAGATCATCTCAGGGGTAGCTACGGTCAGCTTTATCTTTGTTTGGATCATTTTAGTTTGGTGTCACTATAAGTATCGTCAGCAAAATAAAACAGCCAAAAGTATTTTCCCGATGCCCCTTTATCCTTGGTCTAACTTCTTAACGATCGCCTTTTTTATGATCGTCTTAGGGCTATTGGCAACGAGTACAAGTACTTTGATCTCGATCATTTTTGCGCTGATCTGGTTTAGTCTATTGTTCATACTTTCAGGAAAACTTAAAATTACTAAAGAAAATAATTGATCAACACACCTTAGGGTTCGTACTCTGAGGTGTTTTTAAGTTGAAAATCTTTTTTAGTATTATATTTTTTGCTAGAATCTATACTGAAACAGTAGAAAGGAATATATGCTATGAAAGAACAAACGATGAAAGAAAAGATGCTTCGTGGTTCGGCGTGGATGACAGCTGGGAGTATCATTTCCCGCATCTTAGGTGCGCTCTACATCATTCCCTGGTATAGCTGGTTTGGAAGTGACAAGCTGCAAGCCAATGCTCTATATACAAAGGGGTATACGGTTTATAGTATTTTTTTGATGATCGCGATCTCGGGTATCCCTTCAGCTGTTGCTAAACAAGTTGCACATTATAATTCTAAAAATGAATATGGCGTTTCAAAAAGATTATTTAAAACAAGTTTAGTGGCTTTGTTTGTTTTAGGGGCAGTCTGTACGCTTGTCTTTTGGTTGATCGCTCCTTTTATCTCACAAGGTGATCCAAGAATGGTCTCGATCTATCGTTCATTAGCTTTAGCTTTATTGATCATTCCGTCAATGAGTCTTTTGCGCGGATATTTTCAGGGCTTTCAGGATATGGCACCATCAGCTTTATCGCAATTGATCGAACAATTTTTGCGAATAATCTATATGTTGTTAGCGACCTATATCACGATCAAAGTTATGGGGCTACCATTTGAAGTAGGGGTTTGGCAGTCGACTTTTGCTGCTTTTATCGGCGCTATAGGTGGGACTTTGTTGTTAGTGGGCTACTATCTTAAACATAAAAAAAGATTAGATGAGCTAGTATCTCAGAGTAACGATCAGCTCGAAATAACAAATAAGACCTTATTAAAAGAGGTATTATATCAAGCTTTGCCATTTATTTTTATTGCATGTGCGATGTCGATGTTTAATTTGATCGACCAGTTTACATTTCCTGTGATCATGCAACAAGCAGGTGCGTATAGTATGGCTCAGATCAATGCCTTGTATGCTCTGTTTGCGGGGAATGCCAATAAGTTGATCATGATCGTGGTGGCACTATCGACCGCGATGGCAACGACAGCGATACCACTTCTAAGTGAAGCTGTTGCTAAACGCGATGGTACTTTGATGAAAAAACAACTATTAGAATCTCTAGAGTTGTTGTTTTTTGTAATGTTACCAGCTGTCTTGGGGATGGCTGCGGTCAGTCGCCCGCTTTACCTAGTATTTTACGGTTATGAAGCAACAGGGATCTTTGTTTTAGCGATCTCGGCGTATGTGGCATTAGCAATGGGACTATTTAACGTTTTAGGCTCATTATTGCAAGGGATCTATGAAAACAAACAAGCTATCAAATATACCACCTTGGGGTTAGGTGTAAAATTAGTCCTTCAATATCCATTGACTCTTTGGTTGGGTGTTTTTGGACCACTCTTAGCGACAGGGATCGCGATGAGTTGGGCCAGCTATTTAATGCTTCGCTTTTTATATTTGAAGTATAATTTACCGACGGGACAGTTACAAGTTAATGTCAATAAGATGTTTATGGTAGCATTATTGATGTTTGGCGTGACGTTACTGTTCGTAGGTGGTTATTATAGGATATTTCCCGGGAATAATCGCTGGTCAGCTTTGGTGGTTTTGAGCCTAGCCGTTGGGGTCGGAGGCTATCTATATTTACTGGCTTGTTTTAAACTGGATCTATTACAACGGATCTTAGGCACAAAAGTGACAAGTAAATTACAAAAGATATTTAGGTGGAGATAAGATGAGATTAGATAAATATTTAACGACTGTGGGATTGGGGACACGCTCTGAAGTAAAAAAATTGTTACGTAAAAAAAGCGTCAGTGTTGACGGTGAGGTCACCACTGACGGAAAATTTCAACTTGATCCTACTATTTCCCAGGTTATGGTAGGACAAAAAGTACTTACGTATCAAAATTATTATTACTATATGCTAAACAAACCTAAAGGAGTAGTTTCGGCGACCACGGATAGGGTCGAGAAAACCGTTTTAGATCTTTTGGTCGAACCTGCAAGTAACCAAAAACTTTTCCCGGTGGGGCGCTTAGACAAAGACACGACAGGATTGTTGCTTTTAACAAATGATGGGGCAATGAGTCATGAATTGCTAAGCCCCAAAAAACATGTAGCTAAAACTTATATCGCCCAGATCGCAGGAATAGTGACGCTAGCAACTTGTGTGACCTTTGCTAGTTCAATGACGTTAAAAAATGGCGAAAAAACAAAACCTGCCAAGTTGAAGATCTTAACTGTTGATAAAGCACATGAGCGATCTGTGATCGAGATCACGATCACAGAAGGCAAATATCATCAAGTGAAGCGGATGTTTGCAGCAGTAGGAATGAAAGTTTTGGAGTTAGAACGTCTTCAAATGGGGAGTTTAAAACTCGATCCCACTCTAAAGCGGGGGGATTACCGTCCCTTAAGCGAGCAGGAATTAGCTAAATTGCGCCATGAAAGTTTGTAAATGTTCAATAATATCGGTCGGTAAAACAACATATTTACTTTGGGAGAGTTCACTTGCAACGGCGCTGTGCAAATAAACGGCGGCATCTAAAACCTCAGCTGGAGCTAGTGTTTTGAATTGCCCCATAAAAGCAGCGATGATCCCAGTCAAAGTATCACCCATGCCACCGGTCGCCATATAGGGACCACCAATCGGCAACCGGCTGAGCGTATTATCACGGTGATAGATCTCAGTGTGATGCTTTTTTAAAACAACGTGAGCAGCTAGTTTTTGTTGGGCGCTCTGATTTGCCTGAGGCAGTTGCTCTGCGATCGCTAGTCCAGATAAACGAGCCCATTCGGCTTGATGTGGGGTGTAGATCACCTGACATGTCGGGTAAAAGGGCTCGTTTTGTTGTGCAAGTAGCGTGATCGCTGACCCATCAATGATCAAAGTGGCAGTTGGTCTTACCGCTGTTAAAGTTATTTTCAATATCTGTTTTGCAAGTTGGTCTAGACCTAGACCAGGTCCAATGACGATCGTATCAGCTTGTTTTATAGCTTGGGTCAAAGCTTCAAAGTCGCTGTGATCAACGACCATTGCTTCAGGTAAGCGAGCATGAAGTGCAAAAAAATTTGAACTATTTGTAGCACATGTGACAAGACCGGCGCCGGCATGGACTGCAGCGCTAGCAGACATGATCACAGCACCTCCCATATTTTTGTTACCACCGATGATCAAGATCTTACCGAAATTTCCTTTGTGACTTTGCTTAGGCCGGGGCTTGATAACTTGTTTTAGACAAGCTACGGTCAAATTTTTCATAGTTTCCATTGTATCCAACTCCGATCGCTAAAGATATTCTATGTCCAAGGTAAGTCATTTTATTATATTTTTCAACTGATAAGATAAGTGTTAAGGTGGAAGTTGTCAAAATTTATGCTAAAATAGGGAGGAGATCGAATCTAAATAAGAGGTGGATTTTTATGACAATCGATTGGAAAGAAGAAGCCGCTAAACGCAAAGACGATATGTTGGCGGACTTAAAGACCATGCTTCGGATCGAAAGTGTGCGCGATGAAGCAAAAGGAACCCCTGAAGCTCCACTTGGACCAGGTCCTAAGGAAGCTTTAGACAAATTTTTAGAAATTGGTCAACGTGATGGCTTTGAAACACTTGAATTAGATGGCTTAGCTGGACACATTGAATATGGTGATGGTCCTGAAACATTAGGGATGCTAGCTCACGTAGATGTTATGCCAGCTGGTAACGGTTGGAATACAGATCCATTTGAACCTGTTGAAAAAGATGGACGTTTATACGCACGTGGGGCTTCAGATGATAAGGGACCAAGTATGGCTGCATATTACGGCTTAAAGATCGTTAAGGAGCTTGGCTTACCCGTTTCAAAAAAGGTACGTTTTATCTTAGGAACTGATGAAGAAAGTCAATGGCGTGGTATGACCCATTACTTTGAAAAAATGCCACAACCTGATTTTGGCTTTTCACCTGATGCCTTTTTCCCAATTATCAATGGTGAAAAAGGCAATGTTAGCTTTGTTGCTGATTTTGCTGGAACCAATGGTGGTAAAGTTGAATTAGTTAGCTTTGAAGCTGGTTTGCGTGAAAATATGGTGCCACGTGATGCAGAAGTTTACTTGAAAGCTCAAGATACTAAAACTATTTTGAGTGCTTTTGATGAATTTGTAGCTAAAAATCCTATTACAGGGACAGCTTACTTGAAAGAAGGCAAGGTCTACTTGCATATTATTGGTAAAGCTGCCCATGCACAAGAACCACGTAATGGGGAAAATGCGGCTACTTATATGGCAACTTTCTTACAACAATTCGATTTTGGTGGTGCAGCAGCTAACTTTATCAAGTTCACGGCTGACTACTTACATCAAGATTCACGGATGGAAGCTTTTGGTGTTGCTTATACCGATGAGATCATGGGAGATCTGACGATGAACTCAGGGATCTACAATTTTGAAGCAGGCAAAGGCGGACAGATCACCCTTAATTTCCGTTTCCCTAAAGGTACAGATGAAAAAGATATCGAAGCTGGTTTGAAGAAAGCTGCTCAACCATTAGATATCGAAGTGCGTCGTAGTGGTAAATTACAAGTGCCACATTACGTTTCTCCTGAAGATCCATTGGTCAAGACATTGCTCAACGTTTACCAAGAACAAACAGGTGAACAAGCCGAAGGTAAAGTTGTTGGTGGTGGAACATACGGTCGTTTGATGGAACGTGGGGTCGCTTTTGGCGCAATGTTCCCAGGTGTACCAGATACAATGCACCAAGCAAATGAATTTATGCCGATCGATGATCTTGTGAAAGCAGCTGCAATCTATGCTCAATCGATCTATGAGTTGATCAAATAAGAATAGTTTTTAGTGAAAGACTGTCGAATGGCAGTCTTTTTTTGATAATTTCAAAAAAAGGGCGTAAAATGAAGTTAGAGTAACATTAGCCTAGCGGAGTAAGTAACAGTTAGAAAGTTCAAAATGTGAAGCTGGGATTACTTGAAATAAGGACCGTGGGCCATGTTTGCGGTAATTATAGAAAGGAAAAACTATATTTCTTTCGCAAGTATGAACGATGTACTTGTTTGCATTTTATATAGCAAGGATTTAAGATGAAGAAAGGTTTTTTGGAAAAGAATTCAGCCCAAAGTGATGAGAAAACAACACTGTTTAAAGTTTTAAGTCGGCGTGAAGATCTTTTTTTGCGAGTTGATAACAGCCTATTGCCTAAATTAGACGATGATGCCAAGCTAAAAAAGATGCTTGATACTTTATTACGCAAGCGGTCTAAGGCCAATCGGCGCGAGATCATAAATATCACTCAGCATAATTATCGAATCTTTCTTTAATGATCAATGAGGTGAATCAATTGTTTTTAACTACAGGTGAAGTCAAACAAGCTTACACGATCAAGGGGATCGTGCATGCGACCGTCAAAAAAACTTTGACGGCAGAACAGCTTGATGAAGTTGATAATTTCGATGAACTCTATCGGCAAGTTCAAGATATTTTGATCGAACGCGCAGTCGCTAAAGATGGTGACGGGATCATTGGCGTTAGTTTTGAGCCCCAGATCGTTCGTGTTTCAGTTGGGCCTAAATATTTGATGCTACATGGTTACGGAACTGTGATCAGTTTAAACTAGGTTACTTGACTATTTGGTGTTTTAGTGTAAAATAGTAGAAGTTAATGCCACTATGGCGGAATTGGCAGACGCGCAACGTTCAGGTCGTTGTTTGGTTTATCCAAGTACAGGTTCGACTCCTGCTAGTGGCATAAGACTTTACCTATCTTGTGACTTGTAGGTCAGTGTTTACTGGCTCGCAGGTCTTTTTTTAGCTTACATGTGTCGCTCAGGACAACTAACGGAAAAAATGCTATAATCTAAGTATAGTTAAACATTTAAATAACCAGTTGGGAGTGGAGGATTATGGAATTGATCAAACAAGAATACCGCAACATTTTAGTGCCAGTTGATGGTTCCAAAACAGCTGAAAAAGCTTTAGAGCGTGCAACTGAGATCGCGTTACGAAATAAAGCACACTTAGATATTTTAAATGTGATCGATCTCAAGCAATTTTCCGTTAGCTTTGGTGGGATGGTCGACGCTAATGGTGATGCGGTCTACCAAACATTTGAAGATGTTGAAGGTTATTTGAATACCTTAGTTGAACGTGTAAAAAAACAAGGGCTAGAAGATGTAACGGCTCATGCACGTTTTGGTTCGCCACGAGCCGTGATCGCGCGTGAATTCCCTGATGATCATGAAAATGATCTCATCGTTATGGGGCCAACTGGCTTAAATCCAGTCGAACGGTTATTAGTTGGTGCGGTAACTGATTATGTTACTCGTGTCGCTAAGTGTGATGTTATCATTGCACGTTAAGAATCAATTTATTTTCAGAGAAAGGTCAAGGATGCAAATCAATACTATTTCACTTGTGATCTATACTGCACTGATCGTTTTATCGGCATATAATTTGCGCTTAGCTTGGCGTTTGTCTAAGTTACAGACTTCATCTTTGTTGCGCCGGCCAGAAGATATTTTGCCCGATGAAAGTGCGCGCTTGCAAGCGATCAATCAAGACAAGAAGAAATGGAATATTTTAGGGCGAGTCTTTTTCTGGGTTGCATTGTTAGTTGCTTTTGTCGGTGAGATGGAGGAATTAGCGTTCTTTCTCAGTTTATATTCTATCTGCAATATTATTGTATTGCGTGGAAATATTGCGACCCTAAATATTTTAGCAGCTAAATAATAAGTTTGTATGTGAGGCAAAGAAAATCAAACGATACAGTATGATATTATTAGATGGACTAGCGGCAGTGATCGTCTTATTGGCGTTGTGTCGGTTAATTTCTGATCAAGCTTGGCGGTCAGTATTGTATTACTATACGATCAGTAATTATTTGATGTTATTTCCATATAATCGACGCCAACAATTACTAACTAAACAAAGTAAAGTAGTCGTTGAAGGAAAACGCCAATTACGCCGTTCTAAACCTAAGACAAAACGTCAGGTCGATAGTGAACTTTTAACTAATTTAGTAAAATCATTTTCGAAAATGTGTTTAGAGATAATTATAGCTCCGTACTACTTTATGAGCTATTACTTTAAGACTGAAAAATAGTGGCTTCGATGAGTGAAGCCACTATTTTTTTAGACTTTATTAAATTAATTTACTATTAATAACTGGCAAAAGAAAATATTGAAACGGGAAAAAGACTGAGGGAAATTTAGAATGGATATGAAAAAATAATGAAATTTATTTAATTTTTCGTATTGACTAATCTCTAAATGCTTTGCTATAATCTGTTTATTCTAATCTAAACTTTCAGAAAAAATTTATCATAGGGGGATTTTCTATGGGTAAACTGTGGAAAAAGATGACGCATAAAAAAGATCCAAAAGAGTATCAAAAAAAGGATGCCCATCTACTTCAAGTTTTGGGTGTTAAGGACTTTTTAGCGTTAGGTGTAGGAACGATCGTATCGACCTCAATTTTTACACTTCCAGGGATCGTGGCAGCTCAACATGCAGGTCCTGCTGTTGTTTTATCCTTTTTAGCAGCAGCGGTCGTTGCTGGGCTAGTTGCCTTTGCATATGCTGAAATGTCATCTGCCTTACCATTTGCTGGTTCAGCTTACTCTTGGATAAATGTTGTCTTTGGTGAAGGCTTTGGCTGGATCGCAGGTTGGGCCTTACTAGCTGAATACTTTATCGCTGTTGCCTTTGTTGCTTCAGGACTTTCAGCTAATTTACAAGGCCTTTTGGAACCACTAGGCTTTAAATTACCAGCACAGTTATCGGCAGCATTTGGAACTAATGGTGGCGTAGTTGATATTTTGGCGATTTTAGTAGTTGTTTTAGTCGCTATTTTACTTTCACGCGGAACATCTGGTGCGGCGGCTGTTGAAAATTTATTGGTTATTTTGAAAGTAGCTGCGATCTTAATTTTCATCGTTGTTGGTGCAACAGCTATCAAAACAGCTAATTACCATCCATTTATTCCAGCTCACAAAGTCAATGCCGATGGGACTTCATTTGGTGGCTGGCAAGGGATATATGCCGGTATTTCATCGATCTTTTTATCATATATCGGTTTTGATTCGATCGCGGCTAATGCGGCCGAAGCTAAGAACCCATCTAAAACGATGCCACGTGGGATCTTGGGTTCCTTGGTGATCGCGGTCATTTTATTCTCAGGTGTTTCTTTAGTCTTGGTCGGTATGTTCCATTATTCAAACTATACTGGTAATGCTGAACCAGTTGGTTGGGCTTTACGTCATGCAGGTTATCCGATCGTTGCGACAGTGGTCCAAGCGATCGCTGTGATCGGGATGTTTACTGCCTTGATCGGGATGACTTTAGCTGGTTCACGTTTGCTTTATTCATTTGGACGTGATGGATTGTTACCTAAGTGGTTGGGTGAGTTAGATAAGAACAACTTACCAAATCATGCCTTGATCTTATTGTCTGGTGTTGCGATCGTTTTAGGGGCGATCTTCCCATTTGCCTTCTTATCGCAATTGATCTCAGCTGGGACATTGATCGCCTTTATGTTTGTAACGATCGGTATCTACCGCTTACGTCCACGTGAAGGTAAAGACTTACCAATACCAGGCTTTAAGATGCCACTTTATCCAGTCTTGCCAGCGGTAGCATTTTTAGGTGCTTTGTTTGTCTTCTTAGGTTTAGATCACATGGCAAAATTAGTCACCGGGATCTGGTTTATACTGGGACTTTTAGTTTATGTTTTCTATGGGATGAATAATGTAGAAAAACAAAAATAGATAAGAAAATGCGTGAAGATCTTTCACGCATTTTTTGTTTCTAAAAAATATCAAGGCAAAACTAAAGTTGTATTTTCAAAGTTTTGCAACCATTTTTTACGCTCGACTCGCCTTTGAAAAGATTCGAGCGTATTTTTTTCAAGGTAAGCTGATGTAGGAACGATCTTTTCTGAAAATAGATCGGCTAGACCGTATGGCGCAATAAATTCGAAATCTGTTGCTGGTGAGCGACAAATTCCAACGGCACTACAGGTTTCAGGAAAAGTCGCGATCACGTCAGCTAGCGTATCTTTACCTTGAAAGTCCAGTCTATGAGGATTATCAAGTGAAATATTAGTCAATTCCCACAGATATTTAGAGTGACGCTGATTTAGTTCAGTTTTACGTGTTAGATACTGTTCGTAGGACTCATTAGGATCACGGTAATAGATGTCTAAATTTCCAAGCATCAAATTGAATGGTTTTTCTTCGAGTTTAGACCAAACTAGGTCGCGGATACTTCCGGCACAAAGAAAAGCGTCTCTAAGATGCATTTTATCTAAGATCGTAAAAACTTCACGAAATTCAGGTCTTTTCTGGATCAATGTTAACAATTGTTCATCTAATGTCATAGGTATGCGGCTTCCTTTCAAAGTGTTTCGCATTTTTCTACAATAGCACATCAATTTGGATTTGGCAAAAAGAAAACAGCAGTCTTTTTGCTGTCAATTATCAAGGGATTGAACTAAAATATAGGCGGAGATGTAGCTATATTTTGAAAAGAGGTCTTTGCAAATGAAACACTATAAAACGATCTTAGTTGGACTAGATGGTTCGACTAATTCACTTAGTGCCCTTGAAAAAGCCGGGGAATTAGCACGACTCATGGATGCTAAGTTAGTTTTGGTCACCGTAGTCAAACCAGAACTCCAAGTAGGTTTTGGAGGGCCTGGACTTGAGGTCAACACTTTGTCAGCTAAGCAACTTGAAGTAAAACAAGAGCAGGCACAAAAAATGTTGGCCAAATATCAAGCAAAGCTACCTGAGCAAGTCAAGCATCAAGCACTAGTCGTTTTCGGTGATCCTAAGGTGGTATTGAGCGAAACGTTACCGAAGAAGTATCAGGCTGAATTGGTGATCATTGGTGCAACCGGTCTAAATAAGCTCGATCATTTTATTTTAGGTTCGACGGCAGCGTATGTAGTTCGAAACACTAAGGTAGATACACTGGTCGTCAATGAATAGTTAAATTTTTTTATTATTACAGGCGAAACTTTTTTGTAACGAAATCTTAAAAAAAGATTGTTAACAAATACAGTTAAAAGTGGTAAATTAGTCAAGTCAAGATCAATTTATGTTTTTTGGGAGGCTTTGTGATGGGCAATAAACTTGATATTTTGCATGAGTATCAGTTAGCGGAGCAAAAATGTGCCGAGCTCACCAATGTTTGCGAAAAATTACATGGAACTAAACGTGGTAGCCATCTGGTGGCTGTATATGATGCTAAGCTAAAAGATACAAAAGACCGCCGAGATCATCTAGGAGTGATCTTAAAAGCGATGGATGCTGCAGAAGATTAGAATTGGAAAAAACAATTACGGGAAGTGATACATCGCTTCCTGTTTTTAGTGTCTGATAGCATGGTGCAAAATCTAGCTTAAAATGATAAAATTAACAAGAGAATCAGTTTGGTAAGTGGGTGGAACGGACCCATTTTTTAGTTTAGAAAGGATTTTTGGATAGATGCCACAAAAGACAAAAAAGACGCCAATGATGGAACAATATTTGGCAGTCAAAAAACAGTATCCCGACGCCTTTTTATTTTATCGTTTAGGGGATTTCTATGAGATGTTTTACGACGATGCGATCAAAGGAGCTCAGATACTTGAGTTGACTTTGACGACGCGTAATAAAAATGCGGTCGATCCGATCCCGATGTGTGGTGTACCACATCATGCTGCACAAAATTACATTGATATTTTAGTTGATCAAGGCTATAAGGTAGCGATCTGTGAACAAGTTGAAGATCCTAAAACGGCTAAGGGGATGGTCAAGCGTGAAGTAGTTCAATTAGTGACACCCGGGACGATCATCGACCAAAATGCAAGTGAAGCTAAAGAAAACAACTACTTAACAGCGCTACATGAAGAAAACGGCCAATATGGTCTTGCATATGCTGATCTATCGACAGGTGAGATCAAAGTTGCGACCTTAACGAGTAGAGAATCTCTCCTAAATGAATTGATGAGTTTGCAGACTAAAGAAGTCGTGGTCGATGATTCACTCAGTCAGCCAACGCAAACATTATTAGAACAGCTGAAAGTTTTGATGTCAGATCAACCAGAAATGATGCCAAGCGCAGAAGTTTCGTACGTAAGCCAAGATCTCCAGCAGACATTGGAAAAGCAAACTGTCAAGCAATTGCTAGCATATTTGACTACAACGCAAAAACGCTCTTTAGCCCATTTACAAAAAGCCATCCACTATGAACCATCCCACTATTTGAAATTAGATCACAATGCCCAACGTAATTTAGAATTATTGAAAAATTTACGGACACATAAAAAATCTGGGACCTTGCTTTGGTTATTAGACGAGACTAAAACGGCTATGGGAGCTCGTCTATTGAAACAATGGATCGGGCGCCCGTTATTAGATCTTAAGCAGATAAAGCAGCGACAAGAAATCGTTGAAGATCTATTGGATAATTATTTTGAACGCTCTGGGATCATTGAACAATTGACCCAAGTTTATGATCTTGAGCGTTTAGCTGGACGCGTAGCATTTGGCAATGTCAATGGTCGTGATCTAGTACAGCTACGGACCTCGTTAGCTCATATTCCGCAGATCCGCTATATTTTAGAACAACTAGACCAAGATATTTATCGTGACTTTTTGACCGAATTAGATCCAGTCGAAGATGTCGCAGATCTGATCGAACAGGCGATCGTCGATGAACCGCCGTTATCGATCACTGAAGGTAATTTGATAAAAGCTGGCTATAACGCTCAGCTGGATGAGTACAACGATGCGATGAAAAATGGTAAGCAGTGGTTAGCTCAGTTAGAAGCACGTGAACGTCAAGTAACGGGGATCTCCAATCTAAAGATCGGTTTCAACCGCGTATTTGGTTATTATATTGAAGTTTCTAAGGCTAATGTCAAAAAACTTCCACAGGAGCGTTATCAACGAAAACAGACACTGACCAATGCCGAACGCTTTATCACGCCTGAATTAAAGGAAAAAGAAGAATTGATCTTAGGCGCAGAGACTAAAGCCTATGAGCTAGAATATCAATTGTTCACCCAGATCCGTGATCAGATCAAAGACCAGATCAAGCGACTACAAAAATTGGCAGCTAAGGTCGCCCAATTAGATGTCTTGCAAAGTTTTGCAACTGTTAGCGAGGATAACCATTTTGTCCGCCCAATGTTGAGTCAAAATGAGCGAACCTTGGATATCGTCGATGGTTGGCATCCAGTCGTCGAAAAAGTTCTAGGTAAGCAAAGTTATATCCCAAATGATGTCAAAATGGCTTCAAAGTTGGATATCTTATTGATCACAGGGCCAAATATGTCTGGGAAAAGTACCTATATGCGACAATTGGCACTCAGTGTGATCATGGCGCAGATGGGATGTTTTGTCCCAGCTAAACAAGCAAGAATGCCGATCTTTGACCAGATCTTTACCCGGATCGGAGCGGCTGATGATCTGATCTCGGGAGAATCAACTTTCATGGTCGAAATGAAAGAAGCTAATTTAGCTTTAAAACAAGCGACACCAAATAGCTTGCTGCTCTTCGATGAGTTAGGGCGTGGGACGGCTACTTATGATGGAATGGCCTTAGCACAAGCGATCATTGAGTATGTGCATGATAAAGTCAAAGCTAAGACTCTTTTTTCGACACACTATCACGAACTGACTGTACTTGAACAAGAATTGCCACGTTTGGCGAATATTCACGTTGGTGCAGTTGAAAAAGACGGCGAATTAGTTTTCTTACACAAGATGCAAGCTGGTCCCGCTGATCGTTCTTATGGGGTCCATGTTGCAAAATTAGCTGGTATGCCCACAAGTTTATTGACTCGAGCTGATACGATCTTACATCAACTAGAAGGAAAAGAGGCCAAAAAGACGACAGTTCCGCTTAAAGAGGTCGCTTCAGTTCAAGTTGAAGCTGATGATAGTGAAGCACAACTTTCGCTCTTTAGCCCCGAAGTTGTAACAACAAGGGGATCTGTTGATAAAGAAAAGGATGTTTTGAATGAGATCTTGGATCTGAATTTAATGGCAATGACGCCGATGGATATAATGAATGCAGTATTTAAGTGGCAAGAAAAATTAAAATAGCAAGGTGAGACGAAAATGGCTAAAATCCATGAGTTAGCGACTGTTTTAGCCGATCAGATCGCAGCCGGTGAAGTTGTTGAAAGGCCAGCCTCAGTGGTCAAAGAGTTGGTAGAAAATGCGATCGATGCTAACAGTACGCAGATTGATATTTATGTTAAAGAAGCAGGTATCAAAGAAGTTACTGTGATCGATAATGGTGAAGGGATCGCTGCTGAAGATGTCCCGTTGGCATTTTTTAGGCATGCGACAAGTAAGATCAAGGATCGCCAAGACCTTTTTCAAGTAAGTACACTAGGTTTTCGGGGCGAAGCGTTACCAAGTATTGCCTCAGTAGCTGATGTTTGTTTGGAGACCGCACTTCAGACTGAAACGCAGGGAACGTTTTATCATGTACGTGGTGGAGAAGTTACCGCCCATAAGCCAGCAGCCATGCGCCAAGGCACAAAGATCACGGTAACTGACCTATTTTATAATACACCTGCCCGCTTAAAATATCTCAGTTCACTCCAGACAGAGTTAGCCGCGATCAGTGATATCGTCAATCGTTTGGCTTTAAGTCACGGTGAGATCGCTTTTGCTTTGTACAATAATGGTAAACGGATCTTGCAAACGGCGGGAAATGGCAAACTTATCCAAACGGTAAGTGCGATCTATGGGATCCAAAATGCCCGTCAAATGGTGGCTTTTTCGGGGGAAGACCTAGATTTTAAGGTCCAAGGTTATGTGTCATTACCTAAATTGACGCGCGCCTCACGAAATTATATCAGTTTACTGATCAATGGAAGATATATCAAAAATAAGCAATTGCTAAAAGCAGTTTTACAAGGATATGGCTCAAAATTGATGGTCGGACGCTATCCTTTTGGGGTCATCGACATTCACTTAGATCCTTTATTAGTTGATGTCAATGTGCATCCGACCAAACAAGAGGTCAGGATCAGTAAAGAAGAGCAGTTAGCGGATCTGATCGAACAAACGATCTATGCGCGTTTAGCTAAAGAAAATCTGATCCCGAGCGCCTTGGAAAATCTTGGCTCAAAACCTAAAACTAAACGTGAACCTAAAGCAAAACAGTTAGACTTTACATTAGCCGAAACAAGTGATAGTTATGAAGTAAAAACAAAACCAAAGCGTTCAACGGCTGAGATAACCCAGCTCTTGATGGGAAGTTCTTTAGAACAGTCTCAAGAAACTAATGCTAAAGCACAAGATGTGACGCTAACTAAGCCAGTGATCATTGAAGATAAGCGCCAACTAGACTCTGATGAGCTCAAAGTGTGGGATGAAAAGTATCAAGCAAAAGTACAAACTAAGCAAATAGATACTGCAGAACTAGAAGTTGAGCATAATGATGATCAGGCTAGCCAAACGCAGATAAAAGAAAAATTTCCTGGGTTAACTTATATCGGACAACTCCATGGAACTTATTTATTGGCGCAAGCAGCAGATGGCTTATACCTAGTTGATCAGCATGCTGCCCAAGAGCGGTGTAAATATGAATACTACCGTGAAGCGATCGGGGAAGTTTCAAAAGCGCAGCAGGAGTTGCTGGTGCCGATCATCTTATCTTATCCGACCACAGACACACTGAAGATCAGTGAAAATCGCACTAAATTAGCCGAGTTAGGGATCGAATTAGAAGAGTTTGGACAAAATACTTTTATCGTAAGACACCATCCAACCTGGTTCATCAAAGGGCAAGAAGAAGACACGGTCAGAGAAATGATCGAATGGTTTTTAGAAGATCATAAATTGACAGTTGCAAAATTTCGCGAAAAAACAGCGATCATGATGAGCTGTAAGCGGTCGATCAAGGCCAATCACCATTTGGATGATTTTCAAGCTAAGTCTTTGTTGGAACAACTGGCCAAATGTAATAATCCATTTAATTGTCCGCATGGTAGACCGACTTTGGTGCATTTTAGCAACTCAGAGCTTGAGCGGATGTTCAAACGCATCCAAGATCCACATCAAGGAAAACAGACAGAATTGTAAAAAATTTCGGTCAAGTTGCTGTTTCTGTGGTAACATTAAAAGGCATGTAGAAAAAGAACAGGTGGAAATTTATGTATGAATATATCATTGGGACGATAGTTAAAGTTACTCCGCGTTATATCGTAGTTGAGCGTGATCAAATGGGGTATTTAGTATTTGTAGCTAATCCATTTCGCTATCAAGTCGATCTTGACCGTCAGCAAAAGATCTATTTGCACCAAGCCGTTCGTGAGACCGAGATCATGCTTTACGGCTTTGTCGATGAAGCTGAAAAGCAACTTTTCTTGAAGTTACTGAATGTTTCGGGGATCGGACCCAAAAGTGCGCTAGCGATCTTAGCCAGTGAAGACCATAGTGGGTTGATCAACGCGATCGAACAAGAAGATGATGGTTACTTGACTAATTTCCCTGGTATCGGTAAGAAAACGGCTAAGCAGATCATTTTAGACTTGAAGGGCAAGTTAAATGATCTAGACCAGACTGAGCTCGTCGGGCAACAAGGGATCGAGTTGACCACGACTGGGCAGCCATATTTACAAGAAGCGATCGAAGCCTTGACCGCATTAGGTTATACGAAAACTGAGATCAAGCGAGTTGCTAAGAAGTTGGAAACTTACACTGGCGATTCGACCGATGCTTATTTGCGACAAGGATTACGCTTGATCATGAAAAAATAAGTAGAAGGGACTGATTTGGATGGAAGATGAGCGTCTGATCTCCAATGCGGCTTTTGATCAAAATGATGAGCAAACAGAATTGAGTTTACGTCCGCAAAAATTAGCTCAATATATCGGCCAAGAAAAGATCAAGCAAAAAGTGGCGGTCTATATTAAAGCAGCTAAAAGTCGCCAAGAATCACTTGACCATGTCTTACTCTATGGACCACCTGGTTTAGGGAAGACGACATTAGCAACGATCATTGCTAATGAATTAGAAGTTAGGATCAAGACGACGACAGGGCCGGCCATTGAACGTCCAGGTGACCTAGTAGCACTATTAAATGAGCTTGAACCAGGTGATGTGCTATTTATCGATGAGATCCATCGTATGCCAAAGAGTATTGAAGAGATGCTCTATTCAGCGATGGAAGATTTTTATATCGATATCATCGTTGGACAAGATGCGACTGCTCATCCAGTCAGATTTCCGTTGCCACCGTTTACTTTGATCGGAGCTACGACTAAAGCTGGTATGTTGTCTGCACCTTTGCGCGCACGTTTTGGGATCGTCGAGCATATGAATTACTACACTGACGCTGAGCTAGCACAGATCGTTACCCGTTCTGCAAGTGTTTTTTCAACTGCGATCAGCGAGCAAGGAGCCTTGGAGATCTCACGCCGTTCGCGGGGGACTCCGCGTGTGGCCAATCGCTTATTAAAGCGCGTGCGTGATTTTGCACAGGTAGCAGCCAAGGATCAGATCGACCTTGAGATCGTAAAATTTGCTTTGGAGATGCTACATGTTGATGAGCGGGGCTTAGATGAGACCGATCATAAAGTTTTAAGAACAATGATCGAATTATACGGCGGTGGGCCAGTGGGGTTGAACACTTTAGCTGCCAATATCGGGGAAGATACTGAAACGATCGCCGATATGATCGAACCTTATCTTTTACAGATCGGGTTTATCAAACGAACTGCTCGGGGGCGTATTGTGACCCCTTTGGCGTATGAGCATTTACGCCTACCATATACCAAAAATTAAAGAGGATGATTTTTTTGACAGAAGAACATTTAACGACCGAAGATTTTGATTATGATCTACCCGAAGAACTGATCGCGCAAACACCTTTGGAACATCGCGATCGATCACGGATGTTAGTCTTAGATTCTAAAACAGGAAAATATCAAGATGACTATTTTTATAACGTGATCGACCGTTTAGAGCCTGGTGATGCTTTAGTCATGAATGATTCACGCGTTTTGCCAGCCCGGATCTATGGTGTCAAACCAGATACTGGTGGACATTTGGAAGTGCTACTTTTAAATAATATCAAAGGTGATCAATGGGAGACCTTGGTCAAACCAGCTAAACGGGCTAAAGTTGGGACTAAGATCAGCTTTGGCAACGGTGAATTAACGGCTGTTGTCAAAGAAGAACTTGAACATGGTGGTCGGATCGTTGAATTTGAATACGATGGTATCTTCCTAGAAGTTTTAGAAAGCTTGGGTGAAATGCCGTTACCACCATACATCAAGGAAAAATTAGATGATCCTGAAATGTATCAAACAGTTTATTCTAAAGAAGTCGGTTCTGCGGCTGCTCCTACAGCTGGACTCCACTTTACGGAAGAGTTGTTGGCTAAGATCGAAGCTAAAGGTGTTAAATTAGTCTACTTGACATTACATGTTGGTTTAGGAACTTTTAGACCAGTTAGTGTAGATAATATTGAAGAGCACAAGATGCACAGTGAATTTTACCGCTTGTCTGAAAAGGCGGCTGAAACATTAAATGAAGTTCGAAAAAATGGTGGCCGGATCGTAGCTACGGGGACGACCTCGATCCGGACGCTAGAAACGATCGGAAGCAAGTTTAACGGTGAGATCAAAGCTGACAGCGGTTGGACCGATATCTTTATCAAGCCAGGTTATGAATGGAAAGTAGTTAATGCCTTTATCACTAATTTCCATTTACCAAAATCAACATTAGTAATGCTAGTTTCAGCCTTTACAGGGCGTGAAAATATTTTGAATGCTTATCGCCACGCAGTTGAAGAAAAGTACCGCTTCTTTAGCTTTGGTGATGCAATGTTTATTTATTAAAGCAAGCATAATTTCCCTAGAAAGATGAAATGTGGGGGATAAGATAAAAAAGAATTGAGAAAGGAAGGATATAATTCTTTCTAAATGGCATATATGTATGCTATTCCACATTTTTATATCACGAATAGATGACTGAACCAGCAATTAAATATCGTTTGATCAAGAAAGAAAAGCATACTGGCGCGCGTTTAGGTGAGATCATCACTCCACATGGTACATTTCCAACACCGATGTTTATGCCAGTTGGGACCCAAGCGACCGTGAAAGCTATGTCACCAGAGGAACTAAAGGCAATGGGGGCTGGGATCATTTTATCCAACACCTATCATTTGTGGTTACGCCCTGGCGAAGATCTAGTTAAAGAAGCTGGTGGTCTGCATAAGTTTATGAACTGGGATCAAGGTATCTTAACTGATTCCGGTGGCTTTCAGGTCTTTTCGCTAGCTGATATGCGCAATATCACAGAAGAAGGCGTCCATTTCAAGAGCCACTTGAATGGGGCACCGCTCTTCTTGTCACCGGAAAAAGCGATTCAGATCGAAAATGCTTTGGGCTCGGATATCATGATGAGTTTTGATGAATGCCCACCATTTTACGAAAGTTATGATTACATCAAAAAATCAGTTGAACGGACAAGCCGTTGGGCGGAACGTGGCTTAAAGGCGCACCAAAATCCTGAAAAACAAGCTTTATTCGGGATCGTTCAGGGGGGCGGGCATGAAGATCTACGTAAATTAAGTGCCCGTGACCTTGTTTCGTTAGATTTCCCAGGTTATTCGATCGGGGGACTATCAGTTGGTGAATCTAAAGCCGAAATGAATCGGGTCTTAGACTTTACAACACCATTACTTCCCGAAGACAAACCACGTTACTTGATGGGCGTTGGTTCCCCAGATGCTTTGATCGATGGGGTCTTACGTGGGGTCGATATGTTTGATTGCGTCTTGCCAACACGGATCGCACGCAATGGTACATGTATGACATCACATGGACGTTTAGTCGTTAAAAATGCTAAATATGCGCGTGATTTCTCACCGATCGATGATAACTGTGATTGCTACACTTGCCGTAATTACACTCGGGCTTATGTGCGTCACTTGTTCAAAGCTGATGAAACATTTGGCTTACGTTTGACGAGTTATCATAACTTGTATTTCTTGCTCAATTTGATGAAGCAAGTTCGCCAAGCGATCATGGATGACAATTTGCTTGAATTTAAAGAACATTTCTTTGAAGAGTATGGTTTGAATGTTAAAAATCCAAAAAACTTTTAGTTCTTAAGGCAATTACGCTAGTTTTTAGTAGATTTTTTTGATACAGTTATAAGGAGCATATATATAAGGAGGCAAATATTGTGAATTCTTCAATTTCAACAATCGTAATGTTTGTTGTTTTGATCGGTTTGATGTATTTCATGATGATCAGACCACAAAAGAAACAACAACAACAGCATCAAGAAATGATGAACGCATTGAAACCAGGCGATGAGATCGTGACTATCGGTGGTTTACATGGGGTCGTAAGTGAAGTAAATACAGATAAAAACATCGTAACGATCGATTGCGATGGAGTTTACCTTGACTTTACTCGTTCAGCTATCGCTCGCGTTTTAAAGAAAGCAGCTGAAACAACGACCACGGCCACAACAACTGAAGATAAAAATGACTCAGTTGTGGCAGATGAAACAAAAGAAGATAAATAATTTTGGGGGATGTCTGTGTGACATCCTTTTTTAGTAGATTTTACTTGCGAGTTTTAGTAAAACGGAGTATTATGAAACAAACTAATTGATGCCTGAGCATCAGTGGGGAGGAATTTTAAATGAGAAAATTAGGTGTTATCGGAATTGGCAATGTTGGTGTAACTGTAGCTTATACGATCGTTTCTCAAGGGATCGCAGACGAACTTGTGATGATCGATACCAATGATAAAAAAGTCTTGGCTGAAAAGTTGGACTTTGAAGATGCAATGCCACGGATGCCATATCACACCGAGATCAAGATCCAAGATTACGCTGATCTAAAAGATGCCGATGTTGTGATCACTGCCTTTGGTGATATTCAAGCTAGTGTCAGAACCGGTAATCGTTTTGCAGAATTTGAGATCAACAGCAAAAATGCGGTCGAAGTCGGGCGCAAGTTAAAAGAAGCTGGTTTTAATGGAGTCTTGATCAATATTTCCAACCCATGTGATGCGATCACGACGATCTTGCAACAAGAAACTGGGTTACCACGCAACCGTGTCTTTGGAACTGGGACTTTCTTGGATACAGCGCGGATGCAACATGTAGTGGGGGATTACTTACATCAAGACAGTCGTAATATTGATGGTTATGTTCTAGGTGAACATGGTAATTCCCAATTCAACGCTTGGTCAACAGTTCGAGCTAATAATAAACCGATCACGGAGATCTTGAGTTTAGCTGAGATCGAAGCTTTAGATAGCAAACCATCTGAAGGAGCTTGGACAGTGGCAAGTGGTAAGGGTTATACTTCTTATGCGATCGCAACTTGTGGAGTGCGTTTAGCGCAAGCAGTCATGTCTAATGCTAAATTATTTGCTCCCGCTTCAGTATATGTTGAAGCTTTAGGAACATACATCGGTTATCCAGCGATCATCGGGGCTGATGGGGTCGAAGAAGTAGTTGAGCTCAAGTTAAATACTAAAGAAGAAGAGCAACTTGCACGCTCAGTACAATATATCAAAGATCATGTAGCCCAACTTGGGAAGGATTAGACAACGTGTGAGACCTATATAGATGATAAAAAACGTCAGGAAACTACATCCTGGCGTTTTTTATCATCTATTAGGCGTTATGGCATAAAAATAGGCACCTTACCATCGCAAAGTACCTATCTAAAAATCAAACTTTTAATTTAAGGGTTCGAGTGTAAAACTGAGTTCTAGTGGTTTATCAGCTTTGAGTAAGTAAGCTTCGTGAACTGGTGCACCCCAAGAATCATCACCGCCGACTCCCATTTGGTCAGCCATGAGACGTAACCAAGCAAAGCGAACTGGTGGTAGTTCATCTTGATGTAGTGCTTCTTCAAGCATCATCGTACTATATGGTAAAAGACTAGCTGAAAATGCGTGTTTATCAGCACTGATCTTTAGTCCAAGCTTATCATCTGTAAGTACTAAGGAGCGGACATCACAGTGGTTACCCGTCTCTTGTGGAACTAAATAGGAAGCGACACTGTCTTTAGCAGTCGTAGTAAACGTTCCTAACCGTGCTCCAAGTTTACGGTCGAGATAATTTTCGGCTGGACCACGACCATAGTAAGTCATGTTGTTGTACTTAGCGGGTAACTTGAATTCAAGACCAAATGTCGGTAAGGATGGTAGATCTGGGTGTCCTAGATATTTGGCACTTACGTTGACTTTACCTGTTCCATCAACCAAATACGTAACTTGAACAGTGACTTGCTTTGGTAATGGTAATTCATAGGTGTAACTTACTTCAATGGCGTGTTCTTTAGGTGTGACGTAAAGATCAATGACCTTGGCAAATTTGCCAGCACCTAACCACATTGCGCGTTCAAAGCCATGACCACAGCCACGGTCATTATCTGTCATTGGACGCCAGAATAATAATTGTGGTGTTTTCGTAATAAATTCTTGGCCACTGTATTTAAGTGAGACCAAACCACCTTTGTCTTTAGATAAGAGCACTTCGAAGTTCTTACCTGAGATACCGATATTGACATCTCCCATAGCGACTTTTGGTGTACCCTGAGCGTTAAATTTAGGTAGAGCTTGACGGATCACCGTTTGTCCGAAATTGATCTCAAAGCCAGCTTTAGCCCAAGCTGTATCCTTAGCTAAATGTTGTTGAACTTCATAGATGATCTCACCTGTTTTAGGTAATGGAAGCTCAAGGTCAAAGTGCTTGCTTTCTTGAGGTGAGACGATCAATTGATAGTCTTTTTCAAAAACAACTTTGCCGTCTTGTAAGACACGTGCAGTAAAGTAGTTGTCTGCACTATCAGTGAACAAGCCATCATTGGTCAATGTGACGCCAGTTTCATCGGGTCTTATCTTAATGTCAGCGTATAGATGCTTGACTTCTTGGGCTTTAGGAGAGATCGTCCGGTCAGCAAAGACCAAACCATTGCCACAGAATTCATAATCACTTGGACGGTCATTAAAATCGCCCCCATAAGCCAAGCGTGTCGTATCACCTAATTTTTGATAGATCGCTTGGTCAATGTAATCCCAAATAAAGCCACCTTGATAGTGAGGATATTTCTCAAGTTTAGTGTAGAGCTCTAAGCCACCGACAGAATTTCCCATAGCATGCATGTATTCACATGAGATATACGGTTTTTTAGGAGCGTTTTGGAGATATTCTTCGATCTCATGTGGTTTAGCGTACATTCGACTTTCGATATCTGTAATGTAGTCAAATTCGCGATTCCAAGTCACACCTTCATAATGAACGACACGGGTCGGATCTTTGTGACGTAAATAATCGCCCATTGCTGCAATATCTGTTCCAGCATAGGATTCATTACCTAATGACCAGATGAGTACACTAGGATGGTTTTTATCACGTTCAAACATGCTGTTAGCTCGATCGATGCAGGTCGGTTCCCATTCTGGTAGGTTGCCAGGGATATTCCAAGATGGTTCGCAGGCGCCAAGTTTTTGCCAAGAACCGTGGGATTCAAGATTAGCTTCATCGATCAAATAGATCCCATATTCATCACATAAGCGATACCAAAGCGTTTGGTTAGGGTAGTGGGATGTTCGTACGGCATTGATATTATGGCGTTTCATAAATTTAATATCCCATAACATATCTTCTTTGGTGATAGCACGGCCGAATTTAGGATCAAATTCGTGGCGGTTGACCCCTTTAAAGATGATACGTTTACCATTCAAAAGCATCAGACCATCTTTGATCTCAAAGCGTCTAAAACCGACTTTTTCGGGAACAAATTCGAAAACTGCTCCATCTTTATCTTCTAAAGTCAATTCAAGTGTGTATAGTTCTGGAAGTTCAGCACTCCAAGGTGCTACTTGGCTCAATTCTTGACCTAAATCGATCGACTGTGTCAAAGGCACCTTAGTCTCAAAAGCAACGCGCTTATCGGGAGCTAAGAGACGCGCATGTAAAAAGTTACCAGCAGTTTGACCAGTCACACTTGCTTTTAGTTCAAAGATGCCAGTTTCATAGTCATCGGCTAGATCTGCGGTAACGTGGATATCAGCTAGATGAGCTTTAGGTAGAGCATACAAGAAGACATCGCGGAAGATCCCGTTCAATCTCCAGAAATCTTGGTCTTCGATCCAGCTAGCACTGCTATATTTAAAGACTTCAACGGCTAAATGGTTTTGTCCTTCGACTAAATATGGCGTTAGATCAAAATCACTTGGAGTAAAGGAATCTTCGCTGTATCCGATAAAGTGGCCATTTAGCCAGATATAAAAGGCAGTAGCGACCCCTTGAAATGAAATATGAACGGGCTTATCTTTTAGCGCGTGATCTAATTCAAAGGTCTTGATATAAGAAGCAATTTTATTTTTCTTAGGTAATTTAGGGGGTCGGAGTTCTTCGTGACCATCCCATGGATACTGGGTATTAACATATTTATGACCATCAAATCCCTGTGTTTGTAAATGACCGGGAACTTGAATGTAGTCAAAGCGTCCAAAATCAAAATCAGGTCGGATAAAATCAAGTTTTTGATTAGCGATATCAGGTTCGAGATGAACGCGCCAAGTTCCATTTAGACTTTGTTTTAGTGAATCTTTACCTGTTTTAGCACTGTAGAACTCATGGTCGGAATGAGCGGCTAAACGATTTACGGCAAAGACAGTTGGGTCTTCAAGCCAAGACAATTTTGGTTTTGTTACATGCATCAGTAGGCTTCCTCCTTGGATAGATAGTAATTTTTAAGTTCTGCTACATCTCTATCGTAAACGATTACATTTAGATATTCAAGTTATATTTAGTAAAAATATTACTTTTAAGAGAAAATTAAATTACTAAAATATCTAATTGTTTATGAAGAGAACGCAGTCAAAAAAGTCAAGTGATACGACTACAAATATAAAGTTAAGTAATTTTTAGTAAATAATCCTTGATTTATCTTTTGAAAGCGGTTAAGATTAGAGTTGTAAAAGAAATAGTAATTATAGTTAGGAGAATTATGATGGAAACAAAAGAACGCCCTGTAAGTAAGTTTACTTCACGTTTATCATATACTTTTGGTGCTTTTGGTAATGACGTATTTTATGCTGCCTTATCAAGTTATTTGATCATGTTCATTACCTCACACCTTTTTAATACGGGTGATAAAGCAACTAATAACCGTTTGATCAGTTATGTGACCTTGATCATCATGATCTTGCGGATCGTTGAGTTGTTGATCGATCCTTTTATCGGCAATGCGATCGATCGGACAAAAACGCGTTGGGGACATTTTCGTCCTTGGGTCGTAGTCGGTGGGACGATCAGTTCGATCGCGCTTTTGATCTTATTTACTAATATGGGTGGCTTGAATAAGTCAAACCCTTGGTTATACCTCTTTATCTTTGCCGTGTTGTATATCACGATGGATATCTTCTATTCCTTTAAAGATATCGGTTTTTGGTCGATGCTACCAGCGCTTTCCTTTGATTCACGGGAACGTGAAAAGATCGCAACGTTAGCTCGTATCGGTTCAACGATCGGTGGTTCTTTAGTCGGAGTCGTCGTAATGCCATTGGTGTTGTTCTTCTCACTTCAAAGTAATGGCGGGACTGGTGATGATCGTGGTTGGTTTTGGTTTGCCTTCATCGTCTGTGCTACTGCCTTTCTTAGTGCGTTAGCCGTTGGTTTTGGGACTCGCGAAGTTGAAAATGATCTTCGGAAAAACGAAGAGGATACGGCTGGTATCGGCGCTGTTTTAAAGATGTTGGTCAAAAATGACCAATTATTATGGGTAGCGATCGCTTATCTTTTCTATGGTATCGGGATCAACTTGGTAAATGCACTTGAATTGTATTACTTCACGTATATCATGGGCTTTTCTAAAGGTTTCTCGATCCTTTCATTTATCAATATGATCGTTGGGCTATTCTCGGTATCTTTCTTCCCATTCTTAGCTAAGAAGTTCAACCGTAAGCCATTATTTATCGGATGTTTGACGATGATGCTGATCGGTCTGGCTGTCTTTTCTGTTGCGGGAAGCAATTTAGCTTTAGTTTTATTTGCAGCTGAATTGTTCTTTATCCCACAACCAGTTGTTTTCTTGATCGTTTTGATGATCATCACTGACTCGGTCGAATATGGTCAATGGAAATTAGGTCATCGTGATGAATCATTAGCATTATCCGTTCGTCCGTTAGTTGATAAATTCGGTGGTGCTATCTCCAACGGGGTCGTGGGTCAGATCGCTGTTTTAGCTGGGATGACTACAGGAGCGACAGCTTCTTCTATCACAGCAAGTGATCAATTCACCTTCAAGATCATGATGTTTGCGATCCCAGCAGTCATGATGTTGATCGGGATGTTTATCTTTGCTAAGAAGATCACTTTGACTGAAGAACGTCACGCACAGATCGTGGCTGAGTTGGAAAAAACTTGGGGTGATCAATTTAGCAGTGAAAGTAGTGAGGCCGGTGTCTTGATCAAAGACGATGAATTGACAGCCATGGTACCTGTTGCAGGTAAAGTGGTGGCTTTAAATGATGTCTCTGATCCAACCTTTGCTTCAGGTAAGATGGGGTCTGGTGTTGCGATCGTCCCTAGTGATGGTAAAGTTTATGCTCCGTTTGATGGGGTCGTAAAGACGGTCTTTGTCACACGCCATGCGATCGGTTTAGTTTCCGACAATGGGATCCCAGCTTTGATCCATGTTGGTATCGGTACTGTTAAGATGAAAGGTACTGGTTTTGTCACATATGTCAATGAAGGTCAACATGTGACAAAGGGTGAACAGATCATGGAATTCTGGGATCCAGCGATCAAGAAAGCTGGTTTAGATGACACTGTGATGTTTACGTTTGCAAACTCAGATCTCTTTGAAAAATTTGAAGTTGAAGTCAAGCCTGGGGCAGAAGTAAGTCATACAGATGTCGCAGTCGAGATCGAAAAATAGTTTTACTAAAAAACCTCGCTGGTAACTGCCAGCGAGGTTTTTACGGTCGAGCGGTAAATTATTTTAGTTGAAAAAAATTTAATTTTCGGCTACAATACAGGAAATTATACCAATGAAAAGAGGGCGCTTAGATGAACTATCAAGAACAAGATCCACAATTATGGGCAGCCATTGCAGCGGAAAAAAAACGCCAACAAGGAAATATCGAGTTGATCGCTTCGGAAAATATCGTTTCTGAAGGGGTCTTGGCAGCGCAAGGAAGTGTTTTGACCAACAAATATGCTGAAGGTTATCCTGGAAAACGTTATTATGGTGGTTGTGAATACATCGACGTTGTAGAAGACCTGGCGATCGAGCGTGCAAAAGAACTGTTTGGAGCTAAATATGCCAATGTTCAGCCACACTCTGGTTCCCAAGCTAATGCTGCTGCATACCGTTCCTTGATCGCACCAGGTGATACGGTCTTAGGAATGGATCTTGCTAGTGGTGGTCATTTAACGCATGGATCGCCGGTCAACTTTAGTGGTCAAACATATAATTTTGTCAGCTACGGTGTTGATAGAAAAACAGAACGTTTAGACTATGATGCGATCTTAGCTTTAGCCAAAGAGGTCAAGCCCAAGTTGATCGTAGCAGGTGCCAGTGCATATCCACGTGAGATCGATTTTGAACGTTTTGGTCAGATCGCTAAAGAAGTCGGTGCTTACTTGATGGTCGATATGGCGCATATCGCAGGTTTAGTTGCAGCGGGCAAGCACCAAAATCCAGTACCATATGCTGATATCGTGACGACTACGACACACAAGACTTTACGAGGACCACGGGGAGGCTTGATCTTGACTAATGATGAACGATTAGCTAAGAAGATCAATAGTGCTGTTTTCCCTGGTTTGCAAGGTGGCCCATTAGAACATGTTATTGCTGGTAAAGCAGTTGCTTTTGGTGAGGCGTTGCGCCCAGGATTTAATGATTACGCTACTCAAGTCATCAAGAATGCCCAAGCTATGGCAGAAGTGTTTGCACAAAATGATAAAGCTCGGCTGATCTCTGGGGGGACGGATAATCATTTATTATTAGTTGATGTTTTAGGTTTTGGGTTGAACGGAAAAGAAGCTGAGCAATTGCTCGACAGTGTTTCTTTGACTGTCAACAAGAACTCGATCCCGTTTGAAACGCTCAGTCCCTTTAAAACAAGCGGTATTCGTTTAGGTACTCCAGCGATCACAAGTCGTGGCTTTGATGAAGCTGATGCTAAGCAAGTTGCTGAATTGATCTTGGTGGTACTTGAATCGAAGGGTAAAGCTGAAGTTTTAGCTGATGTTAAAGATAAAGTAGCTCAGTTGACAATAGCTCATCCGATCTATGAATAGAAAGTAATGTTAAAAAGACCGTAAAAACGTTGCGACGTTTTTACGGTCTTTTTGATGTGAATCAATTTAAGCTACTGTCACGCTGGATCAGTTTAGTTCCTAAGGTCACCATTTCGGGTGTTTCTTGGTCTTGTTCAGCTAAGGTGCTGAGTAGAGTTACCGCTGAACGTCCCATTTGTTCAGTGAAGACTTTGATACTGCTAAGAGCTGGAAAAGCAAATTTTGCTAAAGACGTGTCATTAAATGAGATCAAACTGACACGTTCAGGTACTGGAATATCATTTTCTTGTAGTGCGCGCAAAGCACCAACGGCGATCGCATCGTTAGCGATGAAGAAGGCTTGTGGTAAGTCTTCGCCTAACTCTTTGATCGCTTGATTCATCATCTGATAACCTGATTCAGGTGAAAATTTTCCGATGTAAACATAGCGCGGATCGTAAAGTTTTAAATCGCTCAAATAGTTTTTAAATGACCTGAAACGTGGGTCGATCAAGGAATCGGTTTGATCGGCGGTCTTTTCTTCTCCAGCTAAAAGTCCGATCTTGGTTTGGTCTTGGTTCAAAAAGTGGTCTAAAGCCATTTTAACGGCACCATCAAAATCAGAAATGACACAATTATAGCCCAAATTCAAAGTATTACTATCGACAAATACCAAATTTGAGTTTAAAGCAGCAATGTCGTGGCTTTCTTGGTGACTGTATTTACCGATCGCGATCACACCATTAGCTTGGGTCGCTTTTTCCAAAGGGTCATTATGGAAGATCCGTGTGATCTCATAGCCGAGCTTATGTGCTTGTTTTTCGATCCCTAAGCGGATCGCGTAGTAATAAAGATCGTGGACTTCTTCTTGTTCGGTGTACCATTGAATGATCGCTAAACGTTTCTCTAAAGGTCGGTCTTTTATCTGCTTTTTATTTTGAGTGTGCTTGACGTAATTTAGTTCTTCAGCGATCTTAAATATCCTGTTTCGAGTATCAGGACTGACAGACATTGTTTCGTCGTAATTTAAAACGCGTGAGACTGTAGCAGCAGAAACACCTGCTTTTGTTGCGATATCTTTGATCGTAGCCATATTTTCCTCCATTCATGATCGTTACGTATAAGTATATGTAATCTAGTATAGCATAAGCTTAGTAAAAAAACGCCTACAAGTTGTATATATTTTAGTAAAGGTCAGAATGGGCTTTTTTAATAATGGGAAAAGAAACACATTTATTTTACTAAAATTTAAGTAAAAACAGTTGCTAAATTTCGAAATTGTCTCTATAATTATAACTGTAAATAAAACGTTTGCATAAATGAAGAGAGGTAATAAAAATGGAAAAAACAGAATTAAAACAACGCTTTGAAGCGATTTTTGGTCGGCCCTCAGAGGCAGAATTCTTCTCGCCTGGTCGGATCAATTTGATCGGTGAACATACTGATTACAATGGAGGCCACGTTTTTCCATGTGCGATCACTTTAGGGACTTATGGTGCTGCTGCTAAACGTGATGATCAAACATTGCGTTTTTACTCAGAAAACTTTGCTGATGAAGGGGTCATTGAAGTTTCATTAGCTGATCTACATTTTGACAAAGCTGATAAATGGACGAATTATCCTAAGGGCATGATCCATTTCTTAAAAGAAGCTGGACATAAGATCGACACGGGGATGGATGTCTATGTCAATGGAAATATTCCTAATGGTTCTGGATTATCATCATCAGCTTCATTGGAATTATTGATGGGTGTCATTGCACAACATTTATTTGACCTCGACCTTGAACGCCTTGACCTAGTAAAGATAGGGATGAAGACTGAAAATGACTTTATCGGTGTAAATTCAGGGATCATGGATCAATTTGCTGTAGGGATGGGGCAAGAAAACAAGGCGATCTTGTTAGATACCAACACTTTGAAGTATGATCTTGTACCATTGGATCTAAAAGACAACGTGATCGTGATCATGAATACAAATAAACGGCGCGAATTAGCTGATTCCAAGTACAATGAACGGCGAAGTGAATGTGAGACTGCTTTAGAAGAGTTGAACACTAAATTAGCTACTAAGAGTTTGGGTGCTTTAGATGAGCAAACGTTCGATGAATATAGTTATTTGATCGCTGATGAAGCTCGTTTGAAACGGGCACGGCATGCAGTTTGGGAAAATCAAAGAACTTTACAAGCACGTGAAGCTTTACAAGCAGAAGATCTTGAAAAATTCGGGCGTTTAGTAAATGCTTCACATGTTTCATTGGAACATGATTATGAAGTAACAGGTAAGGAATTGGATACTCTAGCTCATACAGCTTGGCAACAACCTGGCGTTTTAGGTGCACGGATGACAGGGGCTGGTTTTGGCGGTTGTGGGATCGCGATCGTAAATAAAGCCGATGTTGAAGCCTTTAAGGAAAATGTTGGTAAAGTTTACGAAGAAAAGATTGGCTATGCACCAGCATTCTATATTGCTGAGATCGCTGACGGAACAAAGAAATTGTAAAAAATGGGGGCCTAAGAGATGAAAGCAGATGTTGTGGCACGCTTTGTGGATGGCGTCATTGCAAATAGTGACTATACACAAATGGATAAACCGTACCTGTATAATCGAGTTTTGGCGCTAGTCGGCGAAGATGAGCTAAAACAAGAAGTTGAAACGACTGACTTGATCGCATTAAAAGATGAATTGTTAACGATCGCGGCCAAAAATGGTAAAGTGGGCGAAACACAAAATGAACGTGATAATTTAGGTGCCGAGTTGATGAATTTCATCATGCCAGCACCAAGTGTTTTGAACCAACGTTTCTGGCAAACATATAAAACGGACAAAAACAAGGCGATCTCAGATTTCTACGCTTTAAGTAAACAAAATGATTATATTAAAACTAAAGCGATCGCCAAAAATATTGCCTATAGTGTGCCAACACAATATGGTGATATCGAGATCACGATCAATTTATCTAAGCCCGAAAAAGATCCTAAGGCGATCGCAGCTGCTAAAAAGATGAAGCAAACAGGTTATCCTAAGTGCCAATTATGTATTGAAAATGAAGGTTATCAAGGGCGACTCGATTATCCAGCACGTGCTAACCACCGGATCATTCGATTTGATCTAGGTAACAAGACATGGGGCTTTCAATACTCACCTTATGCATATTTTAATGAACATTGTATCTTTTTAGATGGCAAACATGAACCAATGGCGATCACAGCCAAGACATTTAGCCAATTATTAGCGATCGTGGATCGATTCCCAGGCTATTTTGCTGGGAGTAATGCTGATCTGCCGATCGTTGGTGGTTCGATCTTGACGCATGAACACTACCAAGGTGGTAACCATGAATTTGCGATGCAAAAAGCACCGATCGAAAAAACCTTACATTTTGCTGATTTTTCCGATGTTGAAGCTGGGGTCGTTAAATGGCCAATGTCTGTTATCAGACTGCGGGCTAAAGATCAAGCTCGCTTAGTCGAGCTAGCAAGTAAGATCTTGGATAAGTGGCGAACTTATTCGGATGAAAGTGTGGATGTTTTAGCTAGCTCTAATGGCGAATCACACCACACGATCACTCCGATCGCACGTAAATCAGGAGCAAAATTTGAACTAGATCTAGTATTACGAGATAATCAAACTTCAGCTAAATATCCAGATGGTATTTTCCATCCCCATCAAGATGTACAACATATCAAAAAAGAAAACATTGGTCTGATCGAAGTGATGGGCTTAGCGATCTTACCGCCACGTTTAAAAGAAGAGTTGACTGAAGTTGAAAAATACTTACTGGGAAAGCCAAACCAAATGGCCGATTATCATGCCAAGTGGGCTGAAAAGATCCAGGCTGATCATCCAGATGTAAGTGAACAAAATGTTGATGATCTGGTCAAAGCCGAAGTGGGTAAAGTCTTTGCGCGCGTTTTAGAGGATGCAGGAGTCTTTAAACGCGATCAAAAAGGTCAAGAAGCATTTGTGAGATTTGCTGAATTTGTAGGCTTAGAGGGGTAATTTAATTTAGAAAGTAGAGAGTGTATCGATGAATAAGTTGATTGGATTTGATGAAAAAAATAAAGTCTTTCATTTGCATAATGATAAGATCTCATACATTTTATCAGTAGAAGAAGGTGGCTATTTAAGTCACTTATACTTTGGGAAAAAAGTGAATGGATATCATGGGCAGTTGCGTTATCCAAGGGTAGATCGGGGCTTTTCAGGGAATTTACCTGATAGTCTAGATCGGACATATTCACTTGATTCGTTACTACAAGAGTACAGTGGCGTTGGTAATTGTGATTATCGCACGCCTGCTTTGGATCTACAAAATGCGGATGGTTCATTTGCAGCACGTTTAGTCTACCAAGGCTATGAGATCACAGCGGGCAAACCTAAACTTGAGGGATTACCAGCTGCCTACGCTAACGCTGATGAAGCTCAGACCCTAGCGATCTTTCTTAAAGATGAGATCAGTGGTGTTGAAGTGACCTTGTTATACACGATCTTTAAAGAGTTAGCGGTCATAGCGCGTTCAGCTAAGGTAACTAATGCTGGCTCTGAACCAGTAGAACTAAAAAAAGTCGCTTCTATGCAACTTGATTTTATCAAACAAGATATGGATGTTATCTCTTTACCTGGTGCGCATGCCAATGAACGCCATATCCAGCGTGAGGCGATCGGACAAGGTAGAAAAGTCTTTGAAAGCCGTCGCGGTGCTTCAAGTCACCAAATGAACAGTTTTATTGCGGTATTAGAGCATAACACGGACGAATTTTCAGGTGAAGTTTATGGCTTTGATCTAGTGTATTCAGGTAACCATAGTTTTGAGATCGAAAAAGATCAATTTGAACAAACACGTGTGGTCGCTGGGATCAACGATTATAATTTTAGCTGGCACTTAGAAGCCGGGGAAAGCTTCCAAGCACCAGAAGTTTTACTGGCTTTCTCAGCTAACGGCTTGAATGAGATGAGTCAAAATTATCATGAATTGATCAGAGAACATATCGTGCGTGGTAAATTCAAGCATCAAGAACGTGAGATCCTCGTGAACAACTGGGAAGCAACGTATTTTGAATTCAACGAAGATAAGTTAAAGACGATCGTTGATGATGCTAAGGAACTAGGGATCGAAATGTTTGTCTTAGATGATGGTTGGTTTGGTCATCGGGATGATGATAATACTTCGTTAGGTGATTGGACGGTTTATGAACGTAAATTCCCTCAAGGTATCAAGCATTTTGCTGATTATGTTCATGAACAAGGCTTGAAGTTTGGTCTTTGGTTCGAACCAGAAATGATCTCTATCGATTCAAAACTTTATCAAAATCATCCCGAATATTTGATGCAAGTTCCGGGAAGAAAGCCAAGTCCTTCGCGAAATCAATTTATCTTGGATCTAACGCAAAAGGAGGTACGTGAAAATGTAGTAGCTCAATTGAGTGCTTTATTAGATGGTGGTTTCATCGACTACATCAAGTGGGATATGAACCGTCATATCTCGGATGTTTATTCAGTGTCCTTGCCAAAACAACGCCAAGGCGAAGTCTACCACCGTTATATGCTAGGACTTTACGAGATCTTAGAAACATTGACGACTAAATATCCAGATATCTTATGGGAAGGTTGCTCAGGTGGCGGTGGTCGTTTTGACACTGGTTATGCTTATTACATGCCACAGTCATGGACAAGTGATAATACCGATGCGATCGCACGTCAAACGATCCAATATGGTACCTCATTAGTTTATCCACCATCCGTCTTCACCGCGCATGTTTCGGCAGTGCCTAACCATCAAACAGGACGGATCACACCATTTGAAACTCGTGGTGCAGTAGCGATGAGCGCAGTCTTTGGCTATGAGCTTGATCTGACTCAATTGACAGCCGATGAAAAAAAAGCAGTCAAAGAGCAGGTCAAGACCTATAAAGCGATCCGACCATTAGTTCAATTTGGTGATTTTATTCGCTTGAAAGATCCAGCTAAGGGAAACCAATGTGCTTGGATGTTTGTTTCCAGAGATAAAAATGAAGCTTTAGTCTTTGTATTTGACCGCTTAGCTTCTGCGCAACCAACATTGACCTTGACCAAGTTAGCTGGGTTAGATCCAGCCAAAAATTATCAAGATCAAAAGACTAAGACGATCTTTAGTGGGGAAGAATTGATGGAATTAGGGTTCTATGATCCTGTTAAACGCCATGATTTCACGGCAGATATGTACCACTTTAAAGCCGTAACAGACTAATAATACCTCTTTTAAAGGCAAACTCACATGGTGGGGTTTGCCTTTTTAGCTTGAAGAATAACCTTAGTATATGGTATCTTATCCGATAAACGGGCATAAGAAAGGAAGGTCGTGAATGAAAAGAAAGTTTTGGTGGCCAATATTACTCTTGGTAGTCCTTATTTTTGGAGGCTGGCTGATCGTTTCGCAAAGTTTACGTGATAATGCAAGTCAGCAGTATGAAAAGACTAAAGTGCCAACTTTATTTTTGCACGGTTATGGTAGTAGTCATCGGGCAGAAGAGCATATGACTCAAGCGATCGTTAAAGCGGGAGTTACACAAAATGTGATCCGCGCTAGGGTTTCTAAGGATGGGACAGTCAAATTACAAGGAGCGCTGCCTCAAAGTGCATATAATCCGCTGGTCGAAGTGGAGTTTGAAGATAACAAAAATGCTGATTATCGTCAAAATGGTATCTGGCTCAAAAATGTTTTGGTCAAGCTCCAAAAAACGTATGGCTTTAAGAAATTTAATGCTGTTGCTCATTCGATGGGGAATCTAACTTTAGCCTACTACATGTTGGATAATGGTCAGAATAAAAAATTGCCCCAATTGCAAAAGCAAGTAAACATTGCAGGGCATTATAATGGGATCATTGGTCTGGATGATCAAGCTGGTCAAATGCAGTTAGAAGAAGATGGTGCTCCCAAACAGATGAATAAAACCTACCAAGAGCTATTGAAATTGGATGACAGTTATCCTAAAAAGCAGGTCTCGGTATTAAATATCTATGGTGATCTAGATGATGGTTCTGATTCTGATGGACGAGTAAGCAATAATTCTTCACGATCAGAAAAGTATCTTTTGCAAGATGTCTACCGCAGTTATCAAGAGCTTGAGATCAAGGGTGAAGGTGGCCAACACAGCAAGTTGCATGAAAATCGTCAAGTTGATCGGGCAATTATTAATTTTATTTGGAAAAAATAGTTTATAAAGAGATATTTGTCAAAAAAGAGTGGCTGATATCTCTTTTTATTATATTTTAATTAGAATTTTGAACAGCAAAATAAATGTCAAGAGAATGAGTTACTAGAAAGTATTTTTTATTATTTATAGATAAATAATTTTTTTGTTAAGTTTAAAACGTGAATAAATGGTAAGTAATTGGACAAAAAATGTGGTCACAAGTCAGTTATTTTGAAATTATTAACTATTTTTCGATTTTTTAGATAAATATAAATTATTTTAAATATCGTTCGATATAAAAGGTTTTTTTTAGCAGTTTGACACCCAAAGCTAAATATAATAACATTCGACTATCGAATATTTTGGTATTCGAAATAAATTGAAAGAGGTGGCGTGTTTGAAAAAGTTAATGGACGCTCAAGAAGTAATGGAGTTGATCCCTAACCGCTATCCGATCTGTTATATTGATTATGTTGAAGATTTGGTTTTAGGTGAGAAGATCACCGCTGTGAAAAATGTGACGATCAATGAGTCATTTTTCCAAGGGCACTTTCCTAAAAATCCAGTCATGCCAGGCGTCTTGATCATTGAGACCTTAGCGCAGGCTGCCTCGATCATGATCTTAAAAGATCCTAATTTTTTAGGTAAGACCGCCTATTTAGGCGCGATCCATAATGCACGTTTTCGTCAAGTAGTTCGTCCGGGGGATGTCTTACAACTGGAAGTAACGATGGACAAACAAAAAGAAAATATGGGGATCGTCAAAGCTAAAGCTCTCGTTGAAGGAAAAAAGGTCTGTACGGCTGAGTTGATGTTTATCGTTGGTCAGTCTAAGGATAAAATTTGATGGTATTAGGTACTTTTTTCTGGTATTATTTTGATAACCAAACAATATGGTAATCAAAATATTCAAGGGTAGGATAGTTATGGATAAAAGAAGTAGGTACATCAATGATGCTTTGGTCAAGATCTATAGTGATATTCTTTGGATCGAGGAAAAAGAACTTAAAAAGAGCCGTTTCAATGATCTAACGATCAAGGAGATGCATGCGATCAGTGCTATTTCAATGTATAACCATAAAACAGCTTCTGAAGTTGCTAAAGAACTCCATTTAACACCGGGTTCGTTAACTGCAACTGTCGATCGCCTCGTTAAAAAGGGTTATGTTGAGCGGATCAGAAGTAGTGATGATCGTCGGGTCATTCGCTTAGGTTTGACTAAAAAGGGACGCGTGATGTTTCGCGCACATGATGCTTTTCACCATAAAATGGTCGAAGGGTTTCTCAAGGATACGACGCCGGCTGAGTTACAAGTGGTCGAAAAAGCGATCCGAAATTTGGAGTTGTTCTTAGCCGAGCATTCTTAAATCAAAAGACGGAAGTGGCGTAATGGACGAGTTGAAAATTGTTGCAAGTGCGAGTTATGTACCATCAACAGTCATCACAAATGACCAATTAGCACAAATAATGGACACTTCAGACGAATGGATCAAGACGCGAACGGGTATAAGGGAGCGGCGTGTGAGTTTGAAGGAAAATACGTCAGGTCTGTGCGTTCAAGTTGCTAAAGAGTTATTAAAAAAAAGTAAGATCAAGGCAGAAGAGGTCGATCTGATCATTGTGGCTACCATGTCACCTGATAGTAATACACCAGCAACTGCTGCGATCGTGCAGGGAGAAATTGAAGCTAAAAATGCATTTGCCTTCGATATATCGGCTGCTTGCTCAGGCTTTGTCTATGGGATAAAAGTGGCAGCTAATTTCTTAAAAGATGAACAGATCAAAAATGTTTTGTTGATCGGAGGCGAGGTCTTATCCAAGTTAGTTGATTGGACTGACCGAAAGACAGCCGTTTTATTCGGAGATGGAGCTGCGGGGATTTTACTGACTAGAGATAGTACACAACAGAGTTATTTATTGAGCTCTGATATCAAAACTTTTGGAGCTTCTCATGATAAATTGACGGCTGGATGTGACCAAGTATTGCACAGCTTTCCGCCTGCTGGAGCAAGAAGACCGACAGCTTTTGGTATGGATGGACGCGAGGTCTATAACTTCGCGACCCGACAAGTCCCTAAGTCATTAGTCCAAGCCTGTGAAAAAGCGGGTCTGACACCAGATCAAGTCGATCTATTTTTATTACATCAAGCAAATGCACGTATTATTCAAAGTGTAGCTAAGAAGATGAAGTTACCATCGGAAAAGTTTCCGACCAATATTGCTAAATATGGAAATACATCAGCTGCAAGCATTCCGCTTTTACTAGCTGAGCTAAGTGAGCAGGGGAAGCTTTGGCGCGGACAGATCATTGCATTTAGTGGTTTTGGTGGAGGCTTGACTTTGGGGACAGTTATCATCAAGTATTAATGATTTTTGGAGGAATGAAAAATGACAAAAGAAGAAATTTTAAACAAAGTACAAGAGATCGTAAGTGAACAATTAGATGTTGATGTAGCTGATATCGTTTTGACAGCCGACATCAAAGAAGATCTTGAAGCTGATAGTTTAGATGTGTTTGAGATCATGAACGAGCTTGAAGATGAATTGGATATCCAACTTGAAGCAGATGAAAGTATCAAAACGATCCAAGATGTTGTTGACTATGTTGCCAAACAACTCGAAGCTAATGACTAAGTTCAGGTGAGCAAAATGAAAAAGGCGGTCATCTTATTTAGCGGTCAAGGTGCCCAATTTGATGGGATGGGACTTGATTTTTATCAAGCAGATCCTGATTTTCAAACTGGGATCGTCCAAGCTACACAGCTGACGGGGTTGCCACTATTAAAGATCTTTCAAAACAGCCAACAAGCAAGTACTTTAGAATTACAGCCAGCCTTGACTGCTTTTGCATACAATGTCTATCGACTCTTAGTTCGTGATCTAAAATTTGAAGTCGTCGGTGCTTTGGGCTTGTCATTGGGTGAATATCCCGCTTTGATAGCTAGTCGAGCGCTAAGTGAACAAGCTGGTCTAGAGCTAGTGAAAAAGCGAGCTCAATACATGGAAGCAGAAGTATCTCAAAAGCCAGGAGCGATGTTAGCTGTTTTAAAGCCTGAGCTTGATGAGCTAGAGCGCTTATGTATCGAATGTAGCACCCCAAAAGAAGGTGTTTGGATCGCAAATTATAATGCGCCCAAACAAGTTGTTGTCGGGGGACATAAGCCAGCAGTTGACAGGTTAGCTCAAGTTTTAGTTGCCGAGAATAAAAAAGTGATCGCTTTAAATGTGGCTGGGGCATTTCATACACCACTTTTTTCAACATCTGAACAGCAATTAAAGCGAGCTGTCGCACAAATAAAATGGCAAGAACCTAAATTTACGGTCTTTAGCAATACGATCAAAGCCCCATTTACCAAGGCTAACTTAGCCCAGATCTTACCAAGACAAGTTGCTGCTTCGACCCACTTTGCGACCTGTCTATCTCAGATCGTTGCTAAAGAAAAGCCAGATGTCTTACTTGAGATCGGGCCAGGGGACACATTAAGCAAATTTGCGCGTCAGATCGCTAAAAAAATTCCACGTTATCGCTTGGATACATGGAAGAATTATCAAGCCACATTGGCAGAATTGAGGAATTAAAAATGGAATTAACGGGAAAAAATGTTTTTATCTCGGGTTCTTCGCGCGGGATCGGAGCTAGCATGGCGATCTCATTTGCTAAAAAAGGAGCCAATGTTGCCCTTAACGCTCGCAAAAGTGTTCCAAGCGAATTACTTGATGAATTAAAGCAGACCGGTGTTCAAGTTGAAGTTATTTTGGGTGATATTTCCCATGTCACTGATGTTAAGCGAATGGTCAAAGAAGCTAAAGCCAAATTTGGTCAAATCGATATTTTAGTCAACAATGCGGGGATCACCGCTGATAAGTTATTGATCGGTATGAAAGAAGCAGATTTTACTAACGTGATCGATGTTAACTTGACTGGAACATTTCGCATGACGCAAGCTTTTTTGAAGCAAATGTGTAAAAAACGTCAAGGGGTGATCATCAATGTCGCTTCTGTGGTCGGACTTTATGGCAATGTAGGGCAGGCCAATTATGCTGCCAGTAAGGCGGGGATCATTGGCTTGACCAAAACGACGGCTAAAGAAGGTGCTTTGCGCAACATTAGATGTAATGCGATCGCACCGGGAATGATCGCCAGTGACATGACAGATATCTTAAGCGATAAAGTCAAAGACCAAGTCAAAGATCAAATTTTGCTAAAACGCTTTGGAACACCGGATGAAGTGGCGCATGCAGCGATCTTTTTAGCTGAAAATGATTATTTGACAGGCCAAGTGCTCACGGTCGATGGTGGATTAGCCTTTTAAAGCAGAATAAAACGAGAGGTGTTTTAGATGACAAGAGTAGTAATTACAGGAATGGGGGCGATCACCCCGATCGGTAATGATGTGACTGAATATAGTGACAATTTATTTCAGGGCAAATTGGGGATCGCTCCGATCACTAAATTTGATGCCACTGAAACTGGGGTCACCAATGCAGGTGAAGTCAAAGACTTTGATGCAAATTTACGGGTCGGTAAAAAAGCGGCAAAGCGCATGGATCTTTTTTCACAATATGCCGTCGATAGTGCCCTTCAAGCAGTGAAACAAGCTCAAATCACCTCTGAAAATACCGCGTCTAAAGATCTTGGCGTTATTTTTAGTTCGGGGATCGGGGGCTTGACGACGATCCAAGAACAAGTGATCAAGATGCATGAAAAAGGTCCTAAAAGGGTCTCACCGATGTTTGTTCCGACCTCGATCGTTAATATGGCAGCCGGTAATATCGCTTTACGGATCGGAGCTAAAAATATCTGTACTTCGATCGTAACGGCATGTGCTTCAGGGACCAATGCGATCGGTGAAGCTTATCGTCAGATCAAAGAAGGGCGGGCCAAGGTGATGGTCGCTGGTGGGGCAGAAGCTTCAGTCAATGAGATCGGGATCGCTGGTTTTGCAGCTTTGACTGCTTTATCAACGCAAACTGACCCCAAAAAAGCCTCTATCCCATTTGATAAAGAACGCTCGGGCTTTGTTATGGGCGAAGGCAGTGGTGCTTTAGTTTTGGAAAGTTTAGAGCATGCTAAAACACGGGGTGCTAAGATCTTAGGTGAGATCGTTGGTTATGGTAGCAACTGTGATGCCTTCCATATGACAGCGCCTGATCCAACAGGAAAAGGGGCTGCGACGGCAATGCAACTAGCACTTGATGAAGCAAAGATCAAGCCAGCTCAAGTTGATTATATCAACGCGCATGGGACGGCAACTAAAGCCAATGATGCAGCTGAAGCAAAAGCGATCAATTTAGTTTTTGGTGAAGATAGTAGAGTTTTAGTCGGAAGTACCAAAGCGATGACAGGCCATTTATTAGGCGCTGCTGGGGCGATCGAAGCCATTGCGGTAGTTGCTAGCTTACAAAAGGGGCACTTACCTGTTAATATAGGTATGACAGAACAAGATAAAGAGTGTAAAGTTAATGTAGTAACACAGGCTAAAGCCCACCCTGAAAAACTTGAATATGCCTTGAGCAATTCATTAGGTTTTGGGGGCCATAATGCAGTTTTAGCTTTTAGAAAATGGAGTTGAGAGACTTGGACTTTAATGATATTGAAAAATTAATGGATGATTTTAAAAAGTCAGAAATGCGTGAGTTAGAGATCACGACGGATGGCTTTCATATCCATTTGAGTAAAAATGAGACACCATTTTTACCAGTGCGTGAAAAAGATGAACGACCAGCGATCACAGCCGTTGAAGAAAATGTGCCACCGGTAACAAAAGATACTAAGGCTAAAGGGGAATTCATCAAATCGCCGATGGTCGGTAGTGTTTATTTACAACCTAAACCAGACCAAGATCCCTATGTAACGGTGGGTTCACGTGTTCATAAAGGTGATGTGGTCTGCATCATTGAAGCGATGAAGATGATGACTGAGATCAAAAGTGATCAAGATGGTATCGTGACTGAAGTCTTGGTCGAAAATGAAGATCTAGTTGAATTTGATCAACCAATGTTCAAAGTAGTGCGAGGTTAGATGATGAAGTTAAGTAGTGCAGAGATCAAAAAGATCTTGCCCCATCGTTACCCATTGTTGTTGATCGATAGAATCGAAGCATTAGAACCAGGACAGTCAGCGCGGGCGCTTCGCTGTGTGACAGAACATGAAGCTTTGTTTGGAGGGCAGAGATCGTCTGTTTTGCCAGAAACTTTGATCATTGAATCTTTAGCGCAAACAGGGGCCTGTGCGTTGCTGACGTTGCCAGAGTTTGTTGGTAAGACTGCTTATTTTGGCGGGATCAAGTCAGCAGAATTTATGTGTCCTGTGTACCCAGGGGATGTGTTAGAACTTGAGGTAAAACTTGAAAAGATCAAGAGCAGTATCGGCAGTGGTAAAGCGACCGCCAAAGTGGCTGGTCAAGTAGTTTGCCTAGCTGAATTGACTTTTATGATCGGATAAAAGAGGTAGTTACATGTTTTCTAAAGTATTGGTGGCTAACCGTGGTGAGATCGCGGTCCGCATTATTCGCTCTTTAAAAGAGCTTGGTATCAAATCAGTTGCGATCTACTCGACTGAAGATCGTGAAAGTTTGCACGTCCAACTGGCAGATCAAGCGGTCTGTGTTGGATCTGCTAAACCAAAAGATTCATATTTGAATATGAAAAATATCTTGGCAGCTGCTGTTTTGACGGGTGCTGAAGCGATCCATCCCGGGTTTGGCTTCTTATCGGAAAACAGTCGCTTTGTAGAACTGTGTGAAGCTTGTGGCTTAGTTTTTATCGGTCCACGCTTTGAGACGATCGAATTAATGGGAAATAAGGCTAATGCTAGGATCCAGATGCAAAAACATGATATTCCGGTGATCCCAGGCAGCACTGGCTTTTTAGAAGATGTTGCTGAGGCTAAGCGGGTCGCTAAAGAGGTCGGTTATCCGATCTTACTAAAGGCGGCAGCTGGTGGTGGTGGTAAAGGGATTCGGCGTGTTGATACAGAAAAAGAACTCGCTAACTCCTTTAATGAAGCAAAACGTGAAGCGCAGATGGCATTTGGTGATGCTCGGATGTATTTGGAAAAGATCATGGAAAATGTTAAGCATATCGAAGTCCAGATCTTTCGAGATGATGCCGGAAATACGGTCTATTTCCCAGAACGAGATTGTTCATTGCAAAGAAATAAACAAAAGATGATCGAAGAAAGTCCCTGTGCTTTGATCACCGAAGCTGAGCGCAAATACTTAGGTGAATTGGCCGTCAAAGCAGCTGAAGCGATCGATTACCGTAATACTGGGACGATCGAATTTTTGATGGATCAAGATCATAAATTTTATTTTATGGAAATGAATACTCGGATCCAAGTGGAACATACTGTCACAGAAATGGTGACAGGTGTTGATCTGGTCAAGGCCCAAGTCAAAGTCGCTTTTGGTCAAGACCTACCATTTGAACAAGCTGATATCAAATTATTGGGAACAGCGATCGAATGTCGGATCAATGCTGAAGATCCCGCAAAAAATTTTACACCTTCTGTTGGCAAGGTCGACTACTTGTACTTTCCCGTGGGAAACTTAGGGATGCGGATCGATTCAGATTTATATGCTGGAGCCAAGATCTCACCGTATTATGATTCGATGATCGCTAAAGTCATCGTCTTGGGTGAAAATCGTCATGAAGCGATCGAAAAGCTAAAACGTTTATTAAGTGAGATGGTGATCTCTGGTATCAAGACTAACCAGAATTTCTATTTAACTATTTTAGAAGACCAAGGTTTCTTGGATGGAACGTTTAACACTGATTACTTGGAACGTGTTTTATTACCAAAGTGGAAACGAGGAAATGCCGATGAAACTGTTTGATGAGGCCAATACAGTCCAAAATAAACAAGTAAAAGCCAATAAAGCCGCTGAAAAAAAAGTTCCGGCTGGCTTGTGGGTCGCTTGTCCTAAATGTGGTCATGAGATCTTTCATCAAGATCTAGGGCCGTTGCAAGAATGCCCCCAATGTTTTTATGGTTTTAGAATAAAAGCTAAAAAGCGGCTATCGTGGTTGGTCGATGAGTTTATTTCCTGGGATGAAGACTTAGTGACTGATGATCCGTTGGAATTTCCTGAGTATGCTGAAAAATTGGCTAAAGCGCAAAAGAGCACAGAGCTAAATGATTCTGTTTTGACGGGTCTAGCTCAGATAAAAGATCAAAAGTTTGCCTTAGGAATCATGGATCCATATTTCATCATGGGATCATTAGGCAAGGTCACGGGCGAAAAATTGACGCGTTTATTTGAGCGTGCCACTAAAGAAAAACTACCAGTTGTCGTCTTTACGGCGTCGGGGGGAGCGCGGATGCAAGAAGGTATCCATGCATTGATGCAGATGGCTAAAGTCTCAAATGCGGTCGCTAAGCACTCAGAGGCCGGTCTATTGTATATCTCAGTCTTGACCGATCCGACAACTGGTGGAGTTACAGCTAGTTTTGGGATGCAAGGCGATCTGATCTTGGCTGAGCCCCATGCTTTAGTAGGTTTTGCCGGTAAGCGGGTGATCGAACAGACGATGCATCAAAAGATCCCAGCCGAGCTGCAAAGTGCAGAAACAGCGTTGAAAAACGGTTTTATCGATGCGATCGTTAAGCGGCAAGATCAAAAACAAACTTTGGCACAGTTATTGAGATTCCATCAAAAGGAAGGTGAAGCTAATGGCAAATACTAAGACGCCAGCTCAAATAGTAGCTGCAGCTAGATCACAAGCTAAGATCACCACTTTTGAACTTATTGAGCATTTATTTGATGATTTTTTTGAATTACATGGTGATCGTCAAGGAGCAGATGATCCTGCGATCGTAGGTGGTTTAGCCCGTTTTTGTGGCCGACCGATCACGGTGGTAGCTACTGATAAGGGGAAAACACCTAAACAACGGGTAGCTAAGCATTTTGGTTCACCTGAACCAGCGGGCTATCGAAAATTATTACGGTTAGCCAAACAGGCCCAAAAATTTGGGAGACCATTAGTAACATTTGTCAATACAGCCGGTGCTTATCCTGGGCGGAGTGCTGAAGAGCAGGGTCAAGGTGAAGCGATCGCGCGCTGTTTGTTGGAACTGGGACAATTAAAAGTACCGATGATCACGTTTATCTTTGGTGAGGGTGGTAGTGGAGGCGCCCTTGCCATGGCCTGTGGTGATCGAGTTTATATGTTAGAAGACAGCATGTACTCTGTTTTATCACCTGAAGGGTTCGCGTCTATTTTGTGGAAGGATAGTCAGCGAGCAGATGAGGCAGCTAAAGTGATGCAGCTGACCCCAAATGCACTTTTAGAGCACGGTGCGATCGAAGGTGTGATCGCAGAAGATGAAAAAGACCATTTGTCGACGCTAGAAGCGATCAAGGCTGTGTTAAAACGCGATCTGGAACTTTTGACCAAAAAAGATCCAACCGAATTGTTAGCCGAGCGGTATGAGCGTTTTCGGAAATTTTAAAGTAAGGAAATTATTATCATGGGAGATTTATTAGCAAATAAAACGATTTTGGTAATGGGTGTCGCTAATCGACGCTCGATTGCTTGGGGTTGTGCCCAAATAATGCAAGAGCAAGGCGCTGATTTGATCTATACTTATCAAAATGAGTGCTTAAAAAAAGGTTTACTCAAGTTGACGGGCGATGAAGCTTCCTTACTTGAGTGCGACGTTGCAGATGACAACAGTATCGTCCAAGCTTTTAGTGAGATCAAAGCACGGTATGGTAAGATCGATGGGATCGTTCATGCGATCGCTTATGCTCCAAAAGAAGAACTCGAAGGGGAAGTTACGAATGCGACCCGTGCAGGGTTTCAAACTGCACTTGATGTTTCTGCTTATTCTTTGATCGCTGTTAGTAAGGTGGCGATGGAGTTAGAGCTTTTAAATGATCCAGCTAGTTTGGTAACTTTGACCTATATGGGTTCGACTCGGGCGATCCCGAGCTATAATACGATGGGGATCGCCAAAGCAGCCTTAGAATCCAGCGTGCGTTATTTAGCACGTGATCTGGGTAAATTTGGGATCCGCGTAAACGCGATCTCAGCTGGTGCGATCAAAACGTTAGCTGTGACAGGGATCAAGGGGCACTCTGATCTCTTAGAGATCTCTAAGCAACGGACGGTCGATCAAGAAGCTGTGACGATCAGAGAAGTCGGTGGGACCTGTGCCTTTTTGATGAGTGACTTGGCGACTGGTGTAGTTGGCGATGTCATTTATGTAGACAAAGGTGTCCACTTGATCTAATGAAAACACAGTAATACGCTCACGAGTGATTCGGGGCGTTTTTTTGTGCAAAAGATCAGTAAGATACTACTATCTTTTCGCAACATTCCGCACTGAATCACTTGTTAAATGTTAGCTAAATTAGTAAAATAAACATAACTATAATTAATCATGAAAGTGGTGCTTAACTTGGCTAAGAAGGAACAAAAAGCATTGTTTGTTATTTTTGGTGGGACTGGCGATCTTGCGCAACGTAAATTGTATCCTGCCTTGTTTGATCTGTATAAGCGTGGTTATTTAAAAAAACACTTTGCAGTTATCGGTACAGCAAGACGTCCTTGGTCAAACGGCTATTACCGTGATGTAGTTAGATCATCGATCGATGGGATGGTCAACTCCCAAACCCAGATCGATGAATTTGCTAGCCATTTCTACTATCAATCACATAATGTCAATGATGTTGATCATTACGAGACTTTACGTGTTTTGGCTGATAAGTTAGACCAAGACTACGGCTTAGAAGGCAACCGCTTGTATTATTTAGCGATGTCACCTAGTTTCTTTGGAACGATCTGTGAACATTTAAAATCACAAGGTTTAACTAAAACAGTAGGTTATAATCGTGTGATCATCGAAAAACCATTTGGACATGACTATGCTAGTGCTAAAGAATTAAACGATGAGATCAGTAAATATTTCCCAGAAGAAGCGACCTTTAGGATCGACCACTATCTAGGTAAGGAAATGATCCAAAATATTATGGCACTTCGCTTTGGCAACAGCATTTTAAATGCGATTTGGAATAACAAGATGATCAGTAATATCCAAGTTACGCTCAGTGAATCATTGGGTATCGAAGAACGTGGGGGCTATTATGATACAGCCGGCGCTTTGCGGGATATGGTCCAAAATCATATTTTACAGATCGTTGCGTTACTCGTAATGGATCAGCCAGATTCTTACTGTTCTAAAGATGTTCGGAAGCGAAAAGTTGAAACTTTTGAATCTTTGAAGATCTATTCGCCTGAAGAAGTCGCACAAAATTTTGTTCGTGGTCAATATGGCGAGGGCAAAGATATGGTGGCTTATCGTGAAGAAAGTATGATCGCCCCAGATTCGATGACTGAGACTTTTGTAGCGGGGAAACTTGAAGTGGATAACTGTGATATGGCAGGTGTGCCGATCTATATCCGGACAGGTAAGAGATTAGCTACGAAAGCTACTCGGATCGATGTCGTCTTCAAAAAAGACGATGATTCCTTATTTGGCGGACAAGATTTGGCGGACAATACTTTGACGATCAATGTTGAACCTGATACTGGGATCGACTTTACTTTGAACACCAAAAAGATCGGCCAAGAATTTGCAACACGTCAAACTAATATCGGCTATCGCTTGACCAAAGAACAAGTTGCTAAAGTTCCTGAAGCTTATGAACGCTTGATCTTAAATGCGTTACAAGGTAATTCAGTGAACTTTACGCATTGGGATGAATTGGAATATTCTTGGAGATTCGTTGATGCGATCAGAAATGCTTGGGATCAAGAAGACCTGCCAGTCGACTATTTCCCAAATTATGCATGCGGGACGATGGGACCACAAGCATCAGATGAATTATTGGCTAAAGCAGGTCACCATTGGATCTTTTAAGCAAGTTGAATGATTAAATATTTGGGGCCCTAGGATGTTTTGGCTAGGGTCCTATTTGTGATGTGAGGAAACTGATGAAACAACGTGATATCATCCATGTGGATATGGATTGTTTTTATGCTTCGATCGAAATGCGCGATGAGCCCAAGTTACGTGATAAGCCAGTTGTGATCGCCCGTGACCCGCGTAAAACAGGGGGGCATGGAGTCGTGGCAACGGCCAATTATCAAGCACGTGCTTTTGGGATCCATTCAGCGATGAATGCACAACAGGCTGTAAAACTTTGCCCTAAAGCGGTTTTTGTGCCCCCTGATTTTGAAAAATATCGTAAAGTATCGCAACAGATCCATGCGATCTTTGCTGAGTTTTCCGATCTAGTTGAACCAGTCGCTTTTGATGAGGCTTACTTAGATATTACGGCTGATAAACAAGGGCTTAGCTCAGCGGTCTTAACGGCGCATCGTTTACAGCAAAGGATCTATGATGAAACGCAGCTGACGTGTTCGATCGGTGTTTCATACAATAAATTTTTAGCTAAATTAGCTTCAGATTTTTGCAAACCGGTGGGAACGACCGTGGTCAGACCAGAGGAAGTTAAAGCCTTCTTATTCCCACTACCGATCGAAAAATTTCGGGGAGTGGGTAAAAAGACGGCACCTAAGATGCATGCTTTAGGGATCAAGACTGGTGAAGATCTCTATGCCAAATCAGAGCGGTATCTAAATGAACATTTTGGTAAGATCGGCACGATCCTATACCAACGTGTGCGGGGGATCGATGAACGTCTTGTCGAAGTTCGGGAACGCAAATCGATCGGAACGGAGCGGACGTTTATTCGCCCGTTAGTGAGTGAGTCTCAAGTCAACGATGAATTTATGCAACTAGCTACACGCTTGGTGAAGGAATTAAATAAAAAGCAAAAGCATGGTAAGACCTTGGTTTTGAAATTGCGGACGGCTTCATTTGAAACGGTCACGAAGCGCTTGACTAAGCAAGACTATTTCTTAAATGACGTGGCGACCATCGTCTATTATGCCATGCAGTTATTTGAAGAAGTAGCCCCGGTTGAGTTAGAATTGCGCCTGTTAGGCCTGACGATGACGGGATTAGCTCCACTGGAATTTGAAAACTTGAGTCTACCATTGTTTGAACAATAGGGAAATAACGTGGTATACTACATTGTTATAGGTATTTAACTACAAAAAAGATAAGGAAACGAAAAATGAAGGTTGAAGAAGAAATCTTAGCACAGATCAAACAGTATGATACGATCATTATCCATCGTCACCAGCGTCCCGATCCAGATGCCTATGGCTCACAATGCGGGTTGGCTGAAATTATTCGCGAGACATTTCCGACCAAGACTGTCTATCAAGTCGGTAAAAATGTCAAAGGTCTAAGTTGGCTCGATACGCCCCAAGAGATCAGCGATGAATGCTATCAAGATGCCTTAGTGATCGTCACTGATACGGCTAATCAACCGCGTGTCGATGATGACCGCTATACTAAAGGTAAGTTTTTGATCAAGATCGACCACCATCCAAACGATGATCCTTATGGTGATATTTGTTGGGTCGATAGTTCAGCTTCCAGCTGTTCTGAGATCATCACGCATTTGGTGGAAGAATTAGATGGTAAATTAAAGCTAAATGCAAAAGCGGCGCGCTTATTGTATGCCGGGATCGTTGGCGATACGGGACGTTTCATGTATAATGCAACGACACCAGCTACTATGAGGGCAGCGGCTAAGTTGATGGAATATGATTTTGATGCTAGTCAAGTAAATCGGACTTTAGACGAAGTGACGCCAGAAGTTGCACGTTTATCAGCTTATGTTTTAGAAAATATCAAGTACACAGAGCATAATGCAGCTTATGTGGTCTTAGATAATGAGACGCTGGCACAATTCACATTAGAGGATGCTGGAACAGCTCCAATCGTACCATTGGTGGGTAAGATCTCTTCTGTCGTTTGTTGGACCGTGATCGTGCAGCAAAAAGACGAGACCTATCGTTTACGGATCCGCTCTAAGGGGCCTGTGATCAATGAACTGGCTAAGGAATATGAAGGTGGCGGACATCCCCTAGCTAGCGGCGCGATCTTAAAAAGCTTAGATGAGCTCCCAACTTATCTTGCTAAGTTAGATAAGATCGCTGCAACTGCAGAAAAATAGAAATTGAGGATATTATGAATAAGACATTTAAAGATTTTAACTTAAAACCCTTCTTAAATGAAGCGTTAACTGAGATCGGTTTTCAAACACCGACTGAAGTGCAACAGCGCTTGATCCCTGTGATCAAAAAGGGCAAAAGTGTTGTCGGACAATCGCAAACAGGGAGTGGTAAGACCCATACTTTCTTGCTTCCGATCTTTAATGCGATCGATCCAGCTGTCCATGAAGTACAAGCTGTTATTACGACCCCAAGTCGGGAATTGGCCTATCAGATCTATGGTGCAGCTAAGCAATTAGCTAAGCATTCTGAAACTGAGATCTTAGTCCAAAACTATGTCGGTGGGACTGATAAATTACGGCAGATCGAAAAATTAAAGCATCATCAACCACAGATCGTGATCGGGACTCCAGGGCGGATCTTGGATCTGATGCGTTCAAATGCCTTAGATGTGCATAATGCGCATTATTTAGTTGTTGATGAAGCTGATATGACATTAGACTTAGGTTTCTTAAAAGAGACCGATGCGATCGCGTCAGCTTTGCCAAAAGATCTCCAAATGTTGGTCTTTTCAGCAACGATCCCCCAAAAATTAAAACCATTCTTACAAAAATATATGAATGATCCCGTGGTTGAAGTGGTGGAAAATAAAACAGTTATCAGTCCTACGATCGATAATTGGTTACTTTCGACTAAGGGACGCGATAAAAAGCAATTGATCTATCAATTGTTGACGATGGGTGAGCCATATTTGGCGTTAGTTTTTGCTAACACCAAAGAACGGGCTGACGAATTGACGACTTATTTGCGTCATCAAGGTCTAAAAGTAGCTAAGATCCATGGTGGTATCCAGCCACGGGAACGCAAACGTTTGATGCGTGAGATCCAAAATCTCGAATATCAATATGTGGTTGCGACTGATCTGGCAGCCCGTGGGATCGATATCGAGGGGGTCTCGCATGTGATCAATGACGATCTACCAGAAGACCTTGAATTTTTCGTACACCGCGTCGGTCGGACTGGGCGTAACAACCTTAAGGGCATAGCGATCACATTGTATGTCCCAAGCGAGGAAGCTCAGATCGAAGAATTAGAAAAAATGGGTGTTACTTTTGTCCCTAAAGCGCTCAAAAATGGTGAGATCGTGGACTCTTATGACCGCAATCGGCGCCAAAAACGTCGGACTAGACAAGAAAGTCTTGATCCTAAGATGATCGGGATGGTCAAAAAGGCTAAGAAGAAGCGCAAACCAGGCTATAAGAATAAGATCAAGCGTGCGTTAAAACGTGATGCACAACAAAAACGCAAGATCGCGCGTCGGCAAGAACGTAAAAATCAACGTTCATAAGCTTGACAAAAGGGTGATTTTTGCCTATACTTTGCATTGACTCAGGATATGTCAGTCAGCTATTTTGCTAAAGCGAGGGTCCGGTGGGTGAAAGGACTTGCAAAAACTGATCGGTGCTCCCTGAAACTAATATTATTACATGAAAATAACGTGCTCACGTATTTGAGCAGCTGAGAGGTCACGACTAACATCGTTGCAAGCAAGGTGGTACCGCGCTAAGGCGTCCTTGCTAGCAGCGGTGTTTTTTTGCCTTCAGCCCAGAAAGGATCAAAGATGAAAGAATTATCAAGCGCCCAAATTCGGCAAATGTATTTAGATTTCTTTGCACAAAAAGGTCACGACATCATGAAAAGTGCACCTTTAGTTCCTCAAGATGACCCAACGTTACTTTGGATCAACTCTGGGGTCGCTACGATGAAAAAATATTTTGATGGTTCTGTTGTACCTAAGAACCATCGCATGACGAGTTCCCAAAAATCGATCAGAACTAACGATATCGAAAATGTTGGTCGGACTGCGCGCCACCATACGTTATTTGAAATGTTAGGTAACTTCTCGATCGGTGATTACTTCAAAAAAGAAGCGATCAATTGGGCCTGGGAATTATTGACGAGTAAAGATTGGTTCGCTTTAGATCCCGAAAAACTTTACATCACGGTTTATCCAAAAGATACTGATGCTAAGAAGATCTGGCTTGAAGCTGGTGTCAAAGAAGATCATATCTATGAAGATGAAGATAACTTCTGGGATATCGGGGAAGGTCCATCTGGTCCTGACTCTGAGATCTTCTATGATCGTGGTCAAGCGATGAACAATGTGGCTGAAGATGACCCACAAAACTATCCAGGGGGCGAAAATGAACGTTACCTTGAGATCTGGAATATCGTGTTCTCCCAATTCAACCACAAGCCAGACGGAACTTACGCAGAACTACCACATAAAAACATTGATACGGGCATGGGCTTAGAACGTGTCGTTTCTGTTTTCCAAAACGCTAAGACAAACTTTGAGACCGATCTTTTCATGCCACTTATCAAGGAAACTGAAAAGTTAAGTGGTAAGTATCATTATGGTCAAGACCCTGAAAAAGATATCTCATTTAAGGTCATCGCAGATCATGCGCGGGCTGTGACTTTTGCGATCGGCGACGGTGCTTTACCTTCAAATGAAGGGCGTGGTTATGTTATCCGACGTCTGATCCGGCGGGCTGTTATGCATGGTCAAAAGCTTGGGATCGACCAAGCATTCTTGTATAAATTAGTGCCGATCGTAGGTCAGATCATGGAAGCAGCCTATCCAGAGATCTTAGAACAAGCTGACTACATTCAAAAAGTCATTCGCATGGAAGAAGATCGTTTCAATGAGACCCTAAAAGACGGGGTCGCTTTATTGGATGACTTGATCGACCAAACTAAAGCTGCTGGTCAAACTGAACTTTCTGGAGCGGGCGTCTTCAAACTTTACGATACTTATGGTTTTCCATATGAATTGACGCTTGAATATGCAAGTGATAATGGTTTGGGTGTGGACAAAGCAGGTTTTGATACTGAAATGGAAAAACAACGTGAACGTGCGCGCAATGCTCGTTCTGGGGCTAAATCCATGGGTGTTCAAAATGGTTTATTGACTGATATCACGACCCCAAGTGAATATGTCGGTTATAGTCAATTAAATGCTTTAGGGACCGTCGAAGATATCATTTTAGATGATGCTTTGGTAAATGAAGCACAAGCTGATACGACGGTACAAGTTATCTTTGATAAGACACCATTTTATGCCGAAATGGGGGGCCAAGTAGCCGATAAAGGTCTAGTCAAAGATGAAGATGGCAATGTGGTCGCTGAAGTGGTGGACGTGCAACATGCACCAAATGGCCAAAACATGCATACCTTGAAATTACGCCAAAAATTGGCTAAGGGCATGACTTACCGCTTAGAAGTAAACCGTGAATTCCATAATAAAGTCAAAAAGAACCATACGGCAACGCACTTGTTAGACCAAGCTTTGCGTGATGTTTTAGGCGAACACACACATCAAGCTGGTTCATTAGTGGAACCAACTTACTTGCGCTTTGACTTTACGAATCTTGGAGCAGTCACAGCTGAGCAATTGCAACAAGTTGAAGATATCGTTAATGCTAAGATCTGGGCTAATTTACCAGTCAAAACAGTGGTCACTGACCTTGAATCAGCTCAAAAGATGGGTGCGATCGCATTGTTTGGTGATAAATATGGTGATACCGTACGTGTTGTTAAAGCCGGTGACTACTCCATGGAATTCTGTGGTGGTAATCACGTTGATAACACTAACGAACTTGGTCTTTTCAAGATCGTTTCTGAATCTGGTGTCGGTGCTGGGGTTCGGCGGATCGAAGCTGTAACCTCTAAGGAAGCTTTTGAATTCTTAGAACAACGCAATAATTTATTGCAAGAAACAGCTGCTGAAATGAAAGTCGTTCAATTAAAGGAAGTGCCACGTAAGGTCGAAGCTTTACAAGCACAGATCAAAGAATTAGAACAACAAAAACAAGCACTTGAGGCTAAGTTTGCGAGTCAACAGGCACAAGATATCTTTAAAGATGTTGCTAAAGTCAATGGTCATACTTTGATCGCGGCTAAAGTCAATGTCTCTGGGATGGATCAATTGCGCCAATTAGCCGATCAATGGAAAGAAAAAGATCTATCCGAAGTGTTAGTCTTAGCGACAGCACCAGCTAAGGATAAGGTCAACTTGATCGTGGGTGTTTCTGATGCAGGTATCAAAGCAGGTATCAAAGCAGGGGACTTGATCAAAGACATCGCTCCACTTGTTGGTGGTGGCGGTGGGGGTCGCCCTAACTTAGCCCAAGCCGGTGGTAAGGACCCAGCTGGTATCGGTGAAGCTTTAGCTAAAGCCAAGACTTGGTTAGCTGATAAATAATTTAGCACTAAAAGATCTTAGAAGGTGATTTCTAAGGTCTTTTATTCGTTAGCATGACGTTTAGTTTACAAATATAATCTTTTTGTAATATACAAATTGAGAGATATTCATTGTAGCATAAGCATTTGTTTAGTAGAATAGAACTAGTAGACAAGATCACGGAGGTGTTTTGAGATGAGTTCGTTGGATAAAACAATGTATTTTAACTTTGATGACGGCGATAAAAAGGATGTGCGTGAGACGCTAGAGACTGTTTATGCGGCTTTGGAAGAAAAAGGCTATAACCCGATCAACCAAATAGTGGGCTATCTATTATCAGGTGATCCAGCCTATATTCCGCGTTTAAACGATGCGCGCAACCTGATCAGAAGACATGAACGTGATGAGATAATCGAAGAGTTGGTTCGTTCATATCTCAACAAGGAGGAAGAAAATTAATGGCGCGATTGATGGGGCTAGACGTAGGTTCAAGAACCGTCGGAGTAGCAGTTAGTGACGAATTGGGCTGGACAGCTCAAGGTGTTGAGATCGTTAGGATCAATGAAGATGAAGAACAGTTTGGGATCGAACGGATCGCTGAATTAGTCTTAAAATATGATGTTAAGGGTTTTGTTCTCGGATTACCTAAGAATATGAATAATACTTTAGGACCTCGAGCAGAAGCTTCTAAAAATTATGGTAAACTTTTAGAAGAAAGATTTGCTTTACCCGTTGATTTTTGTGATGAACGATTGACAACGGTCGAAGCAGAACGTATGCTAGTTGAACAAGCTGATACTTCACGCAAGAAGCGCAAGCAAGTGATCGATAAACTAGCTGCGGGCTTGATCTTGCAAAACTATCTTGATAGCAAAGGCAAGTTACTCTCAGAATTATAGGAAAGAGCAGGTATTGATAATGAGTGAACAAGAAGAAAAGATGATCACATTAGTTGACGCAGATGGCAACGAAACTTTATACGAAATTTTATTCACATTTGAATCAGAAGATTACGGCAAGGCTTATATCTTGTTGATCCCAGCCGGTTCAGAACCTGAAGAACAAGTTGATGTTTTAGCCTTCTCCTTTGACCCTGACGAAGATGGTCAAGCTAAGAATGCTGAACTCTACGATATCGAAAGTGATGAAGAGTGGGATATGGTCGAAGGTGTCTTAGATACTTTCTTGAATGACAAAAATCTCCAATAATTCTTTTCGCTTACAGGCCCTGGATATCTTTTGGATATTGAGGGCCTTTTTCTGTAAGTGATGTGTAGCGTGACTCGCATTTCTCCACACATAGATATTGACGTGTTGCGAAATGCCACATCTAACGTATAGCTACGGCTAAAAAATGATGCAAGAAACGCATCATTATCTAGCCTAGGCTATCCGTACGGTGTGACCCGCATTTCTCCACACTTAGATATTATGCTAAAATATAGTATGTTAATTTTTGATTAGGGGGCTTTTTTGAGAATGCCTGAAAATAAGCGACGTTTTAAAGTTAAGATTGCAAATGAAGTTTATACGATCATTGGTAAGGCTGAACCAGATCATATGGCAGCTGTTGTCAAGATCGTAGAAGAACAATTGGCGGAGATCAAAGAATTGATGCCGTCATTAAGTAATGAAAAAGCAGCGATCCTATTAGCGATCAATGCAGTTTCAGATCAGTTATATAAACAAGAAGAATTGCTGAAATTAAAGCAAACAGAACCAAAAGAATAGAGAAAAAATGATTTTAACAATAGGTATTTTGATCGTACTAGTAGCAGCTTTTCGACATGGAACACGCAAAGGTCTAGTAGCGATCTTTATCAAGCTAGTTGGCTTTGTAGTAGTCGCAGGTCTGGGGCTTTACTTTGCACCTAGTTTGGGACAAAAGTTAAGTAGTATATTTGCAACGACAGAAGTGAATCGGATCTTCTACCAGATGCTGGCTTTTTGGCTGATCGCGATCATCGGTGGCTTAGGACTACGGCTCATTACAAATGCAGTACGCCAAACAGCTAAGAAGATACCGATCATTTCCCAAGCTGACCGTCTATTAGGTGGGCTTTTTTCGTTGGCAATGATGTATGGTGTGATCTTCTTTTTGTTGCTACTAGTGGATACTTGGCCTGGTGTACAACCAAAACCATTTATCAGCGAATCTAGCGTAGCACAGTTTATGCTAAAAAAGACACCAGTCATCTCACAACAAGTATTAGATAACTGGTTACTTGAACCACAGGGGGATGAAAATGAATCGTAAAAGTTTAGCGATCCTCGAATACGACAAGATCAAACAAAAGTTGTTCTATCATGCGACAACTGAAATGGGTAAGCGTCAAGTCAAGCGCTTAAGCCCTAGTACTGATCTTGCTGAGATTCAGGTGAAGCTCTTACAAACAAAAGATGGCGCAGATATTTTGCGCTTAAAAGGTGGGGTACCAGTCCCACAGTTAACGTTGATCACCGATCATCTCAAGCGTTTGGAGATCGGAGCAACGTTAAATGGTAAAGAATTAGCTGAGATCAGTCAAGTATTGCGCTCAGCTAACGAAGTGCATCGCTTTTTTATGGCTCTAGCAGATGAAAAAGTTGATTTGAATTATCTGTATGAACTTGAAGAACAACTCGAAACTTTACCGCAATTAACTAAGCGCCTGCAAGTATCGTTAGAAGCTGATGGCTATGTGACCGATGACGCCTCCAGTCTTTTGCGCTCATTACGTCGTCAGATCTCAACGACTGAAGCCACGATCAGGAACCGTTTAGTGGCATTGACCCGTGGTAATAATGCCAAATATCTGAGTGGGGCCAATGTGACGATCAGAAATGATCGCTATGTTATCCCTGTGCGAGCCGAGCATAAGGGGAAATTTGGTGGGATCGTTCACGACCAAAGTTCTTCGGGACAGACCTACTTTATCGAACCACGTGAGATCGTGGAGCTAAATAATCGCTTAAAGCAAGAGCAGGTCGCTGAAAAAGAAGAGATCTTGCGGATCTTACGCGAATTATCTAAAGAAACGATGCCTTATACAGCTGAGTTAGCACGCGATGCTAAGATCTTAGGTGAATTTGATTTTATCAATGCTAAAGCAAAATACGCTAAAGAGCTAAAAGCGACGCAACCTTTATTGTCAGAACAAAAAGATATTTACTTGCGTCAAGTTTGGCATCCGCTTTTAGAGATGGATAAAGCGGTCAAAAATGATATTATCCTAGGAAAAGATTATCAAGCAATGGTGATCACCGGACCTAATACAGGTGGTAAGACGATCACGTTAAAGACTTTAGGGTTAGTTCAAATGATGGGACAATCAGGACTATTTATCCCGGCTTTTGAAAATAGTCGGATCGGAGTCTTTAAGGATATATTTGCGGATATTGGGGATGAACAATCGATCGAGCAAAGTTTGAGTACATTTTCCTCCCATATGACAAATATCGTCAATATTTTAGACCAAGTCGATCAAGACTCCCTTGTTTTATTCGATGAGTTGGGGGCTGGAACTGACCCACAAGAAGGGGCTGCGCTTGCGATCGCGATCTTAGACGCTATCGGTGCCAGTGGTGCTTATGTTTTGGCAACGACACACTATCCAGAGCTCAAGACATATGGCTTTGAACGGACTCAAACGATCAACGCTTCGATGGAGTTCAACGAAGAAACATTACGGCCGACATATCGATTACTTATCGGGATCCCGGGGCAAAGTAATGCTTTCAATATTTCTGAGCGCTTGGGGCTATCCCAAACGATCGTTACAGCTGCACGGAATTTAGTTGCTAAAGATAGCCAAGATCTCAATAATATGATCGCTGATCTGGTCGCAAAACGGCGGCAAGCAGAAGAAGAAGCGATCAGTTTGCAGGCAAACCTTGATGAAGCTCAAAAATTGCACCACGATTTGGCAATGGCCTATGAGCGTTTTGTCAATGAGCGTGAGCAAATGCAAGATCAAGCTAAGCAAAAGGCAAATGAGATCGTCGAACAAGCCAAACAAAAAGCTGATGAGATCATCAGTGAATTACGAGCCTTAAAACAAAATGCAGCTGCTGAGATCAAGGAAAATGAACTGATCGATGCCAAAGCTCAATTAAATGCGCTTGAGCAAAAACGGGCTTTGAAGAAAAATAAAGTCTTGAAACGTGCTAAACGCAAACAGGCTTTCAAGCCAAATGATGATGTGATGGTGACCTCTTATGGTCAACGCGGGGTCTTGGTGCAAAAAGTCGGAGAGCATGTTTGGGAAGTGCAGTTAGGGATCTTGAAGATGAAGATCGATGAAGCTGATTTGGAAAAGGTCAATGTTGAACCAAAGAAAGTCAAACGTGCTGGGACCGTCTTGCGCTCAGCCTCAACGAGCCATGTTTCACCCCAACTTGATCTTCGGGGTAAACGTTATGAAGAAGCAATGACTGAGGTGGATCGCTATATTGATGCAGCGATCTTAGCAGGATATCCATCAGTGACGATCGTGCATGGTAAAGGGACCGGTGCCTTACGCCAGGGGATCACGCAGTATCTGCGATCTAATCGTGCTGTCAAAAGCTTTAATTTTGCAGCTCCGAATAATGGTGGTAATGGGGCTACGGTCGTTTATTTCCGTTAAAACAAATAAGTTGCTTTTTTGGTTAGATATGATATATTCTTACTGAATAAATACGAAATGAAGGGTGAAAAAACTGCTTATGGTAAAAGAATGGACAGATGAAGATTTTGCACAAGAAACTGCAAATGGTGTAACTTTAACTGATTTTTGGGCAACATGGTGTGGCCCTTGTCGGATGCAAGCACCTGTGGTTGAAAAACTTGCTGAAGAGATGGCAGGTCAAGTGAAGATCGGTAAAGTCGATGTTGATAAGAACCAAGCTACAGCTGCTAAATATGGCGTGATGAGTATCCCGACTTTATTGATCCAAAAAGATGGTCAAGTAGTTGATACTTTGATCGGTTACCATGATAAAGGCGCACTCAAAGCAAAATTAGAACAATATCTTTAATAAATAACGCGGGAGCTACCACGATGTTTTTGCATCGTGGTAGCTCCCGCGTTATTTATTAGACCTATGTCACAGCCTGCTTATTTTACTTTTGGTTCAGTCAAGATGTTAAGGGGTTTTTGTTCTTCGATGAAGTCAAGATCAAGGGGGTCTTTAGTGTCGACTTGGACTAAGATCGTTACAGTATCATGTGTCTTTTTATCAATGATCGCTTCGGTGACGAAACCGAGTTGATTTTGGATCGTTTCTGCCAAAAAGCCCGCCTCGATCAAAAATTCACAAGCTGAGTTCAATTTTTGCCGAGTCTCAATGATCTGACCGGTCAATTCAAAATATTGTTGTTCTTTTTTGGCCTTAACGCGCTTTAATTGCCCCCAATTTGCCTGTTCAAAGAAGATCGGTAACTCTTCATCTTTAGCTAAAGGAAAGAGACGGGCTAAACGTCTGCCAGCCCAATAGAGTATATCGTTATCCTTACCCAGAATATCAGGGATCAAGGCATCGCGGATCAAAGTCGCGCCGAGTTGATTTTGCGAACTTGCCAGTTCATAAAAATTATCTTGCATTAAAAAAGACACATCCTTAATAATAGTTATTACTCTAATTATACCGTGTTATTAATGATTTTTAAACTCGGTGGATAGTAGTTAGTTTGAAATCAAGATGTGATTTAGTGCATAATTGTAGTGAGGTGATGTTCATGGATAAGATTTTAATTGCAACTAAAAATGAAGGTAAGGCTAAAGAGTATCGTAAACTATTTGAACCAAAAGGCTTTGAAGTTGTGACGTTAAATGATCTAAATGATCCGATAAAGATCGTTGAAGATGGTGAAACGTTTGCGCAGAATGCGGCCATCAAAGCAACAGCCTTGGCTAAAAAGTATCAAGTGATCGCTTTAGCGGATGACTCGGGTCTTATGGTCGATCATTTAGATGGAGCTCCAGGGATATATTCGGCGCGTTATGCCGGCGATCATGATGACGAAGCCAATAAACAAAAATTGTTGACTGAATTAGCTGGGGTCGCTTCTGATAAACGAACAGCTCATTTTCATTGTGCGATCGTCGTTGCTAGTCCAGCAGGTGAACAGTTGACGGTTGAAGGTGAAGTCAACGGTGTGATCTTAGAAGAACAACGCGGACAAGGTGGGTTTGGTTATGATCCACTGTTCTATTATCCACCATTTGAGCGCTCATTTGCTCAATTGTCAATGGAAGAAAAAAATAGTATCAGTCATCGTGGGCGAGCAGTCAAAGCTTTGATGGAGCGTTTTGATGCATGGCTAAATGAGGTGCGATAAAATGAAATATCTAGTTGTTAGTGATAGTCATGGTGATAAGGCGATCTTGCAAAAATTGCTTACAGCTTATGCAGGTAAAGTTGATCTGATGTTACATTGTGGTGATTCAGAGTTGCCAGCAACAGATGAAGTTTTCAAACATTTTAAAGTCGTTCGTGGTAACTGTGACTATGATCTAGATCTACCAGATGAACAATTTTTTGATCGCGGACAAGACAAGATCTTGTTAGTTCACGGACATTTACTCGGTGTGGGTTTTGGTTTGGGTGGCTTGCAAGCTAAAATGGATGAATTAGGTGCCAATATGGCTTTCTTTGGGCATACTCATCAATTAGGAGTCGAAGTAGTTAATGGTAAATTACTTTTGAATCCAGGGAGTATCAGCTATCCACGTGGAAAATACACTGCGATCGGTGGAACATTTGCATTAATTAAGACTTCGGCTGATGAAAATGGGAAGCAGATCGAGGTCCGATACTATGACCGTGAGTTAAATGCGATCCCAGAATTGCAAGTGACATTCAATGGCAAATGAGGATGCATATCTCAAACGTAAACTAGTTATTTGGTGTGTTATCACATTATTAGTATTTGCTACTAGATTTTACCTGGCTTTTGCATGGTTAGATCTAGTTTTTGTCCTCTGTGTTATTTGGACGGGGCTGCTTTTTTTAGGTTATTGCTTTTTTGCGTTAAAAAATTTGAATAAATAGTTGACGTTATTAAAAAAGAGAGTATACTAATAAGAGTAGTCATTGCCCGTTGGTCAAATTGGTTAAGACGTCGCCCTCTCAAGGCGGAGTTACGGGTTCGATCCCCGTACGGGTGATAGATCAGAGCTGTTGGTTTAGCCAGCAGCTTTTTTTATAAAGTTATTGAATAATTCTTTTAAATTTGTTAATGTTAACAAATTGTTATCAAAAAATAAGGTCAAAGGTGCTATAATAGGTGGAGTAAGTAAAAGGATTACTATCAAGTTAGGAGGAGAAACATGCTTAGAAAAACGAAAAATTTTCTACGTGCACACGGTGTCGAGTATGAAAAAGAGCACGTTAATCCGTTGATGGTGCCTGAGAGAGTATATGTACTGAAGTTTGGCAAAAAAGACGGTAAGTTTTTAAATCGTTTTATCGTTGAACATAGCTATACCTGGACAGGACGTGACAAGATCAATAAGATCACTTTACGGTTGCACGGCCAACAACATCCACGTGAATTTGCCAACGAGGCTAAATTATTACAGTACTTGAAAAAGCATGCCCACCGTTATGTTAAGGAAAAAGACCGTAATAAGCATACGGTCAAGCGTGGGTAGGAGGATATAAGACGGAGAGCTTGGGTGAGATCCCAAGCTTTTTTTGTGGAAAAAAGGCAAGCTAAAGAAAGTTCAGGTGGGTATTGTTTAGAGTATACAAAAAGATCACTCAAATTTAGCAAAATTCGAGTGATCTTTTTTAGTAGTTGGGCATACAGGGTTCGAACCTGTAAATTATGGATTCAGAGTCCACTGCCTTACCGATTTGGCGAATGCCCAATAAAAACTCAACTATTACAGTTTATGCCTGTCGCGTAGCTTTGTCAATACTTATAAATAGAATTATTTTGTTGCACTAATATACCAGATCATAACTCTTTTTGCATAGATAATCGTTAAAAATATTTTGATATACACTTTTATATCGTTACTAAAAAGTGTATAATGAATAAATATTAATAATTATGTATAAGAAGAAGGGTTTAATGTGAATAAAAAGAAAATCAAACTTTTTGGTTTGATAATGATGATCTTTTCAACGATCTTTGGATTTGCGAATTCGACCGTCGCTTATGAACAGATGGGATATGGTAGTATCATGTGGTATATCTTAGCGGCGATCTTTTTCTTTCTTCCCAGTGCTTTGATGTTAGCCGAGTATGGTGCTGCTTTTAAAGAAGCAAAGGGTGGGATCTATTCTTGGCTAGCAGGTTCAGTCGGAGAAAGGATCGCTTTTATCGGGACGTTTATCTGGTTAGCCTCGTGGGTCATTTGGTTAGTCTCGACGTCAAATAAGGTCTGGATCCCATTATCAGCTTTGATTTTTGGCAAAGATACTACACAGAGTTGGAATTTTTTAGGCTTAGGCGCAACACAGACGATCGGGGTATTAGCGATCATTTGGATCTTGGGAGTCACATTCTTTAGTACTCGTGGGATAGATTTTGTTGTTAAGGTCGGTTCGATCGGTGGGATCTTCACGATCGCTTTGAATGTGATCTTTTGTGTGGCTAGTGTTGTGATCTGGATCGCTGATCATGGTACTTTAAAACAACCGATCACAGGCTGGAGCAGTTTTACGACTTCACCTAATCCAGATTTCAGTACGCTGGTCGCTTTGTTATCCTTTGTGGTCTATGCGATCTTTGCATATGCTGGAATGGAATCGCTAGGGGGCGTCATGGATGATATTGAAAAACCAGAAAAGACTTTTCCACGGGCGGTTTTGATCTCGACTTTATTGATCGCTCTTAGTTATTCATTGATGATCTTTATGTGGGGGATCAGTACTAATTGGCAAGAAGTCATTGGAAATAATGAAGCTAACCTGGGAAATATTACATATGTTTTGATGAATAATCTAGGTGTTGTTTTAGGACAAGCGTTAGGCTTATCAGCACAAGCGAGCCAGTTTCTTGGAGTCTTGATGACGCGCTTTGCTGGTTTGGGGATGTTTATCGGTTATGTCGGAGCCTTTTTTATCTTAGTCTATTCACCGATCAAGTCATTTATTTTAGGTTCTGATCCTAAGCTTTGGCCTAAAAAAATGACAAGCTTAAACAAAGCAGGCATGCCAGCCTTTTCAATGTGGCTTCAAGCAACGATCGTTTGTATCTTCATCTTTTTAGTAGCTTTTGGGGGCTCGGCTGCCCAAAAGTTCTATACGATCTTGACGGATATGGCTAATGTCTCAACGAGTTGTCCGTATCTCTTTTTAGTTGGTGCGTTTCCGTTTTTTAAACAAAGAACGGATATTAAGCGGCCATTTGAATTTTTCAAGAGTCGTAAATGGACATGGATCGTAACGATCATTGTTTTGCTAGTCCTTGCAGGTGGGATAATTTTTACTTGTGTTGAACCTATTTTACAACACGAGTATGATACCGCCTTTTGGACGATCATTGGACCAGTCTTTTTTGGAGTGATCGCTTGGATCTTTTATCATCAAGCAGTAGCTAAAGGAAAACTTAATAAATAGTTGTCAAAGTACGAATGCGTAGGCAAAAGTTTGCGTATTCGTACTTTTTTAGTGCTATAATCAGGAAAAATCAAGTTCTGGGGGTGAGTTGATGAAAGTTGTCATTGTTGGTGGGACTGGTTTTGTTGGGCAAGGTATCTTGCAGGTCCTGGTTAAGGATAAGACACTTGAACTATATAGTTTATCGCGTAGTGGCAAGCGCTTGCACAGTATAGCTGGTGTTACTTATCAACGAGTTGATCTAAAGCAAGCAGGAGCTTGGCAAGTGTTGCTCAAGGAGGCGGATTGGGTCATTGATTGTGTAGGGATCTTATGGCCTGATCGTAAAAAGCAGTTGAATTATCAAAATGCCAGTATTAAACCAGCTAAAAAGATCATTACGACCATCAAAGAGAGTAAAACTAAATTTTTGTTCATCTCCGCTAATGCAGGCTTTTCAGCTTATATAAAAGCTAAACGGACCGTTGAAAAATACGCGCGACAAGTTTTAGGAAAACGCGCATATGTTGTGTATCCCGGCTTGATCTATGATCGCACTAAAAAGAGTACGTATTATTTGGGAAAGATCTTACACGTAATTACATTTTTGCCTGGGCTAAAGAAGTATCGACCGGTCAAGCGGAAAATACTGGTCCAAGCGATCGAAAAAATTTTACAGGGAAAAGCAAGTGAATTTGAAATGTTGCGCAAATGATATGTCATATTATATTACATTGCCAGGTTATGGTTTGACTAGGGGAAATTTAATTATGAATGCTATTATTTTAGGGTTTTACAGAAGTTTTTGTTTTTTTGATTAATCACATGCTGTAAAAGTTAATTAAAACTTAATTTTGTTTTTTCGAATTAAGATAAAAACCCGTTTTTACAGGCTTTTTTAATAGTGTTGTGATATGAAATCTAAGTTTTGTATTATGGTTTGAGTTTTCATGTACTATCTTCTGACAAAAGTTGTGCTATAATAATTTTATATTAAATTCTAGTAAAGGGGAGTTCCCATGAAGAAGTTTATTGCAATGCTAAGTGCAGTGTTTGGATTATTTATGTTGGGTGTTTTCTCCCAGCCACAGATCCAAGCTGCATCAGAAAAGACATATACGATCGACACGGATGTGACTTTCCCACCGTTTGTGTATGCCAACACAGAGAATAAGTATGTGGGGATCGATTTAGATCTTTTACGTGCAATTGCTAAAGAAGAGGGTTTTAAAGTTAAGATCCGCCCCGTTGGCTTCAACGCTGCTGTTCAATCCGTAAGTGCTGGTCAAGCCGATGGGATGATCGCTGGGATGTCGATCACAGAAGAACGGAAGCAAAAATTTGATTTCTCGGATCCATACTATTCTGCTGGGATCGTAATGGCGGTCAAAGATGGTAGTGGGATCAAAGATCTATCTGAGTTAAAGGGTAAGAAAGTTGCTGTTAAGACCGGGACAGCAGGGGCTGATTATGCTAATTCGCTCAAAGATAAATACGGTTTTGAGATCGTAACGTTCGATGATTCTGATGGTGTGTATAATGATGTCATCAATGGTAACTCTGCCGCCTGTTTTGAAGATAGTGCTGTAATGTATTATGCAATCAAAAATGGCTTAGATCTAAAAGTTGTAACTAAGCCAGCTAATACGACAGAAACTGGTTTTGCTGTTAAAAAAGGGCAAAACCAAGAGCTATTAAAGATGTTCAACGAAGGTCTAGCTAAGTTGAAAGCTAACGGTGAGTATGATAAGATCATCAAAAAATATACAGAAGGTAAAGCAACTTCTGAAACTAAAGTCAAGTCACAAACAGCAACTGCTGAAGATCGAACAGTTTTAGGTATCTTAAAAGAAAATAAAGATGCCTTTATCTCAGGGATCATTGAGACGCTGAAATTGACCGTTGTGGGTATCTTTTGTGCCACGATCTTTGGGATCTTTGTCGGCTTGTTAGGTGTCGTACCAAACAAATTCTGCCGTGGCCTTTCAACAACGATCATCTATATCTTCCGTGGGTTGCCATTGATCGTGTTAGCGCTGTTCATCTATAATGGGGTCCCAAGTTTGATCGGTAGCAAGGTGCCAGCCTTCTTAGCTGGTGTGATCACTTTGATGTTAAATGAAGGTGCCTATACTGCTGCCTTTGTTAAAGGTGGGATCGAATCGGTCGATAAAGGGCAGATGGAAGCAGCACGTAGTTTAGGGATGCCGTTTGGTAAAGCAATGCGTCGGGTCATCTTACCCCAAGGGATCAAGATCATGGTCCCATCATTTATCAATCAGTTCATCATTACCTTAAAGGATACCTCGATCTTATCTGTTATCGGGTTGCTTGAACTTACTCAGACTGGTAAGATCATTATCGCACGAAACCTAGAAGGCTTTAGAGTGTGGGCGATCGTTGCGGTGATCTATCTGGTCATCATCACAGTTTTAACGCTTCTTTCGAAGTGGATCGAACGGAGGATCAATAATTAATGACAGATTTAAAAGTAGATGTTACGAATTTAAAGAAAAACTACGGCTCAAATCAAGTGTTAAAGGGCATTGATTTTAAGGTTGCAAATAATGAAGTAGTCGTTTTGATCGGGCCTTCTGGTTCAGGGAAGAGTACTTTATTGCGTTGCTTGAATAAGCTTGAAGAACCAACTTCTGGGTCGATCGTGATCGATGGGCATGATATCAGTGATCCTAAGACAAATATCGATAAGGCTCGTGAAAATATCGGGATGGTATTCCAGCATTTTAACTTGTTCAACAATTTGAGTGTTGGTGAAAATATCATGCTAGCACCAGTTGAGTTGGGCAAAGCCAATAAAGATGAAGCGATGACGACCGCCAAAAAATTACTAGAAATGGTCGGTTTAGCTGATAAATTCGATGCCATGCCAGCTTCTCTTTCAGGCGGGCAAAAACAACGGGTAGCGATCGCACGTGCTTTGGCGATGAATCCAGATATCATGTTGTTTGACGAACCGACCTCAGCACTTGACCCAGAAATGGTCGGTGATGTTTTGGAAGTTATGAAAGATCTAGCTAAAGATGGGATGACGATGGTCGTTGTGACCCACGAAATGGGCTTTGCTAAAGAAGTTGCTGATCGTGTCGTCTTCATGGCTGATGGCTATGTTGTCGAAGAAGGACGGCCTGAAGCGATCTTTGAAGATCCACAAAATGAACGGACTAAAGCGTTCTTGGAAAAAGTTATCAATATCTAAATATAGAGAGTTCTGCTGAGATACTGGCAGAACTTTTTATATTTTTTGGTAAATACCTATGTAAAAAAATATTGATATATACTATAATGAAAGAGCTTTGATAAAGCAAAAAATTTTTTAGGGGGGATCGAAGTGACGCAAGCGATTCTAGTCATGTACGAAAAAAACGGGGATTATTACCGGATGAACAAAACTTCTTTTGAAAAGTTACCGGTGATCGGTGAGCATATTTATAACAGTGACGGTCTGACTTATCTGATCGAAGATGTGGTATCTTTAGCTGGATATGAGTCGGCTAAAGCAGTTACAGCGATCCTCGTAGTTAAACCGACTGCTAAGACTGATCCAGTCAGTGAACTCTATGGCTTGGATCCTGAAAAAGACTTTGAAATGTAATTGAAAGGTGAACTGCTCAAGGTAGTTCACTTTTTTGCTTGGGTTTGTAATTTGAAGTTATTTTTGCTAGAGTGTAAATATTACAATGACAGGAGTGATGAATATGGTAGCAGACACCGAGCTGCCTGCTTCATGGCGCAAAACTTTTATGACCCTCTGGTTAGGGTGTTTTATGACGGGGTTGAATTTTTCGATGACGATGCCATTTATGGCGCTCTATATTGAAACATTGCACCCCTATGGAAAATTCGAATTGAACTTATATGCGGGCCTAGCCTTTGCCGTTACATATCTAGCCCAAGCGATCGTTTCACCACTATGGGGCAATCTTGCCGATCAAAAAGGGCGAAAACTCATGTGTTTACGGGCCTCTGGAGTGATGACTTTTACGATCTTTGCCGTTGGCTTAGTCCACCATGCTTGGACGATCGTGTTACTGCGCTTCGTTCAAGGGGCCTTTTCTGGTTATATCAATAATGCGACTGCTTTTATGGCAGGGGAGACCCCACATGCTCGTTCCGGTGCTGTTATGGCAAATATGATGACAGCTAATGTGACGGGAAATTTGCTTGGACCACTGGTTGGTGGCCTATTAGCTGGTTTTGCTGGCTATCGAGTAACATTTTTTGTTTGTGGAGCGATGATGGGGATCGTCTTTTTGCTGACCTTATTTAATACGAAGGAACATTTTACACCGATCCCAGCTAAAAAGATGAAACCGATGAAAGAGATCTTTGACCACTTAGAAAATAAACAGTTGATCGTTGCAATGTTTATCACGACGTTGTTTATCCAATCGGCCTTGATGTCGATCGCACCGATCGTCAGTTTGTTAGTCAAATCATTGATGCACGGTATGGGAAATGTATCCTTTGTCAGTGGGGTCGTCGCGGCAATGCCTGGTTTTGGGACTTTGTTAGTCGCTTCCCGGTTAGGTGTCAAGATGGATAAGGTCGGGCCTTTAAAAGTATTGATCTTTGGCTTAGTTGCTGCTATGGTAGTCTTTTTACCGATGTATTTTGTAACTTCACCGTGGAGTTTAGGTTTTTGGCGGTTCTTGTTGGGGATCGCCAATGCAGCGCTATTACCCGCAGTTCAAACGGTCTTGACGGTCAGTGTCCCGCGGGAAGCTTTTGGGCGGATCTTTAGTTATAATCAATCATTTCAAGCGGCTGGAGCGATGCTTGGCTCGATGATGGGGTCGCTTGTCTCGGGGTTATTCAACTATCAAGCGGTCTTTTTGGTAACAGCAGCCTTGATGGCGTTGAATTTACTTTTGATCTGGAAAGTCCATCGTCCGCTTGAAAGCGAAAAATAATCAAAGAGTGTGGTAACACATATAAGTAACAAGGACCTCACCATGATGCGTTTTTTACATCGTGGTGAGGTCCTTGTTTATAATAGCAACTAAGCTACTATTCAAACGAGAGCTCCAATAAGTACATGTTTTTTTCGGTCAAATGCGATGTTGTGGCCCAAACTTCGTGGTGATCGATGTAGTCATGACCTGCTAGTTGCCAAAAACTGTCTAAAAGATCACCGTTTTGAGCTAAAAAGTCATCAGTCAAACAATTGACCATTAATTTGTTGTCGGGAAAATAAATATTTGCATCAGCGACTTTGACTGCATCTTTGAAAAAAATCTGGATCACATTGTCATAACGTGATCTCAAGGCAAAGATCTTTTCAGGATGGCGTCTCAAATATGATAAAATGTTGAAGATCGAATCAGAATTACTTGCCAAAAATATTACCCCCATTGTCTATCAACATTTTAGCACAATAATTTGAATTATGGCTGCGAGAAGTTTTAGGTAAAATGTTTTGCATGTTGACGTGGTAAACCTATAATAGAGATAGGTGTTTTTAGAAAAAGAGAGTTGGTGAAACTAGTGATACATTTTTATTTAGTCCGCCATGGACAGACACGTTTGAATCGATCGCGCCGATTGCAGGGAACAACGAATTCTCCGTTGACCAAAAAAGGGATCCGCATGGCAAAGCGGCTAGGCAAAGAATTGGAAAATATTCGTTTTGAAGCTGTTTACACGAGTGATCTCCAGCGGACAAAAGAAACAGCGCGCTATATTCTCGCGGAAAATAAACGGGGTTATCCGCCCATTTATAGTGATCCCGATCTGCGTGAATTGAGCTTTGGCAAATTTGAAGAAGCTAATAATTTTACGATGGTCCCTACAGCTTTGCGGACCCTGGGTTTGCGCAAGATCTTGCGGGCCTTTGCCAATGAAGAGCATGTCTCTGAGTTGACCGAGCTTTTTCGCACGATGGATGGTGAAGAAGAGATCGAGACGTCGGTTCACCTCGAACAGCGATTCACCCGAGCTTTAAAGACGATCGCATGTGAATATGAAGGTAAGGATTGCAACATTTTGATCGTAACGCATGGCTTGATCTTGTCTAATTTTTTAGAGTCGTTAAACGGTGATGTACCGCTATTTTTAGTCGACAACTCTCGAGCAAGTCGGGTAGACTATGATGATGGTAAATTTAAGATCATCTATATCAATCAATTGAAACAAGAGGAAAGTTGGGCATGAACGAAAAAACAGTTGCCTTATTACACCAGCTAGTAGAGCAAAAGATCGTTCCAGGGATCTCTTATGCCATGATCTGCCAAGATGATATCCAAACTGAAGTCTTTGGCAATAAGCAACTGGTTCCAGTGATAAAGCCACTAGAAGATGGGGCATTATATGATCTGGCTTCGTTGACTAAAGTCATTGGGACGACAACGGTGATCTTACAGCTGTTGGAGGCTAAAAAGCTACGATTGGACGATCGAGTCGCTAAATATTTACCGCGGTTCACCGATCAAAGGGTGACTCTGCGCCACTTATTGACCCACACGTCTGCTCTTAGTGGTTACATAAAAAATCGCGATCAACTACCACCAGTTGAATTGATGGCAGCTTTGTATACCTTGAAACCAGCTGCTTGGCTGGGTAAAAAGGTAGTTTACGCCGATATCGGACTGATCTTATTGGGACAGGTCATTGAAGCTTTTTACCATCGACCTGTGCAAGAAGTGATCACAACTGAGGTTTTACGGCCGTTGGGTATGAAAGCTTCGACCTTTGCCCCCCAAAAAAAGCAATGTGTTCCAACTGAACTAACGGCGACTAGAGGCTTGATCCAGGGGGAAGTTCATGATCCCAAAGCTTTTATTTTAGGTGAGCATTGTGGATCGGCGGGATTATTTTCTAACTTAGCCGACCTGATCAAATTTGCCAAATGGATGCTTGCTCCCCAAACGATCCCAGGGGTGTTAACACCAGAAACGGTCGCGATGCTCTATGCTGACCATACCCCGACTCATGATCTTGGACGCTCGCTGGGCTGGGATCTGCGTTATGATCGTAGCGCTACGCCTTGTCTTTATCATACTGGATTTACCGGAACTTTTATGCTACTTGATCAAAAAGGTAAAAATGCCTTGATCGTTTTATCAAATCGCGTACATCCAAGTGCAGATAATGAAGCATTTTTAGAATGGCGTGATAAGATCATCGCTACATATCTTGCGGAAAAGGACTAAGTGGAAAAGGTTTACAATTTATTTGGGTGTGATAGAATAAATGTATAGACTTTTATGTGAGGCGATGATGAATATGAGTAGTGAACCATTATTTTTAAAACCATATTTTCAAGAAAAAATTTGGGGTGGCGATCGTTTACATACTGAATACGGTTATCAGATCCCAAGTGATCATACGGGGGAATGTTGGGCGATCTCGGCCCACCAACATGGACCAGCACTTATTGAAAATGGACCATACAAAGGGCTGACTTTGACTGAGGTCTGGGATAAGCACCGTGAAGTTTTTGGTAACGCTAAAGGCGATGTTTTCCCGCTATTGACGAAGATCTTAGATGCTAAAGCCGATCTTTCGGTTCAAGTGCACCCAGATGATGTCTATGCTAAAGAGCATGAAGGCGAATTGGGCAAGACTGAATGTTGGTATGTGTTAGCTGCCGATAAAGGAGCTCAGATGTATTACGGTCATCATGCAAAGACGCGTGAGAAGTTAGCTGAGATGATCGAAAATAAACAGTGGGATAAGTTGTTACGCAAGATACCAGTCAAAGCTGGTGACTTCTTATATGTTCCAGCAGGCACGATCCATGCGATCGGTAGAGGGATCATGGTCCTTGAGACCCAACAAAGTTCAGATACGACTTATCGCTTGTATGACTTTGATCGCATCGATAAAACGACCGGTAAAAAACGGGAGTTGCATTTAAAACGATCGATCGATGTGACCAACGTTCCTCATCTCGATCCTAAATTGGATATTCAAACGACTGTAACAGGTGATAAAAAAGTTACCCGTTTTGTCGATACGGATTTCTTTGCGGTCTATAAATGGCAGATCGATGGCAGTGCAATTTTTGAACGCCAACAAGCACCATATACATTGGTCTCTGTCTTAGATGGAAATGGACAATTAGAAGTAGATGGTCGCACCTATGAACTTAAGAAGGGGATGCATTTTATCTTACCTTATGCCGTCAAATCTTGGACATTAGCAGGAAAGATGATGTTGATCGCCTCTGAACCAGGTAAAAAAGCATAATTAAAGTCGAAAAGCCTCGTTGTGAAAACAACGAGGCTTTTTTTGTAACAAAAATGTAATAAAAAAATTAGGCGGAAGAATACATAATTTAAATATTATTTATTCATTTATAAAAATTAAATATCTTAAATTTTAGTAATTTATATAGTTATTCCCAAGGCCTGTCACAATAAGGTCAAATTGTTAAATTCGAATAAACTGCATAAAAATAATTAATTGGATTGTCAAGATATTTTTAACTGTATTATGAGAAAAAGAGGTGGTTTTAGGTTAAAATTACCTTGTCTTAAAATTAGAATAATGATAGTATCGGGTGTGTTAAAAATAAGTGAAAGGTGGCTTCCACATATGGGCGCAATTTCCGTAACTCCTGAGCAATTACGTGCTTCAGCAAAAGTTTACATCCATGCATCACAAGAGATAACTCAACAGATGCAACGGGTACAAAATGAGAATAACACGATGGCAAATGAATGGCGAGGGCAAGCTTTTCAGGCTTATCTCCAACAATTTGAACAATTGAAGGGGAATGTCAATCAAATGACACAGCTTTTAGAGCAGATCGATCAACAGCTTGAAAAATACGCTAATACCGTTGAACAACGGGATAACGAAGATCGCAACGCTTTTGGTTTGCACTAAGTTTTAAAGGGACCCCAATTTTGTAAGTTGGGGCCCTTTTTTGGTAAGAAAAAAGAAGAGGTGAACGATACGCATGAAAAAAAACATAACTAAGCGACATTTCAGTTTAGCGTTGATCAGTTTATTAGGGGGATGTTTGGTGTTTAGTTTAGTCTGGTTAGGCCTTAAAAACCCAAGTGTTATGCGACATGATGAAAACGCGCAGGCTAATAATAAAGTTCGCTATGTCTTAGTTAATCAGGATAACGGAGCAAAATTCAACGGTAAAGAGTATAACTTGGGGGGCGACTTTTTAAAGCTCGTCTCACGTGATAAAGAACACGATTGGCAAACAGCACCATTTGATATGGCAGAGGCAGGGATGAATGATGGAACTTATGATGTTGAAGTTGTGATCCCAGAAAATTTTTCGTCGCGGATCTTAGCTCTGCAAAGCACTGATCCTAAGCAAGCTGGGATCAGTTACCGAGTCCGCAAAGGGCAAAATGAGATGACCAATCAAGTTGTGGGGCGAAACGTTGACAATTTGATCAATTATTTCAATAACCGTGTCGTGCGGATGTATTTTTCGAGTTTAGTTGGTAACTTGCGGAGTGCTCAAGTTGCGATGCAAAGAGGAGCTGATCGACAAAAAAATCAAGTTAGCGATCTTTCCAGTCAAGTCCAAGCACCATTTCAAGGCTTAAATGATCAATTTGCTACGATCTTTAAGACAGCCAGTGTTTTAGATGAAGATCGACAAGCAAGTGTTCAAGCCGATGAAGCTTTTAGTCATAGTGTTCAAGCGTTATTACAGGGATTAGATCAAGACTTGACGAGCAATAATGAGGCTGAGCAAGCTGCCCGCACAGCTTTACATGATAAGTTAGAAGAACAGCTCAAGCTCTATGAAGCATTGACCGAGAAAAGTTCAGCTTATCAATTGAATGTTAGCAATTATTTTACAGATACAGCACCAGTTTTACCACTTTATGATACTTCAACTGCTTTAGTCAGTGTCGTTTCTAGTGATCAGGTGGCTTTGACCAAGCAGTTGCAACAGTTAAATGAACAGTATCAAACTTTGCATTCGTTGCAACAACAGCTAGAAAAAGAGTACGGTCTGACCCAGACGACAGCAGAAGAGAATCTAGCCACGCTAAAGGCTAAATTAAATGGTGATAATGGCAATAATACGCAGATCTTGACCTCCTTTGAAGCACAGTTAAAGAAAAAGTTATCCAAGTTGGGGGTAGCAACTGAATTGACTCAAACTGATGGTGAATTAAAAGATCTTTGGTCTAAGCAAGATCAAAAAGATTATCAAGTTGCCACGCAGATCTTGAGTAAATATGCTAAAAATCTTGGGATCGATCAGGGTAAGCAAGTGACTTATCTCAAAGAAAATGCTAAAGAAGAAAATTACCAAGCTAAAGTGACCTTAGATCTAACGGCAGATAAACCTAATGTGATCTGGCTAAAGGGGAATGGGACAGCTGTAACTTTAGCACAAAATGATATTATTTCGACTTTGCAACAAGCGGGCTATCAAGATGTCAAGATGACTCCTGTTAGCCAAGGGCGTTTTACAGTTAGTTTTGCTCGACCACAAACAACGACTGCTGTAGCTAAGACCGAATCAGAAGCTGCAAAGACTTCAAAAAACAGTGAGTCAGCTAAAGACTCTAGTTTGACTGAAAATAGTTCAACGCCCCAAGAAGAGACGACCGTGCAGACACCAAGTGTTACACCACTTCCAGCTAACTGTGCAGTAGAAATGACCGTTGACTACCAGATCAAAGAAACGACTGATTATGAGTGGAGCGTCAATGGTCAAGTCCAAAACACGGGTCGTTTCGTAGTGGTCGCGCAAAAAAATAGCACTGAACTGAACCAAAATGTAGTGCAAACTTTGGCTTTGGCACATGAAATCATGGCTGTTTATAGCAGAGAAGAAGACCTGAGCAACTTTTTAGCTACACAAGGACAAGATAAGATCGTTGCAAGTCCTGATTCATTGGCAGCATTGGTCACTAAGAGTGCAAAACTTAGTCCTGAGCTAGAACGATATGCCACTAAATTAGTGGGGCAATACACTAAATTAAGCCAACAAGTCGATCGTCTAGGAAAAGCAACGGGCCAACTTACACTCGATGAGAAAACCCCAGATCCGATCAAGACGTTAAACGAGATCAGCCAAAGCTTGAATGAAGCTGGCTTACAAAGTTATCTTAAACAGGTAGCTGGGATCATTGAGTGGTATAACAACGCTCAGTTAGCGGTCAATGCAGCTAAAAGCGACCAGTCAGATGCTAAGACCGTGCCACTGACAATGGCAAGTGCTACGGCTGAGGTGAGACCTGAGCAGTTGACACAACAGTATCAAACTTTGAAAGCTTCTTTGACTACTGGAACAAAGGAATTGACGACAACTGATAAGGTAGATACTAAAGGGTTACGCCCGATCATAAAAGATCTCACGAACAATACCACTAAGTTGCAACAGACGACGGAAGGTATCAAGACTAGCTTGAGTCAAAATCTAAAGAATAGTCAAAAACAAGCTAATAATGATCGAGATTATGCTAAAGCATTCAATACAGTTATGCAGAATGCACGTAATGGCGAAGCCGACAACAGTAAGGTCTATAATTTCTTGACTGATCCGATCAAAGCTACTGGTTCATATACGGCGATGCCAAAGCATTCGTTAGTACCGTATTTTATGACAGTGATCGGGGCCTTGAGTGCAGTCTTTATTGGCTTTGGGATCGCTAAATATTTACCTAAGCGGACGATCTCAGAACAAGAAGCTTTGATCGAACATACGCGTGCATGGCTGAATCTACCTAGTGTCATTTTGACATTTGCGATCAGCTTGGGCTTAGGTGTGATCTTTGCTTTGAGTACGTACAATGTGTCAGAGAGCGGCTCTAGAACAGCTTGGTTTATCTATGCGATCACGATCATGATGCTTTTAACGAGTTTGATCACAGCGGGGGCCCGGATGCAACGTGAAGTAACGCTCTTTATCTTTGGGTTAGTTTTAGGTCTATATATCTTATTGACACCATTTTTAGGGATCTTAGTCAAAGCAGGGACATTTGTTCAAGTGTTATATCGCTTTTCACCGTTGCAAAATATCGAAGCTGGATATACGGCATTGGTAAGTGGGGGCACAGTCGGACTCGCGACCTTGTTAGGCCTGATCTTAGCGACTATTGCAGTCTTTGGGGCTAGCTTATTTTTGCGCCCGATGATAAATGAAACAGTGGTAAAAAATGATGATAAAAATTAAGACCATCTGTGTGTGTCTGGGGGCTTGTCTAGTATTTTTAGATGGTTTGGCTGTGACAGTGACAGCCGATGATGGCAGCCTAGAGCTAAATGAACAAGCGATCTATGATGATGGACACAAAGATGATGCCATGCAAAATTATGGAGTTAAGACGCTGTTTTCTCCCGAGATGGAAAGTCAAAATACAAAGCAAAAAAAGCAAGCTAATGCTCCGGTAGTTCAAGCCAAAAAAAAGATCTTTATGCACCGTGAACATAGTTCAAAACAGATCCAGCAAAAAAATCAGCAGGTCTTACGAAAGTATCTATTTACCAAGCGCTCTAAGCTTAAAGCTATATCTGGCGATAAAAATGTGGGGACTACTGAGATCGCAGGCCTTAAATATCTGTGGTCCACAGTGTTATTTGGAATAATGGCAGGTTTAGGGAGTGCGTTAGGGATATATTTCACTAAAAGACGTGTCAAACGAAAGGAAAATAGTAGTCGATGGACGAACAACTGATCAGGATCGGACTGAAATATGCTGGTACAGTCTATGATCTGCAAGTCTCTAAGAAAATGACGTTAAAGCTATTGGCTGAACAACTTGGATCGGCTTTAGCCGTTGTTAATGTGGATCTACCAGCAAAATTTGAGTTGCACCTACTAAATAAAGCATTGACGTTAGATGAGAACGTACCATTACAGGCCTATCCTTTGGGAAATGGCGACCAATTTGAAGTGATCGTGAGGAAAGAAAATGACGATGATAAGTGATGGCAAGCTTGATCTTGAATTCAAGCAAGATAAGTCCGAGATCCAAGTGGTTTTAAGCGCAGATAAATATCGATTGGCGAAATTAGCTGAATACGAACTCTTTTTATCCGGCGATGAACATTATTTACCTGGTAAGGTACTCAAAGCAAACGAAGACCAACTGACTTTGAGCTATCAGCTTCCCAAAAAAGCTTTAGCACTGACAGAATATGTTAAATGCTTTGACCGAGCGGCAGTCTTACGCTTATTACCGCAACTTTATTGGATCGTTGAAGAACAAGCGGGGTTGTTACAACCCTTTATTGCACCCGAGAACCTTTTTGTTATCGGTCAAAGGATCGTCGTCTTACACCGTGGTTTCAAGTCTTCGGTGGCACCCTTTAAAGAGACAGCTGAACTTAGAGTCAAGCAATTTCGGGCGTTGGTCTTATATTTACTTGAACCTAAGCAAGATTATGCTAAGTTAGTCAACGGTGCAGGCGCTTTGCGATATAAATTTGCCCAAGAATTAGTCAAAGCGACCACGATCGCAGAGCTTGAGAAATTAGTTGATCAACAAGTCATGACCCAAGAACAAGTTGCGCAAAAGACGCTGGTAACGGTCAAAAAAACTAAATTTCAAATGCTCAAATGGGTAGCCAGTATCGGTAGTGTGATAAGCGTGATCTTACTTGGAGTGACTCTTTTTTGGGGCTTTTATACGGTGCCTAAAGCCGAGCATATCGTGACGGCACAAGCACGTTTTTTAAATGATAATTATACTGACACGACTAAAGAACTGGCGCGTTATTCACCTGATTCGTTGCCTCAGAGTGCGCGGTATGTATTAGCGGTCAGTTATATCGAGCTTGATACACTTTCAAGTCAGCAAAAAAAGGCGATCTTGAAAAATATCTCGCAAAATTCCAACCCTAATCAGTTGAGTTACTGGATCCAGCTAGGGCGTGGCAAGTACACGGAGGCATTGAGTTTAGCTAAAAATATTGGCGATGATGAATATATCTTACATGCCTACACGAAACTTTACACTGCGACTAAGAACAACACCACGATGGACGGGGCTAAAAAGCAAGCTGAATTGAGCAAATACCGCAAACAGATCAATGAATACTTGAAAAAACTAGGAGGTGAGAAGAATGAATTTGAAGCCGATTGAGCAATTGTATGCTGATCCGACTAACCGAGTCGATGATCGCATCGATCAACAAGCTGATCTGGTATTTGAAGTTTTTGAATTGACGAAAACTTTCAAACACTGGACAGCAACTGATAAGCCAGTTAAAAAGACGACAGATCAGCTCGTTATCGCACATGAACACTTGCGGGTACTAACGACAGATCTTCCAACGTGTACGCTTGTTTTAGCTAAAGAAGCAGGGGATATCGTTTTTGATACGCCAGCCCTCGTGAAGATCACGGTCACAAAGCATGGTTATTTTGTGAAAGCTTTTGGAAATGGGGCTAAGCTTTATTGGCGAGATGAACTTTGTGAACATCTCGAAGCTAAATGGGAGCTTGGAACAAGATTATACGTTGATGGGTTATTACTTGAATTACGGGAATCACAGCTCAAAATAATACCGTTACGGCAAGATATCATGTTAAATATCGACAAATTATTACCGACTAAACAGCGACATGAATATCCCGTTGATTTTCCTGATTTTCGGCGGAGTCCACGGATCTATCGCAAAGAACCCAAACAAAAATTGCGTTTGGAAAATGTACCAACACCACAAACACCTCCCCAAGGTGCTTTGATGCAAATGATCGTCCCACCACTGGGAATGGTCGTAGCTAGTGGGTTAGTCAGCTTATTGAGTGGGGGTAATGGCTTGATGATGTTGGGGATGGGGAGTGCTAGCGTCTTGACAGCTGGTTTTTCAGTCTCAAGTTATTTCACCAACAAAAAAATGATCCAAACCCAAAATAAACAGGCTAGTGCAGCTTATGAACAGTATCTGTTAAGTATCACAGGTCAGCTGGCTAAATTAAATCAAGAGCAACGAGCCGTGATGCGATATGATCATCCTGGTTCCGAAGAGATCGCAGCGATGATGTATCACTATGATCCGCGCTTGTATGAACGAATGCTCAGTAATGATGACTTTTTGACCTTGAGTTTAGGTCAGGGGACCTTGCCGATCAGTTATCAGTTCGAGTACGACAAAAATGATGCTAAGGTCAAAAGCAAATTAGAAAAATTCATTGAACAAAAGATCATCAAACCCTACGAAAAAGTCGAAGATGTCCCCGTGACGATCGGATTGCGCCAAACGACCTTGGGGTTAGCGGGAAATAGTGCTGCTTTACGCCAAGCGCTACAGACGATATTGTTCCAATTGGCAGCATTTCATTCATATCATGATGTCCAATTTGTCGCCGTGCTAAATGAAGCTGAATATCAAAAGTATTGGCACGAATGGCGGTGGTTACCACATTTTCAATTAGAAAGTTTGAACTTACGTGGACTTGTCTATAACGCTCAAACTCGTGATATGGTCTTAAATTCGCTTTATCAGATGCTAGTCAAGCAGCGCCAAGAGTATACAAAACAGCGCAATTCTCGAGAAGCGATGTTTTTTAAACCACAGATCGTTTTAGTGATCCAAGATGAATCATGGCTGACAGGACATAACTTAAATGAATTTTTGATGGAAGATATGAGTCGTTATGGAGTGACTGTGATCTGGGCAAAAGAGACGCAAGCGATGTTGCCTGAAACGGTCACGACTTTAGTTGATTATCACAGTTCAAAGTTAGGGACGTTGATCAATGAAGAACAAACATACTTGAACCTAGAGTTTGTCCCTGATCCATATCCTAAAAAGATCACGCAGGAAGTAGCGATCAAGCGTTTGGCTAATTTACGCCATGTTGAGGTCGAAAAAAATTCGATCCCTGAAAGTATCTCATTTTTGCAACTGTACCAAGTTAAGCGTGTCGCTGAGCTAAATGTGAAAAAGCGCTGGCAGATAGCTGATACCTCTAAGACATTGGCTGTACCTTTAGGCGTACGGGGCAAAAATGATGTGGTCAACTTGAACCTACACGAAAGAGCACATGGTCCCCACGGCTTATTAGCTGGGACGACGGGTTCGGGTAAATCTGAAGTTTTACAGAGCTTTATTTTGTCGTTAGCGGTCAATTTTGCCCCCGAAGATGTGGGCTTTTTACCGATCGATTATAAAGGTGGCGGGATGGCGAACTTATTTGCTGATCTCCCACATTTATTGGGTTCGATCACTAACCTTGATGGAGCCAGTACAGCTCGGGCTTTAAAGAGTATCCATGCTGAATTAGAGCGCCGCCAACGTTTATTTAGAGAATTTGGGGTCAACCACATCAACGGTTACACCAAGTTGTATAAAAAGGGGAAAACAGGTGCGACTGATAGGGTGTATCCAACTGAGCCGTTACCGCATTTGTTCTTGATCAGTGATGAATTTGCGGAGTTAAAAGCTAACGAACCTGAATTTATGAATGAGTTAGTTTCAACAGCACGGATCGGGCGTTCTTTAGGGGTACATTTGATCTTAGCCACGCAAAAGCCAAGTGGGGTCGTCAACGAACAGATCTGGTCGAACTCACGCTTTAAGATCGCTTTAAAAGTGGCCGAACCTGCCGATTCAAAAGAAGTGATCAAAACACCAGATGCAGCTGCGATCACTTTACCTGGTCGAGGTTATCTCCAAGTTGGTAATAATGAGATCTATGAGTTGTTCCAAACCGCTTATAGTGGTGCTAAATATGTTCCTGATAAAGACCAAAGTACTGCCAAAGCAGATGATCGCATTTGGTTGATCAATCATTTGGGACAGGCCGAATTATTGACGACCGATCTATCGTTAGCTGATGAAGAACAGCAAAGTGAAACTGAAGAGACCGAACTAAATGCTGTAGTCGAGCTGATCAAAAACGAAGCTAAAAAACTTCATGTTCCATTGCCAAGTAAGCCTTGGCTCCCACCGTTAGCACAAGTTATGGTAGCTCCTGAGATCGATTGGCGTGCAAACTGGCAAACTGAGCGTGATCTAAAAGTGCCATTAGGGATGTTGGATATTCCAAGTAAACAAAAACAAGAGCCACTGATGTTTGACTTAGCTAAATTTGCTCCAGCTGTGTTAGTCGGGAGTTCTGGTTATGGTAAATCAACGTTACTTCAAACACTGGTCGTCAATTTAGCCAAGCAAAATTCCCCTGCACAGGTCCAATTTTACTTACTAGATTTTGGCACAAATGGGTTGTTGCCTTTGCGTGAGCTACCTCATACTGCTGATATTGCAGGTTTAGATGACCGAGAAAAACTATTTAAGATGTTGCGTATCCTAGAACGTTTGCTTGATCAAAGAAAAGCCAAGTTCCAAGAAGTAGCAGCTTCTAATCTGGTTCAGTATCAAATGGAGACTGGCGAAAAATTACCAGTTATTTTAGTAGCAGTCGATGCCTACGATAATATAACTGAAGACGAGGCTAGAGAACAGATCGATCAAGTATTGAACCGTTTGATCAGAGAAGGTCAGGCTTTAGGAGTCAATATCGTGATCACAGCGGATCGGATCAACAGCCTACGGACAACGATGCTAGCAAATATCAATAAACGTTTGAGTTTATATATGGTCGATAAAGATGAATATAAGAGTATGCAAGGTTATCAAGCACCGATCCAGTCACCGATCCCAGGTCGGGGGCAGATTGAGTTAGAAGAAATCTTAGATTTTCAAGCTTACTTACCGACTAAACAAGCTGATGTCCTAGCAAGTACCAAGGAGTTGCGAAAACTAGCTGAAGTAATGTCGGATACTTGGACTGGTGATCTACCAGCCAAAGTGCCGATGTTGCCAAAAGTTATCAGTACTAAGTTCTTGTTCAAAAATAAGAAAGTTCAAGCAATGCGTGAAAAATCAGCATTTCCGATCGGCTTTGATAAGGAATCAGCTGAAGTTGTGGGTTACATTCCAAAGCAGACAAAGTATTTTATGGCTTTAAGCGATACTCCAGAGCAGGACGAGTATTTTGAGAATACTGTCTTGGAAAACTTTGGCTACCTGAAAGGAAAGGTAAAGACGATCGTGTTTGACCTATCTGGCAAATATACAGAGCAGACCGATATATTTGATAATGTGATCGGGGTCGATGATATTGGGATGATGGTCAAAAAATTGGGTAGTGAGATCGAGAAACGGGCAGTTACTGGAGAACATCAACCTATTTATATATATATTCCAGAGGCTGAACAATTGGGTCAAAAGATCATGCTTTCAGTCGATGATCTGCAAGTTTTATTACAAAAAGGCTATCTAGTTGGGATCTATCTGATCTTTTCAGCTGATTTTGATAAAAGTTACGAGTTCATATCGTGAACCATTTGTTGGTCAAGATGAGAGCAATCTCTTTATCGGCCGTGAAGTTACAAAAGTTAAGTTAGCTAGTGAGGTGGACTAGAATTTGGATAAAGAAAAGATCGCAGCTCATGCACGCGGACAAAATATGAGAACTCAGGCATTACAAAAGCAAAGTACAGCTAGAGAATTAAATGGTAAACAGGTCGCAGTTGAGCATAAGATAGAACGACTCGAAAAAGCTCTAAGATCTTTAAGGAAAGATCTAGATCATTCTAATATTTTGAAAAATGAGTTGCTTAAACTAAAGACTAAAGGAACAAGCGGATTTCATGGGAGTTGTAGAGATAAGGCAGATCATAATGTCGATCAGATGTTAACTGAGCTTGACCATTGGATCGATGCACATAAAGAAAATAAAGAAGTAATGACTAAGAAATTAAGAGAACTTCAAGACCAAAGTCAAAATTTACATGCCAAGGCCTTAGCTTTGAATAATGAAGCTACAGCACTATTTTCGAGTGCAACGTCTTTATTGAATATGTGAGGTGAGTAGAGTTTGACAGAGTTAGAGTTATGGAAATTAGCTGATCTTGAGTTAGCTGAGGATAGTTTGTTAAACAAGATCTGTTTGGATATCGCGACTGATATGGAACAACTAAATAAGATCATTGATGGGATCTTACAAAAAGATAGTTTCTTTGAATACACGCCGTTATTTGGAACAGGCTTAAAAGTGAGCTATCACTGGGATAAAAAACAAGTGGTACTTGAGCGATTAGAGCAAAGTACATCATTAGAGATGATTACTTGGTTCGAGTTATTGGCAAAGATCGATCTTGTTTTTTCTGAGGTACTTCCGATAGGTTCTGTGATCGAAGTTGATGGAGAAAAAACGACTCCAGAACTCAGAGAGATCTTTGAAAGTCAAGAAGATGGAGTCGGTTTTTATTTACAGATCGTTGCACGCAAAGTGGCTATTGAAAATAGTGATAACTATGTAGATTATTTAGCGACCATCTGGCCGATCGGGATGCAGCCGTTGGTCCAACCGATATTTATCAGCAATTATTTGATCAAAAATGTTATTGCTAAGGGATATACAAACGAATTTGAAAAGAAATATGCCAAAGGAACGAAGCTGAACATGTTGCTCAAGAAAAAACATTCTATTTTGTTAGAGATGTTACTGGGGGTGTTAGAAGATGAGAATTGATGTAGGCGAAGTCTTAGCGACCAAAAATGAGTTGTCACGGACAAAGATGCGCCTTTTAGGAAGTTTGAGTGATGCTAAAATGGCAGCTGATTCAGTCAAAACAAGTAATGCATTGGCAGGTCAAGTAAAAAAAGCCGTTGAAGCAGAATATGCTAACTACAAGATCCCGTTTATCACAGTACTTGAAGAAGCATTGATCGGTCTGGTCAATACCTTTGATCAAAAGATCGATGACTTCAAAGAGATCGTTAAAGAGACTGCAGATAATGCGGTGATCGATACTCAAACGATCGATGAATTAAAACAAACACTTTGTAGAAGGCAAAATGAACTAAAAGAATTGGATGCTTCGTTTAAAAGGACATACAGTAGTGTTTCAGATATCGTCAGTGTGCATGTGCCGAGTATCAATGGGACAGCTAACGCGTTATCCGATACGAGAAAAGTGTATGAGAACACAAAACAACGACTCACACGCTTTGAAAATCAAAATGAAACTTTTAAAAAGATCGATGAACAACTCGAGCTACAGCAAAAAGCGGTCGGTAGTATCGGAACTGAAATTTCTAAGGGCTATGGGACATTAAACACAGGTTCGTATCTATTCAACACTGATTATTTGATAAGTTCACAAAAATTCGACAAGGATATGCGCGCAACAGTGATCAAAAGAAATCCAGCATTGGAGATGTTGAGTGGCACAGATCTAGATACACGAACATTGAACGATATTTCAAAAATGATCGGTGATCTAAAATGGGGCAAAGGTAAATATAAGGTCGCTAAAGATACACAAAAGTATTTGGTAAGTGCATATTTAGTAGCTGCCTTAAAGCAAGATAGTAAAGGCCGGATCGGTTTTAAGACAGCAGAAGAGTTGTACAAAGAAATAGAAAAACATCTCCCAAAAGCTGCCCGAGAAAAGTTAGAAAAACCTTTGAAGAAGCTGATCGAGCATTTGGATAACAAGTATATCGTCAAAGCATTTCAAACCTCAAAATCAGGGCTATCCAAGAAAAACATGCGTGTTTTGATCGATATCAAAGCTAATGTCGTCAAAGGCGGTGAAAAATTAGCCAAACAATTGTATATCTACGATACTAAAAAGATCGTATCTCCTCAGCAAAAAGGCAGCTTGAAAGTCAAAGACTATCTCAAAGAAGCCAAGAGCAGTGCCTTAAAAGAGTTGCATTTTAAAGCAATGTTCAAAGACTTCAGTAAGGCTAAAGGTTTAGGGCGAGTTATCCCTGGAATAAATATCGCCAGCAAGACTTTATCGCTCTATGACGGTTTCAATGAATCAAATAAGATGGCAAACGAACATAAGCTAAAAGGCAAGGCAAGAGCAATGAGTCTTATCGGAGGTACAGCGATCGATCTGGGTGATATGGCTGTGACTGCGGGTCTATCGACTGTTGGTAGTATGGTGGGAACATGGGGTGTTGCTACGTTTATAGGAGGATTAGGTATAACAACGGCACCAGCTTGGATTACAGTAGGTGCAGGCATAGCTATTGCTAGTGGTGCTGCTTTGGTGGCGTCCTGGGCAATTAAGGAAACTGGTGTTGGGAAATTTGTAAAAAATAAATGGAATGATTTTTTGAAAAGGGGTATGACTTTAGAAAATGGAAAAGGATGAAAAAATGAAAATATCTTTTAGGCAAATAATGTATCGCTATGCGCAGATACTAACTTATAATAAGCTGGAAAATAGCATTACTATATTTGTAAATGGATTTTTGCTAATGATTTTGTATGTTGGATTTTCTGCTCATACATTACCAGTGGAGGTAATTCCCTACGCATACAGAGATAAGCTGTTAATGTTTTATGTAATTACAACGATATTATTAGTACTTTCAAGAATATTTTGGTGCTGGTATCATCAACAAAGGTTTGCTGGGGCTGTGGAAGTGATATCGAATTATGTGAATGTTATTGTAATAACTATTTTAATTGGATGGTTAACAAAAATAGATACAAAAACATTAATTATGGGTATTACTATAGTTGTCTTATTTAATATTGTAATTTATGTTGTTAGACTACTAGGTAGTCAAAAATTACCAATGTATATGCTATTTAGTGTAGTTATTTTTGCAGTAGTTACTACTTTTTTGTACTTATTTACAGGAGTAGATTTTTTTATAAAAATATCTTTTATCCCAATGGCATGTATAGTGTCTTCTAGGATAATACCTTACTGGTTAATGCTAGATACACCTTATCGTCGTAACCTAATAAAAGAATTTGGTCCTAAAGACATCGACAAGTCGGCAATTTTTGTATCAAAAAAGAAAAGCAAATAAATTACCTGTTTTGACAACATTGGGGGTGTTAGAAGATGAGAATTGATGTAGGCGAAGTCTTAGCGACCAAAAATGAGTTGTCACGGACAAAGATGCGCCTTTTAGGAAGTTTGAGTGATGCTAAAATGGCAGCTGATTCAGTCAAAACAAGTAATGCATTGGCAGGTCAAGTAAAAAAAGCCGTTGAAGCAGAATATGCTAACTACAAGATCCCGTTTATCACAGTACTTGAAGAAGCATTGATCGGTCTGGTCAATACCTTTGATCAAAAGATCGATGACTTCAAAGAGATCGTTAAAGAGACTGCAGATAATGCGGTGATCGATACTCAAACGATCGATGAATTAAAACAAACACTTTGTAGAAGGCAAAATGAACTAAAAGAATTGGATGCTTCGTTTAAAAGGACATACAGTAGTGTTTCAGATATCGTCAGTGTGCATGTGCCGAGTATCAATGGGACAGCTAACGCGTTATCCGATACGAGAAAAGTGTATGAGAACACAAAACAACGACTCACACGCTTTGAAAATCAAAATGAAACTTTTAAAAAGATCGATGAACAACTCGAGCTACAGCAAAAAGCGGTCGGTAGTATCGGAACTGAAATTTCTAAGGGCTATGGGACATTAAACACAGGTTCGTATCTATTCAACACTGATTATTTGATAAGTTCACAAAAATTCGACAAGGATATGCGCGCAACAGTGATCAAAAGAAATCCAGCATTGGAGATGTTGAGTGGCACAGATCTAGATACACGAACATTGAACGATATTTCAAAAATGATCGGTGATCTAAAATGGGGCAAAGGTAAATATAAGGTCGCTAAAGATACACAAAAGTATTTGGTAAGTGCATATTTAGTAGCTGCCTTAAAGCAAGATAGTAAAGGCCGGATCGGTTTTAAGACAGCAGAAGAGTTGTACAAAGAAATAGAAAAACATCTCCCAAAAGCTGCCCGAGAAAAGTTAGAAAAACCTTTGAAGAAGCTGATCGAGCATTTGGATAACAAGTATATCGTCAAAGCATTTCAAACCTCAAAATCAGGGCTATCCAAGAAAAACATGCGTGTTTTGATCGATATCAAAGCTAATGTCGTCAAAGGCGGTGAAAAATTAGCCAAACAATTGTATATCTACGATACTAAAAAGATCGTATCTCCTCAGCAAAAAGGCAGCTTGAAAGTCAAAGACTATCTCAAAGAAGCCAAGAGCAGTGCCTTAAAAGAGTTGCATTTTAAAGCAATGTTCAAAGACTTCAGTAAGGCTAAAGGTTTAGGGCGAGTTATCCCTGGAATAAATATCGCCAGCAAGACTTTATCGCTCTATGACGGTTTCAATGAATCAAATAAGATGGCAAACGAACATAAGCTAAAAGGCAAGGCAAGAGCAATGAGTCTGATCGGAGGTACAGCGATCGATCTAGGTGATATGGCTGTGACTGCGGGTCTATCGACTGTTGGTAGTATGGTGGGGACAAGTATAACTACAGAATTGCTAGGGGGAGCAACTGCAATGTTTGGCTTAGCAATAACGCCTACTTTGCTAACTGTTGGTGTTGGTGTCGTTATAGGTATTGGTGCAGCAATTGCAGTGTCGAAATTTATTGATGGTTCGGGATACAAAAAGAAAATAAAGCGTGCTTGGAATGACTTTTGGGAAAATATATAAGTTAGTGGAGGTAGAAAATGCATCGAACATTTAGGAAAGTACAATATGCTTTTTTGAGAATAACAACATATTCGAAATTTGAGAACACAATAATGTTATGGATCAACGGTTTCCTTTTTGCTACGTTACCAGTAGGAACGATTCCAGAATATATCCTTTCTTCAGAAACGAAGAAGTGGTTGATATATTTTTATGGAATTACATTAATATTATTAGTAATTGAGCGAATTTTTTGGGATCAATATCACAAAAAAAGATGGGCAGGGGTTGTAGAAGTAATATCTAATTATGTCAATGTCTATACTTTATATAGACTTTTTAGGGTTACGATGGACATATCAGAAAATATGATGTTGGTGGGCTTAATACTGGTGATTTTATATTATGTTAGTTTTATGGCTTTTTGTATATGGTATGAATATCGTGGAAAAAAAGAGAGAAGGGTAACCAAATATATGATATATATGATCGTTATAGTAGGAATGCCTGCGGTTCTAATTGCATACTTTACTGATAATGAATTTTTCTATGGGATTGGTATTCTGATTTGTGCAATGTTTTTCTCACTTAAAGTCATTCCATATTGGCTAATGCTAGATACACCTTATCGTCGTAATCTAATAAAAGAGTTTGGACCTAAAGACATCGAAAAGTCGGCAATTTTTGTATCAAAGAAAAAAGGAGAGAACTAAAATGAGAGTAGTAGCATTACATCAAGAAAATATGATGACCATTGAGCGTCATCTAAAGAGCGAACAGTTGGTAGATCTAGTTGAATATATCGACATGATGGGATATGGCGAAGGGGTCTATAAGACTGGCCCAGCAATGGTATCTCTGCCGACTGATCAATTTTTTGCAGATGAGATCGATTTTAAGGCTTATGCACCGATAAGTGTTGAAGTCGAGCTTGAGGAAAATCCTTTTGATTGGCAAACGATTTTGGATATTCCTGAAGCAGTGACAGAAACGGTCCGCTTTGGAGATGAGATCAATGATGCTTACCAAAAGATCCTTGATTTTCTTAAGGAAAAAGATTTACCGATCCCAGAGCGCTTCTTTATGGTGTTTACGCCGATCTATGCTGATTATTGGGTAGATCTCATCTTTCCGATCAAACCGATCGAAGAAAAGTAGGTGAAAAGTGATGATAGCACATGGACAAAGTATTACTGCAAAAAATGTTATTAGCTTGAATTGTGTTGTTGATATGGAAATGATAAATGAGGCATTCAAAGATTTTATCGATAATGTGATCGAAGCAGGTTATACCCCTGTCGGAAATGTATTTTTTGCTAATGGTGGCGAATTGATGCAAACAGAGGCGATCCCAATGCAACTTTTTGTTTCAGTGAAAGAAGATCATCATGGCGGTTTGACTGAGGAATTTAATTACCGTACTTATTTTCAAGTGAGAAGAATGTTACAAACACGTGTTAAGGGTATGAGTCAGCTAGATTTTGCACGTGGGATGGAAGCTTTGGGAGAAGCCGTAATGAAATTAGATGGCGAATATCCAAACACCCCGACATTTTTTGTTTTCACTGAATTTGAAGGTGAAATTTATACTGATATCGGTGTGGGGCTACAATTTGAAAAAAGAATAAGAGAGGAATTTTTAGATGGGAAAAGTTGGAGTTGACCTTCAAGAGTGGCAAATAACAGTCGATCGCAATCAAGCAGCACTTGGGCGAGTAGATCCACTTAAGCACGCAAATATCAAGAAAACGGACTTAAAGCAGTTTAGAAATGTAGACCAGACGATCGAAAATTTTAATAAAACATTAAACGCTTTGAAGGAGCAGACAGCAAATGAGACACGACAACTGATCCAGTTAGGATTAAATAAGCAAAATGACGATGCCCAGTACGGAAAGTAAGAAAAATAAGGGGATAGTCTAGATGTCACATTGTAAAGTTATTATAGGTGGCTGATCATATTTCAAAGGAAAATGTCTAGCGTGAACATTAAAGATCACACTAGACATTTTTTATTTTGTTGACGAAAAATTCAAAGATAACAGCTTTTTGTGTTTAAAAATATGAGGGACAAAAGATAGTAGTGATCGTGATATATAAAACTTATTAGTAAATATATTTATTTACAAAATAAATATTGACACTGAAATTTGTTACTGATAAAATTAGGGAAACCTAAAAAAGGAGGTGATACCTATGAATAGGTTCCCAATAAAACGTAGACTTGGCTATCGCGTTGGCGGTAGATAAGAGAAACTAGTCTTTGATCAGCAATGATCAAAGACTAGTTTTATTAAGAAAAGGGAGGGGATAATTATGAAGATCAAGCGAACATTGCAGCCATATGTTGAAGATGAAAAAATCGTTTTTGGCTTCGGAAATGCAACATTAGTACGAACTGTACCATATACAGAAGATAATGCATATTTGGTGAAAAAATTAGATAAGTATGACACTGATGATACAGGAAAGTATACAAAAGAAGAATTAAAAAAAGTTGAACAATGGAGAAGTATGGGGTTATTGACAAACAATGATTACAGTGATACTAGATATTCTAGGAATATCAATTTCTTTGAATGGATAGATGTTTCCAGAAATCTTGATCCAAGTACTTATCAACGACAATTAGAGCAAAAAACAGTATTGATCGTAGGTCTAGGTGGTATTGGTGGGAATGTTTCGGAGATCTTAACTAGATTAGGAGTAAAAAAATTTATTTTATTGGATTTTGATATTGTGGACATATCAAACTTAACGCGTCAAAGTGTATTTAGAGAAAAAGACATTGGTCGACCTAAGGTGGATGTTGTAAAGGCGTACTTAAAAGAAATAGATAGTAACGTGGAGATCAAAACTCTGAGTAAAAAAATATTATCAAAAGAAGATCTGGCTAAAATTTATGAAAAATATGATTTTGATCTAGCGCTCTGTTGTGCTGATAAACCTACAGTTAAGATCGATTATTGGTTCGATGATCTTTCCTACCAATATGACCGTCCACTTATTGTTGGTTCCTATGCTTCAACGGTGATAAATTACGCTAGTATTAGACCAGGAAAAACAGAGTCATTGCATAAATTCTATGGTGAAAATATGATCACTGATGATAATCTTTTGAAAAATGAAGTGCCGACAAGCATAATTTCTCCTATTTCATATATGTCAGCGGGATTGATTGCATATCGTGCTTTTTTTGAATTAGTAGAATTGGATAATGTAATGCCCGATGCTTTGCAACTCGATTTGTTAAATTGGCAGGTGATGCAGTATGACCTTTCTAAGTAAATATCCCAAAAATTTCAAAAAATTGCTTTTAAGCGGAGCATCAGATAATATCGGCGATAGTTTTTATGGTGTTGCCTTATTGCTTGGTTTGGTCGAGGTCTATCACATCAAAGCAGATTCTTTATCATTATTTGCCTTGTTGGGAATGATCCCGTCAATGTTTGCGTTTTTGTATAGCCCGCTTTTAGCTAAGATCAAACGGACAAAAGAGTGGTTCCTTGTTTTTAGGGCTTTGTACCTAGTATTAGCGTTACTTGTCATCATTAGTTTTTACTATAAAGTTGCGATTGGCTATATTTATGTCTACAATATTTTATTTAGCATGATATCTTGTATCCAAAGTGCCTTACAGATGCGACTAGTACCTGAAGCATTGGAAAATGACAGTGAGTTGATCGAGCGCTCAGTTGACATTCAGTATTTTACGGGAAATACTTTAGATATTTTAAGTAATTTTGTAGCGTCGCTCTTGTTAGGACTCATGTCATATTTAGGCTTGCTACAGTTGAGTTTACCGTTTTTAGTGTTAGGTATCATTTTTATCGTACAACTAAAGACTTCTAGAGCTTTACTACAGCCAACAACTGAAGAACTTCCACCGTTAAAGAGTTTAGTAGGATACATCAGTAAGTTTTTTAAGCAAAAACAAGCTAGCCAGATCATTGTGATCGAAGCCTTTTTGAGCGGAGCATTGGATCTTTTAACAACATTAGCTCCGTTATATTTGATCAGCTTACACATTGATGTTAAATGGCTAGGCTTGGTCGTAGCTGTTCAACAAGCAGCTGATTTTACAGGTGCTTTATTAGCGCCATATGTTTCAATAGAACATCATAGATTTTTTTGTATCGAATATATCTTTTCGGGAACAGCTTTTTTATTGCTATTTTTAGTTCCACAGCTGTATTTAAAATTGATCTTGTTATTTCTAGGTTTTGTTTTGATCGGGATATCAGGTAATATTTTTGAAAAGATGATCTATAAAGAATATAAGCAGTTGGACTTTTCAATCGTTTCGACTTTGATCACGAGTCTATATTCATTTTTTGGGATCATTTTTCTATTATTACCACAAGTCTACAGCAATATCGTCGTCTTAGGGATCGTTTTAAATGTTTTGACGCTTTTGTTTGGGATCGCCATCTATTATCAAAGGCCAAATAGTTGAACACATTGGCTGTGATATAAGTAGTTATTAATATTATATATATTAATAAAAACTACCGCTAAAGAAAAAACATCTTCAATGCCAAACATTGGAATTGAAGATGTTTTTTACTTATGTCGTGTTTAATAAGTTGGTTTGATCTTTAAGTTTTCTTGAGCAGTTAGATCAGCATCAGGATACTTACGCTTTAAAGCCGTAAGTAAGATCCGCTTAGCTAATTCACCGTTTCTAGCCAGGATCGGGCCGTGGAAGTAAGAACAGTAAACATTCTTATAGATCGCCCCTTCACCTTGATCTTTGCCGTTATTACCATGACCACTGATGACTTTTCCTAAAGGACGCTCACCCTTACCAAGGTAGGTGACACCATTGTGATTTTCAAAACCATGGTATTTTTGCCCCGTTTCTTCATTTTCGATCACGATATCGCCGATGAAACGGTTATTGTCTTGGCTTTTTGTATAATGATCAAGTGCAGCGATCCCCTCGATGCGTTCGCCGTTTGCACCGATATAGTATTTGCCTAGCAATTGGTAGCCTCCACAGATCGCAAGCATCGGACCACCGTCTTCGATATAATCAGTCAAAGCTTGTTTTTTTGCTTGAATATCCTTAGAAACAATGGCTTGTTCATGATCTTGACCACCACCGAAAAAGGCAATATCGAATTTTGAAGCATCAAATTGTTGGTCAAGTGAGATAACTTCTGAAGTCAATTCGATATCCATCTGTTTAGCATAGTATTCTAAAACTAAAACGTTGCCGATATCACCATAAGTGTTCAATAGATCGCCATAAAGGTGTGCTAAGTGAAGTTGGTATTTCATATTAATCCATGCCTCCCTTGATATAGCCTTCATCTGCCAAAAGTTTCCGTAATTGTAAGACTGCAGTATATGTTGCTAGTACGTAGATATGTTCTGTCGGCATCGTTTTGAGGTGAGCTAAGACGTCTTTTAGACTTTCACGTTGCGCAAAGTTTTCTTCGGGAACACCAGCTACACGTAAACGGAACGTGATGTCTTTGTAACGTTCGCCCCCAGTCAAGACACTAGGGATCTTATCAAATGGTAAGTTTTCAAAATCACCATCCCAGATCCAGCTCGTATCGATCCCGTCAGCGTAATTGGCGTTTAGCAAGACTGCCAGTGAAAATGGCTTATCATCGGTCTTGATCATCTCTAAAACTTGGTCAAGGCCGACTGGGTTTTTGACCAAGATCATGGTCACTTCTTTACCATCAAGGTCGATAACTTCTTGCCGACCAAAGACTTTTTCGTCATTTTGACTAAGTGCTTGGCAGATCGTTTTTGGTTCGACGTCTAACTGTGCGCCGACTGCATAAGCGGCTAGGGCGTTATAGATGTTGTAAGTTCCACCGATATGCAGCTCAACTTCATGTCCATTGATCGTAAATTTAGAAGATCCTGGGGTCTGAGCACTGACTTGATCGACTTTATAAGTCAATTCAGGGCGCTTAAAGCCACAATGCGGGCAGAAGTACTTACCTAAGTTGCTGTAAGAACGGTATTTGAAATGCAAGATATGTTGACAACTAGGACACAATAGCCCATCAGTGTTAGCTGGCGCGAGTTGGTCTTTTTCAGCTTTATCTGCAAAACCGTAATAAATGACTTTATTAGGTAGTTTTTTACTATTAAATATAGGTGCATCTCCATTTGCAAGCACAAGTGCATCAGGATGCATCAATACACCTTTTAAGATCTTGTCATAAGTCGTGTAGATCTCACCATAGCGATCCATTTGATCACGGAAAAGGTTAGTCAACACGAACATTTTTGGTTTGATATATTCACAGACGATCGGCACATTGGCCTCATCGGTTTCAAGGACAGCGAGTTTTTTGCCAGAGCTCGTTTTTTGAGCTGTCAAAAAAGCAGTCACGATCCCTTGTTTCATATTAGAACCGCTCTTATTAGTCAAAACATTACCGTATTTAGCTTGTAACACTTTTACGGTCAAAGCGGTCGTCAGTGTCTTACCATTGGTCCCAGTGATGATCACGATCTCGTAGTCTTTAGCTAAAGCTTTTAAAACATCAGGATCGATTTTTAAAGTTAACTTACCAGGCAGAGAGGTCCCACCATGCATAAAATTATGCAAGAACCAGTGAGAAGTTTTACCCGCAGTGATTGAGATTGAACTTTTAAATGACATGAAATTTCCTCCGATTTTTTTATGTCAACTTGTATCTTACCATAAAATACAGATCAGTGCGCAGAAAAACGGGTTGAGCCGTACGGATAGCATAGGATAAGCCAAGAGGCGTTTTTGGCGTCTTGCTTATCCGTAGCTATCAGCTAGGCTCAGTTTTTCGGAGCACGACAAAGATCAGTGCGCACAAAAACAAGTCGAGCCGTACGGATAGCGATACCTAACAAATTTATTAATGAAATTTATGCACAAATCATATATACTAGTTTAGGAACTATTAAAAGGATGGTGGCGTTAGTGGCACAGCTTTTTTTCCGCTATGGAGCAATGAACAGCGGCAAGACGATCGAGATCTTAAAAGTCGCACATAATTATGAAGAGCAAGATAAAAGCGTAATTATTATGACTAGTGGCTTGGATGACCGCGATGAAGTCGGTTATGTTTCGAGCCGGATCGGGCTTAAGCGTAAGGCATTTCCAATTTTTGAGGAAGATGACCTTTTAGCTAAGGTCAAAGAATTAGACCCAAACGCTGCATGTGTTTTGGTCGATGAAGCTCAATTTTTGAGTAAGCATCATGTTTTAGAATTGACACGGGTGGTCGATGAATTAAATATCCCCGTGATGACATTTGGCTTGAAAAATGATTTCCGTAACGAACTTTTTGAAGGCTCAAAATATTTACTACTGTATGCGGATAAGATCGAAGAGATGAAGACGATCTGCTGGTTTTGCAATAAAAAAGCGATCATGAACTTACGGGTCAATGATGGTAAGCCAGTTTATGATGGTAAGCAGATCGAGATCGGTGGCAATGAATCTTATTATCCGGTGTGCCGTAAACATTACGTTACGCCACCAACTGATACAAACAACATTATTAAATAAGGAGAATTTTATGGATAAGTTATTTGACAGATTGCAAATGCTTGAAGATCGCTATGAAGAACTCGGCGAATTGCTCTCTGATCCGGATGTGATCGCAGATACTAAGCGCTTTATGGAACTTTCAAAAGAGATGGCTGATCTGCGTGAAACAGTCGAAAAGTATAACAAATATAAGCAAGTGATCCAACAGATCAAAGATGACGAAGAGATGCTTAGTGCAGGACTTGACGATGATGAAATGACAACGATGGTCAAAGAAGAATTGGCAAGTTCAAAGACTGAAAAAGAACAATTAGAAGAAGAGATCAAGATCTTGCTTTTACCTAAGGATCCTAACGATGATAAAAACATCATCATGGAGATCCGTGGTGCTGCTGGTGGGGATGAAGCGAGTTTGTTTGCGGGCGATCTATTCACGATGTACAGCAAGTATGCTGAACATCAAGGTTGGAACATCGAAGTTATCGATAAGACGATGACAGAAGTAGGTGGTTTCAAGGAGATCGCATTGCTCATCAATGGTCGAAGCGTTTACTCTAAATTGAAATATGAATCTGGGGCTCACCGTGTTCAACGGATCCCTGTAACTGAATCTCAAGGTCGGGTGCATACTTCAACGGCTACCGTAGTTGTCATGCCTGAAGAAGAAGATGTTGAGATCGAGATCGATCCAAAAGACATCAGAGTCGACGTTTATCGCGCTTCTGGTGCTGGTGGTCAGCATATCAACAAGACATCTTCAGCTGTGCGGATGACTCACTTGCCAACGGGGATCGTCGTTGCTATGCAAGATCAACGTTCCCAACAACAAAACCGTGAAAAAGCGATGAAGATCTTGCGCGCACGTGTCTATGACTATTATGCTGCTCAAGAGCAAAGTGCTTATGATGAAAACCGTAAATCTGCTGTCGGTACCGGGGATCGCTCGGAACGTATCAGAACTTATAACTATCCGCAAAACCGTGTTACTGATCACCGGATCGGTCTGAGCTTGAACAAGCTTGATCGTATCATGAACGGTGAATTAGAAGATGTGATCGATGCTTTAGTTCTTTACGATCAAACTAAAGCCTTAGAAGAATTACAAAATGGATAAAATGACCGTTTTTAAAGCTCAGCAATGGGCTTTTTCTTTTATCAAAGATCATGGAAAAGATCCAAGTGCTGCTGATCTGCTCTTGCAAGGTCAGTTGAATTGGAGTACAACAGAGATGTTGATGAATTATCAGACCCAATTGTCAGCTGAACAGTTAGAGCGCTTTTTTACCAATGTCAAGTTGTACTGCCAAGATTGGCCAGCGCAATATTTACTAGGAAAAGCTAACTTTTTTGGCTTGGAGTTCAAAGTAAACGAAGCGACCTTGATCCCACGACCAGAGACAGAAGAATTAGTCGAGTGGATCTTGGAAACTGAACCTAAAACTTCTCTGAAAGTCTTAGATATCGGGACTGGTACTGGAGCGATCGGCCTAAGTTTAAAACATGAACGTCCTGATTGGGAAGTTACTTTAAGTGATATTTCCCCCCAAGCGCTAGCAGTTGCCAAAGAAAATAAGCAAGCCTTAAAGCTAGAGGCCACATTGATCGAAAGTGATCTTTTACAAAATATTACGGGCGAATTTGATGTGATCGTCTCAAATCCCCCGTATATTGCCGAATCAGAGGCAAAATTAATGGACAAAAGTGTTTTAGAGCATGAACCTAAAACGGCTTTATTTGCGCCAGATGAGGGCTTATATCTATATAAGAAATTAGCTGAAAACCTCAGAAAACATCTGACAAAACAGGGTAAGCTCTATTTAGAGATCGGCTTTCAACAAGGTCCAAGTGTAGTCGAGATCTTTAGCAAAGCTTATCCCACAGCTAAAGTTCAATTACGCCAAGATATCACCGGTCATGACCGAATGGTAAAAGTAAGTTTTTAATAGAAAAGAGGAAATAACAGTGTTGATAACTGAGATCTATACACCAGATAAAGTTGCTTTGGCCGCTAGAGAACTACAGTTGGGCGAATTGGTCGCTTTTCCCACTGAGACCGTTTATGGGCTAGGAGCTGATGCAACTAACGCCCAAGCAGTCAAACGCGTTTATCTTGCCAAGGGTCGTCCTTCAGATAATCCCTTGATCGTGACGGTTTGTTCAAAGGAAATGGTCGAACGCTACGTCGAAAAATTACCTGAAACAGCCCAAAAATTGATGGATGCATTTTGGCCAGGCTCGTTGACGATCATTTTACCGATCAAACCTGGTTCACTGCCCGATGCAGTCACGGGTGGATTAAAGACGGCTGCTTTTCGGATGCCTGACAATCAAACAACGCTAGAATTGATCAAAGAAGCTGGAGTCCCATTGGTTGGACCATCAGCTAATTCTTCGGGTAAACCGAGCCCTACGACAGCAGAACATGTCTTTCATGATCTGGAAGGCAAGATCAAAGGGATCGTTGATGATGGTCCGACTACGGTTGGGGTCGAATCCACGATCGTTGACTTAAGTACAGCTGTGCCAACTGTCTTGCGTCCAGGAGCAGTCACCCCAAAACAGATCAGCGAGATTTTAGGTTGCAAAGTTCGTTCAGATAAGCATCATGTCGGTCAAGCCGAGATACCTAAAGCTCCAGGGATGAAGTACAAACACTATGCACCTGATGCTCAAGTTTTGATCGTAAATGCTGATGAATGGAAAGAAGCTCTGGCTTGGGCTAAGACACAAACATCTAAGATCGGGGTGATGGCTTTTGAACCAGAAGTAGCTAAAGTATCTGAGCTACCAGAAAATATCGAAGGCTACTCATTAGGTTCAGACGTTAAGAGTGCTAGCAGTCGGCTCTTTTCAGGGCTCAGGGCTTTTGATAACAAAGACTACATCTTATGTGCGGGCGTTTTGGAAACAGGTTTAGGTGAAGCTTATATGAATCGCTTAAAGAAAGCGGCTGGAAATGCTTTCTTTAAGGAATTCAATAAGAATAAATAATTTAGCGCTAATAGTAGCAAATGGGCGCATTTTCGGCTAAAATAAGTAGCAGAGCTAGACAAAGGAGGAATTTAACAAAATGGGTAAATTTGAAGTCTTAGATCATCCATTGATCCAACACAAACTAACGATCATTCGCGATAAGGATTGCGGGACACGAGAATTTCGTCAATGTGTCGATGAGATCGCAACTTTGATGGCATATGAAGTTTCGCGTGAGATGCCGTTGGAAGATGTTGAGGTCGAAACACCGATGGGCAAGACATACAAGAAACGTTTGGCTGGTAAGAAAGTTGTTGTTGTACCGATCTTACGGGCTGGACTTGGGATGGTAGAAGGTATTTTGAATCTTATCCCTGCTGCTAAAGTTGGTCACATTGGGATGTATCGTGATGAAGAAACGATGCAACCACACGAATATTTCGTTAAGATGCCTAGCGATCTAGCTAGTCGTGAAGTTTTTGTGGTCGATCCAATGTTGGCAACTGGTGGTTCAGCTATCATGGCTGTAGATGCTTTGAAGAAGCGTGGTGCCCAATCGATCAAGTTTGTGTGTTTAGTTGCTGCGCCAGAAGGTGTGGAAGCTTTACGTAAAGCACATCCAGATATCGATATTTTCGCTGCTGCTTTGGATGATCGGCTTGATGAAAATGGTTATATTGTTCCTGGTTTAGGTGACGCGGGCGATCGCTTGTTTGGTACTAAATAGACAAGTCGTGCAATGTGTCGCGGATCTAATACTGGTCAAATGCTTTAAATACAGTTGTTGCCCCATTTTTTAACTTTTAGAATAAATTCATTTAAATTTTGAATTTTGGGGGATTTGGTGGTATTATTGCTTTTGTATTCAAAAATAGTTTTTTATCTATGCTTGAATCTTAATCTTATGGTTCGACCATTTTGTTCAACCGTATTGATCACAATTGAAAAGAGGTGAAACTTGGTGAATGAAGAAGCTCAAGTTTTGAAGCTTTTTGGTATTCCTTTTAATGTAGGTAACTGCCTTTCAGGACTGGTTTCAGCATTGATCGTTTTTGGACTCGTCTTTTGGTTCTCACGCAGATTGCAAATGAAGCCAAAGGGTAAGCAAAATATGATCGAGTGGATGATAGATTTTACAAATGGGATCGTCAAAAGCTCCATGCCTGATGAACAGGGAAAAAAATATGGACTCCTTATTTTTACTCTCTTCTTGTTTATCTTTGTTTCTAACCAAATAGGATTGGCTATTCAGCTTCCAATTAATGGTGTAAACTACATTAAAAGTCCGACTGCTTCGCCCGCAACGACTTTGACATTGGCATTTCTAGTCTTGCTATTGTCACATCTCATGGGAGTTGCGAAGTTTGGCTTTAAGGGATATGTCAAAAATTCGTACTTTAGTCCAATGCCGGCCTTATTCCCAATTAATGTTTTGGAACAATTTACGAATTTCTTGACTCTGGCATTACGTCTTTACGGTAACATCTATTCTGGTGAAGTGTTGTTGACTGTTATCTATGAACAGTTGGCTAAATCACATACACCGTGGACGTATTTACCAGCGATCCCGCTCGAAATGATTTGGCAGGGATTTTCAGTCTTTATTGGATCGATCCAAGCTTACGTTTTCGTAACATTGACAATGGTATATATTTCTCAAAAGGTCGAAAAAGAATAATTAACTTGTAGGATTAATTTTAAGGAGGATTTTTATTATGACAACAGCTTTAGCTTTACTTGGTGCGGGTCTTGCCGCAGGTTTTGCTGCTATCGGTACAGGTGTAGGTAACGGTTTGGTTATCGCAAAAACTTTGGAAGGTATGTCTCGTCAACCTGAACTTTCAGGTCAATTACGGACAACAATGTTTATCGGTGTCGGTTTGATCGAAGCTGTGCCGATCATCGCTATCGTTATCTCATTCATGTTGATGGCTAAATAATCTCTGATCTATCAGTATAACTTTGTCACATTATTGAAAGATTAGGAGGTGTCAATGAATGAACTCAGCATTACTATTGGCTACTGCTGAAGGTGGTGTACAATGGGGCGACTTCTTATTTTATCTCTGTACTTTCTTGATTTTGATCGCACTCGTTAAGCATTTTGCTTGGGGACCTGTGACTGAAATGATGGAAAAACGGGCCGATAAGATCGCAAACGACATTGATTCAGCAGAAAATGCCCGCAAAAAAGCGGAAGAGCTCGCAGCTAAACGTGAATCAGCGCTTAAAGATTCTCATGTTGAAGCTTCAAAAATCATTGATCGTGCAAAGAAGAACGGTGAACAGCAAAAAGCTACTATCGTAAATTCGGCACAAGAAGAAGTCAGCACATTGAAAAAGAATGCTAAAAAAGACATTGAGCAAGAACGCCAAGAAGCGCTCTCCAATGTAAAAAACGATGTAGCTGCTTTATCTGTTGAAATTGCTTCAAAGATCATTCAAAAAGAATTGAGTGCAAAAGACCAAGAAGCCTTGGTCGACTCTTATATCGAAGGGTTGGGGAAGCAAGATGGCATTAGATAAGCAAACAATAGCTAAACGTTATGGAAAAGCTTTGTTTGAAACGGCTAAGGAACAAGATGTTTTAACAGAAACTTCTAGTGAATTGGCTCAGATCAAACAAGTCTTGCAAGCAGAACCACAATTTGTTGATTTCATGACAAGTGCAGCGATCAAACATGCTGCTAAGCTTGAAATGTTAAAAAATCTACAAAGTGGTACTTCTGAATTGACATCTAACTTGTTAGCGATGTTATACGATTACAGACGGATCGCCAATTTAGAAGATATTATTGATGAATTCAACAGATTAACTGATGAAGACGAAAAGACAGTCCGCGCGACGGTGACAACTGCGGTCGAGTTGGATCAAACTCGTAAAGATAAGATCGCAGCTTCCTTTGCTAAGGTAGTTGGAGCTAAAAAAGTAGAACTTGAAACAGTAGTTGATCCCGAGATCATTGGCGGGGTCGTCTTGCAATCAAGTAGTTATGTGTTTGATGGCTCCATTAAGTCGAAGATCGCAAATATTAAGCGTCTGTTATTAAAATGATTTTTAAAGAGGTGAGACTTTTATGAGCATTAAGGCTGAGGAAATCAGTGCTCTTATCAAGCAACAATTAGCTAACTATAAAGACGAACTTACCGTCGATGAAGTTGGTACAGTTACTTACGTTGGTGACGGGATCGCTCGTGCTAATGGTCTTGATAATGCCCTTTCTGGTGAGCTTCTTCAATTCGAAGATGGTACATACGGAATGGCGCAAAACTTAGAATCAAACGATGTCGGTATCGTTATCTTAGGTGCTTATAAAGGCATTCGTGAAGGCGATACGGTAAAACGTACTGGTAAGATCATGGAAGTCCCTGTTGGGGAAGCTTTGATCGGCCGTGTAGTAAACCCCTTAGGCCAACCGATCGATGGTTTAGGGGAGATCAAAACGGACAAGACTCGTCCGGTAGAACGTAAGGCTCCTGGCGTTATGGAACGTCAATCTGTTAATGAACCACTTCAAACAGGTATCAAAGCGATCGATGCACTTGTGCCGATCGGTCGTGGCCAACGTGAATTAGTTATCGGTGACCGTAAGACTGGTAAGACATCAGTTGCGGTCGATACGATCTTAAATCAAAAAGACCAAGACATGATCTGTATTTATGTTGCTATTGGTCAAAAGGAATCAACTGTTCGTACTCAAGTAGAAACATTACGCAAATATGGTGCAATGGACTATACGATCGTTGTTTCAGCTGGTCCTTCTTCACCAGCGCCATTACTTTGGTTAGCTCCATACGCTGGGGCTGCAATGGGTGAAGAATTCATGTTTAACGGCAAGCATGTTTTGATCGTGTATGATGATCTTTCAAAACAAGCTGATGCTTACCGTGAACTTTCCTTGATCTTGAGACGTCCACCTGGTCGTGAAGCTTATCCTGGGGATGTTTTCTATCTTCACTCACGTTTGTTGGAACGTGCAGCTAAACTTAGTGATGAATTAGGTGGCGGTTCGATGACTGCTCTACCATTTATCGAAACTAAGGCTGGTGACGTTTCAGCTTATATTCCAACTAATGTTATCTCCATCACTGATGGTCAGATCTTCTTGGATAGCGATAACTTCTATTCTGGTATTCGTCCAGCTATCGATGCGGGTACTTCAGTTTCTCGTGTTGGTGGTTCGGCTCAGATCAAGGCGATGAAGAAAGTTGCTGGTACATTACGTTTGGACTTAGCTTCATATCGTGAATTGGAATCATTTGCGCAATTTGGTTCTGATCTTGACGAAGCAACACAAGCTAAGTTGAATCGTGGTCGTCGGACAGTTGAAGTCTTGAAGCAACCACTTCACAAGCCACTTCCAGTTGAAAAGCAAGTCTTGATCTTATATGCTTTGACACATGGATTCTTAGACTCTGTTGTTGTTGATGAGATCTTGCGTTATCAAGATGAAATGTTTGATTTCTTTGATAACAACCACAAAGATCTCTTAGATCACATTGCTAAGACTGGTCAATTACCAGACACAGATAAATTAGATACAGCAATCAAAGAATTTGCAGCGACTTTTCAAGCAAATTCAAAATAAGAAAGGGTGGTGAGAGCTAATGCCAGCTTCTTTACAAGAAGTTAAGCGTCGAATCGTTTCGACTAAGAAAACTGGACAGATCACAAGTGCGATGCAAATGGTCTCGACTGCTAAGTTGAGTCAGATCCAAAAGCACTCTGTAAGTTATCAAGTTTATGCTTCGAAGATTCGTAGCGTGATTACCCATTTGGCACAATCTCATCTACTTGATTCTGCCTCAGCAGTTGAAAGTGGGAAAGACCAAACGGGCAAACTCAACACCTTAGGTATGCTAAAACAACGTCCTGTGAAAAAGACCGGGATCGTCGTTGTGACTTCAGATCGTGGCTTGGTTGGTAGCTACAACAGTAACGTTATCAAACAAACGCTTGATCTGATCAAAGAAAACGGCCACACCAAAGATGATGTTGTGATCATCGCAGTTGGTGGTACCGGGGCTGAATTTTTCAGTAAACGTGGTTACAACGTTGCGTATGAATTTCGCGGTGTCAAAGACGTACCGACATTTAGAGAAGTACGTCCGATCGTTGAAGCTATCGTGACGATGTATAGCAATGGGCTGTACGACCAATTGTTTGTTTGTTACAACCACTTTGTTAACACTTTGACCTCTATTTTCCGAGCTGAAAAGATGTTACCTATCACAGCTGAAAATATGGGTGATGATGACTTGACTGCACTTGATGAAGATCAAAAGTATCATATCGAATATGAAACAGAACCTTCACGTGATGCGATCTTAGAAGTTATCTTGCCTCAATATGCGGAAAGTTTGGTTTATGGAGCTATCTTAGATGCTAAGACTTCTGAACATGCATCAAGTTCGACTGCAATGAAGTCAGCTTCTGATAACGCTAAGGATATTATTTCTGCGTTAGAGCTTCAATATAACCGTGCACGTCAAAGTGCGATCACAACTGAAATTACGGAAATCACAGGTGCGCAAGCTGCCTTAGATTAGAACGATTAGGAGGAATTAACTAGATGAGTTACGGTAAAGTAGTTCAGGTAATCGGCCCAGTTGTCGATGTCCAATTCCCTCTTAGTGAATCCTTACCTGATATTAACAATGCTTTAACAGTTGAACGTGAAGATGGATCAAAATTGGTGATCGAAGTTGCTCTTGAATTGGGCGACGGCGTAATGCGGACGATCGCGATGGATTCCACTGATGGTCTTCAACGTGGGGCAAAAGTTGTTGATAACGGCGCAGCTATCAGTGTGCCCGTTGGTAATGATACTTTGGGACGTGTTTTCAACGTCTTAGGGGAAACAATTGATAATGGTCCAGAAATTAGTGCCGACCATCGCAGAGATCCTATCCACCGCGATGCGCCAGCTTATGACCAATTAAACACAAGTACAGAAATTCTTGAAACAGGGATCAAAGTTATCGACTTATTAGCGCCTTATATCAAGGGTGGTAAGATCGGTCTGTTCGGTGGTGCCGGTGTTGGTAAGACCGTTTTGATCCAAGAATTGATCCACAACATTGCACAAGAACATAACGGTATCTCTGTCTTTACTGGTGTTGGTGAACGTACACGTGAAGGTAATGACCTTTACTTTGAAATGAAAGAATCAGGTGTTTTAGAAAAAACAGCCATGGTCTTTGGTCAGATGAACGAGCCACCTGGAGCTCGGATGCGGGTTGCCTTGACTGGTTTGACGATCGCGGAATACTTCCGTGATGTTGAAGGCCAAGACGTGTTATTGTTTATCGATAACATTTTCCGCTTTACCCAAGCTGGTTCTGAAGTTTCTGCCTTGTTAGGCCGTATTCCATCTGCCGTTGGTTACCAACCAACATTGGCAACTGAAATGGGGCAATTGCAAGAACGTATCACTTCAACTAAGAAAGGTTCGGTCACATCGATCCAAGCCGTTTATGTGCCTGCCGATGACTACACTGACCCTGCGCCAGCCACGACCTTTGCTCACTTAGATGCTACAACTAACTTGGAACGTTCCTTGACTCAACAAGGTATCTATCCAGCTGTTGACCCATTGGCATCTACTTCAAGTGCTTTAGCACCTGAGATCGTGGGTGAAGAACATTACCGTGTAGCGACTGAAGTCCAACACGTATTACAACGTTACCGTGAATTACAAGATATTATTTCGATCTTAGGTATGGATGAATTATCTGATGAAGAAAAAGTTATCGTTTCACGTGCCCGCCGGATCCAATTCTTCTTGTCCCAAAACTTTAACGTTGCGGAACAATTTACTGGTGTCCCAGGTTCTTATGTACCAGTTGAAGAAACAGTTAAAGGCTTCAAAGAGATCCTTGAAGGTAAGTACGATGATCTTCCAGAAGATGCTTTCCGAAGCTGTGGTCCGATCGAAGATGTTGTGAAAAAAGCTGAACAGATGACACAAGGCAATTAAGGGGGTAGCGTCCAATGGATGAAAAACCTGTATTAACTGTCAATGTGGTTACGCCTGATGGATCGGTTTATGAAAATACAACTGATCTAGTGATCTGTACAACAACGGTCGGGCAGGTCGGTATCATGCCGAACCGTCTACCTTTGTTGGCATCACTGGCAATTGATAAGATCAGAGTCAAGACAGGTGAAGATACCTTTGATGAAGTCGCAGTTAGCGGTGGATTCATCGAATTTTCAAACAATGTTTTATCTGTAGTTGCATCAGCAGCTGAAAGAAAAGAAGAGATCGACACTTCACGGGCTGAACGGGCGCGCAAACGTGCCGAAGCACGGATCGCAAAAGCCAAAGAAAATCACGATGATAATGAATTAAAGCGTGCTGAAGTTTCTTTACGTCGGGCGATCAACCGTTTGAGTGTTTCGAAGAAATAAGCAAAAAGATCCTTGTCATTTTGGCAAGGATTTTTTTGCTATATCTGAGTAAGCGTTTTATCTGAATTTCGCGTAGATATAGCTATATTTTTTTATAGATTCACCGTAAATGAGTGACTGAACTGAAAAATTATGCTATGATTATTTCGGATTGAGTAAAAGAGAAGAGGGAAAAAGATGCAATATATAGGAATAATGGCGCTTTTGATGATCATCAGTCATTTTGTCTTTATCGCCTTGGCATTTGTGGGACTCCAGTCTTTGAGACTCGATCGCTACATTGAACCAGCACGGCAAAATAGTTTCCGGCTTGTATTAGTCATGGTCGCGGTAGCTCTTGGTTTTGCCTGCAGTTCGTTTTTTACGAGCTTTGTGGACAATGTGGTACATCTATCATATTTGATTTAAATAATATAGTAATTTTCGGAGGAGTAACAATTGGAAAAGATTATTGTGCGTGGCGGGCATAGATTGAATGGAACAGTAGAGATCGAAGGAGCAAAAAATGCGGTCTTACCGATTTTAGCTGCGGGTATCTTACCAAGTGAAGGTCGCACATTTTTGACAAATGTTCCGATCTTATCTGACGTTTATACAATGAACAATGTGATCCGCTTTTTAAATGTTAAGGTTGGTTTTGACGAAGAAAATAAAACGATTGCATTGGACGCAACTGATGAACTTTCTTATGAAGCACCATTCAAGTATGTCTCAAAGATGCGAGCATCGATCGTTGTTTTGGGACCACTTTTGGCGCGTTTAGGTCGTGCTAAAGTGGCGATGCCAGGTGGTTGTGCGATCGGCTCACGTCCGATCGACTTACATTTGAAGGGCCTTGAAGCTTTAGGTGCAAAGATCGATCGGCATGACGGTTACATTGAGGCTTTTGCGCCAAATGGACTCAAGGGTGCAAATATCTACCTTGATTTCCCAAGTGTTGGTGCAACACAAAATATCATGATGGCAGCTACTTTAGCCAAGGGAACCACGATCATCGAAAATGTTGCACGTGAACCAGAGATCGTTGACTTAGCCAATATTTTGAACAAAATGGGTGCTAAAGTCAAAGGTGCTGGGACTGAAACCTTAAAGATCACGGGGGTCGAGACTTTACACGGTACTGAGCATGCGATCATTCAAGATCGGATCGAAGCCGGAACATTTATGGTCGCCGCTGCTTTGACTAAGGGAAATGTTTTGATCAAAGATGCCGTAGCCGAACACAACAAGCCTTTGATCTCTAAATTAGAAGAGATGGGTGTTCAAGTCTTAGAAGAAGAAAATGGCTTGCGCATCATCGGACCAGAACAATTGAAACCAACAACGATCAAGACTTTACCACATCCAGGTTTCCCAACGGATATGCAACCACAATTTTCGATCTTGCAGTTAGCAGCTAAGGGTACGAGCATCTTGACTGAAACTGTTTTTGAAAATCGTTTCATGCATTTAGAAGAGATGCGTCGTATGAATGCTGACTTTAAGATCGAAGGAAATTCGGTCATTATTTACGGTCCAACTGATTTTTCAGGTGCTGAAGTAGCTGCAACTGATCTGCGGGCTGCTGCTGCCTTAGTTTTAGCAGGACTTCTATCACGTGGGATCACCCAAGTCACACATTTACAATATTTGGATCGTGGTTATTACCACTTCCACCAAAAATTAGCTGCTTTAGGAGCAGAGATCAAACGGATCGACGATATTACAAACGAAGAATACGTTATTTCTAAGAAGAAGATCAAATAATAATTTTCAAGGCTGCAGGTTATCTTAGCAGCCTTTTTTTATAAAAAATTTTAAAATTAAACCAATTTGATTGGGGGAACACGGTTTTTCAGGTGCAATTAATATGCTATAATTGGCTGTGTGTATTTTAAAATGAATTGAACTGAGATAAGCTCTCAGTCCTACTTACATGTGTAATTAAAAACAAAAGGAGAAAATTTTATGGCTAAAGATATCGGTATCGATCTAGGTACGGCAAATGTATTGATCAATGTCAAGGGTAAGGGCATTGTGCTAAATGAGCCTTCAGTTGTAGCTGTCGATACGCAAACTGGCCGGGTCCTAGCAGTGGGTTCGGAAGCCTACAAGATGGTCGGCAGAACGCCAAGTAATATTCGTGCGATCCGCCCATTAAAAGATGGGGTCATTGCAGACTTTGACATGACAGAACAGATGTTATCGTATTTCATCAAGAAGTTAAATGTTAAAGGTGTGATGTCTAAGCCGGCCATTCTGATCTGCTGCCCAACTAATACGACTGACATTGAACGTAAAGCGATCCGCCAAGCCGCTGAAAAATCTGGCGGTGGTGATGTTTATTTGGAAGAAGAACCTAAAGTGGCGGCTGTCGGTGCTGGACTCGACATCTTCCAACCTTATGGCAATATGATCATTGATATTGGCGGTGGGACCAGTGATATTGCGGTTCTTTCCTTAGGTGATATCGTGATCAGTCGTTCTTTACGCAGTGCTGGTGATAAGTTGAATGCAAACATTGCTAATTACGTTCGCCAAGAGTACGGTCTGATGATCGGTGAACACACAGCTGAAAAGATCAAGATCGAGATCGGCAGTGTCATTAAGGGTCATCGCAACAAGGAAATGACCGTACGCGGACGTGATGTTGTTAGCGGGTTACCAAAATCGATCCGCATCACATCTGATGAAACGGTAGATGCAATGCGTGATACGATGGATGCTATGATCGCAGCTGCTAAAGAAGTGTTGAGTGAGACGCCACCCGAACTTGCATCTGATGTGATCGATCGTGGGATCGTGATCACTGGTGGTGGTGCCTTGCTTGACGGGATCGAAACTTTATTTGCAGAAGAATTGACGATCCCAGTGATGATCGCAGACACACCACTTGATGATGTGGCAGTCGGTTCAGGTCAATTGCTCGAACAGATCGAAAAACTAAAAAAGAGTAAATAATGAAGATTTTTAGCAAGTTACTTATCTTACCGGTTAAGTTTTACCAAAAGGGGATCTCCCCCTTATTGCCACCGAGTTGTCGTTATTATCCGACCTGCTCAACTTATATGATCCAGGCGATCGAAAAACACGGCGCTTTATTGGGCTTGCTGATGGGATGTGCCCGTATTTTACGGTGTAATCCTTTCGTTAGAGGTGGCTATGATCCAGTTGGCGATCATTTTAGTTTACGTAGAAATAAAAATCCGAAAAAGTGAATTAACATAGGGGGATATACCTTGTCGAAAAAAGAACGTAATATTCAGATCATTGAAAATGAAAAGATGGTGAATGGTGATTTAGTCTTAGAATTGACGATCCAAGATGAAGTGATCGGTAGTGTCAAACAAGACGGAATGCGCTATATTGCCGTTTTATCCAATGGCGAAGAATCAAAGCTCAACTCAAGAAATGAAGCTGTTGACTATCTCTTGCGTGATTACCACTTACACCGCGGATAAGTTAATAAAAAAATAAGTTTGCCGACTGAGCCTTTCTTCAGTCGGCAAATTGTATATAATTAGTAAGAATCAAATAAAAGGAGTGACTTTTAATGGCGCGACAACAGTTCTTACGCCGTGATGAAGACGATGATGCTCGCATCGACTGGGGCATTATCTTTTCGGTCCTTGTGTTAGCTGTGATCGGGATGATCTCACTTTATGTAGCTTTGACGCATGATATGAGTACGACTAGTGTGACACGTACGATGATCACCCAAGCGATGTGGTATGTTTTAGGGATCGGGGCTGTGATCTTTATTATGCAATTTGATGCTGAGCAGCTATGGAAGATCGCACCACTAGCTTATGGGATCGGGATCTTTTTACTGATCTTAGTGTTGTTTTTTTATAGTCGAAGAATGGCCTATTTGAATGGGGCTAAAAGTTGGTTTGCGGTCGGCTCGTTATCATTTCAGCCTTCCGAAGTGATGAAACCTGCCTTTATTTTAATGATGGGACGGGTCATTTCGCAACATAACAGTGAGTATCCTGAACACACGACGCGTTCGGATTGGTTATTGTTAGGTAAACTTTTTGCTTGGACGATCCCAGTGGCAGTCCTATTGAAGCTACAAAATGACTTTGGGACGATGCTCGTGTTCTTTGCGATCTTAGGGGGGATGATCTTAGTTTCAGGTATCACCTGGAAGATCATCGCACCGGTCGCTGGAGCCGTGACTGTTCTAGGTAGTTTAGCGATCTTTTTAGTTGTTTATGATAGGACTTTACTTGAAAAGATCGGATTTCAGGCTTACCAGTTCAAACGGATCGATTCATGGCTCGACCCTTCTGGAAGCACTAGTGGTAGTAGTTATCAGCTCTGGCAGAGTATGAAAGCGATCGGTTCAGGGCAACTATTAGGTAAAGGTTTCAATGTTTCCAATGTTTATGTGCCAGTGCGTCAATCAGATATGATCTTTTCGGTCATTGGAGAAAATTTTGGCTTTATCGGTTGTTGTTTATTGATCTTTATCTACTTATTGTTGATCTTTCAAATGATCCAGGTGACTTTTGACACGAAAAATGAGTTTTATGCTTATATTTCGACAGGGGTCATCATGATGATCTTGTTCCACGTTTTTGAAAATATCGGGATGAACATCGGGCTTTTACCTTTGACAGGTATTCCATTACCATTTGTCAGTCAAGGGGGATCAGCTTTGATCGGGAATATGATCGGGGTCGGATTTGTGATGTCGATGCGTTATCACAACAAGAGTTATATGTTTAGTAATGGGACAGATTTTAGATAGGGTGAGTGTAAATGAAAAAATTCTATTGTTATGCACGTTGTAGTACCTGTAAAAAAGCCGAAAAATGGCTCTTGGAAAATCAAGTTCAATTTGACAAGCAAGATCTAGTTGCAGATCCTCCGACTAAAGAAGAGCTCTTAGCGATCTTTGCCAAAAGTGATCGACCATTGCGTTATTTCTTCAATACCAGTGGTCAAGATTACCGCAAGTTTAACTTAAAAGAAAAAGTTCCCACGATGACAAAAGAAGAGGCAGCAACGATGATGTCGGAAAATGGTAAACTCATTAAACGTCCGCTGATGGTCGATGAAAATACCGTAACTTGTGGCTTTAAGCCTGAAGTTTATCAAGAAACTTGGCTTTAGTCGCCCAAAATATAGAAAAGGCTAAAAATCACAGTATTTTAAACATGATTTTTAGCCTTTTTATATTATCTTTGTTTGGCAAATTTTTTAGCTTCACCGACGAGATGAATGAAAAGCTTTAACGAATTCTCGTGATCTTGGTAAAGTGTCTCAGGATGCCACTGGACACCTAAGAAATTAAAGTTTTTACCAACTGCTGCTTCCACGATCCCATCTGAACTGTAAGCTACAGGGATCAATTCAGAAGAGATGTCTTTTAGCGCTTGATGGTGAAATGAATTTACGCGTGCTGAAGTGCCAAAAAAGTCTTGGATCAAGTTATCTTCTTTGACCTCGATCGAATGTGTCAATGCTTGCCAAGGAGCTGTTTGATATTGGTTGTGTTTGACGGCTAGCCTATCATAGTCACTTAAATCTTGGTAAAGACTGCCACCTAAAAAGACATTAGCAAGTTGGAGCCCGCGACAGATACCCAGAGTCGGAAGATCGCGTTCATAAGCTTGGCGTAAGAATTCGATTTCAAAAGCATCAAGGGTTGAGTCGATCGCACCGAGTTTAAGACTAGGTTCTTCATCGTAGAAATAAGGATCGATATCTTTACCGCCGGGCAATAATAGACCGTCGATCCGATCGATCAAAGCACTGATGCTCTCAAGTGAGCTCTTTGGGGGGATGATAACTGGGATCCCACCGGCTTTTTTTACGGCATCTAAATAGCCTTGCCCGATATAGGAGATAGGTAAGTTTGCGTGTTCAGGAATCAGAGCGCCGTTGAAATTTCCGATAATGCCAATGATTGGTTGCACGTTTATGCCTTCTTTCGTAATTATATTTTGAACAAGGTTTTCCAATTGAAAGTAATTCTCAATTAGACTACAATGATGATAGTATACTTATTTAGTTTAGCGGAGGAATGAAAAATGTCAACTCTTGAAGTAAAAAATCTCCACGTTTCGATCGATGGAAAAGAGATCTTAAAAGGACTTGATCTTAAGATGCAAACAGGTGAGATCCATGCGATCATGGGCCCAAATGGAACTGGGAAGTCGACTTTATCAGAAGCGATCATGGGCAACCCTGCTTACACGATCACTGAAGGTGAGATCTTATTAGATGGTGAAAATATTTTGGATTGGGCGGTTGATGAACGCGCACGAGCAGGGCTCTTTTTAGCGATGCAATATCCAGCTGAGATCCCAGGGGTCACGAATGCTGAATTTATCCGTAGTGCGATCAATGCTCGGTTACCTAAAGATGAACCGATCTCGATCCGAAAATATTTAAAAGATCTCGAAGAAACGATGGACTTTTTAGATATGCCATTTTCTATGGCAGAACGTTACCTCAATGAAGGTTTCTCCGGTGGGGAAAAGAAACGCAATGAGATCTTGCAACTGATGATGATCAAGCCTAAATTTGCGATCTTAGATGAGATCGATTCTGGTTTGGATATCGATGCCTTAAAGGTCGTTTCTAAGGGGGTAAATGAGATGCGCAGTCCAGACTTTGGTTCATTGATCATCACACACTATCAACGACTTTTAAACTATATCGTACCAGATGTCGTGCATGTTATGATGGATGGGCGGATCGTAACGACAGGTGGTCCTGATCTAGCTAAGCGTTTGGAAGCTGAAGGTTATGCTGGTCTCCGTGATGAACTGGGGCTTGATATCAAGCTAGCAGAAGACAAAGCTTAGGTGGTGGTAAAGATGAGTGCACTAACAATACAAACCCAGGCACTAGTAGAGTTTGGTAAACAAAATAATGAGCCTAGCTGGTTTACAAAAAAAAGGACCCAAGCTTTAAAAAAAGCTCAAGAACTTGAGTTACCACGCTTTGAAAAGATCAAATACAAACGTTGGCCGATCGAAGTGACTAAGCCAGTGGAAGTGATCCAAAATAAACTTCCTGAAACTAAGACGGCTGAGATCACGATCAAAGATAATGTTGTTGTCGAATTTGGGCAAACGACCGCCAAATTAGAACTTGATCCAAAGTTAAAAGCCCAAGGGGTGATCGTCTGTGATTGGCAAACAGCTTTAAAAGAACATCCAGAATTCATCGAGAAGTACTTCATGGAAGCGATCAAAGATGATGAAAATCGTTTGAATATGCAACATGCTGCTAATGTTACCAGTGGGGTGTTGATCTACGTACCTAAAAATGTCGTAGTAGAAGAACCTTTGACGTCGTACTTCATTCAAGATGCCACGACAAAACAAGACTTTGTACATCATGTTTTGTTGATCGCTGATGTCAATAGTGAAATTTCATATTTGGAGAATTTGCAGACTTACGGTGAACAAAATACAACTGCTAGCGTGATCGTAGAAGTTTTTGCCAAGGCGGGCAGTCACGTGAAGTTTGCCAGTGTCGATCGCTTGGGTAAAAATACAACTGCTTATCTCAATCGTCGGGGGCATTTGGACCAAGATGCTAAGATCGACTGGTCGATGGGGATGATGAATGACGGTAATATCGTTGGAGACTTTGACTCTGATCTGATCGGTGATGGATCCCATGCTGAAACTAAAGTCGTTGCGATCTCGACAGGTAAACAAGTTCAAGGGATCGATACCCGCGTGACTAATTATGGTAGACATTCGATCGGTCATATTCTCCAACATGGAGTCATCTTATCCCGGTCATCGCTGGTCTTTAATGGGATCGGTCACATCATTCATGGTGCTAAGGGAGCCGATGCACAACAGGAAAGTCGGGTCTTGATGCTTTCGACTAAAGCACGAGGCGATGCTAACCCGATCTTATTGATCGATGACAATGCCGTTACTGCTGGTCACGCTGCCAGTGTCGGACGGATCGATCAAGACCAGTTGTATTACTTGATGAGTCGGGGCTTGTCAAAAGAGATCGCTGAACGTTTAGTGATCCGTGGTTTCTTAGGCCCTGTTTTGACGGCCATTCCAAGTCGGAAAGTTCAAACAGAGCTCTCCGACATGATCGAAAGGAAGCTTATCGATGGACAAGATGAAAAATGAGATCCGGACTGATTTTAAGATCTTAGATCAAAAAGTCAACGGGGAGCCGTTAGTCTATTTGGATAATGCGGCTACGACCCAAAAGCCACAAGCTGTGATCCAAAGCTTAGTGGACTATTATGAACATGACAATGCTAACGTTCATCGAGGCGTGCATACTTTAGCACAACGAGCAACAAATGCTTATGAAGCTACGCGCCAAAAGGTCAAAGAGCTGATCAATGCTGATAGTGAATGTGAAATTGTCTACACTAAAGGTACGACAGAAAGTCTCAATTGGATCGCACGAGGCTATGCAAAAAAATTCCTACATCCAGGAGACGAGATCGTTTTATCCTATGCAGAACACCATTCCAATATCGTTCCCTGGCAACAGGTCTGTGAAAAAATAGGGGCAAAGCTAGTCTATTTGGAGCTAAATGCAGATGGTCAAGTTGACTTAGAAAATGCCAAGCAACTGATCACTGAAAAGACCAAGATCGTATCGCTAGCGCAGGTGTCAAACGTCTTAGGAGCCGTCAATCCGATCAAAGAACTCGCTCAATTAGCACATCAAAACGGTGCTATCATGGTCGTGGATGGGGCACAATCAGTTCCCCATATGCCAGTAGACGTTAAAGAATTAGATATTGATTTTTTAGCCTTTTCTGGACATAAGATGCTAGGCCCAACGGGGATCGGGATCTTGTGGGGCAAGCTGGACTTACTAAACCAGATGGAGCCACTTGATTTTGGGGGTGAGATGATCGACTTTGTCGAATTAGAGCATTCGACCTTTAAAGAAGTTCCGTGGAAATTTGAAGGTGGGACCCAAAATATTGCAGGAGTGATCGCCTTAGGAAAAGCGATCGATTATTTGCAAGCAGTTGGGTTGACCAATATTTTACAGCATGAGACCGAGTTGATGGAATATGTTTTGCCTAAGCTACAAGCGATCGATGGGTTTGAATTGTATGGTTCAGCTGATCCAGCTAAACATGCAGGGATCATTTCGTTTAACCTTGCAGGACTACATCCACATGACACGGCGACGGCGCTTGATATGGAAGGGGTTGCGATCAGGGCTGGTCATCACTGTGCCCAACCGTTGATGAAAAAATTACAGATCGCAGCTTCGGCTCGGGCTAGCTTTTATTTGTATAACACTAAAGAAGATGCTGATAAATTAGTGGAGGCATTGATCAAAACAAGGGAGTTCTTTCGATGAGTTTATCCAGTTTAGATAATTTATACCGTCAAATGATCTTAGAACATGCTGATCGTCCTCATCATCATGGCAATCTTCCTGTAGCTGATAAGCAGATCGAATTGCGCAATCCGACTTGTGGGGATGTGTTAGAGTTAGAAGTCAAACTAGATGATGAAGGTAAGATCGCTGATATTGCTTTTAGTGGGACGGGTTGTACGATCTCACAGGCTTCTGCTTCAATGATGACCGATGAAGTGATCGGCAAAACGCCAGCACAGGTCAGTGAGATGGTCGAGGCATTTTCAGAAATGATCACTAAAAATGAAGATAAAGATTATGAAGATTTATTAGGCGATGCTGTCGTCTTAGAAGGGGTCGCTCAATTTCCAGCACGGATCAAGTGTGCAACTTTAGCCTGGAAAGCGATCTACCAAGCACTAGAGAAGGAGGACAAAGCCCATGACTGAAAATACAATGCCTGAATTGGGTGGCGAATACAAATACGGTTTTAAAGATGATATCGAACCACTTTTTACAACAGGGGAAGGTTTGACAGAAGACATCGTCCGCCAGATCTCGGCTGCTAAAAATGAGCCAGAATGGATGTTAGATTTTCGATTAAAAGCCTATGAATTATACCGCAAGTTGCCAATGCCTGATTTTGGCCCTGACTTATCTCCCCTTGATTTTGAACATATCAATTACTTTAGACGTGATTCTGATCGTGTTGCCCGTGACTGGGATGATGTGCCCGAAGAGATCAAAAAGACGTTTGATCGTCTTGGAGTCCCCGAAGCGGAACGTAAATACTTAGCGGGTTCTTCGGCTCAGTACGAATCTGAAGTGGTCTATCACAATATGCGTAAAGATTTTGATAACTTGGGGATCGTTTTTATGGATACTGATTCGGCTGTCCAAGAATATCCCGAATTAGTCAAAAAATACTTCGGGAAATTGATCCCGCCAGCCGATAACAAGATGGCAGCTTTGAATTCGGCTGTTTGGTCAGGTGGGACCTTTATCTACGTACCAAAGGGCGTTAAAGTCTCAGTGCCGATCCAAAGTTATTTCCGGATCAATGCGGGTAACTCAGGTCAGTTTGAACGAACGTTGATCATTGTCGATGAAGGAGCAAGTATCAATTATGTGGAAGGCTGTACTGCGCCAAACTATTCTGAAGATAGCTTACACGCGGCGGTCGTTGAGGTAAACGTCTTAAAAGATGCTTACTGTCGTTATACCACGATCCAAAACTGGTCCGATAACGTCTACAGTTTAGAGACTAAACGGGCGCGGGCTTTAGAGAATGCGACGATGGAATGGGTCGATGGTAACTTAGGTTCAAAAGTTACCATGAAATATCCAAGTGTCTACTTAGATGGTCGTGGTGCTCGAGGGACGATGTTATCGATCGCCTTTGCGGGTAAAGATATTGACTCTGATACTGGGGCGCGGATGATCCATAATGCTAAAAATACTTCGTCTTCGATCGTTTCAAAGTCACTTTGTAAAGATGGGGGTCGGGTCGATTATCGCGGACAAGTCCGCTTTGGCCGGCACTCCGATGGCTCATTTGCACATATCGAATGTGATACGATCATCATGGATGACAAATCAGCCAGCGATACGATCCCATTTAATGAGATCTTGAATGGCAATGTTTCAATGGAGCACGAAGCCAAAGTCTCCAAGATCTCAGAAGAACAACTCTACTACTTGATGAGTCGTGGGATCTCCGAAGAAAAAGCGACTGAAATGATCATTATGGGCTTTGTTGAACCATTCACCAAAGAGCTACCAATGGAGTATGCGGTTGAGTTGAACCGCTTGATCGAATATCAAATGGAAGACTCAGTAGGATAAAGGAAAACACATCTTGGCGTTTGGCTGGGATGTGTTTTTGTATGGAATGACCAGCTATAACTGTGCTATGGTATAGATGATATTTCTTGGGAAATACTAGAGGTGAGAAAAATGATAGTAGATGAGATCATGGAAAAATGGATACTAGCTTAGCGATAAATGCTAGTATGGAAGATGGTAAAAAGATAATGGATGCTATCGCTTGTTTTCAAATTGATGATGAGTTATATGAACAACTAACGGTCAATACTTATTTAAAAATGTTAGTTGGTTACGTAAAAGATATTTATAATTATTATTTAGGTTTGCGCGATATTTTTGTGTTACTAGTCTGGTTTGGATTAGATATCTGGGTGTTCATCAAAGCGTATCAAAAGATGAATAACTGATATATTTTGAAAGGGTCTGCAATGTTGTCAAAGGCTTTAATGATCATATTTAAAGAGCTGGTGAGAAACTATCACTCATCAGTTCTTTTTTATTATAAAAGTTGTATTATTTCAATGGAAGTACTGGAGAATATCGAGCTAGCTATTATTTTTGGCTAAAGTTTTCCAATGATCTAAATAGATCGAGAAATATTTTACTGAATTCTTCTGATTTTTCTGTAGGTAAATTTTGAAGTTTCAAAAAGAGAAGTTCGGTATATGGAGTCGAATTGTCAGAGAATTGAGGCTTATCGTTAGTAAGTAATGTTGCAAGATCGACATCAAGTGCATCAGCAATATCAGAGAGCTTTTGGATGCTGATATTTTTTGCTGAACCATTTTCTAGTAAAGAGATATATTTAACTGATAACCCACTATTTTCAGCCACTTGTTCCTGTGTTAGCCCTTGTTTTTTTCGATAAAATTTTATTGTTTGACCGATATCAATATGCTTGGCACTCATTTAAAATACTCTCCTATCATGTTTACTTTTAATAATAGAAAAATATTTCCTAGATTATAACTCAATATATTTCTGTATTTTATAGAAATATAGTTCTTGATTATAGTGATTAAAAGAAATATAATTCTTGTATTGGCAAAATTAGGAGCTGTAAGAAGGTGGATATATGTCTAAGAGAAATTACGGTATCGATCTATTAAGAATAGTTTCGATGTATATGATCGTTTTAAATCACGTTTTGCTTAAAGGAGAGGTGATAAAGCAAGCGACTCAGCTAGGGATCGGAACACTAAATTATGATCTAAGTTGGATATTAGATGTTATTTGTTATGCAGCTGTAAACTGTTATGCACTGATATCTGGCTATGTTGGGGTCAAAGCTAAGTTCAAGACCGTAAATATTATTAAGTTGTGGTTGCAGGTATTATTCTATTCTGTCGTGTTAAATATTGTGGTAGCAGGAGTGGTACCTAGAGCTGAGTTGAGTAAGAGCGAGATGATCCAAATGTTTTTTCCAGTATCTTATCAGAGGTATTGGTATTTTTCTGCTTATTTTGTACTATTTTTCTTTATGCCGTTTTTAAATTACCTGTTGAAGAATTTAGATAAGAATATGTTGCAAAAATTGATCTTAGGATCGATCGTATTTTTTTCGATCGGGGAGACGTTTATTTTTAGGGTCAAAGAATTTTTAGCACTCCAAAGTGGATATAGTTTTTTATGGTTGATGGTTTTGTACTTGATAGGGGGCTATATTAAGCTGCACGATTGGAATTTATGGAAACATGATCGACTGATTTTTATAGGAATGGCAGTACTATCATTTGTCGTTTTACTACTGCTTGGTGGCGAAGAAGGACATGGACGACTACTGATCAATTATCCAGCCCCGACGATGCTATTTATGGCGATCGCACTATTAAATCATTTTAAAGACTTAAGGCTTCAGCCATCTCAGATCAAATGGGTAAAAGTATTTGCTCCGTTGACTTTTGGAGTGTACTTGATCCATTTACAACCGATGGTGGCTGTATATATTCTCCAAGGAAGGTTAGCGACGCTTGCGTTTGAGTCGCCTTGGGTATTAGTTGTTGATGTCATTTTTGTGAGCTTTATGATCTATTTATGCTGTTCAGTGATCGAATGGGGCAGACAAAAACTATTTTATTTGATGAAAGTAGAGACCTTAGCAGAAAAATTAAATAACATCTTGTCAAAGCTTATATACGCTAGCAAAAAATTATGAGAGGGAGTATTGTTGTATGAAAACATGGGGTAAAAAAATAAGTGTCTATATCTTTTTTATGTTTTTAAGTATTTTTTTTGTCTTTTTTCTATATAAAACAAGACAGTTAGGGATCGATTCTGATGGAAGTTTTCATTTTTCTAGAGTCGAGGAAATATATCAAAATTTAAAAGCAGGCGAGTTGTTCACCTTTATTGCAACGCATACATTCCACAATAGTGGTGTTGGTTCATTTTTATTTTATCCAACAGTTTTTTTGTATCCTTGGGCGTGCTTACGATTTTTCCTTGATCCGATAACATCATTTTATGTGTGGTATGGTCTTTTTATGTTTTTAACGCTTAGTATTGCATACTATTCGATGTATGGCTTTTCACGAAGCAAGCTTAGAGCACTCATGTTTGCTCTGTTTTATACAATAGCGATTTACCACCTATATTTGGGTGTTAGAAATTATGTTTTAGGTGAATTTATTGCGTATACATTTGTCCCACTGGCATTATATGGATTTTATGAAGTGATCTGGGGAGATCATAGAAAGTGGCCATTATTAGGAATAGGTGTTGCACTATTACTATATAGTCATTTGATAAGTGTCGTGATCACAGTAATACTTATGTTCGTATTATTTATTAGTAAATTGGTCGTTGATATCAAATTTCCTAAAGTCAGATGGATGGCGCTCTTTAAAAGTATCGGTTTAGCATTGATATTATCGCTTTGGGTCATTTATCCATTTTTTACAGACTTTATGCATACAAAATTGGGAACACCTAGTTTTGGCTTTGCTTTTTTGTATAGTATGCAAGACCTCTGGGCAGCTTCTTTGGAGAATCATGCTACTAATCGAGGTGTTGGAATAATATTTTTAATGGCAGCGATCAGTGGTTGGTATTTTGTAAGAAATAAGAAACAAGAATTTTGGATCTATATTCTAGGGTTGATATTTATAGCTTTATCGACTAATTTATTCCCATATACAGAGTTAGCCCGGATAGATAGTTTATTTTTCTTAGGGATGATCCAATTTCCATATCGTTTTTTGACCTATGCATCTTTATTTATGGCAGCTACCTTATCTTTGATATTTGAGCGAGTATTTAATAAATTTCAAGCACATAAAAAAATGTTGTTCTTTTGTGTGCTAGGTGTAATGATGTGTCTTTATATTCAAACACTAACACCAGTATTAGACAGGATCTATGATGCTACGCCAGAAGCGCGACTAAAGAAGGGAAATATTACAGATCCAGTGCCTGCAGGGGCTATTTTGGATAAAGATAATTACTATGATATGTATACTTATCGAGTACTTTATGGCGAGACAGACTATTACCCGAAAGCTTCGTTTGATGGAAATGTAACGATAACTGATTCAAATGTGCAAAAGACGATATTAGATAGATCTCAAAGTATTATGTTGCATAAAGCAAAAATAGAGAATAAAGATATCACTATAGATCCAAGCGTAGCACCTAACGAACTTGATTACCAAGTAAAACTTCAAAAGTCAGCACTAGTTGATCTACCTGTTGTTAATTATCCTAGTGAGAAAGTATATGTTAACGGCAAAGAATTTCCATATTCTGTAAGTGATCGCGGAACAGTCCAAGTAAAACTTGCTCAAGGGAAAAATCGCGTGGTCGTTCGATATGTAATGAAGCAAACATATTATATTTTATGTGGTATTGCGGTAATGACATGGGTAGTTATCTGTATTACTACACTTCTAAAAAAATATAAAGAAGTAAAGACGAATAAAGGGATGAAAATTAAGTCGTAAAAATTAGTGTTGCTGACCCAAGTATTACTTTTTACAAGAATACAGGAAGTGTTTTTTAAAAAAGATATAGATCAATTCGTAAAAAATTAACAAGAAGCGCTAAGTTCTGGCAAAAGCAAGGCAGAACTTAGCGCTTTTTAGTCTGATAAACTTTAAAACCTTGTACCACACATTTTTTTTGATCGATGCTATACTAAAAGCGAATTTATATAAGTGCCATATCAAGTAGGAGTTGATATCTTTGGATGAGCAAAAATCATTGGAACTAGGTGAACTTTTTCGTGAGTTACGAATTGCACGCGGATTAAAATTAAAAGATGTTGCAGGTGATACTCTTTCGATCTCACAGTTATCTAAGTTTGAAAATGGGCAGACGATGTTGTCAGCAGATAAGTTATTAGTAGCCATTGCAAAGATCCATATGAGTTTTTCGGAATTTGGTCATGCACTGAATAATTATCAAGAACCGTTCTTTTTTAAATTAGGGAAAAGCGTTGCTAAATTACATGCCAAACATGACATTGAAGGATTGAAGGGATTATTGGATAGTGTTAAAGGACATGAGACTTTTGAGGTTTATGACCAGTTGAATCTATTAGTAGTTAAAGTAGCATTAAGATCACTTGATAGTAACTATGAGATCTTGGAAAAAGAAAAAGAGTTTGTGACTGATTACCTTTATGGGATCGAGGGATGGACTGAATATGAACTGTATCTTTTTGGCAATACGATGTCTATTCTATCAGACGATGATTTGATTTTTTTAGGGAAAGCTTTTATAGACCGAGATAAAATATATTTATCTTTGACGAGTCATCATAAAACTGCGGAATTAACGTGTTTAAACCTTATTTTATCGTTATTAGAACGAAGGAAAATGTATTATGTAAAATACTTCATGGATGAATTAGAAAAGATGTTAAACTACCAAGATATGTTTGCGACTACCTGCTTACATTTTCTAAAAAAAGTTGTTGCATATCTGACAGATCAAAGTGTTGAATTAGCTGAGTTGGAGCATGATATTGAAATGATCACTGCGTTAGGTAATCCAACAGTAGCCAATATTTTAAATATAAACTTAAAGCGACTTTTACAATAAAATTCTAGGTTTTTAGCCAATTACTTTTACAGTGCTTAAAAACCTAGAATTTCATTAATTTAGATAATAGTTATAAAAATGGTAGTAGGAGAAACGGAAAAAATATTACAAATGAAAAAAATTTTTTTAGCATAATATCATCCTCCTTCCATTTAATTGTAGCTCCTTTTGCAAAGTTATTTCTTAATTCTCAAATATGAAAAAATATTTTGAGTAAGATTCATATCTGAGATTATTAAAATAATGACCGATCAAGTGGTATATTGAGAGTGTGCTCAAGTACACATAGGTTTATCAGATAGCGTCAGTGGTACCTCAAAATTATATCTAAGAAAGGTGTGGCAAAAATGAAAGATGTATTATCACATTTCAAATTAACTAGAATCGAAAAAGGCTTCTTATTTAGTTTAGTGGCATCTGTAGGTGTTGTACTAGCTTTAGGTAATATTTATTGGGTTTGTAACAAGTTTGGTATTCAGTTAGCACCTGGTTGGTATCAAGATATTGTTGATTTTGTTGCCGCTGGCGGATCGATCGTAGATGCTTTTGCAATTGTTGCGGGAGTCACGTTGCCTGCTTGGGTAGGACCAGTCTTGGCTGCGTTTGGTGTCGTAAGTGCGTAATGCTTTGAAAAGATTGGGGGAGAGATGATCTTCCTCAATTTTTTCAATAGAGAAATATTAAAAAATGACGAAAAAAAAATATTTAATTCTGACGTATTTATCAAGTGCCTTGATAGTTTTCTATTTTTCTAATTCTTCTGAAAAACAAGTAATTTTAAATTACGGAGTGGTATTTAGTTGGCAGGATTTTATTCAAATATTACTAAAAAATACGATCGCAAGTATTTGGTTATTGCTAGCTTATGTATTCGGAGAAATAATAGTGTATCTTTTTTTTATAGTTAATGGAGCTATTTTAGGATCATTGCTAGCTGCTTTTCCAACATTTGATTACTTATTGCTAGTCGTACCACATGGGATATTTGAAATTGCTGCTTATATTTATCTTGCTGATGCAACAATTTGTTTGAAAAGAAAAGAACAAACAAAAGTGTATTTTTTAAGACATTTACAAATCTCTTTTTTGTTACTGATATTTGGAGCAGGAATTGAAACTTTTATCACTCCCTTAATGGTCAAATTTCTCAATTAAGGAGAATATAATGAATATCAAAAATCGAAAACTAGCTATATTGTATGCTATTTCACTAGTGCTCTTTATTATCCGAAGTATTTTTATCGCGAAAAGTGAAATTCAAGTAAAATATGATGTAGCTTTTGATTTTAGTACAACACTGATTTTTATAGGGATCTCAGTAGTGATAACTGCAGGAATATTAATCTTAAATGTTAACATTAATTATTTTATTATTGAAAATGTAGGTAGGAAGTTTTGTGGGATAGATCTATTGAAATATGATTTTAAAAATACGCTTTATTATATATATTTATCAGCTTACTGTCTTACTACGATAGTATCTATGATCATTGGAGCAATATTTTCAGAAACTGACCTTGTTACAGTGACAACTAGCTTATGCAATTATCTTATTGTAGCTTGCTTTTTATACTTCAAACTTAGAAAAATTGGAATGTCACAAAAAATCGACGTTCTGATTACAATTACTATTTTTTTAGGAAATTGTCTCACTGTTTTGTATATGTTGTTGAGGTGATATTATGCAACTAAAACCAGTAATAACGATCTCAGAGCTAACAAAAAACTATGGCGGATTTCGTTTGCATATTGATGAGCTAAACGTCAATGCTGGTAGTTTTGTCGGCTTGATCGGAGAAAATGGCGCAGGGAAATCGACACTATTGCAACTTTTGTTAAACCAAATAAGAAGTGACACAGGCAGTATAAGAATTTTTGGGTCAAGTTATCAAAAACATGAACGACAGATCAAGCTAAAACTAGGGGTAGTTTTAGAAAAGAACTTTTTCCCACTTTCTTTTTCAGCAAGTCAGATCGAAAAGATGATGAGAGATATCTACCCTAGTTGGGATGAAGAGCTGTTTTTGACTTTGCTTCAAGACTTTGCTTTACCGACCACTAAAAAACTAAAGGAATTTTCGCGTGGGATGACAGTCAAATTGAATTTTGCGGTTGCCTTAGCCCATCATCCCCAAATACTCTTTGCAGATGAGGCTACTAGTGGCCTTGATCCGATCATTAGAAGAGAGATCTTGTCATTGTTAGAGTCTTATGTACAAAAGCAAAAAATGACCGTTGTTTTGTCTTCCCATATTTTAAGTGATCTGGAGCAAGTCGCTAGTTATTTTGTTTTTATTCATAACGGTGAGATCTTGCTACAAGAGAATAGAGATGACCTACTTAAACGTTTTGTCGTGACCACTAAAAGGCATAAGAAGTGTTATCAGCTCAAACAAGCAGAGACGACAAAATATTTGGTAGAAGTCACGGGTAAAAAAGCTACTGCTACTCGTTATGCTACGTTAGAAGAAATTCTACTATTTCTAGTAAAAGGGGTGAAGATCGATGAAAGGACTACTGTATAAAGATTTTCAGCTTATTTTGAATAAATTTAACCACATTCAGCGTATTTTTCTTGTAGTAGTAACAATTGTAATGATGCTTTTTTTAAAAGAAGCTGGGACCTTATTTTTAGCAATGATCTTACCCTTAGCTCTAGCTGCGTTGCCGACCAGTTTATTAGTGGCTGACCATGAGAGTGGGTGGGAACGATTCGTTGGCGTTTTTCCGATCGCAAAAGAAAAAATAGTGCTAGCTCGTTACTTATTTTGTTTCATGTTGACGGCTTTAGTGGGTGGGGGAGTTTTTTCTTTGTGTTTAGTGGCTCATGCTATTTTTGGGCAATACAGTTTAGAACTTCATCTGATCATTATTGGAGTTGGCTTGCTGTTTGGTATGCTGTATATCGTGATCTTGTTGCCTTTTATTTATGCTTTTGGAACTTTTGGCAATACGCTCGTAAATATAATTTTTTTGGCACTGATCATGGGTGGTGTTTATGCGTTGCAAAAAACAAGTTTTGGTGTAACTTTTACTGTCTGGCTTGCAAAAACTAATAATGCTTTGTTGATAATGGGCGCAGTGCTGGTGCTTCTCATAGGTACAATTATCTCATTAAAAATAGCCACGATCATTTATGGACGAACATTTACTGATTAGGAAGGAAGGTCATCATGAAAAAGAAACTTTATCATCAACTAGCACTTGTATTAGCGGTCCTCTCAGTTATTTTGGCACTAGGACTACTTATCTGGGGTGAAAGAGGAACGGTTTTTATCGCAATTATCCCAGTCTTGTTGGCAGGCATACTAGAGAAAATGAGTAAGCGTTAATACACAAATGACATAAAAAGTATATAGAACTATAATTTATAGCTTCCAGAGAGACTGAATTTCTGGAAGCTATTTTTTGGTCGAGAAATCTCCGTCATTTTAGGGTGAAATGACGGAGATAAATCAAAAATGACGTAGAAAAAGCTGATGAGCTACTCACCAGCTTTTTTGTAATATTAGTCATAGCTATCTTTACCGAACAAAATAAAGTTTCTGTGAGAAAATACTAGGGAAACTTATATAAAAGTATTTGGTTCAATTTGCGTATCTTATAAGTGTAGGACAAAAACCCCCACTCAGTCTACAGACTAAGTAGGGGAAAAAACTAGTTTTGACTAGGTTTTTTATGTGCGATCAAGACAAGTAAAGCCAGTGCGATCACGACTTCAATGATGATATAAACTAACCGTAAGGCGATCTTTGTTCCGCCGAGCCAAACATCAAAGACTACAGAAAAGACAACAAGTGCGATCATTAGATACCATTGTGATCGATCAAAAGCAGTGCCATATTTGAGCTCACGTCGTCTTATCGAAGGTAACAAGGCACCTAGACCGATCAAAACGACGATCGAGACGATATTGATGACCAATTCGTACCACCAAGTATGGCTGAACTGTTCAACATCTTGTGGGGCGATCCCAAGTAGGGTAGCCAATGCCGTAACGAGTAACAATAAAAGTCCAGCAAGATAAGCTAGTTTATCATTTTTGATAAAGACATATTGGGATGGGTATTTGCTAGAGTTTTTGCGGATCCGCATGAAAGCATAAAAGATCCAGCAAGTTACCCCAGGAGAGATGATCCCGTTTAAGTTCAAAAGCCAGTTAAAGACGTCATTCATTTCAGGTAAGAATACACCCAAGAACATAATGAAGGCACATAAAGTACAGGTCAAAATGTAACCGTTGATCGGAAGACCATCTTTGGTCGTTTTACGTAAGAATTCAGGCATGTATTTATCACCGGTATCTGAGATCAACATCCGTGTCATCGCATCTAATAAAACTGCTAGTAAAGCACACATGTAGACGACCGAAGTCCAAGCATAGACATACATGAAGATATCACCGAGCCCAAATTGTTCTCCCAAAGCTCTAAAAGCGTAGTAAGAGCCGTTCATCTTAAGGTCATTTGGTAAGTGATAAGCGTTAAAGTAGATCCCTAAGGCAAAAGAGCCAAAGATCGTTAGAAAAGCTGTCATAACGGCTAAGGCGATCATTGCTTTAGGGAATTCACGCTGTGGTCTACGCATTTGTGTTACATATGGTGCGATCAATTCGCTCCCATTAACAGCGTAGATCAACATTCCGACAGTCGTCCAATATTTCAGATCAAAATTAGGAATGATCGTATGTACGTTCATCGGTTGAGTTGCCATGTGTCCGCCATTTTTAGCCAAGCCAACAAAGGCTAATACGACAAAGAGGATCGTCATGACAAACATCATTCCGCCCCCAACAACGCTTAGAAATTCCATTGAGTTAGCTAAGCGTCGTTGAATAATGATAAAGATAATGAAAATAATAAAAGTCCAAAGAGTAAATTCTGCATTTGACATGGTGTCTTGGAATTTGCCTGAGCCAGTAAAAGCCCAACCAAAGCCAACGACAACAGAGTTAGCTGAGTCAACGACATAAGGCACTGAAGCCGCCCAATAAGTCCAAGCAGTAAAGTAACCGAGAAATTCACCATTTGTCCCTCTGATCCAGGAGCTCAGGCCACCGCCTTCTTTATTGAAGACAGATCCAAGTTGTCCGACCATTAAAGAATAAGGGATAACATATAAAAAGAGCATCAAGATCCAAGATGTGATCACTGTCATACCTTGGTTTTTAAAGTTGTACATAATATCATCAAAGCCGATGACGGTCACAAAAGCCATCAACGTCAAGATCGGCCAACTGATATATTTTCCGTGTGTTTGTGTGTTGTCCATGAAAATAAACCTTCCTTTTTACATAAAATAATCATACCTACAAAGAATATCCTAACCATAGATAAGTTGCAAGAGTGAATCAAGTACAGGATGTAAATAATAGAGTTCATATCTAACAAATTATGATATGAGAAGCTAATGCTAGCTGGATCTATTCAAAATAAAAAATCAGATATTGTTCAAGTAAGCTTTGGAAATACATGGCCTTTTGGTAGAGCATAGACGTACCAAAAATGAATAAGTATAATAGAAGATAGTAAGAATGAGAAAAGGGATGCGAGATTAATGTTGATCGATTTTTTAAATGAATACTATCAAGCTGATCTAGAAACGATCCATGATGTAGCGGGAAACAAGCATTTGACAGGTCACAGCAAGCGGTTTGCTTGTGATCTGTTCGTTAAGATCTTCAAAGATAAAGACAAGTTTTATGCAGAGCAGCATGTAAATCAAGTCTATTGTCCAGATATTTATCTTGATAATGTGATCTATGAGGATAATTACGTTATCGTTTTGAAAGATAGAGTGATGAATGACGTTGAAAAAGAAGATCTAACGCTGGCTAAAGCTTACCAATTTGGCGAGAAATTAGCCTTGTTTCATGCTGGGTTAACAGAAAAAGTGGCTGTTCCTGATGATAAACGTGCGCTGTCACAACGTTTGGAAGAACAGGTGGCTAAATTTGCTGGTACGGCGTATGAAACTGAAGTAAATGAGGTCTTTTCACTCTTAGAAGAAGACCTAGCGCCAGCTGACACAGACTATGATCTACTACCCAAAGTCGTCTTGCACGGTGATTTTAGCATCCGTAACTTGATGCTTTATGGTGATCATGAAGTTTTGATCGATTTTGAACGGGCTCATATGGGGGTAGCTTATGAAGATCTGATCAAGTTTTTCTTTAATGAGGTCAAGGAACGTGATCTGCGCAATGCATTTATTTCAGGTTATCGCAGTCAAAAAGAACTTGAGATCCCTAATTATAGTCTTCAACATTGCCTGTTGTTCTTTTGTGCTTTAGACATTTTGGAATTTCACTTGACTCATGAAAAGCAAAAATTTGGTCAAATGGCCCATGAAATGTTCGAAACTATCAAACAGGGAAAAGCCATCCTTGAATTGTGAGCATATTTTACGTACTGAGTTATTTTTTTCCTAAATACATGACAAAAAATGCCTTTTCGTGGTATCATTTTCTTAGTTATTGGAGACAAAAAGACCGCTGTTAAGGCTGATTTGTGGACAATAAAAAGCCGTATAATAATATTATATATAAGAGGATGGATATACCATTATGGCAGATAAAAAATTGCACATTGCATTGCTTTTTGGCGGAAACTCATCTGAACACGATGTTTCAAAGCGTTCCGCACACACAGTTTACGACGCATTAGATAAGGACAAATATGAAGTTTCAGTCTTTATGTTCACTAAGGACGGTTTCTTACTTGGTAATGAAGACTCAATGAAGATCTTTAATGGCGCTGTGGAAGATGAAGTGGTTGCCGAAGCGATCAAAGATGTTGATTTTTCCAACCCATTAGCTAACTTACAAAATCTTTCAGAAGTTAAAGATGTTGATCTTTTCTATCCAGTTATCCACGGTAACATGGGTGAAGATGGGACTGTGCAAGGGTTGTTTCGTTTATTGAACAAACCTTATATCGGTAGTGGGATCGCTTCTTCAGGTGTTTCCTTTGATAAGGACTTAACGAAACAACTTTTGACTTTACATGGGATCCGCAATACTAAATATGTGGTGGTCACACCTGAAACACGTGCTGATCATCCATATGAAGAATGTGCTGCCAAATTAGGTGAAACATTATTCATCAAACCAGCACGTCAAGGTTCTTCTGTTGGGATCCACAAAGTTGCTAACAAGGAAGAATTTGAAGCAGCTTTAGACGATGCTTTTCGTTATGACTACAAGGTCTTGATCGAAGAAACGATCAATAGCCCACGTGAAGTTGAATGTTCCGTATTAGGTAACCGTGAAGCTAAGGCATCTAAATTAGGTGCAGTTGTAGTTCCTGAAGGCGATGACTTCTACGATTACAACAACAAATTCGTGGATGCTTCAGGCGTGGTCTTTGAAATTCCAGTTGAATTACCAGAAGATCTAACAAAAGAGATCCAGCAAATGTCCTTAGATGCTTTCCGAGTGTTAGACAACCGTGGTATGGCTCGGATGGACTTCTTAGTTGATGAGAACAATGTTCCTTACTTTGGTGAAGTTAACACCTTACCAGGGTTCACGAATATTTCATTGTATCCACAACTTTGGGCTGTTTCTGGTATCAACTACAAGGCCTTGATCGATGAATTGATCCGTTTAGCGATCGCCGAATTTGATGACAATGCTAAGTTGCACTATGACTTCCAAGAATTAGGTTCTGAAAAACTTGGTACAGGTCTTTTAACAGACGAAGATAAAAAATAATCATTATATTTGACAAGGGGATGCGGTTTTACCGTATCCTTTTTTTGTGAGGTGAGAAATTTTGAAAAAATTGGATCAAACCTTAGTGGTCTTAGGTTGTATTATTATATTTTTGAACAGTTTGATGCTGTATTGGCCGATCTTTAGTCTTTTGAGCATTATACTCTTACCACTTTTAGCGACGACTTTGACGAAACAAACTGGAAAGAACTATTTAGCCAAATTATTTTATATCGTTATTTTGTTATTTTTATGGTTGCCATTCAGTGCGCTAAGTTTTAGTTTGGAGCGCTTAAATCAAGTAGCCCTTTCACTTTCGCTCAGTGCTTGGATCTTTACTAATCGGCGGATAATATTGGGAATAGGGCTGATGATCTTTTTAGTGCTCTATTATCTAGCTTTACGTTCATTTTTGGGGATCATCCCGTACTTTACGACGTCAGCTTCACTTAAGGAAACGCTTAAGCAGAGTTTTTCAAAAACTAAGCACCATATTTGGCATTATGCTAAATATATTATATTAGGTGGGATAAGTCTTTGGCTCGTTGATCTATTAGGGCTATGGGCGACGATCTTGGTAACGACTCCAAGAGTGGCTGTACTCTATGCTGTTAGTTTTTGGACGCTCAAGCAAGTCTTATTATTGAGCCTAGTTTTTTGGAGCGTAAAAAGCGAGCTGACTAATAGAGCAGTTGTTGTTTTACCAGCTAAATGGAGAAAGTGGGGTGCGGGAGTTTTGGTACTTTTAGCCTTGGGTATCCAGGTGAATTTAGCATATAAAGCTTTAAATGTTGATCCAGGAACGTTACCACTTGTGATCTCACATCGCGGAGTCGATGGTAAAAATGGGGTGCAAAATACATTGCCTGCACTAGATAAGACAACACACACCGCCAAACCAGCCTATGTCGAATTAGATATCCAAGAGACTGCTGATCGCCGATTTGTGGTGAGCCATGATGAAGATCTCCGTAAATTAGCACATAAGAATTTAGTGATCGCTGATAATTCCTTGGAACAACTGATCCAAGTCAAGCTTAAAGAAAACGGACATGTAGCTTATGTGACCAGTTTTGATAGCTATTTGAAGCAGGCTCAAAAACTAAAGCAGCCACTTTTAGTAGAACTAAAGATCAATCAAGGAACTGGGAAAAAATTTAGTGAGTATTTTTGTGAACTATATGGGAAAAAGTTAGCTAAAAAAGATGCTGTTCATTCGATGGATCTAGCTGCGATCAATGAATTAAAAAAACGTGTTCCTAAAATACAGGCAGGTTATATTTTGCCATTCAATCTCTTTAGTTTGGCAGAAAATAAGGCTGATTTTTATTCACTTGAATATAAGACAGCAACTAGAAACTTTATCAAAACAGCACACGCTAACGGCAAAAAAGTCTATCTTTGGACAGTCAATTCGCCCCAACAAGCTTTGATGGCTTGGGTCTTAGGAGCTGACGGTGTGATCACTGATGAGCCAAGTAAGGTCGAAAAAAGTTTAACTGATCACAGTTCAAAAACATACTTGAAAGCCAATCTAAAATTATATCTAAAGGAGATGATCTAGTGCCACGATGTGATTGGGCGGATAGTGATCCCAAAATGCAAGCTTATCATGATAAAGAGTGGGGTTACCCCGAACATGATGAGCAAAAACTGTTTGAATTGATGAGTTTAGAACTGATGCAAGCCGGGCTGAGTTGGCAAACGATTTTGAACAAACGGACAGCTTTGCGAGAAGTCTTTTATGATTTTGATATCCAAAAGGTCAGTCAGATGGATCAAACTGATGTTACACGCTTAATGCAAGATAAACGTATCATCCGTAATCGCTTGAAAATAGAAGCGATCATCAATAATGCTAAAATTGTCTGTCAACTAGAACAAGCAGGCTTGAGCTTAGATGAGTTATTGTGGCAGGCAGTTGACTATAAGCCGTGTGTTAACCACTTTACCAAACCAGAGCAAGTTCCTGCTAAGACGAAAACTTCACTTGAGTTAGCTAAAAAATTAAAAAAGCAAGGCTTTAAATTTTTAGGACCAACAATAGTTTATTCGCTGATGCAAGCGGCGGGAATGGTCAATGATCATTTAGTTGGTTGCCAGACATAAAGAAAAAAGCTTCGTTGTCCCATGTTTTGGGATAACGAAGCTTAATTATTATTTCTTGTCTTTTTTGTTGAGAGCAGGTTTGTTTTCTAAGTCCGTTCTGACTACTAAAACATCACAATCAGCTGTGCGAGTCACATATTCAGTTACCGAACCGATCAAGAGACGTTCAACGGCATTTAAACCAGTTGCTCCGATCATAATGAGATCGATATTTTTTTCTTCAGGAAGATCCTTAGCAATAACTGCCTTTGGAGCACCATACTCTACTGAATAAGAAATGTTCTTAAGACCTTGTTCTTTAGCTTGCTTTGCGTAACCGTCCATTGTCTTCTTCGCAGTTTCAGTCACTTGTTCGACCATTGCCGTATCGAAACTGGAGATATTTTGGAATGCACGGGTATCAACTACATGGACCAAATACAAACTAGTATCATCACCGTTACGCTTAGCGACTGCAACAGCTTTTTTGAACGCTAATTCGGATTCATGCGAGCCATCGACCGGCACAAGAATGTTTTTATATCTTTGTAACATCAGGATCACCCTTTCTTCTTTATCAATTTTATTTTACTTTATTTGTTTGAAAAATGAAAGCAAGAACAACTACGGCATGCGTAAGTATGTCGGCATTAAGATCGACATGATAAAGACTAAGATCGCATCTAAAATGAGCATTGTGATCTGAAAGGCAAGGATGCCTATAAAAGCAGCAATGATCGTTAAACCACCCAAGATCGTTAAGATATATGCCCATAATGTCATGGCTTTTTTTAGGGCAGGATCATCTTTTGGAGAAAAGACACCAAAGAGCGTTTTGGTGCGGTGGGTGAAGAGATAAAAGCCTATGTAAAGTAAGATCAAGCCTAAGATGATCGTTAGACCTAAAGTTAGCATTTCTTTCACGTGACAAAAATTCCTTTCTCTAAATAAAGATAGCGGTCAAGACAAGATCCCGACCGCTATCCAAAGCTTTTAACTTTAGAATATCCGATAATGCCGTTAATCATCCTTGTAGTTGAACCCGCGTGTAAGCAGGAAAATGTATCCCTAGTCTAACTTTTGACTCCCAGTAAAGGTCTGCCAGCTATTAGACATTGCGAATAACAAAAATTAAAGTTGTTCGGTCAACCTTACATTTATAGGATAACGCGTACATTTCAGAAGTTCATTATCATAGTAGCACATTTTTTTTAGGAATGCAATGAAACCAAATGAAGCGTTATCAATAAATTTAGCTTTTAAATTTGTTCAAACGTTCATACTGTTCTTGCAAGGCTTTCTCATAACGACTGTTGTCTTTAGGCGCATAATAATGCGTATTTTTAAGCTTATCTGGGAGATATTGTTGTTTTACCCAACCGTGTGGATAATCGTGAGGATATTTATATCCAATTCCACGACCTAATTTTTTAGCACCTTGGTAATGAGCATCCCGTAAATGATCGGGTACATCGCCGTAGTTGCCCGCTCTAACATCGGCTAAAGCGGAATCGATCGCCATGATCGCCGAGTTTGATTTAGGTGAAAGACAAAGTTCGATCACGGCTTGAGCTAGGGGGATCCTAGCTTCAGGTAGCCCGAGCTTTTCGGCAGCTGTGATCGCTTGGACCGCATGGGCACAGGCATTGGGATTAGCGAGGCCGATATCTTCATAAGCGATCGTCAGTAAGCGCCGGATGACCGAAGGTAGATCGCCCGCTTCAAGTAGGCGTGCCATGTAGTGCAAAGCGGCATCCGTATCTGAACCACGGATCGATTTTTGAAAAGCCGAGATCACGTCATAATGGGCATCACCATCTTTGTCTTGCACTAAAGCTTTACGTTGAACGCATTCTTCGATCGTTTGTAGATCGATCGTGATCACGCCCGAATCATCGGAGGGTGTCGACATTACGGCCAATTCAAGTCCATTCAACGCACTGCGTAGATCGCCATGTGTAACACGGGTCAAGTGCAAGCGTGCTTCGTCGGTCAGTATGATATTTTGATCACCAAGACCATTTTCCTTATCGGTGAGTGCACGTTTGATCGCTTGGGCAATATCATCTTCGGTCAAAGGTTTGACTTCAAAGATCTGAGTTCGACTGCGGATAGCAGGATTGATCGTGATGTAAGGATTTTCTGTCGTGGCGCCGATCAAGATGATACTTCCTTTTTCCAAATGAGGTAAGAGGAAATCTTGTTTTGGCTTAGTTAAGCGGTGGATCTCATCGAGTAGTAAGATCACAGTCCCACTGATCTTAGCTTCTTCAGCGACTTTTTCGAGTTCTTTTTTCGAGTCTGTAGCGGCATTTAGCATGCGAAATGCGTATTTAGTCGAACCGGCGATCGCACTAGCAATACTAGTCTTGCCGGTTCCTGGTGGTCCATATAAGATCATCGAAGATAATAATTTAGCTGAGACCATTCGATTTAAGATCTTACCAGGGGCAACAAGATGTTGTTGACCTACGATATCTTCGAGTTTTTTCGGACGCATCCGATAGGCTAATGGTTTCAAAAACACTCATCCTTTCGTTCGCTCAATAGTAGTATTATAGCAAACCGACACCAGCTGACAAGCAAATAGCGATCGCAGGACGGCAAGGGATTTGTTATAATAATAAAAATGAGAACTGTAAAGGATGAACAAGATGAAATTTGATGAAATTGGTGATCAAATTATTGATTCAGATCTGGCAGAAGCGTTGCATGCTTTCACATTCCAAGTTATCCGGCGCTGGCAGATCTTAGATAGACAAAAAAATTTAAATACTCAAGTGCTTCCCTTAGTTGGAACTGAAAATGAATATGTTACCGTCCAAGAGGCACAGTTGACATTAAAAACAAAAGCCAATCTTTCGTTAGATGGTGTTTTGACAGATATGGAATTACAAAACCAAGCTTTACGCAAACGGTTAGGTAGTCAAGTCGTATTGTGGCCATTTTCTGAAAAATTACATGCAAGTTTAGCCAAGGGTGTTGGAAGCAAGATCCGCTTAGCCTTACCCGAACAGCTATTTACTGAACTCTATGCAGCTAAATTCAGTAGATCAAAGATCTCGTATGTGACTTTCAGAAACCAAGTCTATCACAAGTTATTGGAAGGATTTAGCCTAAAAAAAGCATTCTTGATCTATTTATTTGGGGCGACCCCTTATGTTTGGGAAACAAAAGCAAGTGATAGTCAAGTCTCACCTAAGCGGAGTGTAGCTGCTCAAGCTAAGCTAGTCGATGACCAAACTACTGGGATCAGACTCAGCGGAACTTATCAAGAACCAAGTGAGATGCAGACTAAGGGGGTCCACTATTTGGAATTTGATCTCTTAGACTTTGATCCATTCCACGAAAACGGTGTTACAGCCCATCAGTTGCGCTTGCTTGAAGTGATGGCTGGTTACTTTTTATTGAATGAAAGTACGATTACACCAAGTGATCTCCAAGCTGCTGACGCTTTGGCTAAGGAAGTGGCACGAGAGAATCCGTTTGCTAAGAGCCAGATCTTTGTACAAGCCCATACTTTCTTGAAACAATTAGATCGGTTCGCTCAAAAATTTGGTTATACTAAGTGGCAAGGGACTTTTGATGTTTTAAAGAAACGTCTAGAAACACCGGCTGAGACCCCAAGTACACGTTTGTTAAGGACACAGGGCAAACACGAAACTTTAGCTGACTATGGTATTTTTTTAGCTCAAAATTATCAAGAAGCAGCATTATTAAAAGAACCAAGTCGGGATAAAAACACGCAAACGGTCTTGGATGAAGCGATCATTTCAGGTCTTAGTTACCAAGAAGTGATGCCAAGTCAAGGGATCGTCGAGTTGAATGGAAAACTGCTTAAACGCGGTATCCAGACGACAAGAGAAAGTGCGATCATGACCGAGATTTGGCAACAAAAGCAGTTGGCTAAACAATATCTTAGCGGGCAAGCGGTCAATACGTCACAAGCTTGGATCGTCAATAACCGCCAAGAGTTAAAGCAACTGTATCCAACACTGAAGGACAAAGCTGTGATCGTTAAAAATGCGGTCGGTGATTCTAAAGCGCAGACGCAGTTGTTTAGGTTACCACCAACACAAGCGGAATTGCTACGTGCTTTTGAAGAACAAGCCAAAGAGACCACACAAGTCATGATCGAGCAAGTCGTTCAAGGTTCGGTCTACCGTGCCTTGATCGTCAATGATGAGATAATAAGTTTAGTTGAGCGTATTCCAGCTAATGTTGTTGGTGACGGACGTTCAACTTTAAAGGAATTGATCAACCGTAAAAATACGCGAGCACGAGCTGAATTTGAGATGATCACACTAGGTGAGGTCGAACGTGAGACCTTAAAAGCACAAGGGATGAAACTAGAAAGTGTCATTCCACGTGGGATCCAGGTCCTCTTGCGTTATGATGCGACTTTCAATACTGGTTCGCAGTCTTATGAGGTCTTAGATGAGATCGATAGTTCATATTTGACCGAGCTCAAGCGTTTGGCTCAAGCTTTGCAACTCCATGATGGGGCTTTAGATATCATTATTCCAAATATCTATCAGCCATACACGGAACAAGCACAGTTGACTTTCTTAAATGCGCATGCTTACCCAGCATTAGCATTGAATGAATACGTCTTATTACAGACAAAAAAACAACCGATCGCGCAAAAAATAATTGAACGATTCAATTAGAAAAAGAGTGTGTCTGCACTGTATAAATAACGATGGACTTATCACGATGCGTATTTTTGCATCATGATGAGTCCATCGTTATTTACTAGATATTACATGTCAAACACGTTATATAACTCAGATGCGTATTTGACATTGATAGCTATATTTTGAAGATAAATAAGAGGTCACTTTAGTTTTCAAATAATTTGTGCAAGCGTTCGAGCGGAGAATCTTTGTGTTCGGGAGCTACTTTTGGTTTAGTTGTCTTAGGGTAACGCTTGGCGACGTCAACGTCTTTAATGTGTAGAGCAGTATTTTTATCACAAACGACGACTGCTAGATCTTTTGGCCCATGATCTAACGTTTGATCAGTGTTACAGGTGAAGGTAACATTTGATTTTTGGGCGATCTGCATCAACTCGCTTAGAAGCGGATTTTTTACTTGACCGTTAATGATGACGTGTAGTTCAGGATGGAGAGTCAATTCCTGCTTAAGATCAGTGAGATACTCAGGATCGTTGATCTGTTCAAAAGTCAAAGTTAGATCTACCCGTTCACGGAAGGTCCCAAGATACTTACGCTTTTCATCAGGTTTGAGTTGGGGTGTGCCATACATCCCTTTATTCATATGATTTTGCAGTTCATCTGATCCACTCATCTTTTAACCACCTTTCTATGATAAAGTATAGCAAATTTTTAAGTAAAATAAAAAGAGCCCAGCCAAAACTGAGCTCTGAAATAATATCAAAATTGATATTAAAGTTTGTTGTAGTATTCAACAACGAGTGATTCGTCGATGTTTGCATCGAGTTCGTCACGTTCTGGTAAACGAACCAATGAACCTTCCATTGTGTTTTCGTCAAAGGAAACAAATGGTACACGACCAACGATTGCTTCCAAAGCTTCTTTAACAACTTTCAAGTCTTTTGAACGTTCACGCAAGGAGATAACTTGGCCTGGTTTTACTTCGTATGAAGGGATATCCACGCGCTTGCCATCAACTGTGATATGACCGTGGTTCACCAATTGGCGAGCTTGGCGACGAGTTGTAGCCAAACCTAAACGATAAACAACGTTATCCAAACGACGTTCCAACAATACCATAAAGTTGTCACCGTGCTTACCTTCGCGGATCTTACCAGCCTTTAAGAAAAGGTTAGCAAATTGGCGTTCAGATAAACCGTATGTCATACGAAGCTTTTGCTTTTCACGCAATTGTAAACCGTATTCAGATAACTTACGACGGTTGTTTTGACCATGTTGGCCTGGTGCGTATGGACGACGAGCTAATTCTTTACCTGTACCTGAAAGAGAGATCCCTAAACGACGGGAAACTTTCCAGGAAGGACCTGTATAACGAGACATTAAAAATTCCTCCAATATTTTGTTTGGAGTAAAATAATGTGTGAGTTTAGTATTCGTGCATTTTATTTTGCGACTTTCACCCTTGCAGCCGAAGGGGTACTTGGCGAACCAAACTGGCAATAAAATGTTGACGAGCTTACCGCTCACTGCTGCATTATTTTACACAAACGCTATTGTAGCAATTATCAAAGCTAGTGTCAAGAAAAAATAAATCAGTTATTTTAACACAAATGGAGTATAATATTAGTTGATATCACTTAATATATTGGGGGATGAAAATGGTTAAACGTCTGATTTTATTGTGCTTAGCACTCGTGTTAGGGGGAGCCTTATTGACACAGAGCGTGTTTGCTAGCAAAAAATATGCCGTTAAATGGGTGAAAGCCAGTGCACCGGTCAGTTTGCCGATCTTGATGTACCACAGTGTGGAAAATAAGCCGGGAAATGGTTTGTGTGTACCACCTGAGCAGTTAGAACAACAGTTGAGATATTTACATGAGCAGGGCTATTATACAGTCACGCCAGCTGAGGCGTATAAGATCTTGGTGCAAAATAAGATACCAAAAAAGCACAAGAAACTTGTCATGGTAACTTTTGATGATGGGTATGAAAACAACTACACCGCTGCCTATCCGCTTTTGAAGAAGTATCACATCCATGCAACGATAGGCTTGATCACAAGCAAAGTCGACACCCCAGGAATGCTGACTTTAAAACAAGTTAAGGAAATAAAGAAAAGCAAGTGGGTCAGTTTTGTTAGCCATACTCAAAATCACCAAGAATTAGATCAACTCAATGAAGCAGGTCAAATTGAAGAGATGCAAGCTTCACGGACTTGGTTGAAACAAAATCTACACCAAAACCCAGACTTGTTGGTCTATCCTGTAGGACGTTACAATGAAGTTTCAACAAAAGTAGCTAAGGAAAGTGGATATAAGCTAGCTTTAACGACTAAGTCGGGGCTAGCTAATGCAGAACAAGGGCTTTATGAATTGCATAGACAACGAGTAGTCCCAAATATGACGCAAGAAGCTTTTGCTAAATTATTACAGCCATAAATGACAAAGGTCCGCCATGATGCAAATAAATCATGGCGGACCTTTCATTACTCATATAGTCATTTAATAATCATTTGGATCGGCAGCTAATGGACCATATTCGTCCATTTGACTATCACGATAATCCCACCATTCATTTTCGTAACCCACGAATCCAGCTTGAGTCATCGCATCGTTTAGGATGGTGTAGTATTTTTCTTGTTCAGCGGTCCGTTTAGCGTTACGAAAAGCTGACGTAGAAAAGTCATCAAATGCTGTTTGCATCGGCATATCATTGCCTTCAAGATCAGTTAAAGTCAGATCAAAGGTCACACCTTTTTGATGACTGAAATTTGGATCAGGTTCAGCCACGAAATTTGGGTCAGGGTAGACCTCAAATAGACGCTTTTGGGCCGAGACGGGACGGTAAGCATCCCAGACTTTGAGGCGGTAACCTTTTGCTTTGACAAGTTCACTAGCTTTAGCCAGCTTATGGGCTGTTCCAGTGCGGGCGATCGCCGTGGTGAAATCATAGATGACTTGTCCGGTAAAGTTATCAGTCGTAGCATACTTTAAATCAACAAAGATCTCGGGATCGAGTTTTTGGATATTGGTAAAACCAGTTAGTTTTTTTACCATAATTTCCTCCATTTTAGAGATGTTTACATAGCGTTTCGACAAAATCACTTAGTAAAACTTCATCTTCAGCGCTAAAACGGCCTAATTTAGGTGAATCGATATCTAAAACACCGATTTTTTTACCATCTTTGATCAAGGGTAAGACGATCTCTGAATTTGAAGCTGAATCACAAGCGATATGTCCTGAAAATTCATGGACATTGGGGATGCGTAAGACTTTACCTGTTTGAAAGGCAGTACCGCAAACGCCTGCTCCGTTTTTGATATGCATACAAGCAACTTTACCTTGGAAAGGCCCAAGATCAAGCTGATCGGTCGTTTCATCATAGAGATAAAAACCGACCCAGTTGATGTTTTCCAGTGTATCGTTCAACAAAGCTGAAGCATTAGCGAGATTAGCGGTCTGGTTTGTTTCATTTTCCAATAAAGCATCGATTTGTGCACTTAAAATAGACATTTTATTTCCTCCGTGTCGATCATAGCGTTTATAGTGTATCAATATCAGTAACTATGATATAATTAGCTTTAGATTTTATACGTAATTGCCAATTCTGGCAAGTGATAAAGTTTAAGCTAGCAATTTAAAGGATGGGACATCAGATGGTAGTAGTTTTAGTTACAATTGTATTAGTTGCGGTCGCAATCTATGCAAGCGTACTTTTCTTTCAGCGTTCATTTGAAGAACGGATCACAAAAGCTAAAAGTAGCATAGAAGAGATCCTCGACTCACCGCTTGAGGAAGAACTCGAGGAAGTTAAAAAAATGACATTATCAGGAGATAGTTTAAGTGAATTTGAAGCAGTAGAACACTCCTATTATGTTTTGGTGAACCAACAATTACCTGAGATCTCAGAGTATTTGAACAAGTTGCAAGCTGAATTAGAGCATTACCGTTTTTGGAAGATCAATGGTGAGCTCAAGCAAAATGAAGCTCAGTTAGCTAAAGCTCAGCAACGATATGAGCAATTAAAGCTTGAGTTAGCTGAGATCAAACAGACTGCTGAGATCCACAAAAAAGCGATCGGTGAACTCAAAGAAGAGTATCAAAAGATCAGAAAGACTTTACTAGCAAAGAATTTCTCTTATGGGCCAAGTATCGATGAACTAGAAAAAGAATTAGCGACATTAGAAAAAGATTTTGACGAGTATTCTAAAGTGACTGAAGAAGGTGATTATGCTAGATCAAGCGAACTTTTAGAAAAACTCAAGCAACAAACACGTTTGTTGAAGATCGCGCTAAAGAAATTACCACCGATCTATCGTAATTTAAAGAATATTTTCCCAGAACAATTGCAGGAATTAAACGCTGGCTATTCCAAATTGCAAGCTGAAAAATATGGCTTTAAAAAAGATCTGGCAAAACACTTGGATGCTATCAAACAAAATTGTAAAGAAAATGAAGCTAACTTAAAGCAAGCTGATGTACCTAAAGCTGAGACCCTTGATCAACAGATCGCCGATATGATCGATGAAGCTTATGACATCATGGAAAATGAGTATAACGCTAAACTTAAGGTAATACGGCAAGAAAAGCATCTAGCTGACTTTATTGAACATGCCAAGCATCAAGAAAAAGAATTATTGATCGAATTGGATCGTTTGAGCCAAAATTACACGCTCAACCATAATGAAATGGAAGAAGCGCATGCATTGAACGAACAGTTAAAGAAGATCGACAAGAATTTTATCGCTTATATGCAAGCTAAGCCAAAAGATGTGATCGTCTATTCTGAAGTGTTAGAACAGCAAACAGCTGATCTGGAAGCTTTAAAGAAGATCGAACTCAAACAAAAAGAGATCGGTGAAAGTGTGGCTGATCTCTTTGAAGAAGAAAAAGAAGCCCAAGCGGCAGTTCAAGGCTTTGATAATGATATCCACCGTTTGAAGCGTGAGGTCGAGATCTTGAATTTACCAGGGCTTCCCAATGATTACGTTGAATATTTCTTCAAGGTCGGACGTGAGATCGAAAGTTTGGATCAAGACCTAAACAAGATCCAGATCGATATGGAACAGATCGCACGTGATCTGATCAATACGCAATCAGATCTTGACGTTTTGGCACAAAAGACCCAAGAGATCATCGATAGTTCAACTTTGACCGAAGCAATGTTGCAATATTCTAACCGCTATCGGACACGTTATCCAGAGGTTGCATCTGCATATGCCCATGCAGTCGAGCTTTTTAACAAGAATTATGACTATATGAGAGCCTTAGATGTTATCTCTGAGGCACTTGAAACGGTTGAGCCAGGGTGTTATAAACGGATCGAAAATGATTATAAGGCGGGAAATGACCGGCGCGAAGTCATCTAAAATATTTGCTAAGGACTAAAGCTAAGTTGCACAACTAAGCTTTAGTCCTTATAATTTGTAATGGCAAATTAATTTGTACTTTTTGTGATTATAAATTACAATAAGTAAGTTAAATTATTAAAGAGGGGTCAGCATGATATATTTTGATAACAGTGCAACGACAAAAGTTCATCCAGAAGTTTTAACGACCTATACAAAAGTCAGTGAAGCGATCTGGGGCAATCCTTCCTCGTTACACAAAATGGGTGAAAATGCCTATAATCTACTTGAACAATCCCGAGCACAGATCGCAGAACTCCTTGGGTGTCAAAAAGAAGAGATCTTTTTTACTAGTGGGGGTACAGAAGGCGACAATTGGGCGATCAAAGGAACAGCGCTCGAAAAAGGGATCTATGGTAAACACTTGATCACGACACAAGTTGAACATCCAGCCGTGCTCAATTCGATGAAACAGCTTGAAAAGTTAGGCTTTGAAGTCACATATCTACCAGTTGATGAAAATGGGAGAGTATCAGTTGAAGATCTAAAACAAGCTTTACGTAAGGATACTATCTTAGTATCAGTTATGGCGGTCAACAACGAGGTCGGAACGATCCAACCGATAAATAAGATCGCCCAAGTCTTAGCTGATCATCCTAAAGTTCATTTTCATGTCGATGCAGTTCAAGCGGTAGGTAAGGGGTTAACTGATCTGATCATGGATGAAAGAGTCGATCTAGTGACTTTTTCAGGTCATAAATTCCATGCTCCACGTGGCGTTGGTTTTTTGTACAAGCGATCTGGGCGAAAATTAGCGCCACTTTTATCTGGTGGTGGACAAGAGAAAAATTTGCGCAGTAGTACAGAGAATCTTCCGGCGATCGCTGCAATGGCTAAAGCCTTACGCTTATTGCTGGAAAATGAAACAAAAAATGTTGTGCATGAACAAGCGATCCGGCAAAAGATCTTTGAGCATTTACAAAAGTTTGATAAAGTGACGCTTTTTTCACAGTTGGATGATAAGTTTGCGCCACATATCTTATGTTTTGCGATCGCAGGCGTACGCGGTGAAACGATCGTCCATGCGTTTGAAGATCAAGGCGTCTTTATCTCGACGACTAGCGCTTGTTCATCTAAAAAAGGTCAAGTTTCATCGACCTTACACGCAATGCAAGTCGATGATAAGATCGCAACCTCTGCTGTACGTATCAGTCTAGATGAAAATAATACGATGGCTGAAGCAGATAAATTCAATCAGATCTTTGATGATATCTATCAAAAATTTTTAAAGATCAATTCGTAAAAATAGAAAGGAAGCAAGATGCAATATACAGAAATTATGGTTCGTTATGGCGAACTTTCAACTAAGGGTAAAAACCGACGTAACTTTATCGATCGCTTAGGTTTCAATGTTCGGCAAGCAATGCATGATTTTCCAGAGTTAGTGGTCAAAGCTCATCGTGATCGGATGCATATTCAATTAAATGGCGAAGACTCGACTAAAGTCATGGAACGTTTGAAACAAGTTTTTGGGATCCAAAACTTTTCACCTTCGATCCGGGTCGCTCGTGATGTCGAAGAAGTCAAGAGAGTCGCTACACAAATGGTGGCTGAACGATTCTGCGAAGGGATGACCTTCAAGATCAACACACGCCGCTCTGATCATAACTTCCAATACGATACTAACGAATTAAATGATATGTTGGGGGGCCACATCTTAAAGACGGTCCCAGGGATCAAAGTCAAGATGAAAGAGCCGGATATGATCTTACGCGTTGAAGTTCGGGCTAATGGGATCTATCTTTCTTCTGAAACGATCGATGGTGCCGGTGGTCTTCCGGTCGGGACAGCAGGCAAAGCCATGTTGATGCTTTCTGGTGGGATCGATTCGCCAGTTGCCGGTTATTTAGCAATGAAACGTGGAGTGGATATTGAAATGGTCCACTTCTTTAGCCCACCATATACCAGTGAACAAGCTTTGAATAAGGCTAAGGAATTGACTGCTAAGTTGACCCCATATGTTGGTCGGATCCAATTTATTGCTGTGCCATTTACTGAGATCCAAGAGACGATCAAAGAAAAAGTTCCATCTGGTTACTTGATGACGATCCAACGGCGCTTTATGTTGCGTTTAAGTGAAATGATCGCCAAAAAGCGTAATGGTTTAGCGATCTTTAACGGGGAAGCTCTGGGGCAGGTAGCTTCACAAACACTGGAAAGTATGGCAGCGATCAACGATGTAACGACGATGCCGGTTTTACGTCCAGTAGTTTCGATGGATAAAAATGAGATCATCAAGATCGCTCAAGATATCGATACATTCGATCTTTCCATCCAACCATTTGAAGATTGCTGTACGATCTTTGCGCCACCAGCTCCCAAGACTAAGCCAAAGATCGATAAGGCACGTTATTACGAAGAACGCCTTGATGTTGAAGGTCTGTTAGCTCGGGCAATGGAAAATATCACGATCACAGATATCAAGATCGGTGATGGATTTATGAACGAAAAACAAGCAGATTTCGCAGAGTTGCTATAAAAAGCGCTTGACGCGTTCTTATTTCAAGGCTAAAATACATCTATAAGCTTTGAACAAGAGGGTCTGATCGCAAACTGTTTTCAGAGAGAAGCGGGTGGGTGCGACGCTTTAACAGACGATCAGATAGTAGCTTGTGAGCTGTCCTACTGAAACTAAGTAAGTAAGACCGGATATCTATTCGTTAACGCAGATCAAAGAGGGGTAAAGACCCAATTTAGGTGGTACCACGGCACTGTCGTCCTAAGCGGATGGCGGTGCCTTTTTGTTTAGATCCGGTCAAGATAAGAAAGGAAGATAATAATGGCACGTGACATCGAAATGTCAACCAAATACGATCCTAGTCAAGTTGAACCAGGACGTTATCAAAAATGGGTCGATGCTGGTTTGTTCAAGCCAAATGGCGATCAAGAAGCTAAACCATATTCGATCGTGATCCCACCACCAAACGTGACTGGTAAGTTACACTTGGGCCATGCTTGGGATACAACGTTACAAGATATGTTGATCAGACAAAAACGGATGCAAGGTTTTGATACCTTATGGCTTCCTGGGATGGACCATGCTGGGATCGCAACGCAAGCCAAAGTTGAAGCACGTTTAGCTGAAGAAGGGATCTCCCGTTATGATCTAGGCCGTGAAAAGTTCATCGATAAGGTTTGGGAATGGAAAGGTGAATATGCTGATATCATTCATGCACAATGGGCTAAATTAGGTCTTTCTTTGGATTATGACCGCGAACGTTTTACCTTGGATGAAGGATTATCTCATGCTGTTAGACGTGTCTTTGTAAAATTATATGAAAAAGGCTTGATCTATCGTGGTGAATACATCATCAACTGGGATCCAAAGGCTCGGACTGCTTTATCCGATATCGAAGTTATCCACCAAGATGACGAAGGGGCCTTTTACCATGTAAAATATCCATTCGTTGATGGAACGACATTTAATGGTAAAGACTACATCGAGATCGCAACGACACGTCCAGAAACGATGATGGGTGATGTGGCTGTGGCAGTCAATCCAAAAGATGAACGCTACAAAGACTTGGTCGGTAAAGAAGTACTCTTGCCACTTCAAGGTCGTCATATCCCGATCATTGCCGATCAATATGTTGATCCTGAATTTGGGACAGGGATGGTGAAGATCACTCCAGCGCACGATCCTAATGACTTTGAAGTCGGTAACCGTCATGACTTAGAACGGATCAACACGATGAACGATGATGGGACGATGAATGAACGGGCTGGTAAATACAATGGAATGGATCGCTTTGATGCCCGTAAAGCGATCGTTAAAGATCTTGAAGATCAAGGTTACATGTTAAATATCGAAAAGATCACGCACAGTGTGGGTCACTCAGAACGGACTGGTGTTCCAGTTGAAGCTCGTTTATCAACGCAATGGTTCGTTAAGATGAAACCTTTAGCCCAAGCTGCTTTGGCTAACCAAGATTCTGATGATCGGGTCGACTTTGTACCAGAACGGTTTGAAAAGACTTTCACCCAATGGATGGAAAATGTTCATGATTGGGTCATTTCACGCCAATTATGGTGGGGGCATCAGATCCCAGCTTGGTATAACAAGCACACGGGTGAAACTTATGTTGGTGAAGAAGCTCCAGCTGATATCGAAAACTGGGAACAAGATCCTGATGTTTTAGATACCTGGTTCTCTAGTGCTTTATGGCCATTTTCAACGATGGGTTGGCCAGATACGGATGCACCTGATTTCAAGCGTTACTTCCCAACTAATACGTTAGTCACAGGTTATGATATCATCTTCTTTTGGGTCTCACGGATGATCTTCCAAAGTATCGAATTTACTGGTCGTCGTCCATTTAAGGATGTTTTGATCCACGGTTTGATCCGTGACGAACAAGGACGGAAGATGAGTAAGTCACTTGGTAACGGTATCGATCCAATGGATGTGATCGATAAGTATGGTGCTGATGCTTTACGTTGGTTCTTATCCAATGGTTCAGCACCAGGTCAAGACGTTCGTTTCTCCTATACGAAGATGGATGCAGCCTGGAACTTTATCAATAAGATCTGGAATGCAAGTCGCTTTGTGATCATGAACCTTGATGAAGATACGACAGCTACTTTGCCAGCTAAAGCAGAATGGCAACTAGCTGACAAATGGATCTTGAGTCGCTTGAATGATACTGTCAAAGAAGTGACTCGCCTCTTTGATAACTATGAATTTGGTGAAGCAGGTCGCGCGCTTTACAACTTCATCTGGAATGATTTCTGTGATTGGTACATCGAAATGGCTAAGGAAAACTTGACAGGTGACGATGCTAAAGCTAAGCAAAATACTCAAAGTATTTTATGCTATGTCTTGGACCAAACATTACGTCTCTTACATCCGATCATGCCATTTGTAACTGAACAAATTTGGTTAGAAATGCCACATGAAGGTGAATCTTTGGTAACCGCTACTTACCCAGTTGAACATCCAGAATTCGATGATCAAGCAGCCGAAGAACAAATGGACAACTTGATCGAATTGATCAAAGCTGTGCGTAACAATCGAGCCGAAGTTAATGCACCAATGTCTTCAGCGATCGATATTTTGATCAAGACGACTTCTGAGACGACTAAAGCAGTCTTTGAAAACAACCAAGAATATATCGAACGTTTCTGCCATCCAAAACATCTTGAGATCGGTGCTGATGTGACAGCTCCAGCCTTAGCGATGACTTCTGTGATCACAGGTGCTGAAGTTTACTTACCGTTAGCTGATCTGATCGATCTAAATGAAGAGATCGCACGTTTGGAAAAAGAAGCTAAGAAATTAGGATCTGAAGTGACACGTGGTGAAAAGAAACTTGGCAATGAACGCTTCGTTGCCAATGCACCAGCTGAAGTTGTTGCTAAAGAAAAAGAAAAATTAGCAGGTTATCGTGAAAAATTAAGCGCAACTAACGAACGGATCAAGGATCTAAAAGCTCAAGTTGATTAATTTTTAAATAACGCTTGCCTTTCGGGGTGAGCGTTTTTTATGTGCTTTGTGTTATACTGGAAATAAGATATTTTTAGGTGAATGAGGCGAAAAAATGCAGATCAAAAGCTATACTGAAGCGGTCGAATTTATTCATGGACGTCGCAAATTTACAAAGTCCCCCGATTTAGAGCGGATGCGCCGTTTTGCTCATTATTTGGGTGATCCACAAAAAAAGACCAAATTCATCCACGTTACGGGGACTAATGGCAAAGGGTCGACCGTTGCTTTTTTAAGTGAACTTTTGCAAAGCCAAGGATTTACGGTCGGGACCTTTACCTCGCCTTACATCACGCGCTTTAACGAACGGATCGCGCTTAATGGCGAACCGATCAGTGATCAGATATTGGTAGAGCTGTTAAATGAATTATTACCAGTCATTTCACGACTTGATAAAGAATATGCTGGTGAAGGACCTAAGGAATTTGAAGTCGTCACAATGCTGATGTTTTTATATTTTGCTAAGATGGCACCTGATTATGCGGTCGTTGAAGTGGGTATCGGCGGTCTTTATGACTCGACTAATATTTTGACACCTGAGTTAGCGGTGATCACTGAGGTTGCGCTAGATCATACTCAGATCTTAGGGGATACTTTGGCTAAGATCGCCACAGCAAAAGCGGGGATCATCAAACAAGCTCGGCCGGTCGTCGTTGGAAAATTAGTGCCAGAATGTTTGGCTGTTATTCAAGCACAGGCTGTAAAAAGAAATGCTTCTTTGTACCAAGCGGGAGTAGATTATACGTTCTTGCCTGAAAAAAGAGCTAGTGTTTGGGGTGAAAGCTTTACATATCAAGGTTTCGGGATCAAAGCTAAGCTAGCGATCTCATTGTTAGGGCAATATCAAGTTGCCAATGCTAGTTTGGCTGTGAGTGCATTTTTGATCTTGGCTAAAAGAGATGGCTTTTCTCCAACTCTAAGAGAGATCAAAACTGCTTTAAAACAGACAAAATGGGCTGGACGCTTTGAAAAGATAAATGATGAGCCGTTGATCGTTTTGGATGGAGCGCATAATGCTGATGCGGTCCAGCAATTAGTTCAAACATTAAAACAAAATTTTGCCGATAAACAGATCTATGTCATCATTTCGGTCCTAGCTGATAAGCAAGCTAAGGCTATGGTAGCCAAATTAGAGCAGTTACCAAATGTCGAGTTGTTTACGGTCAGTTTTGATGCGCCACGTGCAGTCAGTCATGAACAAGGTCGTTTCTATGAAGCATGGCCAGAAGCTTTGGCTGAGGTCATGCAAGAGATCTCAAGCGACGATATGCTACTATTTACGGGTTCGTTATATTTTGTATCGGAAGTAAGAAACTATTTTATTTAGATCGTGAGGATATAAGATGGATTTGAAATTAGTGATCTTTGATATGGATGGTGTCGTATTTGATTCTGAAAAAGTGTATTTTGAAGCTAATAAGCTAGCGGCTGATAAACTCCAAATGCCAAACTACACTTTAAAATATTATAAGCAATTTATCGGAGCAGGGACAGAACCGATGCTTGCCCAGATGGCTAAAGATTATGGTAGCCGTGAGTTGGTCGATCGTTTTTATCAGATGAGTATGGATAATGTTTATCCGATCGTAGAAGCCGGAAAATTAGAATTAAAACCTGGCTTTAAAGAATTGACTGCTTATTTGGATGAACAAAGTATCCCTTATGTCATCGCTTCAAGCAATTTCAAAAAAGATATCGAATACTATTTGGAAAAGACAAATATTTCAGGGCGCTTTGCTCATATCGTTTCGGCTGATGACGTGACACATGCTAAGCCATCACCGGAGATCTTTGAAAAAGCGTGGAAAAAAGCTGGCTGTCCGGCTAAAAACGAAACTTTGATCATTGAAGATTCATTGAATGGTGTCAAAGCAGCTAATAATGCTAAGATCCCAGTCGTTATGGTGCCAGATATCATTTTGCCGACCGTATATGAGAAAGAACATACAGTGGCGATCTTGCCCGATCTAGTGGCTGTACGAGATCTCATCAAAAAATAAATGATTTTTAGCCCCGTTTGCGAATTTTATAAAGTAAGGGGGCTTGAAAATGAATTTAAAGAATTTAACAGATAAGATCGTTTTAAGTGAATTATTGGGATTTTTGCTGGATAACCAATTAGCTGATCAAGTGGTCGAGCGCTACTTTATGCAGGCTGATTCTCTAGCGCAGTTCCAGTATTTTGGAGTTACTGATTGGACCAAGTTGACTGCTGACACCAAACTCCAGTATTATTTATTGCTTTTATGTGAATTTGCTAAGCGCTATGCTTTAAAACCACCGTTAGAATTGGGTCAGATCTGTTCTAGTAAGGTGATCGGTGAGTATATGAGTGCTAAGTTAGCAATGCGTAAACAAGAAGTTCTGTGGGGTGTCTATTTAGATACTAAAAATCAGATCTTAGCCCAAGAAGAGATCTTTGTGGGAACGCTAAATGAAGCTACAGTCCATCCAAGAGAGATCTTGAAATTGGCACTAAAGTACAGTGCAGCCCGCTTTATCGTGGTCCATAATCACCCTAGTGGTCAGGTGACACCTTCACCCAATGACATCGCTTTGACCAGACGTTTACAGGCGTGTGGCGAGCTTTTAGGGATCGCTTTATTGGATCATATTATCGTTGGCGAGCATACATATTTGAGTATGCGTGAAGAAAAAATATTAATTAGATAGGTGGATTTTATGTTACAAGGAACAGTACGTCGTTTTAATAAGGATAAAGGTTATGGTTTTATCTCTCCTGACAATGCGCCTAAAGAGGATCTTTTTGTCCATTATACGGCGATCGAAAAATCAGGTTACAAGATCTTAGAAGAAGGTCAAAGAGTCGAATTCGTTGAAGTTGAGGGTAAAAAAGGCTTTCAAGCGGCTTTAGTCACGATCCTGTAAAGGTTAAGATATTTTAAAAAAATTAGTTGAAATGAAAATTTATCTAGGTTAAATAAAAATTAAGCTTTGATTTATGATATAATACTGAAATTGAAGATGATCAATTTCAAAATTTATAAAATTTTTTGCTAGCTAAAGTAACTGATCGAGTTAGCTGAAAGTTTTTTCAAAAAAGGATCAAAAGTTTTTCTTTTTAATTGTTATTGCTAAGGTAAAAACATGAAAATATGTTGGAAACACGGCGATTCAATGTTACAATTAAAATATCTTGAATTAAGTACTCATTTAGAGTTTGCGAAGGGATGAAACAACGTGTTCGGAATCGGAACAAAAAATATCGGGATCGATTTAGGGACTGCTAATACGATCGTTTATGCTGAAAATAAGGGGATCGTGTTACGCGAACCTTCTGTCGTAGCTAAAAATACTAAAACTGGCGAAGTCGTATCTGTTGGTTCAGAAGCGCGTGATATGATCGGGCGTACACCAGCAAGTATCGTAGCGATCCGTCCAATGAAAGACGGTGTCATTGCGGATTATGATACAACTGTTTCCATGATGAAATACTATATTGAAAAAGCTGTTGGTAGCAAGACTGCTAAGCCATATGTTATGGTCTGTGTACCTAGTGGTGTAACCGAAGTTGAAAAGCGTGCTGTGATCGATGCTACTCGAGTTGCGGGAGCTAAAGATGCATACGTGATCGAAGAACCATTTGCGGCTGCGATCGGTGCGGGTCTACCAGTTATGGATCCAACCGGTAGCATGGTCGTTGATATTGGTGGTGGGACGACTGACGTTGCAACGATCTCCTTGGGTGGGATCGTATCTAGCCGTTCGATCCGGATGGCTGGTGACAAGATCGATGATTCGATCATCTACTATGTACGTAAAAATTACAACTTGTTGATCGGTGAACGTACAGCTGAACAATTAAAGATCAATGTTGCATCTGCTTCTATTGAAGCTGCTAAGGAATTAGATAGTCAAACGATCCGTGGGCGTGATCTGGTAACAGGTCTACCTAAGACGATCGAGATCCGTCCAGAAGATGTAGCTGAAGCGATCCAAGAAGTAGTGCAAGAGATCATCACCGCTATCAAAGAAACACTAGAAGAAACATCTCCTGAGATCGCGGCTGACGTGATCGACCATGGGATCGTTCTAACTGGTGGGGGTGCTTTATTACGCCACTTACCAGATGTGATCTCTGAAGCAACAAAAGTGCCTGTGTTCGTGGCGCAAGATCCACTTGATTGTGTGGCTGTTGGGACAGGTGAATCACTTAAAAGCATTGACGTAATGAAGAAAAGATAAATAGGCGGTTAAAGTCTAGAGTTAGGAGGTTGGGGTTTAGTCGTCCAGCCTCTTAATTTTTAATGCGGATCTTATCGAGTTCAGGAGGTTTTTTATGCAAAAGTTTTTTTTCAATAAAAAACTTGTTATTACACTGGTCGCTTTGATCATCAGTTTTTTACTGATCGCATTTTCGATCACAGTGCGTAATAATCGATCGATGCCAACGTTTGTGCAACAGTTTGGCAATGAAGCTTTTGGTCTAGTTGATCGGGTCATTAGTTTTCCAGTTGCCGGAGTTGCTCATGTAGGGGGCTCTGTTTCTGATCTACTCAACACGTATGAGGAAAATCAAAAATTAAAGCAACAGATCGATAGTTTGGCAGCCGATAAAGTTGAAAATCAGACCTTACGTAAGGAAAATAAACAATTAAAAGAACAGTTGAAATTAGATGAAAGCTTGACTGATTATTCAAAGATCAGTGCCCATGTTTTATCACGGACACCCTCTTCTTGGCAAAATCAGATCATAATCTCAAAGGGATCATTTGCAGGTGTGACTAAAAATGCTGCGGTTTTGTCACGTAAGGGCTTAGTCGGACGTGTCGTTGAAGTCAATAAGACCAATAGTAAAGTCGAATTGCTCACGACGCAAAATGATTCGGCTAACCGCTTTGCAGTCCAACTAGAAAGTGATGGTGAGGTGATCAACGGCTTGATCACTGGCTATGACAAACAAAAAAATCAGTTGATCATGGGACAGATCACTTCTAAGAAAAAGATCAAGAAGAATACAGAGGTCATTACTTCTGGAATGGGTGGTAATACACCTAAGGGCTTATTGATCGGAAAAGTTGTCAAGACAACGGATGACGATGATGGTTTAGCTACAAAAGTTTATATCGAGCCAGCTGCTGATATGACAGATCTTAGTGTTGTGACCGTGGCTAAACGTGCAGACTAGGGGGCATAATGATGGCAAATTCCAAGCTAAAATATTATTTTCCCCTAGGGTTGATCATCTGCATCGTTTTGGACGGGACGTTTAGTAGCTTATATGCTCAGTATTTTTTTACAAGTTCGCTTTCGATCGAGAGTCGTTTGACTTTGCTATGGCTAGTGATGGCGATCTTCTATGGCGAAGTTGACCGTTTGATGTTGTGGGCATTTATTGCTGGGGTGATCTTTGATATGTACTATACGGGGATCTTAGGGATCTTTATGATCATTTTTCCTTTGATCATTTATTTGAATCGAGAAGTGTATCGTTTTTTCACTTCTAACTTTATTGTGGTACTATTAATATATCTGATAGATGTTACGCTCGTTACGGCTTTGGCATATTGGGCCAACTCTTTGATCGGTCTGACGACAACTGGTTCAGCTGATTTTGTGGTTCAGACTTTAGGGCCGTCACTGGCGTATAACTTGGCGGTATTTTCGCTATTATTTATCCCAGTCAAAAATTTCTTTGAGAAGTATTCTTCTCGATAAATAAGGAAGGTGCAAGCTGATGCAGGCAGCTGTGTTAAAGGGCTACAAAGACGGATATGAACTGATCATACGTGATAATGCAGATTTTGATCAAGCCCTATCCGAATTAAAAGACCTATTTCGAAAACTACAACTTGATACTGTCGGTGAAGAAAAACAGATCTCATTTACGGTCAATACCGAAAAACGCTTGTTGGGTGCAAAACAAAAGCAAAAGATCGAAGAGTTAGTTGGAAATTATCCTCGTTTTTCGATCTATAAGTTTGTTTCTGATGTGGTAGATACTAAAGATGCACTTGAATTTATGGAAGAACATACAGTTCATGTCAATAGTGATACGATCCGTAATGGTCAAGTCAAGTTGATCAAAGGCGATGTCTTGTTTTTAGGCAATATCCATAAAGGTGGCATTTTACAAGCGACCGGGAGTATCTTTGTTTTAGGCGATGTCGAAGGGATCTTACATGCTGGTTACAATGATAATGTGATCGCAGTGATCGCTGGGAATTTTAAACGAGCACAACAAGTTCGGATCAGTGATCTAGTGGACATTATCGAGCCAGATATGCAAGCTGATAAAGTCGTTGCTTATGTCAATGACCTGCATGCTTTAAGTTATACGACGCTTGCTGAATTAAAAACACTTAGGCCTAAAATTTTTACACAAATAGGAGGGTTTTAAATGGGAAAATCGATCGTTATTACATCGGGGAAAGGCGGTGTTGGTAAGACAACTACGACTGCTAATCTCGGAACTGCCTTAGCTTTAATGGGCAAAAAAGTCTGTCTGGTCGATCTAGATATCGGTTTAAGAAACCTAGATGTTATTTTAGGCTTAGATAATCGGATCATTTACGATATCATTGATGTGGCGCAAGGTAGAGCTAAATTACCCCAAGCCTTGATCAAAGATAAGCGCTTCGGCGATAATTTATTCCTGTTGCCTGCAGCTCAAAATACGGATAAATCAGCGCTTGAACCAGAAGAGGCTAAACAGATCGTTGCTGAGTTACGGTCTGAATTTGACTATGTGTTGCTCGATTGCCCAGCTGGGATCGAACAAGGCTTTGCTAATGCGGTAGCAGGTGCTGATGAAGCGATCGTAGTCTCAACACCTGAGATCTCGGCAGTTCGTGACGCTGATCGGGTAGTAGGACTGCTTGAACAACAAAATTTAGAAGAACCACCGATGCTTATCATCAATCGGATCAAAAAAAAGATGATGCACGATGGTCAGATGATGGATGTTGATGAGATCACGCGTCATTTGTCGATCAAATTGATCGGGATCGTCTTTGATGATGATAATGTAATTGGTTTTTCTAACAAGGGTGAACCTGTTATCCTAGATGAAAAGAGTGAAGCATCTAAGGGATATCGTAATATCGCACGTCGCTTAGAGGGTGAAACGATCCCATTGATGACACTCAAAGAAGACGAACAAGGTGGCTTTTTCAAGAAGATGAGTTCTTGGTTCAAACGTAAATAAGCCAGATTTGTTGTTGACAGTTTTACCGATAAATGGTAATCTTTATGAAAAATTATTTAACGATATCGAGCGGAAGAGTAGAAGATGTTTACCTGAAAAAGAGACTATCTGGGAGCTGAAAAGGATAGAGGTGGCATTTTTGAACCACATCCGTGAATTGGTACACTGAACACAAAGCAGTAGGTGTATCCGGTCAGAAGTCCGTTACACTTGAGTTAAGTTAACTCACTGAGACTCCTTTTGCGAGAAAGGAGTAAATATGAGGTGGAACCGCGTAAAACGCCCTCTTGGATCTTTTCCAAGAGGGTATTTTTTTACCAGTAAGTTAAAAAATGGAGGAATTTGGGATGGATTATATCATGGAAGTCATGCCCTCGTTGATTTCAGGTATGGGAGTGACCTTATCAGTATTTTTTTGGACCTTAGTTGGCTCTTTGCCTCTAGGGTTGATCGTTTCTTTAGGGATGATGTCACGGTTTAAGATACTTCAAAAAATATTAGGCATCTATGTTTGGCTGATGCGGGGGACACCGCTGTTATTGCAGTTGATCTTTGTCTTTTATGGACTCCCACTATTAGGAACGGGGATAGTGTTACCACGTTATGAAGCTGCATTGGTGGCATTTATTTTGAACTATACAGCATATTTTGCCGAGATCTTTCGTGGGGGACTACAATCGATCGATAAAGGGCAATATGAAAGTGCTAAAGTCTTACGTTTGAGTTACTGGCAAACGATCCGCAAAGTCGTAGCTCCACAAGTGATCAAGATCGTGATCCCTTCGATCGGTAATGAAGTGATCAACTTAGTCAAAGACTCGAGTTTAGTTTATGTGATCGGTCTAGGGGATCTCTTGCGGGCTGGTAATGTTGCAACAAGTCGTGATGTGACTTTAGTACCACTATTATTAGTGGGAGCGATGTATTTGATGATGACAGCTTTTTTCACTTATGTTTTGAAAAAGGTCGAGCAACACTATAGTTATTGGAAATAAGGAGTGATCAACATGCTAGAACTAAAAGAAGTAACTAAAAAATTTGGCGATAAGACGATCTTAGATCATGTTGATCTGACTGTAGAAGATGGCAAGATCTTGTGTATCGTAGGACAATCCGGTGGTGGCAAGACCACACTTTTACGATGTATCAGTGGTCTAGAGCAGATCGATAGTGGGCAGATCTTGGTGGATGGGGTCGCCTTTGATCCATATGTCAATAGCACTAATGATGCTGTGATCGGTGTCGTCTTTCAAGAATACAATCTTTTTCCACATTTGACCGTGTTACAAAATGTGATGTTAGCTCCAACGATGGTCTTAAAAAAAGACAAGAAAAAAGTACAAGTAGAAGCCCAAGAACTTTTGCAAAAGTTAGCGCTTGGAGATAAGGGTGATCTTTACCCTTGGCAATTGTCTGGGGGACAAAAACAACGAGTCGCGATCGCACGCGCCCTAGCGATGAAGCCACGGATCTTATGTTATGATGAACCTACTTCAGCTTTAGATCCAGGCTTGCGAGATACTGTCAAAGAGATCATTTTGGACCTAAAGAAAGATGAAATGACACAGATCATCGTCACGCACGATATTGATTTTGCTGAAGAGATCGCTGATGATATTTTACGTGTGAAACCACTGGCTAATTAAAGGAATTGAGATAGATGAAACGATATTTAAAATTACTAGCGCTTGGTTTAAGTCTAAGTCTCTTATTAGTCGTTTCGGGCTGCAATGATGTCAAAAAAAGAGCAGATACGGTCGATACTTGGCAACAGATCGAGCAAAAAAAGCGGGTCGTGATCGGACTAGATGATAGTTTTGTACCAATGGGCTTTCGTCAAAAAGATGGCAAGCTCGTTGGATATGATATCGATCTAGCTAAGGAAGTCTTTAAATTGTACGGGATCACGCCTGATTTTCAGACGATCGACTGGTCAATGAAAGAAACTGAATTGCGCAACCAAACGATCGATCTGATCTGGAATGGCTATACGAAGACGGATGAACGGGCTAAAAATGTGGCTTTCAGCCAGCCATATCTAAAGAACGAACAATACTTAGTAAGTAAAAAAAGCCAACAGATCATAAATGATAGTGCCATGAAAGGGAAGATCTTAGGCTTACAAAGTGGATCTTCGGGCTATCAAGCCTACTTGGATGAACCAAAAGTTTTAAAACAATATGTAAAAGAAGCGATCCAATACGATACATTCAACAATGCTTTCATGGATCTAGATGCTGATCGGATCCAAGGTCTATTGATCGATAGTGTTTATGCCAATTACTATATTGCACACAAAAAAGATCCAGCTAGTTATCGGAAAGAAAACGCTGGATTTGCGTCTGAAGATTTTGTAGTCGGGCTACGCAAGGGAGACAAGACCCTTCAAAAGAAGATCAATGAAGCGTTTAAAGTTTTAAAGGAAAATGGGACGTTAGAGCGTTTGAACCGTAAATGGTTCGGTGAAAATGTAAACTGACCCTGACAGCTTTAAAACTAAGGTGTATACTAGGTTAATGATCATATAATGGAGGGGTAGAATTTAATAATGGACACATTAGTTAGTGTGCTGATAGTGATATTACTATTGAACGTCATTGCAGCGATCATCACAGTTTTTAAAGAAAAACGTGATATTACAGCAACTTGGGCTTGGTTATTGGTGCTCAATCTATTGCCAGTGATCGGTTTTGGGATCTATCTATTAGTTGGGAAAAAGATCTCCAAAGAAAAGATGTTTGATCTAAAAATGCAAGAGCGGCTCGGGATCGATCAGCTCGTTGAGTTGCAAAAAGAACAATGGCAAGAAGAAGAGCTTTTACCAGAAGGGTTGCGTACACCCGAAGCACGCCAAACAGTTCGTTTGTTACTTGAAACTGATCAAGCGATCTTGACCAAAAATAATCAAGTCGATATTTACGATGATGGTCATGATAAGTTTGCTAAACTACTAGCCGATATCGATGCTGCAAAGCATCACGTTCACTTGGAATATTATTCTTTTTTCAGTGATCGGATCGGTAATAAGATCTTAACCAGCCTTGAAGCAGCGGCTAAACGTGGTGTTAAAGTACGCGTGATCTATGATAGCATGGGATCGCGAGGACAAAAACGGCATTTCTTTGACAATTTGGAAAAATTTGGTGGTGAGGCAGAACCATTCTTTGCTTATAAAAAAGCTTGGATCCACAGCCCACGGATCAATTATCGTGAGCACCGTAAACTAGCGATCATTGATGGGATGATCGGCTATATCGGTGGCTTTAATATTGGTGATCAGTATCTCAGTCGTTCCAAGAAATTTGGTCATTGGCGTGATACGCATCTACGCGTTGTCGGTAATGCTGTTATCGCCATGCAATCACGCTTTTTGATGGATTGGAACGCAACGATCAAGAATGTTCGGGGCAAAGAACCAGTTAAATATGATGAGAGTTTGTTCCCATTGCAACGACAAAAAGGTAATGTTGGTCTACAGATCATCTCCTCAGGACCAGATAGTGAAGTTGAAGCGATCAAGAAGGGCTATCTCAAATTGATCAGTGGGGCAAATGACTACATTTACATTCAAACTCCGTACTTGATACCAGACGATTCAGTGTTAGAAGCGTTAGTCGTAGCGGCCTTATCTGGGGTCAAAGTCAAGATCATGATCCCTTGTATGCCAGATCATGCATTTGTTTATCGGGCAACTGAATATTATGCTAAAGTTTTGGTCGATAGCGGGGTCGAAGTTTATACTTATGATGATGGTTTCTTACATGCTAAGACGTTTGTCGTCGATTCACAGATAACTTCAGTTGGTTCAGCTAACCTTGATTTTAGAAGCTTTAAATTAAACTTTGAGGCAAACGCTTTTGGCTATGATCGTAAATTGGCACTTAAACTCAAGGAGCTCTTTGAAGCCGATCTAGCTAAGTGTACAAAATTAACACCAGAATATTTTGAACGTCAGTCACGTTGGCGTAAATTTAAACAATACTTTTCAAGATTGTTATCACCGATCTTGTAGGCAAAAGGGAAAGAAAGATGAAAAAGCACAGAAAAAAGATCATTATTGGGATCATTGGACTATTATTGTTGATCTATGTTGGGGTAAATGGCTACCTTGTTAATTATGCTTTTGTGCGTGATTCGGCCAATTTGGGATCACCAGCACCTAAAAAAGCTGCACTTTTGAAGAAAGATCAAGCCTGGTTGGCCCAGACTAAGCAACAAACTTGGACAGAAAAGTCAGCTGATGGTAAGTTGACGTTAAAGGCGCGCTATGTGCCAGCTGAAAAAGCAACAAATGAGACGATCGTGATCGCTCATGGGTATCGCGAAAATAGCTTGCGGATGGCAAGTTACATTCGGATGTTTCATGATCTAGGCTACAACGTCTTAGCACCTGATGATCGTGGAGCAGGTAGAAGTGAGGGACGCTATATCACTTTTGGTTGGCAAGATCGGCTAGATTATCAAAATTGGCTCAAACAGCTCATTGCTAAAGAGGGACAAGATTCCAAGATCGGTCTGTTTGGAGTGAGTATGGGTGGTGCTACGGTTATGATGATGAGTGGTGAAAAATTACCTAAGCAAGTCAAAGTCATCGTCGAAGATTGTGGTTATTCATCGATCAACAAAGAATTAGGGACACAATTGAGCGCACAATTTGGTCTACCTAAAGAACCGATCTTGACGACAGCTAGTTGGGTGGCTCATCCATTTATCGGATTTAATTTCAAAAATGGAAGTGCAACTGAACAACTAAAACAAAATAAATTACCGACCTTATTTATCCATGGAAGTAAAGATCGTTTTGTCCCAACGGAAATGGTGTATGAAAATTATCAAGCTAGTGCTGGTAAAAAGGAATTATGGGTCGTAAAAGGAGCTTCCCATGGGATGTCCTATTACCAAGATCCAACGATATATACTGACAAAGTTGGCGCTTTCGTCGCTAAATATATGAACTAAAAAAGGAGCAGCCTGAAAATTGGGCTGTTCCTTTTTTAGTTCATCATTACTTTTAGAAGAAAGCACTAAGTGAGCCGAGGATCACACTACCAAGTGTGAAGATCAACATGAGCCAAACAACGATCATGGTGATCTTTTGAAATGTTGTGCGTTTCTTTTTTTCTCTCACGGTACTCGACACCTTTCCGATTTTTACTATACTATACCTTTAAAGGTTGGTCGCTGTCAAATCTCACAGTACAAGTGAGCTGTTAGTTTCTTTTGATGAAGCGTTAAGATTTCCTTGTTTTTGGTGGGTCTATAATTGATTTGTAGCAAAAATACTTGGTATAATAGGGATAATATTTTAAATTGAGGATGGTAGTGATGTTTACAGCGATCGCAACGTGGTATATCATGCCAATTGTAATTTTGATCATTTGGATGGCATTGACATTTTTAAAGAAAAATTTCGCTAAATATTGGCCTAAACGCTTAAGGATCATTGATATCATGATGCTTATATTATTACTAGGGATCCACGGACTTTCGGTCACTTTAACGGGGCTTTCGTTATTACCGTTTTTAGCATTTGCGGCTAGTGCTTTTGGTCTAGTTTTGACTGTGTATTTAGTGTACATCGAAGATGATTTTCGGGTCCGCCGTTTTTTTGTGGTCTACTGGCGGACTTTAGATATTTTTATCGTTGGAATGTACATTATTTTATTGTTGATCGAGGTCACAAGCTTTTTAGGTATTATGTAAGTTAAATGCGAACAAGCTAATATTTAGTAAATATCTAAAACGTTTTATAAAAATCGTGAATTTGTTAGTTATTATTGTGGTTCAAAGTGTGGAACTATGGTAATATCTAATTGTATAACATATATTTAATACATATTTTGATGATCGCTTTTTGATCATCGTTATACATTGGGATCAAGAAAGATGAAAGCTGTAGGAATTAGAAAATGACGGAATTTAATCATGTGACTGTGCTATTAGAAGAAGCAGTTGAACAACTCAATATCAAACCAGACGGCGTATACGTCGATTGCACTTTAGGTGGTGGAGGTCACACCAGTTTAATTTTGTCAAAGCTTTCAGATAAAGGAAAATTGTTCTCGTTTGACCAAGATCAAACTGCGATCGATTACAATACTAAACGTTTACAAAATGAGTTAGCTAGTAAAAAGTTGACCTTTATCAAAAGTAACTTTCGTGATCTAAAGGAATGTTTAGCAGAGCAACAGATCACTAAAGTTGACGGGATCTTATATGACCTAGGTGTTTCTTCACCACAATTTGATGTAGGTGAACGTGGCTTTAGTTATCAACACGATGCAACACTGGATATGAGGATGGATCAAAGTCAAGCTTTGACTGCTAAAATGGTGATCAATGATTGGTCTTACCAAGAACTAGTCCGGATCTTCATGCGCTATGGCGAAGAAAAATTTGCTAGATCGATCGCCCGGCGGATCGAAGCCGCTAGGCAACAAGCGCCGATCGAAACAACAGGGCAACTAGTTGACCTGATCAAAGCTGGGATCCCGGCCAAAGCCCGACGCAAAGGGGGCCATCCAGCTAAGAAAGTTTTTCAAGCGGTCCGCATAGCAGTCAATGATGAGCTGGGTGCTTTGGAAGAGTCGTTAGATCAAGCCTTTGAAGTACTTGATATTGGTGGTCGGATCAGTGTGATCACGTTCCAGTCGTTAGAAGATCGGTTAGTTAAAACGATGTTCAAAGAAAAAGCGAGTTTGCCTGAACTTCCCGCCGGATTACCAATCATTCCAGCTGAACTTGAACCAGAATTTAAATTGATAACACGTAAACCGATCTTACCGTCTGAAGCAGAACTTAAAGCTAATCATCGGGCGCACTCGGCTAAATTAAGAGCAATTGAAAAATTAAAGTAAAGGATGTGAGACTTTGGCACAAGCAGCAAGAAAACTCGAAACACCTCAAGCATTACCGACAAAAACTACGCTAGATCAGCAACCACAAAATACAACTGGACAGTTGCGAAAAATGTATTTTAAACAAGAACGCAATGCAGCGATCGCTTTAAGTGTGTTGTTAGTGGTCATGTCATGTTTGGTGATCTGGTCGAATACGGCTGTGACCAAGACCCAAGCAACGATCCAAGATATCAATCAAAAAGTCTCAACTTTACAGACTTCAAATGCTAACATGAAAGAGGAGATCAGTGAACTGTCTAGCCGGACACGTTTGATGGAGATCGCCAAGGATGTTGGTTTACAAATGAATGATAAAAACATAAGGAATGTTACCAAATGAGTACTAAAAAACGGCAGATAAATGTAAAACAAGACCCGCGAAATCGCAGTTATTTTGGAAGAGCGTTATTTTTCATCGTCATCATCGTCTTTCTTACATTTATTGGTCGTTTTTTTTATGTGGGTTTGACACACACGGCTCACGGAAAAAATCTGACCAAATTAGCACAGACGATGTATGCCGAACAAACTGAGATCAAAGCAAAACGTGGGACGATCTATGATGCACAAGATCAACCGATCGCAGAAGATACAACGACTTATTCGATCTATATCGTCTTATCTAAATCGGCGAAGACCCTTGAAGGCAAACCAGACTATTTGCAAGATTCACAAAAAGCTAAAGCTGCTAAGGTCTTAAGTCAAAATCTAGGGATGAATTATGATGATCTACTCAAGCTCTTTGATGCTGACGATGGTCTCTATCAAGTTGAGCTTGGTAGTAAAGGTAAGCATATCTCAATGGAGACTAAAAAAAATATCGAGGCCGCTAAGATCAGCGGGATCAAATTTACGCCTGCCCAAGCACGTTTATATCCTAACGGGGTTTTTGCGTCCCACTTAGTTGGTCTAGCAGAAAATGAACAATCCCACTTAGTTGGGGTAATGGGCTTAGAAAAGGTTTTTGAAAAGCAATTAAAGGGTGTCAACGGGGTCAATAAGCTCGCCATCGATTCACGTGGGACGACTTTACCTAATTCTAAATCGCAAAGTAAGCCCGCTAAAGATGGTGACAATGTTTATACCACTTTAGATACACGGACCCAGACTTATTTAGAGACTTTGATGAATAAAGCCCAAGAAACTTATAAGCCAAAATCGATGACAGCTGTTTTGATGAATGCCAAAACTGGCGAGATCATTGCTGCGAGTCAACGTCCGACTTTTAACCCTCAGACTGGTGAAGGGCTAAATGATATGTGGCGCAATATCTTGTTAGAAGATACCTATGAACCAGGTTCGATCATGAAGATCTTGACGATGTCAGCAGCGATCAATAGTGGAAACTATAATGCTAACGCCACCTTTAAGTCAGGGTCTTATCAGATCGATGGTCAACGGATCAATGATTGGAATACGACTGGTTGGGGTGATATTACCTATCGTGAAGGTTTCATTCGTTCCTCAAATGTTGGGATGGCTAAGCTAGAACAGGCAATGGGGGAAAAGACTTGGTTAAATTACATCAAAAAATTTGGTCTTTTGAAGTCAACGAATGCTGGCTTAGGTAATGAAGCAGCGGGTAGTATTGAATATAAATATCCGATCGAACAAGCTAATACTGCTTTTGGTCAAGGGATAAATGTGACAGTCTTTCAAATGCTACAAGCAATGTCGGCTGTGGCTAATAATGGTAAGATGGTCAAACCTTATCTAGTAAGTAAAGTTGTTGACCCAAATAATGGCAAAACAGTCTTTTCGCAATCACCAACTGTGGTCGGAAAACCGATCAGAAGCTCAACTGCTAAAGAAGTTCGTGAAATGATGCAAGATGTTGTGACTGACAAAGACGGGACTGGGACTGCTTATAAGATCGATGGCTATGATGTTGGGGTCAAGACTGGGACGGCTCAGATCGCCAACGAAAATGGAACAGGCTATTTAAGTGGTGAGACTAATTATCTTTTCTCCGTTGCTGGGATGGCACCGATAGATGATCCTAAGTACATCTTATACATCACGATGAAACAGCCTAAGACTTTTGCTGATCAAGGTGAAACAGGAATGTTAGCTTCTATTTTTGATCCTTTGATGAAACGAGTTTTGGATGAGGAAAATGACTCAAATGATGAAAAGGCACAGACTAGTGTCCCAGATGTGAAGGGGATGTCACCTAAAGAAGCTAGTGAAGAAGTGACCCAAAGTGACTTAGTACCAGCAATAGTTGGAGAAGGTAAAAAGATCATTAAACAATCACAGACCGCAGGCACGAGTATGTTGACTGGTGAGCGTGTGATCTTAATCACAAATGGAACGCTGACGATGCCAGATATCACTGGTTGGTCGCGACTTGATGTGATGAAATTATCAGAACTGACTGGTATTGACTTAGACGTACAGGGGAATGGCTATGTTACTAAGCAAAGCATTGCACCTGGCGAGAAGCTAAGTAAGCAAACCAAATTGACAATTGAATTAAAATAGATAGAAAAAAAGAGGAAGGAAAAATAACATGACTATTTTTCAAATGTTGATCCCGGTGATCAGTAGTTTAGTATTGACTGCTTTATTTACACCGATGTTTATCAGCTATGCACACAAAAAAAAGCAAGGACAGATGATCCGTGAAGAAGGGCCAAGTTGGCACCAAATAAAAGCGGGAACTCCAACGATGGGGGGCTTTGTCTTTAATTTAGCGATCATCGTTACGGGGCTTTGGGTCCCATTAGGCTTGCACATGCTGAGTCCTAAGATCTTGGTCTTAGATTTTATCTTACTGTTATATGGCTTTTTGGGTTTCTTTGACGATTCTGTTAAGTTATGGAAAAAGCAAAATGAAGGATTGAAGCCTTGGCAAAAATTATTGGGGCAAATAATCGGAGGCTTGATCTTTTTAGCCGTCTATCACCATGAAAAGTTGCCCTTTGCGCTTTCATTTTTTGGACACGAGGTCACTTTAGGCTTCGTTTATGTTTTGTTTGTGCTTTTTTGGTTGGTCGGCTTTTCAAATGCGGTCAATTTGACCGATGGGATCGATGGTTTGGTATCAGGTCAAGCGATCATTGCCTTTGGTGCTTATGCGATCATCGCTTATCACCAAGCACAATACGATGTTTTGATCTTCTGTTTATCTGTGATCGGAGCTTTGATCGCCTTTTTAGGGTTCAATCATAAACCGGCCAAGATCTTCATGGGTGATACTGGTTCTTTAGCTCTAGGGGGAGCTTTAGCAGCCGTTTCGATCATCTTACATCAAGAGTTATCGTTGTTGGTGATCGGGATCATCTTCGTATTAGAGACACTTAGTGTGATCTTACAAGTAGCAAGCTTTAAATTGACTGGCAAACGGATCTTCAAGATGAGTCCGATCCACCACCATTTTGAAGAATGTGGCTGGAGTGAATGGCGTATCGATCTAACTTTTTGGGCAATTGGTCTAGTAGCTGCGGTCATTGCAGTTATGACGATAATTTAATATCAAAGGAAGTCGTTAGATATGAAAAATGTGACAGATTATAAGGGTAAAAACGTATTAGTCGTTGGTTTAGGTAAAAGTGGGCTCAATAGTGCCTATCTGTTAAAAGAGCTCGGAGCAAATGTAACGGTAAATGATAAGAATATTCCAACAGATAAGCAAGTCTTGACTGAGCTGGAAAATGCCGGTATCAAGGCAGTTGTTGGCTCACATCCGCTTACTTTGTTGGATGACGTGGAATTGATCGTCAAAAATCCTGGGATCCCATACACGAATCCTTTGATCGCTGAAGCACAAAAAAGGGGCTTTTTGATCATCACCGAGCCAGAATTGGCGTATGAGATCGCTGACGCTGAACTAGTAGGTGTTACTGGGACAAATGGAAAGACGACAACGACGACTTTGATCTCCTTGATGTTAGATCATCTAAAGAACAAAAATAAGGCCTATGCTTGTGGTAATATCGGGATCTCAGCTGTTAAAACAGCACAAAAAGCAAGCGCTGATGATATCTTAGTCATGGAACTCTCCAGTTTCCAATTACTTGGGATCACTAAGCTCCATCCTAAGATCTCGGTCTTGACTAATATTTACGAAGCTCATACTGATTATCACGGTTCACGTGAAAATTATGTCAAAGCTAAGATGCGTTTGTTGAAAAATCAAACAGAAGCTGATCACTTTGTAGTCAATTTTGATCAAGCTGAATGGCGTGAGCTTAGCCAACAAGCTAAAGCTAAGGTCGTACCATTCTCACGAACAGCCTTTACTAAAGAAGGTGCCTACGAAGAAGATGGGATCTTATATTTCAAAGATGAAGCGATCATGCCTGCTGATGAGATCAAAGTTCCCGGAACGCACAACATTGAAAATGCCTTGGCAGCGATCGCAGTGGCCAAACTCATGGGAGTAGCAACAGCTGATATCGTAGAAGTATTGCAGACTTTTTCGGGAGTCAGACATCGAACTCAATACGTAACAACGTTTAATGGACGTAAGTTTTACAATGACTCCAAGGCAACCAATATCGAAGCAACTGAAAAAGCACTTGCCGGTTTCAAAACACCAGTTGTTTTGTTAGCTGGTGGGCTAGATCGTGGCTTTACTTTTGAGCGTTTAGTACCATATCTAAAAGAACATGTCAGTGCTTTGGTCGTCTTTGGTGAGACCAAAGAATTATTGAAAGCAGCCGGAAAACAGGCTGGTCTAGAACAGATCGTCGAGGCTAAAGATGCAGTCGACGCTGTGCCTAAAGCCTATGCTCTCAGTCGACCAGGTGATACGATCTTATTGTCACCAGCATGTGCAAGTTGGGATCAATGGAAGACATTTGAAGAACGTGGCGATAAATTTATCGAAGCAGTAGAAAATTTAGAAAAAAAGGATGAATAGTATGCGACTATTAGTATCTGGTGGCGGAACGGGTGGTCATATCTACCCAGCGCTAGCACTGATCGAAGCTATCAAACAACAACGACCTGACACAGAGGTTTTATATGTCGGGACAACTAAGGGATTAGAGAGTAAGATCGTTCCCAATGCTGGGATCTCATTTAAAACGATCGAGATCCAAGGCTTTAAACGTTCACTTTCACCTGAAAATTTTAAGACAGTATATCTCTTTTTAAAGAGTGTGCATGACTCTAAAAAGATCATCAAGGAATTCAAACCAGATGTTGTGATCGGGACTGGTGGTTATGTTTGTGGAGCAGTGGTGTATGCGGCTGCCAAAATGAAGGTCAAAACGATCATTCACGAGCAAAATAGCGTTGCTGGTGTGACGAATAAATTTTTGAGCCACTATGTTGATAAAGTTGGGATCTGTTTTGATGATGTGAGATCTGATTTTCCAGCTAAAAAAGTTGTCTTTACTGGTAATCCACGGGCACAACAAGTAGCTACAATGAAGCCAACGGGGCGCTTAGCTACAGAATACCAACTTGATCCAAACAAAAAGACGATCTTGATTTTTGGTGGTTCACGTGGGGCGTTAGGTATCAACAATGCTAGCTTGGAAGCGATAGAATATTTCAAAGATCAGCCATATCAAGTATTATTTGTGACGGGACGTGTTCATTATGATAAGATCATGGAAGATAGTCGTGTCAAGGACTTGCCAAAAAATGTAGTGATCAAGCCATATATTGCTGACATGCCGTCGATCTTACCCGAGATCGCTGCGATCGTTGGTCGCGCTGGAGCAACTAGTTTGGCCGAGATCACTGCGCTAGGGATCCCAACTATCTTGATCCCTAGCCCATATGTCACACATGATCATCAAACTAAAAATGCTCAAAGTTTAGTAAATAAAGGAGCAGCTTTGATGATCAAGGAAAATGAGCTTAGTGGCAAAGTCTTATTTGAAAATATCCAAGCGATGATGGCTGATCCACAAAAACAAGCACAAATGGCAGCTAATGCTAAAAAAGCAGGTGTGCCAGATGCAGCTGATCGTTTGATCAAGGTGATGAAAGATTTACTAAACTAGTAGTTAGTGAGAGGGGCTGAAGAGGATCAGATTTTGGAAGAAAAAGAAGCCAGTTGTCCCTAATCAGAAACTTCAACCATGGCTCGAAAAACAAGCAAAACGCGGTCAGGCCAAGCAAAAGCCACCAGCAAAAGATCTGTTCAATGGTAAATTGATCCGGTTGACTGAACAGCGCAAAAAAGCATTGCGTCAACAAGCGTTATTTCCATTAGTCTTTTTTTCGATAATGACATTATTGACGCTTTGTTTGATCTTGCCGATCAGTCGCGTTAGATCGGTGACAGTCGATTCAAATGATAAACAGTTACGCGTGGCAGTCATCAAAGCCAGTGGACTTCATTATTATGAATCCTTGTTTAGTGTCTGGTTCAATGCTAGCAAGATCGAAAATAAGATCCAGCGCAAAGTAGGCTTAGTTGAGCAGGCGACATTGCGCTATGTAGATGTTAACAATGTAGTGATCGACGTGAAAGAAGATCCCCAAGTTGGTTATATTTATCGGAATAATAAGTATTATAAGATCGGAACGACTGGACGGCCTTTGAGTGAAGGAACTCCTTTAGTAAAAGGCAGTTACCCTGTATTTTATAATTTTAAAGATAAGGCCAAGTTGAAATTAGTAGTTACAAAAGTACAGGAATTACCTACTGAATTGAAAAAATCCGTCTCGGAGATCCACTATGCCCCATCTAAAGTAAATCCAGATCGGATCAAACTTTACATGAATGATGGCAATGAGGTCGTCGCCGATCTTTCGACGCTGACAAAGAAAATGGAATACTATCCTCAGATCGCGACTAAAATGGATCAAAAAGGCATCGTTGATCTTGAAGTTGGGGCGTTTTCATACCCTAAAAATTAAGAATTAGAAATAACTAAAATGTTGTGAACTAAATTTTTTATTTTGGGGGGTTGACAAGTAGCCAATTACTATATTTATGTGTTAAAATTAACCTATTGAATTTAAATAATAAACAATGAGAACATTATTAAAATCATAAGGGAGGCAAATTGATGGGAAACTCTAGTATCTATGTTGGCATAGACATCGGTACGACTTCGATTAAAGTCATAATAGCTGAGTATCTCAAAGACCAGATCAACATAATCGGTTACGGTAATACACGTTCTGCCGGTCTCAATCGTGGAGTGATCGTTGATATTGACCAAGTTGTTAAGGCGATAAAAGAAGCTGTGAAGCAAGCCGAAGAAAAGGCAAATATTCAAATTTCTGAGGTGAGCGTTGGTGTTCCAGCTAATATGCTCCAAATAGAGCGTTGTAAAGGGATGATCGCCATCGGAAACGAAGACGGTAACTCTAAAGAGATCAGTGATATTGATGTTCGGCGTGTGACCGAAGCTGCTTTGGTCCAAAATTTACCACCTGAACGCGATGTGATCGATATTGTTCCAGATGAATTTATCGTTGATGGCTTTGATGGGATAAAAGACCCACGAGGTATGGTCGGCGTCAGATTAGAGATGCAAGGAGTAATGTACACAGGTCCCAAGACGATCTTACATAATACTCGTAAATGTATCGAACGGGCAGGATTAAAGATCAAAGATATGATCGTAGCTCCACTTGCGTTATCTCAAGTTGCATTGACCGATGGCGAAAAGGACTTTGGAGCTATCTTGATCGATCTTGGCGGAGGTCAAACGACTGCTGCTGTGGTCCACGATCATCAATTGAAGTATACTTATGTCGATCAAGAGGGGGGCGATTATGTGACCCGTGATATTTCGATCGTCTTGAATACTTCGATCGAAAATGCTGAGATCTTAAAACGAAATTATGGCTATGCCGATGAAACATTAGCTTCAAATGAAGATACTTTCCCGGTAACTGTTGTAGGACAACAAGAACCAGAGATGATCACTGAAGGGTACTTAGCTCAGATCATTGAAGCTCGTTTACAGCAGATCTTTGGTAAGTTAAAAGCTGATCTAGATCGGATCAATGCTTTACAGTTACCTGGGGGGATCATATTAACTGGTGGCTTAGCTGCCTTGCCAGGTGTCAAAGAATTGGCTCAAAAGATCTTTGGGGTCAATGTTAAAGTCTTTATTCCTCAAGAGATGAATTTACGGATCCCATCTTTTGCACAGGTCATCGGGATCGTAGAATACGTCACGCAAGAAAATGAGATCGATCAGATCGTCAGACGAACGCTCGACGGTCAAGAATTCATCAGTGAACCAAAAGTAAATCAGATCGACGAAGATGAGCAACAAGATGTCGAGACTGATTTTGATCCAGTAGCTGATGAGTATGATACACCTAGGGATAAAAAGAAAGATGATAAACCTAAGGGCATAGATCGATTCAAGGCGATATTTGACAAATTCTTTGACTAAAAGATTAGGAGATGGAGGAATATAGAATGGAATTTTCATTAGACGCAGATCAAATGGAACATGGTGCCACAATTAAGGTTATTGGTGTTGGTGGCGCTGGCGGTAATGCGGTCAACCGTATGATCGCTGATGACGTTAAAGGGGTAGAATTTATCGTTGCAAACACAGATGTGCAAGCATTGAAGAATTCTAACGCTGAAACAAAGATCCAATTAGGGCCTAAATTGACTCGTGGATTGGGTGCAGGAGCTAACCCTGAGATCGGAAGTAAGGCTGCTCAAGAAAGTGAAGAAGCTTTAGCGGAAGCCTTGAGTGGTGCCGATATGATCTTTGTCACGGCTGGTATGGGCGGTGGCACTGGTACCGGTGCTGCACCGATCATTGCTAAGATCGCCAAAGAGCAAGGAGCTTTAACGGTTGGGGTCGTGACTCGCCCATTTAGTTTCGAAGGTCCAAAGCGTGCCCGTTTTGCTGCTGAGGGTGTAGCAAAGATGAAAGAGCATGTTGATACTTTGGTTATTATCGCTAACAACCGCTTGCTTGAGATCGTTGATAAGAAAACACCGATGTTACAAGCTTTCCAAGAAGCTGATAACGTGTTACGTCAAGGTGTGCAAGGGATCTCTGATCTGATCACCTCACCAGGTTACGTGAACTTGGACTTTGCCGACGTTAAGACAGTGATGCAAAATCAAGGTTCGGCTTTGATGGGTATCGGTTCTGCTAACGGTGAAAACCGAACTGAAGAAGCGACTAAGAAGGCTATCTCTTCACCATTGCTCGAAGTTTCGATCGATGGTGCAGAACAAGTCCTATTAAACATTACTGGTGGTCCAGATCTAAGCCTATTTGAAGCTCAAGCTGCTTCAGATATCGTTTCACAAGCAGCTACAAGTGATGTCAATATCATTTTTGGGACTTCGATCAACGAATCCTTGGAAGATAACGTAGTCGTGACTGTGATCGCAACTGGGATCGATAAAAAGAAAAAAGAAAGTAGCACATCTAAAGTTGTACCACCGCGGACATTCAATACACCAACGCCAAGTGCACCAGAAAACAATACGGCTGCACGACCAGCGCAAAATAATGATCCATTAGGTGATTGGGATCTTTCACGTGAGATCAACGGTACGAGAAAATCAGCTCAACAACGTGAGACGGAATTTCAAAATGTTGAGAAGAAGGATTTTAACGTCTTTGGTTCCAATTCTTCAGCTGAACAAAGTAGTGACGAAGACGATCTAAATAATCCACCGTTCTTTACTCGGCGCCGTCATTAAGACAAGGAGGCTGAAAAATGTCATTTTCAAGCAAACTCAGTAGTTTCTTCAGCGCAGATGATGATTTTGAAAATTATGAAGAAGAGCCACGTGAGGAAAGTTATCCAGAATCTAAGGCTACCACTGAAAGTCGAGATGAGAGAAACGTAATGGCTTTGCACAATGAACGTCGGCCACTTGAAAAGAAGATCATGTTGTTTGAACCTCGGATCTTTTCTGATGTTAAGGCGATCGCTAGCAAGCTTTTAGCAGGGCAAGCAGCAGTCGTTAATTTTCAAAGGATCGATGATGAGCAAGCACATCGCGTAGTTGATTTTCTTTCAGGCGTAGTTTTTGCCGTCGATGGTGAGATCCAACGCATCGGTGAACAGATCTTTTTATGTACTCCGCATGACTTTGAAGTTGAAGGCAACTTGACTGATACGATGCGTAATGGTGATTATAAGTATAATTAAGGAGAATAATTTGGGAATATTAAGTCTTATCAGTAGTTTATTTAGTTTGTACTCTTTTTTGATCATCGCCTACTGTTTGTTATCTTGGTTTCCAGGCGCTTATCAGACCCAGTTAGGCCAATTATTGATCAAAGTGTGCCAACCATATTTACGGTTATTTGATTTTATTCCACCGATCGCAGGGATCAGTTTTGCTCCGGTGATCGCATTGATCGTTTTACAGTTTGTTGAAAAAGGAGTCTTTATGTTGTTTTATCTCTTTTAGTGAAATGGGGGAGTATGGTGAATAGTGTGGTCTATCAACATTTTCGCGTAGAAGAAAAGCCATTGATCGATTCATTGAGCGATTATATCAATCAAGCGCAAAATGAATACCGCCCGATCTTGACACACTTCTTAGATCCTAGACAACAGCATATTGCCCAGTTCTTATTGCAGGCTGATGATATGATCAAAGTCAAAGCTGACGGAGGTTTTGCTCAAGCAGAAAGAAAGCGGCTCTTATTTTATCCTGACTATTATGAACCACAGGCAAAGGATTTTGAGTTGCAGCTGCTAGAGATAAACTATCCAACTAAATTTGTGTCGTTGACCCACGGACAAATTTTAGGGACTTTGGCAAACAGTGGGTTAGAGCGCGATGTTTTAGGCGATATTATCACAGATTCACAGCGTTGGCAGATCGTCGTTCAAAAAAATATCAGTGATTATCTGCTACAACAAATCGAACGGATCGGTAAGATCAATGTTCGCCTGTCAAAAAGACCACTGGCTGAGCGACTTGTTCCTAATAATGATTGGGAACTTGAAACTGTTTCGACCAGTTCGTTTCGGATCGACACGGTGATCGCAACAGTCTATAATATATCGCGTAACCGTGTCAAGGAGTTGATCAATGCCAAGAAAGTCCAGCTAAATTGGATGGTGTTGACCAAACCAGATACAGAATTGGGTGCTTTAGATATTGTTTCGGTCCGTGGTTTTGGCCGGATCAAGTTGATCGATGTATTAGGCAAATCAAAGCGAGGTAAGTTGCGCTGTGAAGTTGCTGTAATTAGAAAATGATTTAAAAATTTGGAGGTGTTGGGGATGTCATTGACCCCTTTGGATATTCATAATAAAGAGTTTCATACCAAGTTACGTGGTTATGATCAAGATGAAGTCAACGATTTCTTAGATCAGATCATCAAAGACTATGAATTAGTCTTAAAAGAAAATGCACATTTAACTGAGAGCTTGAAACAAAGCCAGGAAAAATTAAAGTATTTCAATGATTTAAAAGATTCTTTGAATCAATCGATCATCGTTGCTCAAGAAGCTGCTGATAAGGTCAAAGCTAATTCGCAACGTGAAGCTGAGATCATCAATCGTGAAGCTCAAAAGCAAGGACAAGATATTATTGACCAAGCAAATGAAAAAGCACGTCATATTATCGATGAAGCTTCCAAGAAATCAAAACGTTTGGCTTTGGAGACTGACGATCTGCGCAAGCAAGCTCGTATCTTCCGCCAAAAGCTTCAAGTTATGTTGGAATCGCAGCTTGAAGTTGTTAAAGGTAGTGAATGGGACGATATTTTGCAACAAGGTGAAACAACGAGTTATGAAGCGATCCAAGAAGCAATTCGTCACGATGATACCCTTGACAAATCCAATGCAAAAGAAGTAAAATCATTCTCAAATGATACAGACGCAGAAAATGAAGTTTATGTTGCTGACAATACACCTGTGAGTGAACCAGTTGAAGAAACAAAAGAGACTGAAACAGTTGTTATCTTCCCTGATTCTAACGACAATGCTAGTTCACAACGGTTTGCTGATGACAGCAACAACAACTAGGCGTCTAGCTTAACAGATATATTGCTAAGATTATAAGAGAACACGGACCTCTTTTTATGATGTCAGCGAGCCGGAAAAATGGTGCAAGGACCGGCCATCCTCTGAATTTAGGTTTATCATCTCTTTTTTATCGAACTGAAATCAAGTAGGTTTGGTCGGTTGATCGCGTTATATGATCAAAGAGTGGAATTTATTTAAATTCTTAAATTGGGTGGTACCGCGAGATCTCGTCCCTTTGTGGACGAGATCTTTTTGTTTTATCAAAAAGAAAGGATAGCTGTGTCTTACCACCTGAGCACAGTGGGTAAAGAGTATGCGAATCAAAGATACTTTGAACTTAGGGAAAACCAAATTCCCAATGCGCGGCAATTTGCCTGTTCGTGAATTAGAACGTCAAAACGAATGGGAAGAAAATAAGGTTTACGAAAAGCGCCAAAAATTAAATGAAGGTAAACCAACTTTTGTCTTACATGATGGACCTCCATATGCCAATGGTAACATCCACATGGGACATGCGATGAACAAGATCTCAAAAGATATTATTGTCCGTGCTAAGTCAATGATGGGCTTTAGAGCGCCATATGTGCCTGGCTGGGATACACATGGGTTACCGATCGAACAACAGCTCAAAAAAGCTGGGGTCGACCGTAAAGCTTTATCTGTAGCTGATTTCCGTGAAAAATGTCGCGAATATGCTTTAGAACAAGTTGATAAGCAACGGACCGATTTCAAACGTTTAGGGGTCGCAGGCGAATGGGATGACCCATATGTGACTTTAGATCCTGAGTATGAAGCTCAACAAATTCGTGTCTTTGGTAAGATGGCGCAAGAAGGGCTTATCTACAAAGGTAAGCGTCCTGTTTATTGGTCTTGGTCATCAGAATCTGCTTTAGCTGAAGCCGAAGTTGAATACCATGACGTGACTTCGCCATCTGCTTTCTATGCAGAACGAGTTCTTGATGGCAAAGGTGTCTTAGATGAAGATACATACATGGTCGTATGGACAACGACACCATGGACGATCCCAGCTTCAGAAGGTATCACTATCGATGCTTCTTTTGATTATGCGGTGGTCCAACCAGCTGGTGAAGAACGTAAATTCGTGATGGTAGCTGATCTGATCCAAAAGAATGCTGAACTATTCGGTTGGAAAGATGTTAAGACTTTGAAAGTCGTTAAGGGTCGAGAACTTGAATACATTACAGCACAACATCCATTCTATGAAGATCGTGAATTATTAGTCATGTTAGGTGACTTTGTAACGACTGAATCTGGTACAGGTTTAGTCCACACAGCTCCTGGTTATGGTGATGATGACTACAAGATGGGGATGAAGTATGGATTAGAGATCTTTGCTCCGATCAATGATACGGGTCATTTGACAGCGGAATGTGGTCCTGAATTTGATGGTGTCTTCTATGAAGATGCTAATGAAGTTGCTTTAGACAAATTACGTAAAGCTAACTTGCTCTTAAAGGAAATGGATTATTCTCACAGCTATCCATTTGACTGGCGGACTAAAAAGCCGATCATCTTCCGAGCAACACCACAATGGTTCGCTTCGGTCGATAAGATCAGAGATAACATTTTGAATGCGATCAATGAAGTTAAGTTCTTACCTGAATGGGGTCAAAAACGTCTCTACAATATGATCCGCGACCGTGGTGACTGGGTCATCTCGCGGCAACGTGTTTGGGGCGTTCCACTTCCGATCTTCTATGCTGAAGATGGAACAGCGATCATGGAAAAAGAAACGATCGAGCATGTGGCTAAATTAGTCGAAGAACACGGTTCAAACATTTGGTTCAAGTTAGATGCTAAAGATCTGTTGCCAGAAGGTTACACTAACGAACATTCACCAAATGGTAAGTTCACTAAAGAAACTGACATTATGGATGTGTGGTTTGACTCTGGTTCTTCCCATCAAGGTGTTTGCGCCCAACGTGATTACTTGACCTATCCAGCTGATCTTTACTTGGAAGGATCTGACCAATATCGTGGTTGGTTCAACTCAAGTTTGATCACAAGTGTGGCGGTTTCTGGACATGCTCCATACAAGCAGATCTTATCTCAAGGTTTCACCCTGGACGCTGAAGGACGTAAGATGAGTAAGTCATTAGGTAACACGATCGTTCCTGAAGAAGTTATCAAGAAGATGGGGGCTGAGATCATCCGCCTTTGGGTCTTGAGCGTTGATACTTCAGCTGACGTTCGTGTCTCAATGGAAAGTTTTGCTCAAATTTCTGAAAGTTACCGTAAATTCAGAAATACGATGCGTTTCTTACTAGCTAACACAACAGATTTCGATCCAGCTAAAGATACCGTACCATTTGACGAACTCGAAGCGATCGATCAATACATGTTGATCTTAGTCAATAAGTTTACCAAAGAGATCTTGGATGACTACGCTAACTACAACTTCATGGATATTTACAAGAAGGTCATCAATTTTGTAACGACAGAATTATCTGCTTTCTACTTGGCAGTAGCTAAAGATGTGGTTTATGTCGAAGCAGCAGATTCTAAGAAGCGTCGTTCGATGCAAACTGTTCTATACGAAACAGTTGTCCGTTTGGCTAAATTGATGACACCAGTAGTGCCACATACAACTGAAGAAGTTTGGAACTTTGTCAAAGAACCTGAAGAATATGTACAATTAGCTGAAATGCCTGCAGTTGAACATTTCGATAGTGAAGCACAGATCGTGGAAAACTGGACTCGTTTCATGAAAGTTCGTTCCCATGTTTTGAAGAGTTTAGAAGAAGCCCGCAATCAAAAATTGATCGGTAAATCTTTTGAAGCTCATGTAACACTTTATGTTTCTGAAGGTGTAAAACAAGAATTGGCTAACTTAGGTGCTGATGTTCGTGAAGCCTTGATCGTATCACAATTAGATGTCGTTGATCTAGCTGATGCTCCAGCAGATGCGGATGATTATGGTGAAGTTAAGATCAAAGTTGAACATGCTGCTGGTGAAACTTGCCCACGTTGCCGTCGGATCACGTCTGATGTTGGTACTGACGAACGCTTCAAGGAATTATGTGCTAGCTGTGCTAAGATCGTCGCTAATAACTTTCCCGAAGCTGTTACTGAAGGTTTAGAAAAATAATATTTCCCAACAAGCTGTGTTTTTGCCGTGGCAAGAGCATGGCTTGTTGATGTTTAGTCAGATCGTATTTTTTGCTATAATGACAAGTGAGGTGAACGAAATGGATTTTGAAGAAAAAGTTACAAATGTTGAACATTTATTTGATGGTAAAGTGATCGATCTTGATCGTGAAACAGTGATCCTTCCAAATGGAAAAGAAGCTTTGCGTGAGATCGTACGTCATCATGGTGCTGTTGGTGTGATCGCGATCACACCTCAAGATAAAATGGTCTTTATCAAGCAATGGCGCTCACCTTTAGGGCAAGTGACCTTAGAGATCCCAGCGGGAAAGATCGAGCCCGATGAACAAAATTCGCCTTTAGAAACTGCAACACGTGAGTTGAATGAAGAGGCGCGTTACATGGCGGAAAATTTAGAATTAGTGATGCCTTTTTACACATCACCTGGTTTTGCTGATGAAAAGATCTATTTATATCACGCAAGTGGTTTAAGTCCAGTAAAAACTGAATTACCACAAGATGAAGATGAATTTTTAGAAAAGGTCGAATTGACTTTACCCGAAGCTTTAAAAGCCATGCAAGAAGGTTTGATCTGCGATAGTAAAACGATCATGGCCGTAATGTTTTGGCAATTGATGAATTAGGTAACTGCCAATGACAGAAAACAATCCAGAAGAAAAACCATTGCGTCGGAGTAAAAAAGCGGTCGAGAACGCAGAAGATACCGGTTTTAGCAGAACTAAGACGCGTCAAAAACAAAAATTAGAAAGTCAAGCAGAAAAGACAAAGCAGTTAGCAAGAAAACTGAATTATGCCATTATCGGTTTGATCGTTGCGATCATCTTAGTTTTTCTTTTTATGCGTTTTGTCAATTTCTAAGTTTAGAAAGGTCGTTTATTGATGAAGTATGGAATTATTTGTGCGATGGAAGAAGAGATCAAGGAATTGCGGGCTCAGTTGACCCACAGTACTGAAAAAATATTAGGTGGGATAGCTTTTTATGAAGGCCAGCTCAACGGGCATGATGTTGTTTTAGTGCGTTCGGGGATCGGTAAAGTCCAAGCAGGTGTGACGACAGCATTATTGATCGTTGAATTTGGAGTCGATCACTTGATCAACTCGGGTTCAGCTGGCGGGATCGGTGAAGATCTTAGTGTCGGTGATGTGGTTTTTTCAACTGGGGCAGCTTATCATGATGCTGATGCAACAGCATTTGGCTACCTACCAGGGCAGTTACCACAGCAACCGCAGATCTACCCAGCTGATGAAAAGTTGTTGCATGCTTTAGAAAAAGCAGCTAGAAAAGCGGATCTGACGACTAAGAACGGCTTGATCGTCACTGGTGATCAATTTGTGGCTTCAAGTGATAAGATCCAAGCGATCAAAGAGATCTACCCTAAAGCGCTTTGCTGTGAAATGGAAGGTGCTGCGATCGCACAAGTGGCTTATCAATTTAAAGTGCCATTTGTCATCGTACGGGCAATGTCAGATGTCGGTGATGAAGATGCGGGACAAACATTTGATGAATTTATCATTGATGCTGGCAAGCGTTCAGCTAAGATGATCTTAAATTTGATGCAAGATTAGTGAGGAATAAACGTGAATAATATTTATTTGGATAATGCTGGGACAACTCCGATGGATCCAGCTGTTATCGAAACGATGACGGAGATGATGCATACCGTTTTTGGCAATGCTTCGGCGACTAATTCTTTTGGTCGCAAAGCGCATAGCATTTTAGAGCAAAGTCGTCAAAAAATAGCTGCTTCGATCAATGCACAAGATCCTAATGAGATCATTTTTACGAGCGGTGGGACAGAAAGCGATAATACTGCGATCATCCAAACTGCTTTGAAGCGAAAAGAAGAGGGGCGACATTTGATCACGACCATGATCGAGCACGAAGCTGTTTTAAAACCAATGGCTTATTTGGAAGAAAATGGCTATGAGGTGACTTATTTACCAGTTGATAAAAATGGTGTGATCTCGTTGGATGACCTAAAGCAAGCTTTACGGCCAGATACGATCTTAGTTTCGATCATGACGGGCAACAATGAAGTTGGTAGTCATATGCCGATAACTGAGATCGGAGCTATCGTGGCTAAAAGCAATGCTTGGTTCCATACTGATGCAGTCCAAGCTTATGGGATCTTAGATATCGATGTCAAACGCGATCAGATCGATCTCATGTCAACTTCGGCTCATAAATTGAATGGACCAAAACAAATGGGCTTTTTATACGAACGTGAAGGCCTTGGGCTAGCACCCCATCTTATGGGGGGCGATCAAGAAATGAAAAGACGGGCTGGAACAGAAAATATCCCAGCGATCGTAGCTTTTGCAAAAGCGATCGAACTTGAACAAAACGCTCGTGCTGAATTGACAGCACGTTATCAAGGCTTTAAGCGTCAATTGGTGGATAAGCTAACTGAAAATGGCGTGGCCGTTAAGGTAAATGGTAAAATGGGGGCAGATGAACTCCCACAGATCATCAATCTGTGGTTTGAGGGATGCCAAAATGATGCGATGTTGACCAATTTAGATCTAGCAGGGATCTCAGCAGCTGCTGGTTCCGCTTGTACAGCTGGGTCTTTAGAACCTTCGCATGTTTTATCAGCAATGTATGGTAAGGACCCAGCACGAGTCAGTCAATCACTGCGATTTAGCTTTGGCAGGTACAATACTGCTGCTGAGATCGATGAATTGGTCGCTCAATTGACTAAGATCAGTCAACGTATCAAAAAATAAGTTAGAGGTGTGTAATTATGGCATATGGTACAACAGCTAAAATTTTAGGTGATACGACCACATATCAACTATCACCAAATGTTAAGAAGTATTCTTTACGTGATACGGGCTTTATTGAGACTAAAGGTGGTAAATTTCAATTAGAACGTTCGCTAGATCCAGCCTCACCATTTAAAGGCTTTAAGCTAAAGGTCGTTGTTTCTTCTGACCTAAAAAGCTTCAAAATGGTAACGACAACAGCTAATGGTTTAAAAGAAGTCAATATCTTCAAGGGAAAAGATGCAGCTATTAATCAAGAGCAATTGGAATATATCTTGGCAGATCTCGTGACGCGAAATGTTATCGAAAAAGCATAAAAATTTAATATAAAAAAGTAAGCAAACCTTGTCAAAGTTAGGAATAATCGTTATAATGGTAGCTACTGAATAAAACGACCTTCAAATCGTCTGGATTCAGAATCTAATGAAATGATGGTGAGTTCTTACATGCAAGATAATAGTAAGACAAGAGTTGTTGTGGGGATGAGTGGTGGCGTTGACTCGTCAGTTGTAGCTTATTTACTCAAGCAACAAGGTTATGATGTTGTCGGGGTTTTCATGAAAAACTGGGATGATAAAAACGATAGCGGAGTTTGTACCGCTACTGAAGACTACCAAGATGTAGCTAAGGTAGCCGATCAGATCGGGATCCCATATTACTCGGTCAACTTTGAAAAAGAATATTGGGATGGTGTTTTCACATACTTCTTAGATGAGTACAAGAAGGGTCGCACACCTAATCCTGATGTGATGTGTAACAAAGAGGTCAAATTCAAGGCTTTCTTGGATTATGCGATGGAATTAGATGCCGATTATATCGCAATGGGACACTATGCACAGTTGTCACGTGATGAAGATGGCACGGTGCACTTATTGCGAGGAGCTGATGAAAATAAAGATCAGACTTATTTCTTGAGTCAATTAACACAAAAAAATCTGCAAAAAGCAATGTTCCCGATCGGTGGCATGGATAAGGCAGAAGTGCGTAAGATCGCAGAAGAGGCTGGTCTAGCAACTGCTAAGAAGAAAGACTCAACGGGTGTTTGCTTTATCGGCGAACGTGATTTTAACAAATTTTTAAGCGAATTTTTACCAGCTAAGCCAGGTTTAATGAAGACTTTGGATGGTGAAGTAAAAGGTGAACACTTTGGCTTGATGAACTACACGATCGGTCAACGCCGTGGTCTAGGGATCGGTGGCGATGCTAAGAGTAATGAACCTTGGTTTGTTGTGGGTAAAGATCTAGCTACTAATACATTGTTAGTTGGACAAGGTTATCACAATGAATACCTATATGCGACAAGCTTAAAAGCAAGTGAATTAAGCTTTGTTGCGCCGATCGAGGATCGTGGTAATGAGTTCCATTGTACTGCGAAGTTCCGTTATCGCCAAAAAGATTCGGGTGTTACAGTTCGTTTTAACGATGATCGAACGGAGGTAGAAGTTATCTTTGATGAACCAGTTAGAGCGATCACACCAGGTCAGGAAGTTGTCTTTTATGATGGCGCTGAATGTTTAGGCAGTGGAACGATCGATCACGCTTATCAAAACGGCAAACAATTACAATACGTTTAGACATTTTAGGGACTGTAGCTTAAGGCTATGGTCCTTTTTTCTTTGGGCTAGGTATGCTAAAATTTAGACAATAGACATGGAAGAGGGATGGATTTTGACAAAGTTATTTTTTGTACGCCATGGAAAAACTGAATGGAATCTAGAAGGGCGTTATCAAGGGGCACATGGTGATTCACCATTATTACCTGAGAGTTATCGCGAGATCGAAGAATTGGCGACCTACTTAAATGATTTTAAATTTGCTAAGGTCTATTGTAGTCCGATCAAACGGGCTAGAGTGACTGCACAAAAACTAGTCGCTAATTTAAACCGACCGGTCAATTTAGAAGCTGATGTAGCTTTCCAAGAATTTGACTTAGGGAAGATGGAGGGAATGAAATTTACCGAGGTCGCAGAAAAATATCCGGCTGAACTCGACGGCTTTCGGCATCACCCGGATAAATACGACCCAAGTAAGATCGAAGGTGAAAGCTTTGAAGAGTTATTTGAAAGAATGACACCAAAGATCAAGGCGATCTGTGAACGTTATCCTAAAGACAATGTCATTGTTGTCAGTCATGGAGCTGCTTTATGTGCTGAGATCAGACATTTACTTGGTGTTTCTTTAGCCAAGATCCGCGCTAAAGGTGGATTGGCTAACACAAGCACCACGATCTTAGAGACTGAAGATGGCAAAAACTTTAAGTGTCTAGCTTGGAATAAGACAGATTATCTAAAAAAGAAACTTGATCCGACTGATATTGTGTAAGAAGGTGTAATGATGAAACGGGCTAAACAAGATGAAAAGATGCAACAAGTCATCCAAGAATTGATCGCCAAGATCGATGCTGATCCATACGATCAAGAGAGTTATTATGCTTTAGGAACAGCGTTAACTGAAGAAAAGAGCTTTTCCCAAGCAGAAGAACTTTTTAAAAAAGCACTCAATGCTTTGAGTGATCGGACAGAAAAAACAGAATTATTGCATTATGGGCTGGGCAATGTCTACTATGCAAGTGAACTTTACGATGAGGCGATCGCACAATTTAACTTGGTCCAAGATGGAAAATTACAAGCGGAAGCCTATACGATGTTGGCCCAAGCTTATTATGCGAAGTCTGACTATCAAAAGGCTTTAGTTTTTGCTTTGACAGCAAGTGAAAAGATAAGATCAGCTGCAATTTTGAGTTTGCTGGGCGATTGCTTTTTAGCCTTGGGGAATTTTGGACCAGCCAAGGACTATTATCAACAGGCCTTGCAATTAGAACCAAATGATACGCGGATCAATTTTCAATTGGGTGTGATCGCAGTCGTTGACGGTGCCGACCCAACAGCGTATTTTGACCGCGCCAAGCAAAGTGATCCTAAGCTCTATCAAACACTAAAGACACGTCTAAATGATGTAGAACAGACGATGCAGGCAACGACAAAGAAAAAATAAGGCGGTAGATGATGCAACAAGAGACACTGACACTATTTGATGAGGATAAAAATGAAGGTTATTTAGTCGCTGAAGTTCTAAATATCTTTTTTGAAGCACCAGCAAGTTTGTATAAAGTAGCACTTGTGGGCATCACCGAGACCGATCTTGATCTAGACAGTGAAGTGACGATCACAGGAAATTTTCCCGAGCTCATCGAAGGAACAAGTTACTATTTTAAGGGTAAGATCACAGAACATCCTAAATATGGGCGCCAAGTTCAAGTGTTCAGCTATAAGCCAGAGATCTTATCCTCAAAAGATGGTGTGATCGCGTATTTAGCTGGTGATCATTTTGAAGGGATCGGTAAGAAGACAGCTGAAAAAATCGTTTCTCAGTTGGGAGAAAATGCTGTAGATAAGCTTTTAAATGATCCAAAAGTTGCTGATGAGCTGGGGCTTAGTGCCAAGCAAAAAGAAAATTTATTAGCTGGGATCACGGCTGATAATGGGGCTGAACACACTTTGATCGGTTTGAGTACATTAGGTTTTTCCGAGAAAATGGCCGGTAAGCTATTTGAAAAATATCGTGAAAAGACTTTAGATGTTGTCCATGAAGATCCATATCAGCTCGTTTATGATATTGAAGGCTTTGGTTTTAATCGTGCTGATCAGCTGGCATTGAAACTAGGCGTGGCTGCGACAGCTGAAGTTCGCTTAGCAGCTGCGATCTTTGAAAGCATGGCACAATTGAGCTTATTTTTGGGAAATACTTATACGGATGGCCCTACATTATTAAAAGAGGCTTTGCGTTTATTGGAGAGTCGCCCTGACCCGATCGCCCCTGAATTATTAGCCGATCAGTTATTGAAAATGGGTGAAAAAGGTCAAGTGATCTCAGATGATGGTCGTATCTACTTGCGACGCTATTATGAGGCCGAATATACGATCGCTGAAGAGCTCAAGCGTTTGGTGACTAAAGCAAGTGATCAAGACGTAAATGATGATCAGATCGATGACTTTATTCAAGCGATCCAAAAAGATCTCCAGATAACGTATGGTCCTGATCAAAAAGCGGCCATCAAAGCGGCTGTTAAAGCCCCAGTCTTCTTACTGACGGGTGGACCTGGTACGGGGAAAACAACGATCATTATGGGGATCGTGCGGACTTTTGCTGCGCTACATGAGCTTGATCTATCAGATACGAGTCAAACGCCGATCCTCTTAGCGGCACCTACCGGAAGAGCCGCTAAGAAGATGAGTGAGGCTACTGGGCTACCAGCTTCAACGATCCATCGATTACTGGGATTGAATGGCCGAGAAGATGAATTACCTGAAGAGACAAAAGTGCTAGAAGGTAAATTATTGATCGTTGATGAAACTTCGATGGTCGATACTGTCTTGTTACAGCTACTATTAGAGAGTGTTCCCGAACAGATGCAAGTCATCTTTGTCGGTGACCGTAATCAGTTACCTTCAGTGGGCCCAGGCCAGGTCTTTTCTGATCTGTTAGCTAGCGAAACTTTACCGCAAAAAGAGCTCGCCAAGATCTATCGGCAAGGTGATGGGTCAACGATCATCCAATTGGCACATGCGGTCAAGGATGGGATCGTCCCACCTGATCTAATGCAAAAGACTAATGATCGTTCGTTTATTCCTTGTCATGCTGATCAAGTGAGTTCAGTGGTCAAACAAGTTGTCGTTGCAGCTTTAGCTAAGCAAAATAAGGATGATGATATTCAGATCTTAGCGCCTATGTATCGTGGGGCTGCCGGGATCACGAACTTGAATCAGACGCTACAGACACTCTTGAATCCTAAAAAAACACAACAAAAAGAAGTCAAGTTTGGAAATAACGTATTTCGGATCGGTGACCGTGTCTTACATTTAGTCAACGACCCAGAAAATAATATTTTTAATGGTGATATTGGGAAGATAGTCGGGATCGAGTTAAAAAAAGATCGCCCCAAAGACGACAAGGTGATCATCTCATTTGATGGTCAAGAAGTCGAGTTTGTCCGAAAAGATCTCATCAACTTGACACTAGCTTATTGTATGTCGATCCATAAGTCACAAGGTAGTGAATTTCCGATCGTGATCTTACCCATGGTCCAGCAGTATTCACGGATGTTTGCTCGAAATTTGCTTTATACAGCTTTAACACGGGCTAAGGAGAAACTTATCTTATTGGGTGAACCAGAAGCTTATGCCAAATGTATCCAGACATTATCTTTAAACCGTAAAACTACCCTTACAACACGTTTGTGGGAAGTTTTGGGCAAACCTAAGAGTTCCAGCGTTAAAGGAGTTAAAGTAGAAAGCACGCCGAAATTTATTTTAACACCAGCTTTGGTAAAAATGGGTGAGATCGACCCGATGATCGGAATGGATAATTTGACACCAACAGATTTTATGCGTTGACAATAGAAGGGTGAGCCAATATGTAAAGACGAGGATCCTACCATGATGCGTTTGCATCGCGGTAGGACCCTCGTTGTTGTATTGTCAATTGATAGCTATGTTTAACCACGTTTAGTAACAGGTACACCTTGGATATTGATCCAGAATGGATATTTGATCGTCCCAAAAAAGATATCATAGTACTTACTTCCAGCTTCTTCACCATCGATCTGACCGTATTCTAAAGAATTGATGATCAGATGGATATTTTTATCTTTGTAGTGATGAAGATAGGGGAGTTTAAGTTGTTTTTTGAAATAGATAGCGATACTCAGGGCTAAAAATTTAAAAAAGCCTAAATTATCAGCGATGATCAAGTCGAGCTGATGATCATTGATATCAGCTTCAGGGGATAGGATGATCCCATTTTCAAAATAAGGATGATTGGCAATATTGACTAAGCGAGCATGTTTGAAGAACTCATATTTATCACCGATCCTTAAAGTAACTGCAAAGGCTTCTTGATTTAGAAAAGCAGTAAAGACATTGATGAGATACGCCAAAAAGTTCAAATGAAGTTTTAGCAAGATCCTACGCAAACGCATATGTTTATGTACGTTTGCATTTAGGCTGATCGTATAAGCATCAAGACCGATCCCAAAATCATTTAAAAAGTATCCTTGCTCATTATGCGTCGTTTCTTGATATTCCCCAACATTATAATAGGTCGGTTCAGTTGTGGCTAAGATCTGGTCTAGAGCAACTAAAGGATCTGAAGCAATCCCGATCCCCTTGGCAAAACCATTATTATGACCGACAGGGATAAAAGCAAGTGGAACTTCCAAGGAAGCTTCGTGTTTGAGTGCATTGAGCGTCTCATTTAAAGTTCCGTCCCCACCCACGACTAAAACGACTTGGTCTTTGAGATTTTCCGCTTTTTGCTTGCCAAAATTTAAATGGACCAATTGTTTAGCATGGCCAACATGTGTTGTTTGATGCGCTTCATATTTAACTTGACGGGTAAGTAAAACTTGTTTGATTTGCTCCCAAACATCAGCAGCTTGACCATGATCAGCATTTGGATTAACAATAATAAAGAAAGTTTTCAAAACGAGCGGTGATATAAAATATGGACGTTACAGAATAACGAGAAAGATCATATATGTCCTTTCCTTTATTTTTGAACTAAGCAAAGCCTGATCCATATTAACTTTCTTCAGGCACTAGTAACTACTAAACAATTATAGCTAATATTTTAGCAAGCGACAAGCACAAAAAAACAAGCCAAAATCTACTCTTGGCTTGTTTTTTGGCATTTAAACTGTAACAAACATTGGTAAGATCATTGGATGACGCTCGGTTTGTTCGAAAAGGAACGTTTGGAGCTCAGCAATGATATTTTCACGCAACATTGCTTCAGTAACTTTTTCATTTTTCAAAGTCTGTCTGATCGTTCGATAAACGCGTTTACGTCCTTGTTTGATCAATTCACCAGATTCACGCATATAGATGAAACCGCGTGATAGTAGATCAGGTCCAGCTAAGATCTCACGTTTTTGCATATCGATCGTAGCGACCACAACGACAAGTCCTTCTTCTGAGAGGATCCGGCGATCGCGTAAGACGATATTACCGATATCACCGATCCCGGAACCATCGACATAGACGTCTTCAGCATTGAAATGGCCAGCATAACGGGCGGAATCTTTAGTCAAGGCCAAGACATCACCGTTTTCCAAGATAAAGGAGTTTTCGGTGGGAACATCACATTTTTCAGCTAATTCAGTATGGATCTTCAACATCCGATACTCACCGTGGACTGGCATGAAGAATTTAGGCTTCATCAAGCGAAGCATCAATTTTTGTTCTTCTTGACCACCGTGTCCAGAAGCATGGATATTATTGACCTTACCATGGATGACCGTTGCGCCAGCTTCTTCAAGTTCGTTGATGACTTTGTTGACGCTCAAAGTGTTACCTGGGATCGGCGAACTTGAAAAGACGACCGTATCACCTGGTTGGATCGCCACTTGGCGGTGAGTCCCATTAGCGATCCGGCTTAGAGCAGCCATGGGTTCACCTTGCGAACCGGTACATAAGATCATGACTTTATTAGCGGGTAAGCTATTGATCTCGCGTGCATCAACGATCGCATCATCAGGGATATCAAGGTAACCTAGTTCCCGTCCATTTACGATCGCTGCTTCCATACTACGACCAAAGACCGCGATCTTACGCCCTTTAGCGATCGCAGCAGCAGCAGCTTGTTGGATACGTGAGATATTTGAAGCAAAGGTCGCAAAGATGATCCGGCCTTCGACTTGTTCGAAGATCCGTTTGATCGATTTGCCGACCCAGCGTTCAGATTTAGTGAAGTTAGGGACTTCTGCATTAGTACTATCGGATAGTAAGCATAAAACGCCTTCTTCACCCAAGCGTGCCATTTTTTGAAGATTAGGGGCTTGGTTTGTGATCGGAGTTAGATCAAATTTATAGTCACCGGTGCAGACAACAGTACCAGAAGGGGTCTTGATCGCAACACCTAAGGTATCAGGGATCGAGTGTGTAGTTCTAAAGAAGGACACGCTCGTCTTTCTGAAACGTAGGACAGTATCTTCATTGATCTCATGCAATTCAGTTGAGTTCAATAGACCATGCTCTTCCAGTTTGCTCTTGATCAAGGCAAGGGCTAATGGACCAGCATAGATCGGAACATTTACCTGTTTTAAAAGGTAAGGGATACCGCCGATATGGTCCTCGTGACCGTGTGTAATGACTAAAGCTTTGATTTTTTGCTGATTTGCGACGAGATATTGATAGTCGGGGATGACGTAATCGATCCCTAAAAGGTCATCTTCAGGGAATTTGATGCCGGCATCGACGACGATGATCTCGTCTTGAAATTGGATACCATAAGTATTTTTCCCAATTTCTCCCAGACCACCGAGTGCAAAAACGGCAGTCTCGTTATTTTTAACATTTAGTTTTTTCATCTTTTAAAACTCCGTAAGTTTAAAAGCTGGACTTTCCTTTTCGTATTCTAAAGCTGCGTCGCTCAATTCTTCGATAAATTCAACATTGTATTTCGTATTTGATTCTACTAAAACGCGTGCTTCTGGTTCTGAGTCAGCTTCTAAATATAAAGATTCCGTGTTTTCACGGCGTGGATTGATTTTTTTTGTTGGTTGATAATATACTTTAAAGATCATTAATGATTCTCCTTTTATAAAATTAATTATAGTTATTTGCACTTAGATAAAAGTTCAAATCAGCAAAAATAAACTTCCGAACAGGGATTGTTTACACAATAATTAAACCTATTTTACCATAGTTTACAAACTAAGTATATAAAGTTGATCAAACACGTCAGATGAAAGACCAAACAAGGTCACAGCTAAGATAAAGGCTAAGATACTTTTAAGTTTAGGTGTCCAATAATGCTAGTTTGTCTAAATTTGGTATATAATCAAAGAGTGAACAAGTAGGTGAAGTTATGGAATTTTTATATTTGATCATTGGAGTGGTCATTATCGGAACATTAGCCTTTATTTTTCAGCGATATCGCCGAAAGAAAGCTTTAAAATTGATCCAGCTCGACAGTCAAAAACTGACAGATTCGGCAATGGAGGAAAGTTTAACAAATTTAAAGCTGTTAAATGAAAGTTTAGCGGATTCAACTTTGATCTCAGATGTTTGGGGCAAGGGAGTCATGGCTTTTGAGTATCAACTTGAAGTTAAAAATTTAACTATTGCTGATCTAAATGATCTAAAAAAACAGCTCGAACGACAACTAGCAGTGCAAGCTAAAGCGCAAGGGATCAAGGGATATCAGCAAAATAGAGCTTTTGTGGTCTCCGATATCTGGTTGAAAGATGATATCTTGCACATTGACGTTTCATATCTAGTTAATAAGGCGACTGTTGAATATGTCAATGATATGAATACATTAGAACAAAATAACTAAAGAGGCTGTAAATAACGAGGGACCCCAACATGATGTAAAAACATGTTGGGGTCCTTGGCATTCACAGTCTTTTTTAAAGTAAGATCAAGTCTTTGGAGGCAGCAAATGGATTTTCTTTATTGATGTGATCAAAGAACAAGATACCATTCAAGTGGTCGATCTCGTGTTGAACTACGATCGCAACATAGTCTCGTAAGCGTTCAACGTGCTCGTTACCATCTAGATCATACCAGCGCAATTTGATCCGAGCATGGCGTGGAACATAGCCTGGGATCTCACGGTCAACAGAAAGGCACCCTTCACCTTCTGTTAGAGCAGCCATTTGAACTGATTCGCTCAAGATCGTTGGATTGATCAAAATGTGCTTAAAAAGCGGTTCTTGACCTTCTTCACCAGGAACTAGGACCGCGGTCATCCGTTTAGATATATCGATCTGAGGTGCTGCTAATCCAACACCGGCGCGGAGGTTATACTTTTCTGCGATCTCAGGTTCTTGACTGTTTTCCAAAAATTCCATCATTTTTTGAGCGGTTTGCTTTTCTTCATCGGTCAATGGAAACGTAAATTTTTCTGCTCGTGCCCGCAAAGTTGGGTGCCCTTCGCGGATAATATCATGCATAGTGATCAAAAATAATCATCCCTTCATTTGTCATCTACCTTGATTTTAGCACATTTTAGGAAAAAGTTTTCAGCTTTTTAGCGTAACGTTTTCGTGACAATACCATGATAGCTGTTACATTATTGTTAGATAAGGCTAGAAATTATTGTGCTATAATTAAAGAGAATTTTAATTGTTTGCGAAAGTACGTTTGCGTTTTGACATTAAAAGAGATATACTTTTACTTTTGTATCGTGGCGGTTCAAAAGAGATAGCATTTCGGCAAGATGAAAAGTGGGGGATTCAAATGGATAATAATATAATGATTTGTGGGGAAAACCCTGAACTGCAGTTATTTTTACAGACATGTATCTTACACGATGAGCATTTAAAATGTTTTTGGTTTCAGATCAATGAAACATCTACTGCACAAGTTGTTTCATTAGTCGAAAGTTCAGATTTTGCTGATAATTTTAGATTGGAAGCAACTGCACACCCAAAATGGGATGAATTACAGCTGATCTTATTGGGAACACCCCCTAAAGATTATGTTGAGGCTGAGGGAGAAAATGCGCAACGTCGCTGGGTCCAACTGGTGATCAATCAAGCAATGGCTAATGGTTTTAGGGGTAAGATCTGTGTGGTCTTGCCCCATGATCATTTGTGGGTCTATTCTGCCTTGCGCTTTTCAGGTTTACCCGCTAATAATGTCTTCGGTTTAGGCACGATGGGGCTTTCTGAAACAGTTGCCCGCTTGTTGGGCGAACGGTTGGATATTGGGAGCGATCCGATCTACGCTAATGTTATCGGAACGCAAGACGAGGCTTTTATCGCTTGGAGTCGCGCACAGATCGCAGGTAATTCGGTGTTAGGGATCGTTGCACAAGATAATAGTTTATTTGGGCAGACAAAATTAGACGAGATCGCTAAAGATTACCAAGCTAAAGCGCTACAAGCAAAGCAAGTCGTAACAGTTTTGTGTTTACAACGGATCTGTCGAGCATTGTTTTTCAATCACCCGATCTTAGTCCCCTTGACCCATGAGATCGAATTTGCTAAGCAAAAGATCGCGGTCAGTGAACCTGTTGTTTTATCGAAACAGGGAGTAGCTGTTTTGACAAAATTGACGCTCTCAGAAGAAGAAACGACACAGTATATGGAAGTAAAGCAAAACGTTTTAGCTGAATTAGAAAATTTACGTAAACAATGATAAAGGTGAGGTTTAAGATGAAGATCAGTGAAAATTTTGAATACCCACTATTACCTGAGTGGACGACCGCAGAGATCATTACTGCAAGTGAATTTTACGAAGCAGTTGAGAAAGTTTATACTACTGGGATCGAGCGCGAAGAGTTTTTAGCTAAGCATAAAAAATTTTTGCAAATGGAGCCAGCGATCATGACTCAAAAACAACTTGATCGAGATTTTGAGCAAGCTTCAGGGATCAGTATTTACAAAGCAGTTAAGCTGGCTAAGACAACGACTGGAAAACGAGTAAAATTTAAAGAAAAGAGTTGATGGTGGTGACTGATTGGAAAAAGATCAATGCTAGTGTGCAAGATTGGTTCAAAGAAGTTCGGTGTCAGTTGCTTGCTGGCTGTGAGAAAGAACTACAAGTTGCAAAAAAAAGTGGACGCACCGATCTAGTAACTAATATCGATAAGCAAGTTGAAAAATATTTAGTCACTCAGATCAAGCAGACTTTTCCTAATTCGCGTGTTTTAGGCGAAGAAGGTGATCATGACCAAGATCTAGCAACCTACCAAGGCTTAGTTTGGATCATTGACCCGTTGGATGGAACATTGAATTTTGTGAAACAAAAAGACCATTTTGCAAGTATGCTAGCAGTTTATGAAAACGGCCATGAAAAATTGGGCTATATTCTCGATGTGATCAACGATAAACTCTATTGGGGCGGACCAGAAAGTGGCGTTTTTTGCAATACTGATCGATTGCCACAAGTGCCTGATCTTTCCCTTGAGCAAGGATTATTCGATGTCAGTGGTCGGATGCTAGTTCATAATTACCGCAATATTGCGCAAGTTGCAAAAAAAAGTATGGGGATCCGAGTCTATGGCAGTGCGGGGATCGGTTTTATCCATGTTTTGACCGGTAAAACGATAGGCTATTGCTCCCATCTTCATCCTTGGGATCATGCAGCCGGAAAGATATTGGCAAAAGCGCATGGTTTAAGCGTAAAAAGCATTGACGATAGTGAATTAGATGTGCTATCATCAAATGATGTATTAGTAGCGACGAAAAATGCTAAGAACGATATTATCAAGCTGATGCGTAAGCGTTAGCTTGAAACTGTGGCACTAAGTCACAGTTTTTTTATGTGGGTTCTTGAAAATGAGATAATTTTTTCATGACATTCAAAGTCGATAGGCCGTTAGGGTTATTGAATTGAAGGGGCATTTCTCAAGCAGTAGATTTTGAAAGGAAGAAACAACTTTGAAAACACGTGATGATATTCGTAATGTTGCGATCATTGCCCACGTTGACCATGGTAAGACAACATTAGTTAACGAATTATTGAAACAATCAGATACGCTTGATGAACACACCGACATCGGCGATCGTGCGATGGACTCAAATGATATTGAAAAGGAACGTGGGATCACGATCCTTTCCAAAAACACAGCGGTAAAATATAACGGTAAACAGATCAACATCTTAGATACACCAGGACACGCCGACTTTGGTGGGGAAGTGGAACGTATCATGAAAATGGTCGATGGTGTTTTACTTATCGTGGATGCGTTTGAAGGAACGATGCCACAAACACGTTTCGTGTTGAAAAAAGCTTTAGAACAACACTTGACACCAGTAGTCGTGATCAATAAGATCGACCGTCCAGGTGCTCGCCCAGAAGAAGTTGTTGATGAAGTGTTAGATCTCTTTATCGAACTTGGTGCTGATGAAGAACAACTTGAATTCCCAGTTATCTATGCATCTGCGATGAACGGGACATCTTCTTTTGACTCTGACCCAGCTAAACAAGAACACACAATGGATCCGATCTTCAACACGATCTTAGATGCTATTCCAGCTCCAAAAGATAATGCTGATGAACCATTGCAATTCCAAGTTGCAATGCTTGACTACGATGATTTCGTAGGTCGTATCGGTATTGGTCGTGTCTTCCGCGGTAAGATCAAAGTGGGTGATCAAGTTACAGTTATGAAGCTTGATGGTACACAAAAGAACTTCCGTGTAACTAAACTCTTTGGTTTCTTTGGCTTGAAACGGCTTGAGATCCAAGAAGCTAAAGCAGGTGACTTGATCGCTGTTTCAGGGATGGATGATATCTTCGTTGGGGAAACAGTTTGCCCAGCTGATCATCCTGAAGCATTGCCATTATTGCGGATCGACCCACCTACATTGCAAATGACTTTTATGACAAATGATTCTCCATTTGTTGGTCGTGATGGTGACAAAGTTACTGCACGTAAATTAGAAGATCGTTTGAAGATGCAATTGCACACGGACGTTTCTTTGAAGGTCGAAGATACTGATTCTCCAGATGCATGGACTGTTTCTGGTCGTGGGGAGTTACACTTGTCGATCTTGATCGAAATGTTACGCCGTGAAGGTTTTGAATTGGCTGTATCTCGTCCTAAGGTTATTTACCGTGAGATCGATGGCCAATTATGTGAACCATTTGAAAGTGTGATCATCGATACACCTGATGAATACTCCGGTTCTGTTATCGACTCAATGGCTCAACGTAAAGGTGAAATGTTGAACATGGAAACTGGTTTGAATGGTCAAACACGTTTGGTATTCTCAACTCCAACACGTGGTTTGATCGGTTATGATTCCCAATTTCTTTCCATGACACGTGGTTATGGTATCTTAAACCACACATTTGCTGAATACAAACCAGTCATTCGCAACTGGGAACCTGGTCGTCGTAACGGTGCTTTGGTTTCGATCAACCAAGGTAAAGCAACGACTTATGCGATCATGGGGGTCGAAGGTCGTGGTACGATCTACGTTGATCCAGGTACAGAAGTTTATGAAGGGATGATCGTAGGTCAATCTTCACGTGAACGTGATATCTCAGTTAATATCACTAAGGGTAAGAACATGACCAACGTCCGTTCTTCTAACAAGGACCAAACAGCAACGATCAAGAAACCAACACATTTGACATTGGAAGAATCGCTTGAATTCTTGAATGAAGATGAATTGTTGGAGATCACGCCAGAAAACATTCGTTTACGCAAACGTATCTTAGAAACAAATGCGCGTGAAAAAGCAGCTAAAAAAGCAGCTAAAGCAACACAATAATAGTTATGCTAAACCACAAGTGTGATCTCAATTGCACTTGTGGTTTTTTAGTAATTTTGTAAATATTTTTAAGTGTTACAGTTGAACAGACATATTCGATCGGTTTTATGATATAATTGCGGAAGTATGAGAGGAGATCAAGTTGATGGAAAACTTTATTTCAAAACAACAGGCTTTAGCTGTTTTGCAACAAGATGCGGCTGAGATCTGTGACCTATTAGGCAAGCAAAGTAATATTTTGTGTCGGACGGATTGTCCTGCTTTTGAAGAGGTTGCAGATACAAGGATCTACGGCTTTTCTTGTGAAGTCAAGTTTTTGATACGGAGTGGTTTATTGACCACTTCGGAGGGGCATCAGCTGGTAAAAGAACTTGAAGAAAAATTAGGTAATATCCAAGCAAGGGTGACACCAGACGTTGGAGTGGAATGGGAATGAAGACAAAGTTTTTAAATAAACTAAAATATTTTGATTATGGCTTATTTATACCTTTTCTAATTTTATGCTTGATCGGGATCGTGATGGTTTATTCGGCTAGTTCGATCAATCTATCATATTTGACCGGAAAAACGATGCAGTATTTTATCCGTCAATCGATCTATGTGATCATTGGGATCAGTTTGACAGTACTATTTGCGCAAACTAACCCACGTTGGTGGCGTCGACCGCGGATGTTATTTTTTGGCTGGGTCTTTTTAATGGGACTCTTGTTCTATGCTAAGTTCTTTACTTCAGCTATCAATGGGGCAAATGGCTGGATCAATTTAAAAGTGATCAGTATCCAGCCTTCTGAAATTTGTAAACTATACTTAGTGATGTTTTTAGCTAATCTTTTTGCTAATTACACAGCCAAAGGTAAGAATGTCTTTTGTAAAAGAATGAGAAGCAAGTTTATCACAAAGGAACTATTTCTCTTTTTGATGGTCGCATCGATGTTGGGACTGATCGTATACGCACCTGACTTTGGTGGCTTTGGGATCAGTTTTGCGATCGTTATCGTGATGTATTTAGCTTATGCTGATCTAAACTACAAAATGAGCACTTGGATCATTGTCTTAGGGACTACGCTTCTAGGGATCAGTGCTTATCTTTTGCAGTTTACGACTATTTTTAGTAACACAAAACTCGGTTATATCATACAACGTTTTTTGGCAGTGTTTGATCCATTTAAATATGCTAATTCGAGTGGTAAACAGTTGGTAAATTCATTTTATGCTGTCAGCAATGGTGGTTTGATCGGGCGCGGGCTCGGTGAAAGTATCCAAAAAAGAGGCTACCTTCCTGAACCGTATACCGATTTTATTCTCTCTGTGATCGCTGAAGAATTAGGTGTGTTGGGAGTGGTCGTTGTGCTGTGTTTATTGGCTTGGATCATTTTAAGGATCTTTTTGATCGGTATTCGATCAAAGAGCGTCTATGCGATGTATTTTTGTTATGGTATAGGGACTTTTTTTGCTGTTGAGACCTTCTTTAATGTTGGTGGAGCGATCGGCTTGCTACCGATCACCGGTGTTACATTGCCATTTATCTCTTATGGGGGCTCAAGTATGATCGTTTTAACGATCGCTTTGGGTATGGTGATGAATATTTCAGCGACGCAAAAACGGGGTCTTGAAGTAGAAGTTTTTGGTAAGTAAGTCTGTAGGAGATGGAATAATTTAGGAAAGTGGTGTTTATTGATGAAAAAGATTTTAATTGCTAACCGTGGCGAGATCGCGATTCGGATCATTCGAGCGTGTCATGAACTTAATTTACAAACAGTTGCGATCTATGCTAAAGAAGATGAGTATGGAGTCCATCGTTTCAGAGCTGATGAATCCTATCTTGTTGGAGCTGGAAAAAAACCGATCGAAGCTTATCTGGATATGGATGATATCATCCGGATCGCCAAAATGACAGGAGCCGATGGGATCCACCCTGGATATGGTTTTCTTTCTGAAAATGAAGAATTTGCCCAAAAATGTGAAGATGCCGGGATCACATTTATTGGACCAACAGTTAAGCAATTACAAATGTTTGGTGATAAGATCGAAGCTAAAGAAGTGGCACATGCTGCTGGATTAGAGACGATCCCAGGGACTGAAGAGCCAGTCAGATCGATCACTCAAGTCCGTGACTTTGCCGATCAACATGGTTATCCGATCATGGTCAAAGCTGCTTTAGGTGGCGGGGGTCGTGGGATGCGGATCGTCTATTCTGAAGATGAATTAGAAGAAGCTTACAATCGTGCGCGCAGTGAAGCCATGCAATCTTTTGGCGATGATGAGCTTTATGTCGAAAAATACCTACAAAATCCTAAGCATATCGAAGTACAGATCTTGGGGGACAAATATGGCAATATCCTGCATTTGTTTGAACGTGATTGTTCTGTGCAACGTCGTCATCAAAAGGTGATCGAATTTGCGCCAAGTATCACCTTAGATGATAAACGTCGGCAAGAGATCTGTGAGGCAGCCGTTCGCTTAGCTAAAAGTGTCAACTATCAAAATGCTGGAACAGTCGAATTCTTAGTTACAGATGATAAATTTTATTTCATCGAAGTCAATCCTCGTGTCCAAGTAGAACACACGGTCACTGAAATGATCACTGAGATCGATATCGTTCAATCCCAGATCTTGATCGCTGCGGGTAAAGATCTCTTTAAAGATCTACACCTGCCACAACAAAAAGATCTTAAATATCATGGCTGTGCGATCCAATGTCGGATCACGACCGAAGATCCTGAAAATAATTTCATGCCAGATACAGGTAAGATCGAAACGTATCGTTCACCAGGTGGTTTTGGTGTGCGGTTAGATGGTGGAAACGCTTATGCTGGTGCCGTCGTGACCCCATTTTACGATTCATTGTTGGTAAAGACATGTGTGCAAGCACGGACTTTTAATGAAGCTGTAGCTAAAATGGATCGAGTCTTACGTGAATTCAAGATCCGTGGAGTTAAGACTAATATTGATTTCATGCGTAAAGTTATCAATAATGAGGTCTTCAAAGCAGGTGCTGCTAACACGACTTTCATCGATCAAACACCTAGCTTATTTGAGTTTGAACGTAAACCTAATACGGTCAACCAGTTGCTCAAATATATCGGGGATGTAACAGTCAATGGGTTCCCGGGAGTTAAGCAACAAAAGAAGATCTTTGTACCAGATATCAAGTTAAAAGATACTTTTGCACCAAGTGATGACATCAATGCTAAAAAAGTCTTTGATGATTTAGGGGCTGAGGCAACGATGAAATGGGTCAAAGATCAAAAAGAAGTTCTTTTGACCGATACTTCAATGCGTGATGCTCACCAAAGTTTGTTTGCAACACGGATGCGGACTAAAGATATGGCCCCAGTGATCGAAGTTTACGATAAGGCTTTGCCAAATGTCTTTTCCGCTGAAGTTTGGGGGGGAGCGACTTTTGATGTAGCTTATCGCTTCTTGAATGAAGATCCATGGTTACGTTTGAGGTTCATGCGTGAAAAAATGCCACATACGCTCTTGCAAATGCTTTTACGTGGATCAAATGCAGTTGGTTATCAAAACTACCCAGATAACGTCTTAAAAGCATTTATCGATAAGAGTGCAGCTAATGGGGTCGATGTTTTTAGGATCTTTGATAGTTTGAACTGGATCGAACAAATGGAAAAGAGCATTCGATATGTACGAGATACAGGCAAGATAGCTGAAGGTACGATGTGTTACACCGGAGATATTTTAGATAAGAATGAAACTAAATATACTTTGGCTTACTATGAAAATTTGGCTAAACAATTAGTTGATGCAGGTTCACAGATCATTGGTATCAAAGATATGGCCGGTTTACTCAAACCAAAAGCTGCCTTTGAGTTGGTCGGAGCTTTGAAGCAAAAAGTTGATGTGCCGATCCACTTGCATACGCATGATACAACTGGAAATGGGGTCTCAACTTATGTGGCTGCAACTAAAGCAGGTGTCGATATTGTCGATACAGCTATGAGCTCGCTTTCTGGAACAACAAGTCAACCAAGTATGGGAAGTTTCTATTACGCATTGGAAGAAGATGCACGCCAACCAAAACTTGAAATGGAAAATGTTGAAAAGATCAATCAATATTGGCAAGGAGTAAAACCGTTCTACCAAGCCTTCATGAATGGGATGACCTCGCCGCAAACTGATATTTATCAAACAGGGATGCCAGGGGGTCAATATTCTAACTTACAACAACAAGCTAAAGCATTGGGGATCGATGACTTTGAATTAGTTAAGCAAACTTATCGCGATGTCAATGAACTTTTAGGTGATATCATCAAGGTCACACCAAGTTCAAAAGTTGTTGGTGACTTTGCGATCTTTATGATCCAAAATAACTTGACTAAAGATAACATCTTGACTCGTGGTCAACAACTCGATTTCCCTGAATCTGTAGTTGATTTCTTCTACGGTGATCTTGGCCAACCATATGGTGGTTTCCCAGATAAATTGCAAAAAGTTGTCTTAAAGGACAAAAAGCCGATCACTGTTCGTCCAGGGAGTTTAGCAAAGCCAGTTGATTTTGCTAAGATGGAACAAGAATTGATAGAAAAGATCAAGCGTAAACCAACGGCTGAAGAAGTATTGAGCTATATTCTTTACCCAGATGTCTTCATGGGATATGAAGAAAATACAAAACGCTTTGGTTCAATGGGCGTCTTGGATACGACGACGTTTTATCAAGGGATGCGTCCAGGTGAAACGGTTCGGGTCAAATTTAGACCAGGTCGTTCTTCGATCTTTAGATTGGATTCGATCTCTGATGCTGATGAAGATGGTAATCGCAGTCTTTTCTTCTCAGTCAACGGTCAAAACTTGCAGATCGTGATCCATGATAAGAGTAAGGAAGCTAAGGTCAATGCTATTCCTAAGGCTGAACCAACTAATCCAAATCATATTGGGGCAACATTGAGTGGTTCGGTGCTAAACGTCTTAGTCAAAAAAGACCAAGTCGTTAAGAAGGGTGAACCGTTGGTAGTTACCGAAGCGATGAAGATGGAAACCACGATCAAAGCGCCATTTGATGGTAAAGTGACTCATATTTATGTTAAAGATGGCGATGTTTTGGCAAGTCAAGATCTGCTGCTTGAATTAGAGCCTGTTAAATAATGTTTGATCGCAACTTTTGGAAAAAGACGTGTGTGTGTTTTGTGATCATTTTGCCTGTTTTGTATTTATTGGCGATCTTTACAAGTGATGACAAGACAGATAAAAAAGAGTTGTCTCATTCAAATGAACCACACGCACAAGTTGTTCCTAAAGTAACTAAATTAAAAACGCAAGGTTTGGCACGCTATATTGGCGTGTCAAATCTTGCGTTTAGCGCTGATTTTGGTCAACCAACGCAAGTGATCACCAGTGCAGAAAATATCGAATGGCAGCAGTACCGCTGGGAAGATAAAACATATATGTTGGTCGGGATCAATAAATATAGCACTAAAGTCTGTGCGATCTATCTTTTAGGAGGATCACCACTGGCAAGTGAGCTAAAAAATGGTTTGAAAAAAAGCGAATTACAACAAAAATTTCCTCTAGCTATGGATTTTAAACTCAGATCAAATGAACAAACGGCACAGATAAAGTTGAATCAGACCGATATAGAGACAAAACCCTTGATCGCATTTAAAAATGGTAGTTATGCAGTGAGTTATTTTTCTAGAGTGACTAAAAAAGTAGTTGCAGTGGAATATCTCGATAAAGAAGAATTACTGCGTAGTGATCTATATCAGGTAAGTTCGCAAACGCCTTTACCAGTGCGCTATAGTACGGATGTTTTATCCTCTGATGATCAAGATACGATGATACAGGGGATCTGGGAAGTTTTAACTTTTGAACGGGCACAGAGAAAAGTGGCGCAGTTGAGCCAGAGTGAAGATGCGACAGCCGTAGCTCAAAGAATAAGTCAAACGTTAGAAAAAGATCCTAAAAAATATTTGCCCAAAAAACAATTAAAACAGTACTGGCGACTTAAAGCAGATCGTTTAAATGACGTCAAAGTTTTACAATTAACGCCCAAAGATATATCAGCACAATTATTATCAGATGCACAAGTTGATGCAGATCGCTTTGAAATATATATCAGTGGACCAGTCGTGAATCCAGTGCAGTTAGTAGCAACGACGGGAAAAAATCAAAGCTTTTGGAATAATATTTTGTTTTCTAAAAATACAAAAATTGGATTTGATTATGAAAATTCGTGCTTGATCGTAGTTTATGATAAAAATGAATAAAATATTTGAAAAATGATGATACAATAGTAGAAGATATGTAGGTGATAAAAAGATGGCTTTTGAAGCGAAAAAACGTCGTGGCGTGATCGTATATCTTTATCATTTGCGCCAAAGTAAACAATTAAGACGTTACGGTAATCTTCAGTATGTTTCACGCAAGATGAAGTATGCCTTGATTTATATGGATGAGGTAGATGTAAAAAAGACGGTCGAAAAATTGAAACAGTTACGTTTTGTTAAAGAAGTCGAGATCTCAAATCGACCTGATATCACGACAGAATTTTCCAAACAAGATCATCAAGCATATAAACTGACTGAAGAAGATCAAGAAAAGTTTAGTTAAAGATATATTTATTTGGTAAAATAAAAAACAATGTCATAAGTTGCGTTATTACTAGCGTGGCAATTGACAATAAAAGAGAGCTGAAATTGTATGAGAGTTGTAGCAGGAGAATATGGGGGGCGTCGTTTAAAGGCGGTACCTGGAATGAAGACCCGTCCTACGACGGATAAAGTTAAAGAAGCGATGTTTAATATCATTGGACCATATTTAGATGGAGGCCAAGTTTTAGATCTATTTGCTGGTTCGGGTGGTCTTAGTATCGAAGCTGTTTCACGTGGTGCTGACCATGCGACTTTGGTAGACCGACAATATCAAGCGATCAAAACGATCCATGAAAATTTGAGCGTTACCAAAGAAGAAGAGAAATTCACAGTGCTAAAAGGTGATGCCTATAAAATGCTCAGTAAGTTAGCTAAACAAGGGCAGAGCTTTGATCATGTTTTCCTTGATCCACCATATAAAAAACAACAGATCTTAGAATTGATGGATCAACTAAAACAATTAGGACTTTTAAATGCCGATGCTTTGATAATTTGTGAAACAGATCAAGTTGCTGATCTGCCTGAAGAATTGGCTGATTTTGAACTTATTAAAAAAGCCGATTATGGGATCACAGAATTAACGTTTTATCGTTATAAGGAAGTGAACTGAAATGAAGGCGATCTTTCCCGGAAGTTTTGATCCTGTAACAAATGGACATTTAGATATCATTAAACGCAGTGCAGCGATATTTGATGAAGTGTTTGTCGTGGTTTTGACTAATACCGCTAAAAAGCCGATGTTTTCGGCAAATGAACGGCAGAGTTTTATTCAAAAAGCAACTGAAAAAATGCCTAATGTCAAGGTTTTAGCTAAGGAAGCTGATTTAACCGTGAATGTTGCTCGAACATTAGAAGCCCAAGTCATCATTCGTTCGGTCAGAAATACTCAAGATCTCGAATTTGAGCAAAGTATTGCAGCTATGAACAAAGAACTGGCACCAAAGATCGAGACTTTGATCTTATTGACCGATCCCAAGTATGCCTTTTTGTCATCGTCTTTGGTCAAAGAAGTTGCACGCTTTAAAGGTGAATTGGGTAATTTAGTTCCGCCGATCGTTCAAGCAGCATTAAGTGAAAAATAATTTTTAAGAGTAGGAAATATTTCCTGCTCTTTTTTCGTATCTATATAATAGGGGGCGAGAAAATGAATAATTGGTATGATTTTCTGATGGAATATAAGTGGCGCTTTATTTCAGGTGGTATTTTAGCAGTGATCTTAGCTATTGTAGGTGTATTTGGATTTGAACATTCAGCTGCGAATACAGCTGAAGTTTTTGCGCCAAGTTCTTCAAGTCATCAAGTGATTCGATCAGTTAAGCAAAAGAAAACAGTGGGCTATGTATATGTAGATGTTAAAGGTGAAGTCAACCATCCAGGGTTATATAAGCTTTCGGCTAGTGACCATGTGAGGCGATGCGATCGCTAGCGCTGGTGGTCCAACAGCTCAAGCAGAAGTTTCACAGCTAAACTACGCCAAAAAACTGACTGACCAACTATTGATATATGTTCCTAAGCAAGGGGCAACTGCTACTAGTGCTCAAACAGCAGCTGCTCCAGCAGATCCACAGACTTCTTTGACCGTAAATGCATCGGGAGCAAACGGTAGTAAAGTGAACTTAAATACAGCGACCAAAGAACAGCTGATGCAAGTCGATGGGATCGGTGATAAAAAAGCGACAAAGATCATCGAATATCGGCAACAGCATGGCTCGTTCAAACAATTATCTGAATTAAAGGATATTTCGGGTATTGGTGATAAAACGTATCAGAAATTGAGTAAGTCTTTAACGATATAGGCAATAATAGTTATCTTTGATATACTATTACTAATTTAGAGATGACGAGGTAGGAAAAATGGAAAAACGTATCCCTTGGGATCAATATTTTATGTTACAAGCAGTTTTGCTATCGTTACGGAGTACTTGTACACGTTTATCTGTAGGGGCGATCTTGGTCAGAGATCAGCGAATGATCGCCGGTGGATATAATGGCTCAGTTTCAGGTGATAAGCATTGCATTGATGACGGTTGCTATATGGTCGATGGGCATTGTTTACGCACGATCCATGCCGAGATGAATGCCGTTTTGCAATGTGCTAAGTTTGGGATCCCCACAGATGGGGCAGAACTTTATGTCACGGATTTTCCATGTCTGCAATGCACTAAGATGTTATTACAAGCAGGGGTCAAAAAGATCTACTATCTCAGAAATTACAACAATGACCCTTATGCACTCGAATTGTTGAAGTTAAAAGAAGTTGCACTCGAGCAAGTCAAACTCGATAAGGAATATATTGACACTGCTTTGTTCAAGCAATTGGTCGCTAAAGGAGAACCTAAGTGATCCAAGTCATGCTTTTATTGACAGCCTTTGTAGCTGTCAGTTTAAGTTTTTGGATACTTGACCATACTTGGATAGCAGGGGTGGTCGTGTTAGTTTTATTCTTAAGGCTGTTGGCTACTAAAAATGTTCAATTGATCAGTAGTGTGCTAGTGGTTTGTGTGATTTTTAGTATCCGGTTTTATACTTGGCAACAAAATGCACGCCAAGTCATGCAAGTTACACCATATGTGACCCAGAAACAACATTTGCTGATCTACAGTGATGAAATTAAGATAAACGGTGAGCTATTAACTTTTAAGGCTTGGTGGTGGGAAAAACGTCAGTGGGTGAATGGATATTATCGGATCCGGACTTTAGCTGAAAAAAAGACATTATTGCAATTGAATAAGACTAAGATCTGGGATGTGGCGGGGAAAGTTTTACCTTTACAAGCACCGACCAATGAGGCTCAATTTGATTGGCGCCGTTTTTACCAAGGAAAGAACATATTTTTAACTTTTGCTGTGAAACATTATACTTTGCAAAAGGTACCACTAGGACAAATGGCGTGGCGCGGGAGGTTGCACGATCTACGACAAGCGTTACGTTCAACGTTAAAAGTGCTTCCTCGACCATTGGATTGGTATAGTGCTACCTTGCTATTGGGAATAAGATTGGCTGATGCTGATAAAACTTTAGCCGATATCACGCGATTGGGATTGTTGTATCTATTTAGTTTATCTGGCCTCCATGTTTTCTATGTAGTTAAAACTTTACGTCATTTATTAAAGCTATTGCGTTTACCAAAATGGCTAGAGATCTTAGCAGTTTTGGGAGTTTTACCTGTTTATGCGATCTTGGGTGGAGCCTCTGCGAGTTTAGTACGTGCAGTCTGGATGTGTGGGATAAAACTGGCAACTGGTCTCATAAAAGGAGTACATTTAAAACCAGCCACTATTTGGGCAATAGTTTTATTGCTTGAATTATGGTGTTATCCAGCGTTATTTTATCAGCTAGGGGCACAACTGAGCTATCTTTTGACTCTGGTGATCGTTACAAGTAAAACGAGTTTGAACTGGCTGTTTAATTTGAAGCTAAATGCTTTTAGTGCACCACTCGTACTATATTATACATATCAGTGGAATTTCTTGACCTTTTTGATAACGGGTTGGATGAATCTGATCTTTGAGTATATTATTTTACCAGTGACATTTATCGGTGCAGTGATCCCTTTTTTGCAGAATTTAGCAGCCCATATCTTACAGCTGATCTCAAATGGCTTAACTTTATTAGCGCGCTCGCCAAGTAATTTTGTTTTAGGTAGACCACCACTGATAATGGTCTTGTTTTGGTTGGGCGTATTATTGTGGTTGCAAGGTAGTTCTAAAAAACTTCGCTGGTCAGCTTTGTTGGGGATGAGTTATTTTTTGACCTTTTTATTGTTACGCTATCCTTTGAGCAGTGAGGTCGTGTATTTTGATATAGGACAAGGTGACTGCACTTTGATCAGGGAACGCTTTTCGCGTCGTGTGATCTTGATCGATACTGGGGGCAAAGTTCATTTCGCAATGCCCAACTGGAAAAAGTATCCTACTAAGACAAGTGGTGAAACGATCGTAGCTAATTATTTGTTAAGTAAAGGGATCACCCAGATCGACCAACTATATTTGACACATCAAGATGCAGATCATGTTGGAAATTTTCCGAGCTTGAGCCAATTGATCAAGATCAAACAGATCATCGTACCAGCTGGAATGGAAGATCTCCCTAGTTTTAAGCGTCGGTTGGCTAAGTCGGCCGTTGCACCTAAAGCAGTTAAGGGCGTAACTGATAAGGTAAGATTATCTGATCCACACTTGAAGTTACTGCATCCTTTTACCCGTGGCCAAGGAACAAATGCAGATTCGCTCGTTTTGTGGCTCGATTTTTATGGCTTAAAATGTATTTTTACAGGTGATCTTGATCGCAAAGGAGAACTTGCAGTCATCAAGAAATACCCTAATTTGACAGCAGCTGTGTTAAAGACTGGGCATCATGGAAGTAAGACAGCGACTGATCCAAAATTTGTACGACAATTAGCCCCAAAAGTTGCGCTCATTTCTGCTGGTCAGCATAATCGATATGGTCACCCCAATAAAGAAACGTTAGTGACTTTACAAAATGCAAAAGTTCCGTACTATGTGACGGCTAGAGTCGGGATGATAAAATTTACTGAAATGTTAGGCCATTTCTCATTTTGGAATCTTAAAGATAATTAGAGCTAACAGGATAAATATGGTATGATTGTTAAATCAGAATAATAGCAGAAGAAGGGAAGCGAGCTTTGGTTAAAACTATGGTGACAGTAGAAAAAGTCTTAAATGACATTGAAAAAAATCAGATGGCACCAGTTTATTTGGTTGTAGGCGAAGAACAGGTCAATGCTGAAAAGATCAAACAAAAACTGATCGCCAATTTCCCAGAAGAAGAACGTGAATTCAATATTGGAGTTTATGATATGGAGGAGGTAACGCTATCAACTGCGCTAGCCGACGCGATGTCAGTACCGTTTTTTGGGGAAAAACGTCTCGTGTTTATAAATCGACCGTACTTTTTGACTGGTGAAGCTAAAAAGCTAAAACTCGAACATGATCTAGATGAATTGATCGCTTATGTAAATGATCCTGAACCAACGACTGTATTAGTTTTGATGGCACCTTATGCTAAGCTAGATGAGCGTAAAAAAGTGGTCAAACAGGTCAAGCAAAAAGCTGTTGTAGTCGACAATAGTCCACTGACAGAAATGGCTGTACGTAAGTATTTATCAGCAGAGTTGGCTCGAAAAGGCTATACGATCGATCCGGAGGCTTTAGAGATCTTATTGCAACGAACTGACGCTAATTTGACCACGATCGCTAATGAGTTACCAAAACTACTATTGGTAGCTGAAGATAAACAGATCACTGTCAATGAAGTATCTGCGATGGTCTCACGCTCTTTAGAACAAAATGTGTTTGATCTAGTCGAACTTGTTTTGCAAAAAGATACGGCTAAAGCTTTGGAATTATATCGGGATCTATTGCAACAAAAAGAAGAACCTCTAAAGATCAATGCGATCTTAGAAGGTCAATTCCGGTTATTGCTTCAAGTTGAGATCTTACAAAAACATGGCTATGCTCAAGGCAATATTGCAAGTACGTTAAAAGTCCATCCGTATCGGGTCAAATTGGCTTTGCAAAAAACGCGGGTCTTTAAGCGCCAAGATTTAAAAAATGCCTATCTAGGCCTGATCCATATTGAGGAACGCTTGAAAACTACGACGCAAGAGCCAGAATTACTCTTTCAACTATTTATGCTTAATTTTGCTCAAAAAGCAGTCGTGGTATAACAAAAAAGAGCTTGGAATTTTCATTTCCAAGCTCTTTTTTGTTATCATTCATTATTTAGCTAAACGTGCAGCCATACGAGACTTGTCACGCGCAGCCTTGTTAGCTTTGATCAAGCCTTTAGAATGTGCGCGGTCAACAGCTGAAACTGCTTCGCGGTAGAGTTTTTCAACATCTTCTGCACCTGCAGTCTTAGCTTTTTCAAATTTTTTGATTGCTGTACGCATCTTGCTTAATTCAGCAGAGTTACGAGCGTTAGCTTTTTCGTTTGTTTTTACACGTTCGATTGCGGATTTGATAATTGGCATGAATGTCACCTCCACCTGTATGATCCGTAACGGTATCATCTAAATTTTCAACATATCTCATTATACAAGAGCGTTTTAAACAATGCAACAGAAAAATGAATTTGATGTCAAGAAATATTCCTTGACACTTACTCATAAATTTAAGACTTGCATTTTAAAGCAAAATCTAGTAGATTAGATTAAGTACAGATGTACCGGACCTATAACTTAGTTTGGCGACGACACCGACGACTTACTCGGTTTTAGGCAGAATTTTTGAAAGGTGGAAATACAATGGCTATTTCAAACGAAAAGAAAAACGAAATCATGAAAAAGTATGCACGTCATGAAGGCGATACAGGTTCAGCAGAAGTTCAAATCGCTGTTTTGACTGCAGATATCAATGAACTTAACGAACACGTACGTAGCCACAAGAAGGACTTTGCTTCCCAACGTGGTTTGATGAAGAAGATCGGTCATCGTCGTAACTTGTTGGCATACTTGCGTAACAAGGACGTTCAACGTTACCGTGAATTGATCAAGAGCTTAGGCTTGCGTCGTTAATCTCATTTTGAAGTGTTGCTAGAAGTGATTCTAGCAACACTTTTTTTCTGCCTGGATATAATTATTAACTGGTACCGTAATTATGGTATAATCATATATTGATAGGTCGATTTTCGACCCGTGTTAAATATGATAATTAAAATATTTTATACAAAAATCTAAAACAGAGGTGAGAATATGAGTGATATAAAGATCATTTCACTTGGTGGCGTACGTGAAAATGCTAAGAATATGTATGCTATTGAAGTGAATGATGATATTTACATCCTAGATTGTGGATTGAAATATCCTGAAAATGAATTATTAGGGATCGATATCGTGATTCCTGATTTTGAATATTTACGTCAAAATGCGCGCCGGATCGTCGGGGTGTTTTTGACACATGGACATGCTGATGCGATCGGAGCTTTACCATATTTCGTAAGTGAGTTTGATGTACCTGTCTTTGGTTCGGAATTGACGATCGCCTTAGCTAAAATCGCTTGTGAAAATGAAGAGATAGCAAAGAATTTTAATGATTTTCATGTTATCAATGAAAAAACAGAGATCGATTTTCCTAGCGCAACTGTTTCGTTTTTCAAAACAACTCATTCGATTCCAGAGAGTCTAGGGGTCGCACTAAAGACAGATGAAGGAACGATCGTATATACTGGTGATTTCAAGTTTGATCAAACTGCTTCGGCACAATATCAAACTGATCTAGCACGTTTGGCTGAGATCGGAAACGAGGGCGTTTTAGCGTTACTAAGTGACTCTGCAAATGCGGAAAATCCAAGTGAAACGGTCAATGAACGTGAGATCTATGATTTTATCAGTGAGACCTTTGAGTATCGAAAGGGACGGATCATCGTTGCCTGTGTTGCTTCCAATATCTCACGTGTTCAACAAGTTTTGGATGCTGCACAAGCTAACGATCGAAAAGTCGCTTTGACTGGGCATGACGTTGAAAAGATCGTTCGGACGGCTTTGAAATTAAATAAACTTCACTTGCCAAGTGATGATATTTTGATCCCGATCAAAGATATCAAACGCTATGATGATGATCAGATCGTTATCTTAGAGGCAGGGCGTTCAGGTGAACCATTGAAGTCCTTGCAAAAAATGGCTTTAAAACGTCATCGTTGCGTTTCGTTGCATGAAGGTGATCTTGTCTTTATCACGACAACGCCATCGCATGCAATGGAGACCAATGTGGCTAAAACACGTGATATGATCTATCGTTCTGGGGCTGATGTCAAATCGATCTCAGACGAATTGAATTCTTCTGGTCATGCTAGCAAAAATGACTTACAGTTGATGATGAACTTATTAAAACCACGATATGTTTTGCCAGTCCAAGGTGAATATCGTTTGTTAGCGGCTAATGCGCATGCAGCCACAGAAGTTGGTATTCCAGCGGAAAATATCTTCTTGCTAGCAAAAGGAGACGTGGCTGAATATACTCGTGGAAAAATGTTGGTTGCATCGTCGGTCGAAGTCGGTAATACGATGATCGACGGGATCGGAGTAGGTGACATTGGAAATATCGTGCTTCGTGACCGTAAGATCTTGTCTGAAGATGGGATCTTCATTGCAGTAGTCACGATCGATCGCAAGAAGAAAAAGATCGTAGACCGACCAAAGATCACATCAAGAGGTTTTGTTTACGTTAAGACAAGTCGAGATCTGATCGCTGAAAGTGCTGATATCATTACTAAAACTGTGCAATCAAATCTTGACAATAAAGAATTTGATTGGGGACACTTGAAACAAGATGTACGTGAACAGCTCAATCATTTTCTCTATGAGCAAACAAAACGTCATCCCGTTATTTTGCCAGTGATCATGGAGATAAATCAATATCATGGGCATGGTAAAAATAAGAATAATAATGATTCGCACAAATAATGCGATTTAAATTTATGAAGGTTGTAACAAAAAACATGTTACAGCCTTTTTGAATAAGGAAAGTGAACGATGGAACAAGAAGAATTATATAAAACTGGTTGTACTGCTTTAGAAAAGGGTGATTTTTTACAGGCTAAGGAATTACTATTACAAGCGTATCAAGCTAAAAAAACATTTAAAGTAAATTATTTGCTCTTTACAGCACTCAAAGAGTTGAGAGATCATGAAATGGCAAGTTTATTGGCTGAAGATTATCTGCTAGATTATTTACGAGATGATCAAAAATTGACAGAATATGTAACAGAGATGATCTATGCTGGTAAGGTCAGAAAGATCGAGATGACCTTAAATTTGATGGGTGGATTTATGTCGGCTAAAGAAAAAGATAACTTCACACGCTTGTTTGACCAAACTTTGGCGACTGTAAGGACGCAAACTGACGTGGATACTTTGACTAAAAAATTGAAGCATTTAGGTGCGCTCGATATTTTGGAGCAACGCCAAGTTTTTGAAGCTTCGGGAAGGTTGACTATTGCTGAATTTGTGGAAAGTGTTAGTGCTGATCTAATAGATGAAGATGTACATCCGTTGGTCAGAGCTGCTATCTTAGATGAATTGCGTTATCTTGGAAGTGAAAAAGCAGTCACATATCTGTTATTTACGGGGGAAAAACAAGATTTTGTTCCAGGTGATCTAAAGGAATTAGATGATTACGTAATGTATCAGCGCTTAGTTGCTTTGCTAGAAGCCGACCCTGAATATGCTGCAGGCCAAAAAGCTCAGATCTTAGCGGAATTAAAATTAAAATTGCAACTGCTTTATCCAAAATTGACAGCCCCATATGCTGATCCAGAGAAACTTTATGCGGTATTATTAGGAAAATCAGACTTAGAAGCACAAGAAAATGAATTTGCGCAAGCTTTGGAAAATAGTCTAGCACAGTGGATGGTTTAACTAATTTCAAATATTTTTTTAAAAAATTGGATTTTAGTATTTACAAAAATCAATAGTGACTATATAATAATTCAAGGTTTTCAGTTTAGAAGGAACCCGAGTAATAAATTGCTTGGCATTCTTGACTGAAAGTAGTATAATAAAATTTAAAGGATTATCGGCAGGATTGCAGATTTTCTTTGCAAAATTACAGGAGGTTCTATTAATGGCAAAAGAACATTACGAAAGAACAAAACCCCATGTAAACATCGGTACAATTGGACACGTTGACCATGGGAAAACAACTTTAACAGCAGCTATCACAAAGGTTTTATCTGAAAAAGGTTTAGCTCAAGCTGAAGATTACGCTTCTATCGATGCTGCTCCAGAAGAACGTGAACGTGGTATCACAATCAACACAGCACACGTTGAATACGAAACAGAAGGCCGTCACTACGCACATATCGATGCGCCAGGACACGCTGACTACGTTAAGAACATGATCACTGGTGCTGCTCAAATGGACGGTGCTATCTTAGTTGTTGCTGCAACTGATGGTCCTATGCCACAAACACGTGAACACATCTTGCTTGCTCGCCAAGTTGGTGTTGAATACATCGTTGTATTCTTGAACAAGTGTGACTTGGTTGACGACGAAGAATTATTAGACTTGGTTGAAATGGAAGTTCGCGACTTATTGAGCGAATACGATTTCCCTGGTGATGATATTCCTGTTATTCGTGGTTCTGCTCTTAAAGCATTGGAAGACGATGAAGATGCTAAGAAGAAGATCCTTGAATTGATGGATACAGTTGATGAATACATCCCAACACCAGAACGTCCAACAGACAAGCCATTCTTGATGCCAGTTGAAGACGTATTTACGATCACAGGTCGTGGTACTGTTGCTTCTGGTCGTATCGATCGTGGTATCGTTAAAGTCGGCGATGAAGTTGAAATCGTTGGTTTGAAAGACGATGTTCTTAAGACAACTGTTACAGGTGTTGAAATGTTCCGTAAGACACTTGACGAAGGTGAAGCTGGTGACAACATCGGTGCATTGCTTCGTGGTGTTGACCGTACACAAATCGAACGTGGTCAAGTTCTTGCAAAACCAGGTTCGATCCAAACACACAAGAAGTTCAAGGGTGAAGTTTACGTCTTGACAAAAGAAGAAGGTGGCCGTCATACTCCATTCTTCTCAAACTACCGTCCACAATTCTATTTCCACACAACAGACGTTACAGGTGTTATCGAATTGCCTGAAGGTGTAGAAATGGTTATGCCTGGCGATAACGTAACATTCTCCGTTGAATTGATCGCTCCAGTTGCTATCGAAAAAGGTCTTAAATTCACAGTTCGTGAAGGTGGCCGTACAGTTGGTGCTGGTGTCGTTTCTGAAATCGACGACTAATATTCTTTTGAATATTGAAGAAGGCTTGGGGTTATCCCAAGCCTTTTTTGTCTAAAAAATCGACTTTTTGTACTATAAACATTTACATTTAAAGCTTTCTAAGTTAAACTTAGTTAGTATGCAATTACTCAGTAAATTGTACAAACTATTTTACTCGGAGGGAAAATAATGTCTGTAAAATGGGAAAAAGAAGAAGGTACAAACAATGGTAAGTTGACCTTTGAAATCGAACCTGCAAAAATCAAGGAAGGTTTAGACACAGCATTTAACCGTGTCAAGAAAACTTTAAACGTGCCTGGCTTCCGTAAGGGTAAGGTTCCTCGTCAGATCTTTAACAAAATGTTTGGCGAAGAATCACTTTACCAAGATGCTTTGAACGCTGTATTACCTGAAGCTTATGCTAATGCTGTAGCAGAATCAAACATCAAGCCAGTAGCACAACCAGAGATCGACGTTGAATCAATGGAAAAAGATTCTACATGGGTCTTGACTGCTAAAGTTACGGTCGAACCAGAAGTTAAATTGGGTCAATACAAAGATCTTGAAGTTAAAGCACAATCAACAGAAGTTACTGAAAAAGAAGTTGATGCTGAAATCAAGAAATTACAAGAACAACAAGCTGAATTAGTGTTGAAAGAAGATCAACCAGCTGCTGAAGGTGACACAGTTGTTATCGACTTTGAAGGTAAAGTTGACGGTGTTGCTTTTGATGGTGGCAAGGGTGAAAACTACTCTCTTGAACTTGGCTCAAACACATTTATCCCAGGTTTTGAAGAACAATTAGTTGGTCATAAAGCTGGTGAAACAGTGGAAGTTAACGTAACGTTCCCAGAAGAATACCATGCTGAAGATCTTAAGGGTAAAGATGCAGTCTTTGAAACAACGATCCACGAAGTTAAGACTAAAGAATTACCTGAACTTGACGATGAATTTGCTAAAGACGTTGACGAAGAAGTTGATACTTTAGTTGAATTGAAAGCTAAGACACGTGAACGTCTTGAAGCACAAAAACAAAACGCTGCAAAAGAAGCTATCCAAGAAGAAGTTATCGATAAAGCAGTTGAAAATGCTGAAATCGGTGAGATCCCAGGTGCAATGATCGAAGAAGATGTACACCGTCAAATGGATCAATACTTAGCTGGTTTGCAACAACAAGGTATCAGTGCTGATATGTACTACAAACTCACAGGTTCTTCTGAAGAAGACTTGCACAAGCAATTTGAAAGTGGTGCACAAAAGCGTGTTAAGACAAACCTTGTCTTAGAAGCTATCGTAGCTGCTGAAGACATCAAAGCTTCTGAAGAAGAGATCGATGCAGAGATCAAAGAATTAGCTGCACAATACGGCATGGAAGAAGCTGCAGTTCGTTCAGCTCTTTCAGATGACATGTTGAATCATGACATTGCTATCAGAAAAGTCGTTAAAGAAATGACAGATTCTGCAAAACAAGTTTAATACTTGAGTGACAATATCAATTTAATCTTGTGATTTTAGGGATCGCAGCGGAATTTATCTGTTGCGATCCCTAAATTTATCCATTCACCTGATAAATAAAAAGTAAGTATTAGTTTTTAGTAGCAATGTCTGATAGAATATAAGTAATTATTAGATAAAGGTGATTTAGATGTACGAAAATACAGATCCAAACGAACCCGCAGTTTGCTCTTTTTGTGGCAAATCTGAGCGGCAAGTTAAAAGTATGATCTCGGGCCCTGGCGTGTATATATGTAATGAATGCGTCGAATTAGCCCAAACGATCATCAACGAAGAAAATAAAGCTAATGTCAAAGATGAATTTACTGATGTACCGACACCAAAAGAGATCGTTGATATTTTAAATCAATATGTTATCGGACAAGAACAGGCTAAAAAGACTTTGGCAGTAGCGGTGTATAACCACTATAAGCGGATCAATGCTTCATTTGACACTGCTGACGATGATACGGAATTACAAAAGAGCAATATTTGTCTTGTAGGGCCTACTGGTTCAGGTAAGACATTTTTAGCACAAAGCTTAGCTAAGATCTTAAATGTCCCATTTACGATCGCTGATGCTACGACATTGACAGAAGCGGGCTATGTTGGTGAAGACGTTGAAAATATCTTGTTGAAGCTTTTGCAAAATGCAGATTATGACGTTGAACGGGCTCAAAGAGGGATCGTTTATATTGATGAGATCGATAAGATAGCTAAGAAGAGTGAAAATGTCTCGATCACCCGTGATGTTTCGGGTGAGGGCGTTCAACAATCACTCTTGAAGATATTGGAAGGGACAGTTGCTAATGTTCCACCACAAGGGGGCAGAAAGCATCCACAACAAGAATTTATCCAAATCGATACAACAAATATCTTGTTTATCGTAGGCGGGGCTTTTGACGGTATCGAAACTATTGTTAAGAACCGTTTAGGAGATAAGACGATCGGTTTTGGCGCTGATAGCAAGCAAAACTATGATGAATCTAAGAGCATTATGCAACAGATCATTCCTGAAGACCTCTTGAAATTTGGCTTGATCCCAGAATTTATCGGACGTTTGCCGATCTTGACGGCACTTGAAAAGCTTTCTGAAGATGATCTAGTTCGGATCTTGACTGAACCTAAGAATGCTTTAGTCAAGCAATACAGCAAGTTACTTGAATTTGACGGGGTAAAACTCGAATTTGAAGAAGATGCTTTACGTGAAGTTGCTCACTTAGCGATCGAACGTAATACGGGAGCACGTGGTTTGCGCTCGATCATTGAAGCTACGATGCGTGATATCATGTTTGAGGTCCCAAGTAATAAAGAGATCGAAAAAGTTATCATTTCAAAAGATACAGTTTTAGGTGAAGCAGAACCTACCTTAGTGATGAAAGCCTAATTTTTAGTAAGCGTCTTTAAAATCTTAGGCAATTTTGGTAAAATTAAGTGCAGTAGGAATTTTAGGAGGTTAAGTTGGATATGAGTAAAGCACAAATCGGTGTTGTCGGTATGGCTGTTATGGGTAAGAACTTGGCTTTGAATATCGAAAGTCGTGGCTATAAAGTTGCGATCTTTAATCGTACTGGTTCAAAGACTGAGCAAGTTGTTGCCGATCATCCAGATAAAAATTTAGTTCCAAGTTATACGATCAAAGACTTTGTTGATTCATTAGAAAAACCACGTCGGATCATTTTGATGGTCAAGGCTGGTGCGCCAACAGATGCAACGATCAAGAGTCTCTTACCTTACCTTGATAAAGGCGATGTTTTGATCGATGGTGGGAATACTTTCTTTGAAGACACCATGCGTCGTAACGCTGAATTAGATAATTCAGGGATCAACTTTATCGGTATGGGTGTTTCTGGTGGTGAAAAGGGTGCCTTAGAAGGTCCTTCATTGATGCCAGGTGGACAAAAAGAAGCATATGATCTTGTGGCGCCTATTTTAGATCAGATCGCTGCTAAGGCGGATGATGGTGAAGCATGTGTAACTTATATTGGACCTAATGGGGCTGGTCATTACGTTAAGATGGTCCACAATGGGATCGAATACGGTGATATGGAACTTATCGCTGAAAGTTATAACTTATTGCGTAACTTGCTAGGTCTTTCAGTTGATGAGATCGCTGATATCTTCCATGAATGGAAAAATGGTGAGCTTGATAGCTACTTGATCGATATTACAGCTGATATTTTGACTCGTAAAGATGATGAAGGTACTGATAAACCGATCGTTGATGTGATCTTAGATCGTGCGGGCAATAAGGGAACTGGTAAGTGGAGTTCACAAAGCGCCCTTGAATTGGGGGTCCCACAATCATTGATCACCGAATCTGTTTACGCACGTTATATCTCTGCTCTTAAAGATGAACGCGTAGAAGCAAGTGAAGTTTTAGCTAAACCAAAAGCATTTGATGCTAAAAAGCTTGATAAAAAAGAAATTGTTGAAAAGATCCGCCAAGCGCTTTACTTTAGCAAGATCGTCAGCTATGCTCAAGGATTTGAACAAATGCGCTTTGCCTCTGAAAAATATGACTGGAATTTGGATTATGGCTCTTTAGCTAAGATCTGGCGTGAAGGTTGTATCATTCGGGCACAATTTTTGCAAAAGATCACAGATGCATTTGATAAGGAACCAGAATTGAAGAACTTGATGCTTGATCCATACTTTACTGAGGTCACAGCTAAGTATCAAGCTGCGGTCAGAGAAGTAGCTGCTTTAGCTATTCAAGCGGGGGTACCTTGCCCAGGCTTTACTAGTGCAATTACTTACTACGATCAATATCGGTCAGCTGTTTTACCAGCAAACTTGATCCAAGCACAACGTGATTACTTTGGGGCACATACTTATGAACGTGTCGACAAAGAAGGTAATTACCACTACGAATGGTATCACGAAGAATAAACTAGTCAGCAAAAGGGGGTACGGATTGAGCGTATCCCCTTTTTTAGGCAAAAAATCAAGCATGATTATTACCTAAAAAATTATAATTAAATATCCAAATTTAATGCTGGGTGGCAAGATAATAAGAAGTATGCTATAATTAATCTTTCTTAAGGTAAAATTAATGTATACTTATTGATGACATCAATGTTAGAATTAAGTATGTTATCATTAAATAAATAATAAAAAATTTAACAACAAGATTTAGGAGTGTGGAATAATGAGTAAGATACTTATCATCGAAGACGAAGAAAATTTGGCTCATTTCGTTGAACTTGAATTAAAGCATGAAGGATATGAAACTTATGCTTGTGAGAGTGGTCGGACTGGTTTAGAAGTAGCTTTGAGCGAAGAATGGGATGCCATCTTACTTGATTTGATGCTTCCTGACTTGAATGGTCTTGAAGTATGCCGTCGTGTACGCCAAGTTAAAAACACCCCAATTATCATGATGACAGCTCGTGATTCTGTGATCGACCGTGTATCTGGTTTAGATCATGGAGCAGACGATTATGTGATCAAGCCATTTGCGATCGAAGAATTATTAGCTCGTTTACGTGCAGTGTTGCGTCGAGTTGATCTTGAAAGTGAATATAATTCATCTAAGCAAACAACCGTAAGTTATCGTGATCTTGTGATCGAAAAAGAAAATCGTGTTGTACGTCGTGGTGATGAGATCATTGAATTGACAAAGCGTGAATATGAATTGTTATTGACATTGATGGAAAATGTCAATGTAGTTTTAGCCCGTGATGTGTTATTAAAAGAAGTTTGGGGTTATGAATCACAGATCGAAACCAATGTTGTGGATGTTTATATTCGCTACTTACGTAATAAGATCGATCGTCCAGGTGAAGATAGCTATATCCAAACTGTACGTGGAACCGGCTATGTAATGCGTTCCTAATGTGTATTCGAAAGGCTATTTTGCATAAAAAACAGCTAAAAGATAGTCATGCAAAACCATTCTTCTCACTTAAGCTAAAATGGTCGGTTGGTACTGGGATCGGAGTTTTGCTGATTTTTGCTGTTTTTTCAGTCCTACTTTTTCAAAGTTTTTCGAGTCTATTGCTAAATCAAGAAAAACAATATGCACAAGAAGCGTTGGATACAGCCGTTGAGAGTTTAGCGACTAATACTAAAGAATTGACGCAAGATCGAGCTGAACATTCATTGAGTTTGCGAGTGCATAATGAACGGAACATAAAAGAATTACAGACACTTTATTCAAGTTCATTTTATACCTCACTGACACGTGAAAATATCAGTATCAGTGTCTACAACCTTTCAAACGAAATGGTTTTTGCTTCACGAGATGTGCCTGTAAAGTTTGAGCAGGCTGAATTAACTGAGGAAAGCAAGATCAAACATACATCTGCGTATAATGTTTTGGTTTTAGGAAAGAAAGTTTTTTCTGAGAGAGATAAGCATCTGATCGGATATGTTCAAGTTACTAATGATCTGGTCAATTACGATCAGACTAGGCGCAAATTGATCTTGATCTTTTTAGTGTTCTCTTTGATCGCTGCGATCGGGATCGCTTTACTCAGTTATGGCTTATCGTCTTGGCTATTAGGGCCGATCGACCTGATAAATGACACGATCGGTAAGATAAATGGTGATGATGAAAGTGATGCTTTAGCTAATTTACGTGTGCCCGAACTTAAGCATGAAGATGAATTGGCCGAATTAGGGCGTCTATTTAATAAGATGCTCGATCGAATGCAACGGTATATCGAACAACAACAGCAATTCGTGGAAGATGTTTCGCATGAACTTCGGACACCAGTTGCGATCATTCAAGGACATCTATCTCTTTTGAAGCGTTGGGGCAAAGATGACCCAGCAGTCTTAGATGAATCGATCGAGGCTTCCTTACAAGAGATCGCTCGGATGAAGAGTTTAGTTCAAGAAATGTTAGATCTTTCTCGGGCTGAACAAGTTGAGATCCAATTTGGTAAGGAGATCACAGATGCCAAGGAAGTCGGTTTACAGGTGTTCAATAACTTCCAGATGATCCATCCAGACTTTACCTTTGTACTAGATAATGATCTTAAAGATATCACTAATGTTCAGATCTATCGTAATCACTTAGAACAAGTTTTGATCATTTTGATGGATAATGCGGTCAAGTATTCACGTGAACGCAAAGAGGTCCATATGACATTATCTAAAAACATCAACGATATTGATATCGTGATCCAAGATTTTGGCGAAGGGATCTCGCAAGAAAATATCGATCGGATCTTTGACCGTTTCTATCGTGTTGATAAAGCACGAAGTCGAGATAAAGGCGGTAATGGCCTAGGGCTTTCGATCGCGCGGCGTTTGATCGAGGGATATCACGGTAAACTAGTCGTTGAAAGTGCTGTGGGACAGGGGTCGGTCTTTCGTGTTTCCCTACCCTTAGTTAAAAATAAAGATAAATAAAAAATAGGTTTTTCCAGCTTTGGAAAAACCTATTTTTTATTTATGACGATTTTGTTTACCAGCATTGCGCTTCTTTTTAGAAGTAATTGGAGTAGTCGATGACTCAATTGTGGTTTCTTTAGCCTCAGTAACTACTTTTTTAGGTTGCTTAACTGGATTTTTCTTTAGATCTGCCAAGACTTCTTTTCTAATGCGGGGACGCATATAATTGATGATCAAAGTTTGAATACATGCAAAGATCCCACCGACAAAGAAATAAAGCCCCAAACCAGCAGGAGAGATGTAAGTCATGAAAGTGATCATCAGTGGACTAATGATCATCATTTGACGCATTTGAGCTCGTTGTGCTTCCGGTACACCTAGAGTCGATAACCATCCTTGAAGTGCATAAACGACAAAGGAAAGAGCAACTAGGGTGAAACTCCGCTGTCCGAGGTTGATCCCATAGAAGTAGGATTGCGATAACTCAGGTGAATACTGGATCGCAGCATAAAGTGCAGCAAAGATCGGCATTTGGATCAAAAGTGGCAAACAGCCGATCCCGCCAGTCATTGAAATGTTATTATCGCGGTAAAGCTGCATCATTTCTTGGTTGATCGCCATTCTTTCTGCATCGCTAGTGGCTTCTTTTTGACGCTTGGTAATGTCTTCCATCAACGGTTTGATGTGAGCGATCTTTTCTTGTTGGATCGTAGCATTTTTAGACTGCTTGATCATGATCGGCATCAAGACTAATCGGACGATGAAAGTGATCACGATGATCGCCCATCCTAAACTATTACCTAAGATCTGTGACAGCCAAACTAAAACATGTTGAGTTGGCACTGCTAAGTTATCATAGACAAAACCATAGGGCTTACCCGAGGCGGTGTGTTGGACACAACCACTCAGAAATAACATTGCTGAAGCCATGATCGCAGCAATAGTTAATAATTTTTTGTTTTTCATAGGTCAATTCCTTTCACTTATGAATAAAGGTATCGTTATTAACTATACTGGAAAAAAAGCGATATTTCAATGTATAATCCGCAAGAACCGTGAGTTACATATATGCCACGCTAAAACGCGTATAGCTATTTTCTGGGATCGATTTGAGAATGACACGATCAACGCGCCCTGCTGGGGTAGGCGAAGCTTTGACGCCTTCGATAAAGGCAGAAAGCTTTTCGGGGTCACCTTGTGCTTCAATGTAAACAGAGCCATCATTTTTATTTAAAACTTTACCAGTGACTCCGATCTGATCAGCTAAGATCTTAGTCATATAACGAAAGCCAACTCCTTGAACGATACCGTGTACTTCTAAACTGATTGCTGCCAATTATCCCATTCCTTTCGTAAGATATTTCTAGCTATATTATACTACAGGAAAGAAATTTGCTAAAAAATAATAACTTCGCTAAACTTATAGAGTGAACAATCAGTAGTGAGAGGTGCGATGAAAATGAAAATTGGGATCGATAAGATTGGCTTTTTTACATCACATTTGTATGTAGACATGGCTAAACTAGCTCAAGCACGAAATGAAGATCCAAATAAATATTTGATCGGGATCGGTCAAACCAAAATGGCGGTTATCCCACCGACACAAGATGCAGTGACCTTAGCAGCTAATGCCGCTATTAAGATCTTGACAGTAGAAGATAAAGAAGCGATCGATCTAGTGATAGTTGCTACGGAATCAGGAGTAGACAACTCTAAATCAGCCGCAGCTTACGTTAGTGAACTGTTGGGGCTATCTCATGAGATCAGAACGATCGAATTGAAACAAGCTTGTTATGCGGCAACTGCTGGCTTACAGTTAGCCAAGGGGCATATTGCTTTAGCTCCAGATAAAAAAGTGCTAGTGATCGGAAGTGACATTGCCCGCTATGGCTTGAAGACACCGGGTGAACCGACACAAGGTGGTGGTGCAGTGGCAATGTTAGTTTCTAAAGATCCTAAACTTGTTACCTTAGAGGCAAAAAGTGCGTATTATGCTAAAGATGTTATGGATTTTTGGCGCCCGCTTTCCCAAACTGAGGCTAAAGTCGACGGTAAGTTTTCGGCTAATATTTATCTAGAATTTTTTGAGAAAGTCTATCAAGACTATTTAGCAAAGACGGGTCTTAAGTTAACTGATTTTTCAGCGCTATTGTTCCATTTGCCATACACTAAACAGGGGTTAAAAGGTCTGCGTAAGGCCTTAGAAGATGTTGATCCGATGATAGCCAGTCATTATTACACTGAATTTGAAGCAAGTCGCAAGTATAATATGGTAACTGGAAATCTATATACTGGCTCGTTATATTTGAGCTTGTTATCTCTTTTAGAGAATACCGATACATTAAAAGCCGGAGATCGGCTAGGCTTTTTTAGCTACGGTTCTGGGGCTCAAGGTGAGTTTTTCTCAGGGCGCTTACAGCCTAATTATAAAGAAGCCCTTACTTACCAAACTTCTGAAATGTTAGAGATGCGGACAGAAGTTAGTGTTGCTGAGTATGAACAGATCTTTACAGCGATCTTAACAGATGATCATGATCGAAAACTTGATACTTCAAAAGATCCTGCTAAATTCGTGTTAGCTGGGATCAAAGATTTTAAACGACAATATTTGAAAAAATAAATCATAAGGACCACCTTTTGCGTATCTATAAAGTATAGATAGTGAAAGGTGGTTATTTTTATGAAGTTTGAAAATAGTGAAGAGATCGTTTTAGCTAAGTCGGCCCAAGTAGTGATCGACCGTTATTTGGAACTCAGTATGAATGTGATCGCAGAATTTATTGCTAATTGTGACCAGATGTCATTTTTACAATGTAAGAAATTATTAAGTGCAAAATATCGCAATCGCGCGCAAAATACGGCAAATGAGTTTTTTGAGTGTACGTTAGAGGCCACCTTTATTTTACTTGAAGAGATCTTTTTGAAAAATCAGCCTTTTTTTCCTGAGCTTTTTATGGGTATCTGTAGTGGTAAAATGAAATTTTTACTAATTCAAGGAGTAATAGTAAATCAAAAGATCGATCCTGAGCAACGATTTATTGTTTATTTACACAAAGGTCGTTACTTTATTTACTTTATCGAACAAACTCCACCAGATAAAGCTAATTTAGCTAGATTAGATCTCTTTTTTGGTGGAAATAAGTTATTGAAATTGAGTAATGGTCAGCGTTTTAATTATTTTAGACAGCTCAGTAAAAAGCAACATCGCTATTACAAACAATATAAAGATCCGATCCGCGCCTATCATGAGCAGATCTGCCTGCAGATCATGGCTTTACATCCAAAAAAATTAGCGGTTACAGTCAATAATAAAATAACAGGCGCCTATTTAGAGGAACAGTTGCGGTTAAGAAAGAGGTTAAATGAGATAATGAAGCAAGAACTCAACCCTGATAATTGATAATTTTAAGTTTTTTTGTAACAATAGAGCTATGAACATCTTGCTCTCAACTGGGCAATTACGAAATAGAGGAGATACTTATGGCTAATCCAAATCAACTTAGTTTATCAGATCATAAACAAGCAACTAAAAGCTTGACTAAGGCACTTCTAAATAAAGTGGCCTATCTAGAATCTTTTGAAAAAGCTGTTCAAGACCAAGATGATCGTTTGGTATACCAGCTGATCGATGGTAAACGTTATGCAACTGAGATCTTAAAACAAGATGGGGCTGAAGTTGATGATACCCATGAACATCTTGTACGTGATAGTTACGCTAAGATAAGTGATTATTTGAGTAAGAACTTGATCGATTATTTATGTGAGATGTACCCATTTTTCTATTTTGAAGAAACTGCGATCGGACAGTATCAATTTTTCTTTGGAAATTGGTGGGGGAGACGATTATTTGGAACGTTAGATGTATTAAACGTCAAATTCAATTTTAATGAAACTGAATATCAAAAATTGGCACGTGCTTTTACATTGGAAAGTGAAAATAAACGCTTGAATAGCGATCAGATCGCGCTCTTATCGCAACAATCAGATGAGTTACAAGAATTGATCGATGGTCAAAATGAGCGTGATCAACGTAAAGATGAACTTCGCCAAGAGATCAAACGGACATCACAAGAAAAGGTGATGCCTTGGGAAGCTTCAAAACTCAAGGAATCTAAGCAAAAATTGATCGATGAATTATCCTATCTATCTGAACTGGATGAAAAAGCGGGGAGTGCGTACCGTCAGATCCGTGAAAATGAGGAAAAGGTCTTAGCACTTTCAAAAGAAGATACTTTGATGGGCTATGAAAAACAAAGCATCGTAGCTAAATTTGGTAGCTTTGAAAACTTTGAAGCGCATAACGCAGCATTATACCGTAACTATATTGCAGATTTGATCGCTAAGCAAAAGTAGGTGAACAAAAATGACGAAAGAATATGAAAAACCAACGGAAACATTTCAACCAACTAAGGAGAAAAATGCTGAAGAGCCCAGTGCATATGCGGGTTCTTTGAGTACAACAGGGCGGTTGATGTCATATAACGATCAATTAAAAGAAAGCCTTAAGCGAGGGATCCACTTTACCGAAGTTTTGGATGAGTTGATCAATACTGATGACAAAAACGTTTTGCTAGAATCAGTTATGATGTTGACTGATTATCGCTTGGATACAGCATATTTGATCTTCCCACAGCAATACAGTAGGGCTGACTATTACTTGATCTTTTTGAATCGTTTATTGCAACTTCATCAAAACGAGCAAGTTATTTTGCAATCCAGTGATCATCAAAATGAGCTTTACCATGAGTTTCCGGGAATAAACATGGAAGGCTACTTTACATTTAAGATCGATGAGAACATGCGTGAAGGAGCATATTACGTCGATAAAAATACTGGAGCGCGTTTGTTTTATATCAACTTTAAGCGTCAGTTGATCCGTTTTAATAGTCAAGCTTTAACTGAGCTATTAGTTGTTGATTATAGTGAAAAATTTGATTATAAGACTGTAAAACGTTTTGAAGAATATTTAGTTGCGATCGGTAAGTATTTTAAAGAGGATTACGGTTTTGATGTTGATTTTAACTTACTTGATGCTTCTAATAATGCAAGTTATCAAATCTTTTCAGCCGATGAGCCACGTGAGGCATTAGATAAACTCTTTATCATCAGTGCAGATGCAGGATATATGTTAGTAGCTGGTGAAAGTGGTCGTGCAGTCTTGCAATTGAAGAATAATGTTGTTGTTTCTATTTTGAGGCAAGCAGAACATGATGATCTAAATAATGCAAGTTGGGTCATTAAGGTCCATGATGAAGATCATAAAGTAGCTTGGTTCGATATTTTATACCAGTATGAGTTTATTAAGGATTGGTATTTAGAAAATTTGACGAGTCTAGCTATCAAATCAGATGAGAGATTTTTTTAAGGACTAACGTATGGATATTACAAAATTAGCTAAAATTCAAAGACAGATCAATACAAAGAATTATTTTCAAAATCTGAATAGAGAAAAAGATGAGTTTGTTTACAGTGAGCTAAGCATAGCAGTGGCCGAACTGTTTAGTAAGGTAGGTCAAGCAGATGAAACGACTTGTTTGAAAGCATATTGCAAAGTATTAGCTGCATTTTTAGGTGTTGCCAATACCAAAAAATGGGTCTATCTACTATTATTGACACCAGAACAAGAGGAAAAGTTGGCTTCTAAATGGCGATCGCGTTCTGAGGCGACTGTCTACCTCACCTTGCAACAGCAGATCCTAAAATCTCATTTAGAACGTCGAAATGAGTATTTAGTACGAGCTTGGAATATTTTTATCAAGTTTGGTTTAACAGATTTGAAGTATTCACCTGAAATGATCGAATCCTGTTTTGCAGATTTATATATGAGAAAAAGTTAGATGATTTTATTCGTTTAAATTTAAATCAATTTTAGTATGAGATAAGGCAAGAAACCATCACGATACAGAACATTGTGGTGGTTTTTTACCTTATGTTTCGTTGATGACAATAACTATTTTTGAAGACTAAATAGACATAGTCTCAAGCTATTTTTTGAACTTAAATTAGATGCAATGGGAATATTATTTAAAAATGTTGAAAAATAACGCAAAAATTGCACAAAATGTTTTCACTATATTGTTTTAATAAAATTAATATGCTAAATTTTTATTGATAAAAATATTAAGTAAATATTAATTTTAGGAGGACGCTATGGGTTCGAAAAACAATCTAAAACTTCGCTCTGAAAAAATGGCACAACGCAAAACAAAGTATAAAATCAAAAAGTTAAATGTAGGAGTAGCCTCTGTGATGGTCGGGGCTTTACTTGCTTTTTCGAACGCAGACGCTGTTAACGCAGATGTGGTCGATACTGCAACTAATGATGAAAAAACGACTCAGCTTACTGAGAGTACTGAAAATGAGACGAAAGTAGCTTTAACCGAAGCACCAGAGGAAAATACAGTTGCTGCTATATAAAACGTGAACAAACGTAATCAAATATATCAAATGATTACATTTG
>CAJUNC010000002.1:0-74965 GCA_910587695.1 uncultured Lactobacillus sp.
TATCGCCATAATATCTACCTCACATTTCATCTTTTTTGTAGATATTATATCGCGTCTGATTACATTTTAATATATTTTGATTAACAGTTATTTCCTCCGAATTATTAGTAGCGTCGAATAGATCAATAAATGTGATCATGATACGCCTTGAATTGAATATTTGATGTACATTTGTGACCTAGGCTAGACTTGATTTCGCCCAACGGATCATTGCTGGTTTGACAAGAATTTTACTAGTCATGAGCTCACTTCTTTATTTCTTAAGTACCTTTAACTTAACATATCTTGTTCCAAATAAAAATTGAAAATAATATAGCTCTATTTATTGAAACGACAGCAATAAGTTTGATCTCACAGTTCGCATGGGAACACAGTTAGGAAGTGGTTTAGGAATAGTAAATACGACAACATTAACGATCATTGATGTTATAAAATCGATCCAAGTAACTTTTTTAAGCAACTGTATGACTGGCGTTGTTCTATTCTCTGTGTGGGGGAGTATTCCTTTAAGAAAACGGATATTTAGTTGAACTGTTAGTTTCTTGTAGACTATCTAAGCTTACTTACAATAAAGTTAAGCGGTATTTTACCATTTGAAAAAACTGCGATCCGACGAAGATTAGGGACCATAAGTTCTTTTGCAGCAAGTTGCATAGTTGGATTTTCTAATTTACTTAGTGCAAGTGATTTTGGTAGGATAGTTACCAAGTCAGAGCATGAGACTAGTGAAGCCGTAGATTCATTGTAATCAGCTTCATAGATCGTGGGAAAGGGAAGCTGATTTTGCTGGAAGATCTGCTTTATACGAATGTGGATCGGACAGTAATCTGGATATAATAATAAATCGAATTTTTGAAGCTCTTGTGCAGATAAGCAGGGGCTTTTTATTTTAGAAAGTTGGGCATTATTTTTTGAAAAAAGTACATAGTAAGGTTCAGCTTGTAAAAAATATTTTTCAAAATTAGTAGTTAGCTCATTTTCAAAATATTCGTCCATAAAAATAACATCTAAATTTCCCAGGTTAAAATCATTGATCAAGTCAGTGACTTTATTAGTCAAGACAACTTGCTCAGCCTTTGAAAGTGCCTCGATAAAGAAACCAGAATACAACAGAGAAGCAATACTATCTAAAGCACCAATATGTAATTCGCTAAATTTTGAACATGGTTGGTCATTCTCCAAATGATAGAGCGAGTTAAAATCATGGAGAACTTTTTTAGATTGGCTATAAAAAAGTTTTCCCGCTGGAGTCAGTGCCATTCCGCGGGGAGAGCGAATGAATAACTTTTTACCAAAATAATCTTCCAGTTGCTTGATCTTTTTACTGATGGCTGGCTGAGACAATAATAGGACATCACTACTTTTATTGATACTTTTTAATTCAGCAACAGTGGTAAAAACGTATAACAGATCAATATTTAGCGACTCATACATAAAAGATACCTCCCCATTATTTTTAGATATAACGAATAATCATAAGGGTATTATATATCGTTAATTCCACAGAGTAAAAGATAATGATACGCTGGGGGAGTAGAAAAATAAGGAGGAAAATCATGGGTAAAAATTATCTTTTAGGTGTATCACTTTGCCTGATCGCAGTTTTATCATGGGGTGCTATGTTTCCAATCATGGGACCAGCTTTAAAGATCATGGATCCCTTCAACTTTACTTTATTTAGATATGGGATCGTTGCTGTTATTTTTGCGATCATTTTATTTTTGAAAGAAGGACCACGGGCATTCTTACCAGAAAAACACTTTTTGAAATTATGGTTCCTAGGGACATCAGCCTTTGCTGGTTTTAGTTTTTTAGTCTTTTTAGGACAAAAATTAGCAGGTTCTTCAGGAGCATTGATCGCCTCGGTCATGATGGCAGTTCAGCCACTATTAGGTGTGATCGTTGGCTGGATCTATCGTGGGACTAAACCGGGAAAATTTGTTTTTATGTCAATGTTAGTTGCTGCGATAGGTGTTTTTTTAGTAGTAACTAAAGGTGATCCAGCTAATTTATTAGGTGGTCAAAATACGTTATTAGCAACGATTTTGATCCTACTAGGTGCACTATGTTGGGTGATCTATACGACTGGCGGGGCTGATTTCAAGGAATGGTCGATCTTACGCTATTCAACGCTAACAACAATTTATGGCGTGATCTCAGTCAGCATTATTTTGACATTAGCGATAAGTTTAGGTTGGCTAGAAGCACCAACTGTAACACAGGTTCAAGGTGTAAGTGGCGCACTTGTATATATGATCACTTTAGCTGGTGTGATCGCAGTCTTTGCGTGGAATTTAGGGAATCGATTGATCGGTGCTTTAAATGGGATCTTATTCATGAACCTAGTGCCTGTAACCGCCTTTGTGATAACTATCTTGCGTGGATACCAAATCACAAGTTATGAAGTAGTAGGTTGCTTATTGACGATCAGTGCCTTAGTTGCAAATAATTTGTACAATCGTTACAGACTGAAATGATATTTACTAAAACACCCATGAACCGCTCTATAATTGAGGTCCCTGGGTGTTTTTATGTATGTAATGTGATCAGTTATTTTTTATCTTTAGGAAATAGTTTAGTAATAATTAATTACAAAAAACAAAACATAAATTACAATACATATAATTTTTTATTTGAGCATTTCAATTCGAAGTGATAGGATCACTTTGGAGGTGAATGGAATAGGCTTACTAAGGCTACAGTAAGAAATATTAGCATTAATGATGAATCATTATACCTTTTTGAAGTCTCCCTATGTGGACAAAATGGCATTGGAGTTGGATCGATATGAAAAAATCTAGTATATCTTTATTAATAGTGTTTGCTATGGTTACTGTCACTAATGGATGCTCTAAAAACAATACTGTTCAGGTAACAAATGGTTCAAAAAGTGGAAAAATTTTTAAAAGTAGATCAGAAGATGAGGAGGGAAAGCGTGAAATAAAAGATTTTTATGCTAGACAAGGGCTAGAAGTTGATGTAAGTGGCTTTAATGACGGTTATCAAGTAACTCTTAGTAATAGTTCTTTATTAGAAAATTTACGAAATAACGATAGTAACGGATATATCCGCAATGTACTTATACCGATTTCAAAAAATATTAGCCAAGTTAGTGGTAAAAAAATTTATTTCCGAGCTGGGGACCCCAATAATGTATTATTGGCGATATGTAAAGAAGGTGATGTTGAGTATAGTTTATATGGAAAATAGTGATGTTATTGTTCTATATTCTGATATAAGTGCACTGTCGTATAGGACGATAGAGAAGTACTTGGATAGTATTATGGAATTTACTCTTCATGAAGTAATGTAATTTTAGAGTAATTGATTTTTTTCTTACATATAGAATCAAGTTGTTTATGGAAAGCGGTTTTGTTACTAATATCTCTGTATCGGATAACACTAGGTAGGATAAAATAGCGTTTAGGAGCATATGGTATTTTTCCTTTTGTTACTAGTAAATAACAATCTTTGAAGCTAATAGCTATCAGATCACTATCGAAAGACGGAGAAAATAGGCCTGCCGTGATATAAGCTGTAGGATACTGTTTGCGTATCTTCTTTAATTTAAAATGATCAGTACTTTTTGTCAAAGTGATAAACACTTTCGGAGAGAAAATCCTTAATTCTTTCCAAAAAAGTAGAGGATAATAAAATATTAGAAGAAAAACTATGATTGCGATAAAAAAAGCTCCTGAATAAGAGATAGAAACAGTGAACGGGATACGAAATAGTAATAAGATTAAAACACGCAGAATTGTAGGTGCTAAGAGATATACAGCTAACAAAACTAAGAGAACCATGCCAAATTTTGCAAATATACGAAATCTGTTAGGTGATATTTGTGCTTTCCAAAGATATTTATAAATGCGATACCAATCGTGTTTGGTAAGTTGAGTGACAAACATATCGTTTTCTCCTTTATGATTTAATTAACTAACTATTCTTCATGAAGTAATTTGACGTCAGAATAATTTACTATCCGTTCGCAGACAGGCTCAAGTTGCTTAGAAAAAGTTATTGTATGTTTTATGTCTTTATATCTGATGATGCCAAATGATATAAAATGGCGCTTAGGATCATAGGGCAGTTTGCCTTTTGCCACTAGTAAATAGCAGTCTTCAAAGTTGATAACGATCCACTTACTATTAAAAGGTGGCTCAAACATACCCTGATTGGGAGTGATATAAGCTGTCGGATATCGTTTGCGTATTTTCTTTAGTTTAGCAAGTGAAGTTCCTTGCTTCAAAGTGATAAACACTTTTGGAGAAAATCTTCGTGATTCTGCCCAAAAGAGCAAGGGGTAGTAGAATATCAAAAGTGAGCTCACAGTTATTATCAAAAAAATCTCGTAATAAGAAAGATAATAAGTTAGTGGAGCACGAAGTAGCAATAAAAATAAAACACGAAGGACTATAGGGAAAAGGACCCATACTGCTAATAAAATTCGCAAAATGGCAACAGTTTTTACACATATGCGTATTTTTTGAGGCAATAATTGTGCTTGCCAAAGATATTTGTAGATCCGATACCAGTCACGCTTGGTAAGTCGAGTGATAAACAAAGAAACTTCCCCCTTTAACTTTTACTATAGTGTAGAACTGATTGTGATATAAAACAAGGCAAGGTTTTAAATTTTTGGGGTCAGTGATATATAGGTGACAATAGATTCGACCAGCCTATTTTTTGTGTTATAATTTCAAGTTGTACACTTAAATTACAGAAAGGATGAAGCTGGTTGGATAATGAACTTTTAAATGACAGTTTGCCCCCGCAAAATATTGAAGCGGAACAGGCTGTTTTAGGGGCAGTCTTTTTGAGCCCTGATGCTTTAGCCGATGCAATGGAATTTGTGGAAGCTAAAGATTTTTACCGGCGTGCCCACCAATTGTTGTTCCAAGCAATGATCGATCTAAACGACGATGGAGAAGCGATCGATGTTTTAACGGTCAATAACCGCCTTGAGATGAACAACCAACTCGATGATGTCGGTGGGGTCGCCTACATTGCTGAATTGGCTTCATCCGTGCCGACAGCAGCCAATGTGGGGTATTATGCCAAATTGGTGGCAGAAAAAGCTGTTCTACGCCGGGTGATCGCAGCGGCAACCAATATCATCACTCAAGCAAAAGAACAAGATGAACCTGTTTCTGATCTCTTAGAATCGGCAGAACGTCAGATCATGGAAGTGGCGGAAAACCGCACCCAAAGTGGCTTTAAAGAGATCAGTAAAGTTTTGACTGATTCTTTAGATGAGATCGATAAATTGTCACAACAAGATGAAGATATCACAGGGCTTGCAACTGGCTACAAAGATTTCGACCACATGACAGCTGGGCTGCAGCCGGATAATTTGATCATCTTGGCTGCCCGCCCGGCTGTGGGTAAGACGGCCTTTGCCTTGAATATCGCGCAAAATATCGGGACTTCGACCGATAAGACGATCGCATTGTTTTCTTTAGAAATGAGTGCAGAATCGCTGGTCAACCGGATGTTATGTGCGGAAGGGTCGATCAGTGCTAATCACTTGCGTACAGGGCAATTAGATGAGCAAGAATGGGCTAATCTGATCGTGGCAGTCGGAGCACTTTCAAAAACGAGTATTTATATTGACGACACACCAGGGATCAAGATGTCTGAGATCCGGGCAAAGAGTCGCCGTTTAGCAAAAGAAAAGGGTAACTTAGGCTTGATCGTGATCGATTATCTACAGCTGATCGAAGGTTCTAACAAAGAAAGTCGGCAACAAGAAGTGTCTGAGATCTCGCGTCAGTTAAAGAAATTATCAAAAGAGCTCTCAGTTCCGATCATCGCCTTATCTCAGCTCTCACGTGGGGTCGAACAGCGCCAAGATAAGCGGCCAGTGTTGTCCGATATCCGTGAATCTGGATCGATCGAGCAAGATGCCGATATCGTAGCATTCCTTTATCGAGATGACTACTATGAGCGAGCTGATGGGGATGATGATGACACCGATAATGCTGGTCAACCGGAAAATCAAGATGTCGGTGAAGTTGAATTGATCATCGAAAAGAACCGTGCCGGTGCGCGTGGGACTGTTAAGCTTTTATTTATCAAATCATATAATAAGTTTGCCAATATTGCCTATACGCCAGAACTACAGTAAATTTTGACAATTGGTGTAATAAAGGGTAATCTAAGGCAGTAAACAGAGTAAAAGGAGAACAAACATTATGTGTGGTTTTGTTGGGTATGTAAACCAAACTGATATTCCAGATAACACAATTGAAAAAATGGCGGATCGTATCCGTCACCGTGGTCCAGACGATGAAGCATATTTTGCAGATGAAGGGGCTGCAATGGGGTTCCGTCGCCTTTCGATCATCGACTTGGCTCATGGAAAACAACCAATGTATAACAGTGATGAAACTAAAGTCTTGACCTTCAATGGTGAAATTTACAACTATCGCGAAATTCGTGAAGAGTTGAAAGCTTTAGGTTACGAATTTAGAACAGATGTTGACTCAGAAGTTTTGATCCACGGCTATGATGCATGGGGCCCTAAATTATTAGATAAACTACGCGGGATGTATGCTTTTGTGATCTATGACCGCAAGACTAAGGAAGTCTTTGGTGCGCGTGACCACTTTGGTATCAAGCCAATGTATTACTATGATGATGGGCAAAGTTTCTTATGGGCATCTGAGATCAAAGCTTTCTTAGACCATCCAAAATTTGTAAAAGAGTTCAATGAAAAACTTTTACCGATTCATTTGAGTTTTGAATTCATCCCTTCTAAGGAAACGATGTTCAAAAATGTCTATAAGCTTTTGCCAGGTCATTACTTTATCCACAAAGATGGCAAGACTAAGATCCATCAATACTACAAATTCAACTACGATCACATCGATGAAAATCAAACGATCGAAGGCGATGCTAAGAAGATCCAAGGCTTAGTCGACAACTCAGTTAAAGCTCACATGGTCGCAGACGTTGAAGTTGGTAGTTTCTTATCCAGTGGTGTCGATTCAAGTTATGTTTTGAATGAAGCTGCTAAGTTAAAACCGATCAAGTCATTTTCACTTGGTTTCAACAATTCCAAATATAGTGAATTAGATTGGTCTTCTCGCTTTGCTAAAAAGATCGGTCAAGAAAATACGCGGATCACGATGGATGGTGATGATTACTTCGATATCTTGCCAACGATCATGTACTACATGGACGAACCGCTCTCTAACCCATCAGCAATGCAACTTTACTACCTTTCCAAAGGGACTAGAGAACAAGTCAAAGTTGCACTTTCTGGTGAAGGGGCTGACGAATTCTTCGGTGGGTACAACACTTACTTAGAAGCTCGTCCATTTGAAAAATATCAAAAATATGTTCCAGCTGGTTTGCGGAGCGCACTTTCTAAGATGGTGATCAACTTACCTCGTTTCCATGGACAACGTTTCTTGGTCCGAGGGGCACAACCATTAAGTGAACGCTACTACCGGGTAAACTATGTCTTTAACTATCATGATCGGGATAAGATCTTGAAGAACAAGGACTTAAATGTTGACTCTGGTGCTTACACCAAGCACATTTTTGATGACGTTAAAGATAAAGATGAAATGACACAAATGCAATACTTTGATATCAACACCTGGTTGCCATTTGATATCTTGCATAAGGCTGACCGGATGAGTATGTGTAACTCACTTGAAGTTCGGACACCATTAGTTGATAAAGAAGTGGCTGCTTTTGCTGCTACAATGCCGATCAAAACGCGTATCCGTGGTGATGAGACCAAGGTATCCTTGCGAACAGCAGCTGCAGCTGAACTACCAAAAGATGTGGCAAATAAGGAAAAACTTGGCTTCCCATCCCCAATTGCTAGTTGGATCAAAGAAGACAAGTTCAGAAAACGAATCGAAGAAGCCTTTACTTCAGATGTAGCTAAGAAATTCTTCGAACCAGAAGCCTTACTTGAGATCTTACAAGAACATATCAACGGTAAGTCTTCAATGCAAAAGATCTTTACTATCTACACCTTTATCTTATGGTATCAAGTGTACTTCCCAGAAGACACGACAGCAAATACTGTAAGCAAGGTCAAGATCACCAAATAACCTTTTTCCCCAGTTGAATGACTGGGGTTTTTATCAATTACTAAATTTATCTGACGAATGTGTGATATCTTAGCTCAAGCAGCATTGATGAGCTTAGCCTTAAATATCCGATCATGTCTCAAAAATGGCACACCTGTATCTTTTTTGAAGAAAAAGCAGATAAATAAAGTTTTAGCGACTATAATCAAGATGTTAGCAAGTACTATATTGCTAATTAGGGAATATCTTAGGGAGATAAATGAGCATTTGGCTGAGACATTTGTTGAGTAGCTTACAAGAAATGGTGACATTGCTGGTCCTAGGTCGGGCAGTACACCCATCCAGCAGATCGTCCGAACTCAGGCTGTGTTTGTTTTTAGTGCACTATGAGATAAGTGGTGGATCAGAGATCTTTACGATTTTTGATCCACTATTTGTGTGGTGGATCAAATAAGCAGGTAGCCTTCCTTGCGATAGGAGGCTACCTGCTTTTAGTTAGTTATCTGTAAAATAGTTTGTTCAAATTTTTCAGCTAAATTAGGCATATCAAGAAATTTAGCGGTCGCAATGCATTTAGTCAATGGACGGCGCCAAGTATTAGCTGGTTGATGAAGTAATAATTTCTTGAGATTGGTAAAAAATTTGAATAACAACTTTTCGTAGACCATATTTTCAGTCAGGTCATAATTTTCGAGTAACGTGAGATAATGTGAAGCATTGACGTAATTTTGGTGCTGAATAAAATAAAAAATAATATCACAGATCAAATTGAAACTTTTCTGAGTATACGGTGTAGTATTATTGCCAAATTTAGCTAGATTACGTTCGATCTTGGCCAAAAATGGTTCGAGTTCAGCGGGGGAAAGTGCTGGTAAGATCAATTGGAAGAACTTAAATTCATAGTCGGTCCAAGAAAAAGCTTGGATCAAATATGTGTATAAAGTATTGTCACTTAAGGTATATGGTTGTGACTTAAGTTGACGGATCACTAGATCTAAGGCACCTAAAATATGGGTGTAAAAATCATTGTGCTTTGGCTGGGCGAGTGATTGCGCTTGGCGATAGCAAAGGATCAGCCCCTCATGATCCTTTGCTCGCGCAGCTAGGACGACTTTGAGAAAGAACGTATCTTCTTTAGAAGTATTATAGCCACTAGCGATATATTCTAGCTCAGAAAATGAAACATGGAGCTGATCGAGTAAAGCAAGTAAGTGTTGGCTATAGATATCGGTCTTTCCAGAAATAAAACGATTGTAGCTTGAACGCGACATATTATCGCCGATCAGGTCAGAGACCTTGATGTTCTTGTTGGTTCTAAGCTCTGAAATAACTTTATGATATTCCATTGCTTTAAAGCGCTATATAGCGAATATGGAATTATGCAAGTTGCATAATTTAGAAAGAAATATAGCTTTCCTTTCATAATTTTGTGCAATAACTACGGGAAAAGTAACCCATCTTCCACATTTTACCTTTCTAAGATGGTTTGTAGCACAGTTATGGGGGAGTTTGCTTTCCCTAATAGTATTAGTTTTATCTTTTAATATATAGTACTTTCTCAGGAGAACGTTTACAAGAAAAGTACCTAATCTGACACAAAAGTACCTTTTTAGCACAAAAACCAGTCAAAAAACTAAAGATAGATTAGAATATAACTATAGATCAGCTAATATATATCTGTAAGAGAGAAACACAAAATCCATAAAAGAGACACTTTATTACAGAAACGCATCCACCCAATATAGCTCCTGTATAGTATATTGCTGATTTTTGATGGATCAGACTTTGATTCATTATTTAGATTTAAGACTTAGTATATGAGTTGCAATCTGATACGCTATATAGCTTAAGATCCCACCCAGGTCTTAAGCTATATTGTGTGTGTCTTACATAGATAAAATAAACCTCACTAAAATGTTTAGTGAGGTCATTAGTCGTGCTTATTACTTCTGATCAAAAAAAGCATCGTAAATGTATTTGACAGCTTTATCAGCATCAGCGCTCTTAGTCCCAAGCATGATCGAAACTTCAGATGAGCCCTGATTGATCATGTGGATGTTGATATTGTGATCTGAAATAGCAAGGATCACATCTTTCATGATCCCGATACGATTGATCATCCCTTCGCCAACGACCATGATCAAAGCATAATCATCGATCCAGCGTAATTCATCTGGTTGGATCACAGCGCGAATATCACGTGATACGGCTTCTTTTTTAGCTTCAGTCAACTGACTGTTATCAAAAATAATAGTCAGATCATCGATCCCAGAAGGCATGTGTTCATAGGATATCCCGTATTTATAGAGGATATTTAAAATTTTTAGTGTAAAGCCGGCCTCTTTGTTCAACAGGAATTTGTGCAAGTATAGTGCGGAAAAATGTTTAGCACTTGAGATCCCGGTGATCGGGGTGATCGGAGTAAATTCTTGATACGGAATGATCATCGTGCCGGGACGGTCAGGATGGTTAGTATTTTTAACGTTGATCTTGACCCTTCCTTCGATCGCAGGGACGATCGCTTCATCGTGGAAGACTGAAAAACCGGCATATGAGAGTTCTCGCATCTCACGGTAAGTCATTTTGGTGACTGCGTATGGATCATGGACTAATTTAGGGTTAGCTGCGTAGATCGCATCCACATCGGTAAAGTTTTCGTAGAGCTCAGCGTTTAACCCGCGGGCAACGATCGCACCGGTGATATCTGATCCGCCCCGTGAAAAAGTAGCGATCTCACCTTCTCTTGTTACCCCAAAAAACCCGGGAAATATCAATTTCTCATCCGTATAGTCTAGCCGAGCTAAGTTCTCATAAGTTACGGGCAAGACCGTGGCGTCGTTAGGCTCAGAGCTGACTAATAAACCAACTTTGCGAGGATCGATGAAACGAGCTTTGATCCCGATATGGTTCAAGATCAAGGTCAACAGGCGAGCATTGAAATATTCTCCGTGTGCTTTAAAAGCTGCTAAAAGGTATTCGGCACTGGGATAGGTCCTCTCCTGGAGCTGTTGTAATTCTTTTTTGAGCCAAGTGAGTTTCTCAGTTGGTAACTCAAAAGTTTGGGCGATCTCTTGGTAGCGCTCAAAGATCTTGGCTTGGATCTTTTTAGTATCTAGATAATTTAAAAATTGTTCAGCATAAGTGATCAATAGGTCGGTCACTTTGATGTCATCGCTAAAACGCTTGCCTGGGGCCGAAGTGATCACCGCCTGACGCTCTGGTTGAGCGGTCACGATGGCGATAACTTTCTTGAACTGTTCTCCATTAGCTAAAGAACTTCCACCAAATTTAACAACTTTCATAACAAAAAACCTCTATATCTTATCTAATTTTTTTCAATGAGTTTTAACACCAGTTTTTTCATATCTTTAGGATCACAAGTCAGATCGTGTAAGAGTGGTGCAGTAAAGAGTTCCGCGATCGTTTGTGGATAAGGCTGTGCGATCACTTGTTGTAACTGTTCTAGTGCGGCTGTTCCAGTGGCTTCTTGGCGCTTATCTAAAGCATCTAAGACAGCCTCAGGGAATTTATACGGGCTAGCAGTGGCAACGACGATCATCGGGGTGAGATCACCTGTTTTCAACTGGTATTGGCGTGCGACAAACGAGCCGACTGCGGTATGTGGATCGAGTGGATAAGTTTCTTTTTCAAAGACACGTTTGATCTCGGATGCAGTCTGGTCGATCGTGGCAAAATCAGCAAAGAATTCATTTTGTAATTTAGCGATCAGCTCAGCATCAAGCGCATAAACGCCCCTAGTACTGAGTTGATCCATCAATTGCGCAGTTTTAGTTGCATCTTGGTCTAATGTATAGAATAATAAGCGCTCTAAGTTGCTTGAAACTAAAATATCCATCGAAGGCGAAGTCGTCACGTGGAATGGACGTTTGCGGTCATAGATCCCACTAGCAAAAAAGTCAGTTAAGACATTGTTTTCATTTGAAGCACAGAGCAATTTTTTGATCGGTAACCCGAGTTTTTTAGCGTACCACCCAGCTAAAATATCGCCAAAATTCCCTGTTGGAACACTGAAGTTGACCGCTTGACCGGCAGTGATCTTACCGGCTTTGAGCATTTGACCATAAGCATAGAAGTAATAGACCATTTGAGGGAATAGGCGCCCGATATTGATCGAGTTAGCTGAGGAGAATTGATAGCCCTGCTGACGTAGCGCAAGTACCATATTAGGATCATCAAAGATCTCTTTGACCTTGGTCTGAGCATCATCGAAGTTTCCCGTGATCGCCACAACATGGGTATTGGCACCGGTCTGGGAACGCATTTGCTTTTCTTGGATCTCACTGACCCCGTCTTTAGGATAAAAAACAATGATCTGGGTATCTTTAACATCGGCAAATCCTGCCATAGCAGCTTTGCCAGTGTCACCTGAAGTCGCAGTCAAGATCACGGTCTTTAGGGCAGTTTGATTTTTTTGTGCTGCTAATTGCAGTAAATGAGGCAATAATTGCAACGCGAGATCTTTAAAAGCGATCGTTGGACCATGGAATAATTCCAAATAGGCAAGATCATCGGTGAATTTGACGGGCGTGATCTGTGGTGAAGTAAAATTATCCCCGTAAGCTTTGGCAATACATTCCTGTAATTCGGTAGCAGTATAATCACTAAAGAATGGTCGTAATATCTTAAAAGCCAACTCTTGATAAGTTAATTTTGGTAGATCCATTAATTCCAAGTTGAGTTTAGGTAAATGATCTGGGACAAAGAGACCGCCATCGGGACTCAAACCTTGTAAGACAGCTTGTGAGGCTGAAAATGAAGTCGCATGATAGTCACGCGTGCTACGGTATGAAATTGCCATAATCTCACGATCCTTTCGAGTAAATTTGAGTTCATACTACCAAAGTAAGGTTAAAATAACAAGTAAAAATTATTAGTTAAATTAAATTAGGTGTTTAAAATCTTTTGAGCGAAATTTGAATATGTTAATATTAAGGAAATATAACTTTTTTAGACACGGAGGAATGCGCGCATGAAGACGATCGATATTGGGATCTTAGGTTTAGGAACGGTAGGTAGCGGGGTCGTAAAGATCTTACAGGATAATGCACAAAAGATCACGGACATCACGGGTTGCAAGTTAAATGTCAAAACGGTGGTCGTACGTGATGTGACCGCTAAGCGCAATGTGGATCTGACGGGGATCGAATTGACCGATGATCTTACCAAGTTAGTGACCGATGATGATATCAAGATCGTCGTTGAAGTGATGGGGACAGTCGAGACCGCGCGTGGCTATATCAAGCAACTGCTCAATGCCAAAAAACATGTGGTAACAGCTAACAAAGATCTGATCGCGCAACATGGTCCCGAGCTATCCGAGCTTGCCAAACAAAATCACTGTGATCTCTTTTATGAAGCTAGCGTTGCTGGGGGGATCCCGATCTTGCGTACGATCGTCAATTCGTTTGCGGCCGATCAAGTAGAGTCGGTCTTAGGGATCGTCAATGGGACGACGAATTTTATTTTGACCCAGATGACACAAAATGGACTCTCGTATGCGCAAGCTTTAAAACTTGCGCAAAAAAAAGGCTTTGCGGAAGCTGACCCAACTAATGATGTCAAAGGTAAGGATGCTGCCTATAAGATGATCATTTTGACGCAGTTTGCTTTTGGCAAAGATATCACCGTTGATGATGTGAAACTCGAAGGGATCGATGGCGTGCAGCTTGCTGATATCAATGAGGCTGCCCAGCTAGGCTATACGATCAAATTGCTAGGGATCGCTAAGCTCATCGATGATAAATTAGATGTCTCAGTTGGACCGGTGCTCGTTCCTAGTTCACGTCCGTTGGCAGCGATCCAAAATGAAAATAATGCTGTCTTAGTGACTGGAAAAGCTGTCGGTGAGACGATGTTTTATGGTCCAGGTGCTGGTGAATTGCCGACCGCTAATAGTGTTTTGAGCGACATCATCGCAGTCACCAAAGATATCGTCTTAGAGACTACTGGTAGTCGCTTTAACGGCTATGTCAAAAACGTCGCTTTGGCCCCAGCAAGTGATGTGATCTACCCATACTATCTTTCCTTAGTGCTCCCAGATAAACCGGGTCAAATGTTGAAGTTGACTGAGATCATGGCAAAACAAAAGGCTAGCTTCAATGTGATCAAACAGACCGGCGAAAGCAAGGGCACAGCGCGGATCTTACTTGTGACTCATGCGATGAGTGAAGCTCAGCTGAATGCGATCAAAGCAGAACTAAAAGAAATGCCAGAGATGCAGTTACTAGCTGCGTATAAAGTATTGGAGGATTAGCGTATGCAAAAGATCATTGTACCTGCTAGCAGTGCTAATTTGGGCCCTGGCTTTGATTCCTTAGGGCTAGCCGTTGATCGTTATTTGACATTAGAGGTGTTGGAAAAAACACCTAACTGGCAGATCGAACATGACCTTGGCCCTGAAGTTTCGCATGATGAAACGAATTTGGTCATCAAATCAGCTTTGACCCTAGATCAAGATCTCATACCGCACAGGATAAAAATGACCTCTAAGATCCCCTTGGCACGTGGGCTCGGCAGTAGTTCAGCGGCGATCGTGGCAGGATTGAAATTAGCTCAAGTTTTATCTGCCAAACAGTTTTTAGCTCAAGAATTACTTGAGGTAGCTACTAAGATCGAAGGTCATCCCGACAATGTGGCACCAGCGTTATTTGGGGGGCTGACGATCTCACTGATGGTAAATGGGCGTCCGCAAACGATCAAGGCTTCATTTCCTGAGATCGGGCTGTTAGCATATATTCCTGATTTTGAATTAGAAACTAAGGTCAGTCGAAGCGTCTTACCAAAACAATTAGAATATGCGACCGCAGTACGTTCGGGAAGTGTGGGCAATGCCTTAGTGGCAGCCTTATTGACTGACGATCTAGAGCTAGTGGCTGAATTGATCGAACAAGATGGCTATCATGAGCCGTACCGTGAAAAATTAGTCCCACATTTAAAAGTTTTACGTGAATTAGGCCATAAAGTAGGTGCTAAGGGTACGTATTTGAGTGGGGCTGGTCCCACCGTAATGACACTGATCGAGCCTGAAAAGATGGAGCTATTCATCAAGGAAGCCAGAGAATACGGCTTGACTGGTGAGTTTGCCCAATTAGGAGTCGATCAAAAGGGTGCCCGTAGCGAAGAAATTTAAATAGTTTGTTAAAACAGATCTAAAACTAGGAAGAATAGTTTTAGGTCTGTTTTTTATTAAAAAATATATAACTAAATTAAAAAAAGTTTGACGAAGATGTAAAAAGGGGCTACTATCTGTATAACTTTGTGTTGTCTTAAGTTAGTTAAGGGGGAAAATGTATGGTATCACAGTTACGAAGCTTAAATGTCAATGTTCGTGTGCGCTTACTGACATCGTTTCTATCTCGTTTTTTTGGCAATATGGTCTATCCTTTCATGTCGATCTATTTAACGCTGTATTTTTCAGACCAAACAGCAGGGACGATGTTACTTATCATCACCAGTGCAGCGATCGTAATGGGATTTTTGAGTGGCTATTTAGCCGATATATTTGGTAAGAAAAAAATCATCATTTGGGCTCAGCTCTGCCAAACAAGCGCTTTAGCTGTTATGGCACTCTTCAATTCACCAATATTTATCATCCCTAGTGTGACATTTATGATGATGCTACTGCAAAATACTGCAACAGCTCTTTTAAATCCAGCAGCCGAAGCGATGATCATTGATGATAGTACGCCAAAAAATCGTTCATTCATCTATGCAGTCGATTATTGGGCGATGAATTTGTCGATCATGTTTGGCTCGATGATCGGCGGGATGTTTTTTAATGAATATCGCTTTGAATTATTTACGCTGCTATCCTTATCATCACTTGTGGTACTTTACATCATGGCACGTTATTTGACTGATGATGCACCCAGCTTAACAGGAAAAAATAACGTAAAGCAGTTGCTTTTAATGTATGGCAAAGTTTTACAAAACAGGCAGTTTGTGATCTATTGTGTGGCCCAACTGCTAGTCATGTCACTGGACGCACAGGTGATAAATTACGTTAGTGTGCGTTTAGCCAAGTCATTTCAGGTGATAGTTTTAGGCCACGAATTTACTGGGATCCAAATGGCAGGACTGATCCGTACGGAAAATACACTGATCGTAGTCTTGATGACCTTGATCGTACCTAGTTTGACTAAAAGGTTAGGTGAGAAGCACTTGTTGCTCTTAGGCTTAGTGATGTATATTCCGGCTTTCTTCTTTATTATTGGTTCTAATAATTTCTATACTTTAGTATCAGCTGTATTTGTAGCTTCGATCGGTGAAGTTTTCATCATTCCGTTGAGCAAGACGATGCTGGCAGAGTTATCAACGCAAGAATTACGTGGAACGTATATGGCACTAAACGGCTTTATTTATCGGGGGACCGCTTTGTTAGGGGCGTTAGGTGTTATGCTCGCTTCGACTTTTTCTCCTTATCACCTAGCCTGCTTTTGGGTCGGGCTTGCCAGTATAGGCTTTGGGTGTTATCTATATTTGTTGCCAAAGATAAAATTAAATTAGAAAGAGTGTGAACTAAAGCGGTAGTGCCGTACAGTTAATGGTAACTCAAACATAATACACTTTTTGCTTTGGGGTTGAGTTTTTTAGTGAATGCGTTTCCACTAAAAAAAGAGACAGTCACAGCCTCCTTTTAAGCGTAAAATTTTAAGTTTTCAAGGATATATTCTTTGAAATATGGCAAGGTAAATTCAAGCATTCCACGCGCAGGGCTTTTGATCACTTGTGCATCTAAAAGACGCTTGCGATACATTGAAAGATAGTTTTTAGGTTTGTCCAGTTTTTGTTGGAGATAGGCGGTCGTGACGACCTGGGTCGGAGCTTTTGCCATAGCGATCACAAAGCTATGATCGACTGGTGAGAGCTCTTGTAAGACCTTGTAGTAGACATTTCTGCCTAAAGTTGCAAGATACTCACCTTGGATCTGTTCTAGTGTTGCCAAAGTTATCTTTTTATCGGCAATTTCCCACAATAAATATCCCAATAGTTGAAAAGAATAAGCATATCCCTTAGTTTTTTTGACCATTGCGATCAAAACATCCTCACTAATAGTGATACCTTTTTTAGCGAAGGTATCTTGGTAGCTGTGTTTGATCGAAAGTAGATCTAAATTAGAAAGCTCCATCCGCGCACTGCGAAGTAGAAAGGTCAAAACATCATCATTTTGTAATTCGGAAAGCTTATTGGGCAAACCAGTCATGATCAAGGATATTCGGTAGTTTTCGCGGATCAATAGCTGATATAACGAGATGAAATTTTTGACTTCGGGTGTTGGATCGACTTCATCAATGGTGACTAACAGTGAAATGTTTTTAGCTTGCAGTTTATCTAAAATATTTTCGAGTAATATCTGGTAGTTTGTTTCAGTGAGCTCTTGTGGATGATACTCGAATTGGATCCCAAAAGCTGACAACTTGATGCCTTCGATCTTATCGAGTAACCTTTTGATCTCAGGTGAACTTTTTTGGCAGATAGAATCGATCAAAGTTTGTAAAATATTATAATTAGTTGTTAGATTTACCACTAACCAATTTTTTTTAGCACTCATTTTATTACCAACATCAGTCAAAAGTGAAGTTTTGCCAACTCCTCGGACTCCGTAGATCAGAGTTGTCTGATAGGGACTATTGGGGTTTTGAAGTTCGGTCGATAATTTAGTGACGGCATGGGCACGGTCTAAAAAAATATTAGGAACTTTACCGAAACTGGGATTGAATGGATTATTCATAAATTATTCTCCTTTATACTCGTTTATACTTCTGATTTGATTTTATACCCCTTTATACTTGTAAACAATAAACTTAGCTTTAATTTACCTTAAAGATAGGATAAAATAACACTTGGAAGACTGGCATGAATTTTAGATAGATATATCAAACTAAAGATAGTAGTGCTGTGGCTTCGCTCAGATGGGATTTTGTCCACATTGAGCATTGGCGTGTTACCAAAATCTGAGGCTAGCGGATAGCTACGAATAGCCAACGATGCAAAGAACGCATCATTGTCTCTTCTAGGCTATCCGAACGCCTCACTCGATTTTGTCCGCACTGAGCAATGTCGTGCTACCCAATGCAGAGCCTAGTGAATAAGAACACCCCAACTCCGAGGCAAAAGACGCCTCAAAGTTGAGCTATCCTTATTCATACGGCTCAAAGCGCATTTGTCCGCACTGAGTAATTGTCGTGCTCCAGACCGCAACTCCTAGGAAATAACAATACTTCGCTCATGAGGCAAGACCTGCCTCATAAGTGAGCTACCGTTATTTCTACGGAGTAGACCGCGGTCTTGCGCACTGAGTTCTATATATATTGTATTTTTTTTTGAAAACGTGAGATAATCAATAAGATATAAAAATGAGTATGAGGAGATGCAGTCAGGCGTGCTAGCTGTACCAGAGATAAAAAAATTATTACAAGAACACCAATTGTTGCAATCACTTGTGATCGCACCTAAAGCAGAAATGTTTACCGAAATTACATACGATTCCCGTAAAGCTGGAGCCCAAACGCTATTTATCTGCAAGGGTAATTTTAGACCTGAGTATTTAGCTAGTGCCAAAAAAGCTGGGGCAACAGGTTATGTGGCGGATCAATATTACCCAGAAGGCGATGGGATGACCGCGATCATCGTTTCTGATGTTCAAAAAGCAATGGCCTTGTTGGGGGCCGCTTTTTACAATTATCCCCAAAATGAATTGTTCATCATCGCTTATACGGGGACAAAGGGTAAAACGACCTCGTCTTACTTTGCTCGCGGGATCTTAGAACAAGCGACCGGCGATCGGACCGCCTTATTTTCCACGATCGACCGGATCTTAGGACCAGAACCAGACCAACGTTTTAAATCCGACTTGACCACCCCAGAGTCTTTGGATCTATTCCACGATATGCGTCAAGCGATCAATAACGGGATGAATCATTTAGTCATGGAAGTCTCTTCTCAAGCTTATAAGAAGAGCCGTGTCTATGGCTTGAAATATGATATCGGCCTGTTTTTAAATATTTCACCTGATCATATCGGTAAAAATGAACATCCGACTTTTGAAGACTATCTGTTCTGCAAAGAACAACTACTTTTGAACTCTAGGACTTGTGTGATAAATGCTGAAACAGCACATTTGTTGGATGTTTATCAAACGGCTAAGGCGAGCGTAGGGACTGAAAATATCTATCTTTATGCCCGAAAAGATGCTCAACTGAGTTTTGATGTGCCTGTTGATTTTGAGATCGCTAATGACTTTGAAGATCTTAAACAAAGTGAATTTAAATTGAGTGCTAAAACTAAAAAAGCGCAGTCCTTGGCGATCGACGGTACTTATGCGATCGCTTTAGCGGGTGATTACAATGAAGGCAATGCGGCTAGTGCGATCATCGCTTCAGCTTTAGCCGGAGCACGTAAAGCGGTCGCTAAAGAAGCTTTACCGCTTGTCAAAGTTCCTGGTCGAATGGAAATGCTCACATCTAAAGCCCACGGGACAGTTTACATTGATTACGCCCATAATTATGCAAGCTTGAGTGCGTTGCTCAAATTCTTGCGACAACAGACCCATGCCGGTAAGATCAGAGTCGTAGTCGGAAGTACTGGTGATAAAGGTATCTCACGGCGCGAGGGCTTTGGGAAAGCATTGAGCGAAGAAGCTGATGTTGCTTATTTGACGACTGATGATCCTGGATTTGAAGATCCAATGCAGATCGCCCAAGAGATCGATGCTCATATAGATCATGAGCGTGTTGAAGTCGTTTTTGAACTTGATCGTAAAAAAGCGACCCGTTTGGCGATCGAAGCTAGCACAGCTACGGATGTTGTCGTTTTAGCAGGCCGTGGTGAAGATAAATATCTAAAAGTAAAAGGTGAAGAGATTTTATATCCGACCGACGTTGAATTGGCACAAGAGATTTTGGAGGAATTAGAGTAATGGCAATTGAGACAGCAGATTTTACCCCGATCCTTTTGGGGAGCGATTTTAATGTGTATGGCATGGCGCGTTCATTTTATGAAATGTTCCATAAACCGGTCAAAGCATTTGCGCAACGAGAATTAGCTCCAACGCGCTTTACAAAGATCGTGGATCTCGAATTGATCGATGGCTTTGCTGAAGATCCAGTCTGGATCGAAGAGATGTTAAAGATCAAAGAACGTTATCGTGACCATGCAGAACCAGTCATCTTGATCGGCTGTGGCGACGGGTATGCAGAGCTCATCGTTCGTCATAAAAAAGAATTAGAGGATGTCTTTGTCTGTCCATATATCGATGTTGATATGTTACATCAGTTGAACAACAAGGAAAACTTTTATAAGGTCTGTGAAAAATATGATCTCCCTTATCCTAAGACTCAAATTATAACCAAGGAAATGCACGATAGCGGTGAAAAGATCGAGCAACCATTTGACTATCCAGTAGCTTTAAAACCAGCTAATAGTATTGCGTGGTTAGACGTTAAATTCGAAGGACGTAAAAAGGCCTTTCGGATCCGATCACGTGAAGAATTTGACCGGATCGTCGATTTAGCCTACACTAATGGCTATACGGGTGATTTTATCTTACAAGATTTCATCCCAGGTGATGATAGTAACATGCGGGTCTTGAATGCCTATGTTGATCAAGATCACAAGGTCAAGATGATGTGTTTAGGTCATCCATTATTGGAAGATCCAGCTCCTTCTGCGATCGGTAACTATGTAGCGATCATGCCAGAATACAACCAAGAGATCTATGATACGATCCAAAAATTCTTAGAAGAGATCAAGTTTACCGGTTATGCTAATTTTGATATGAAATACGATGTGCGTGACGGCAAATACAAACTCTTTGAGATCAACTTGCGCCAAGGTCGCAGTAGTTTCTTTGTGACCTTGAATGGTTATAACTTAGCGCAGTGGGTCGTACGCGATTACGTGACGGGCGATCTTAAAGATGCAAAAACACTTTACTGCAATGAACATAACGACCATGCTGCTTTATGGTTGGGCGTTCCAGTGAAGACTTTCAAAAAATATGCACGTGAAAATGAAGCAAAGAAACGTGCTTTAGAGTTGATCAAAGAAAATCGTTATGGAACAACATATGAATATTCTGAAGATATGAATCCTAAGCGGTGGTTATTGATCAAGTGGATGAACCACAATTATGTAAAGAATTTTGCCCGTTATTTTGCAGAAAATAAAGGATAAGATACGATGAAAAACTTTTTTACAATTATCGGCGGTATGGGAACGATGGCGACCGAAAGCTATATCCACCAGTTGAATTTACGCACTAAAGCACATAAAGACCAAGATTATTACAACTACACCTTGGTCAATCATGCGACAGTGCCAGATCGAACGGCATATATTTTGGATAATACTAAGCCCGACCCTTTACCAGAATTGATCGAAGATTTTAAGCAATATGCGACGCTTGGACCAGACTTTTTTACTTTGCCATGTAATACGGCGCACTATTTTTATGATGAGCTTGCTAAAGCTGTCGATGTGCCGATCTTGCATATGCCTAAAGAAACAGTCGCTGAGATCAAAAAGCGCTATCCAAAAGCTAAAAAAGTCGGCTTAGTCGCAACTCAAGGCACGATCCGTGATCAGATCTACGATAAAGAGATCTTAGCTGCTGGTTATGACTTAGCCAAGCCAAGTCCAGCCGTCCAAAAGATGACCGACGAATTGATCTATGATGATATCAAAGAACAAGACGTGGTCGATGGTAAATTATTCCATGATCTAGTAGCACAAATGATCCAAGAAACAAGCTGTGATGTGGTGATCTTAGGCTGTACTGAGTTATCACTTGCCCAAGAACGCGAACCGATCACTGACTTACCACTTGTGGATAGCCAATCTACTTTGGTCGACCGTACGATCGAATGGGCCGATAAGACACAAAAGCAAAAATGATCAGCGTGAGCCGATGTGGTAAGCGCCATATAAATAACGAGGGCATCACTATGATGTGCATTTTGCATCATAGTGATGCCCTCGTTATTTACTAGGTGTCAATTTGAACACATGTTTCAGAAGCGTATTTGCTAAAACTTGATCCACTTGCTTTTTAGCATGAAATAACGTTAATTTGGCAAAACGTTACGTTAAAAAATAATGTCCCTGTGGTAGGGTCAGTTGGGCTAAAATCGACTTATCAGCTGATAGATCAAATAAATATTACAAGAGGTGTTAGTTATGCAATTAGTAGATCAAAATAAGAAGCGTGTGACAGGTATTTTTTTGGGTACAGTATTGGTGGTAGGTCTTTTCTACTTTGGCAGTTTGATGCTTGATTTTTCACACTTGGCTGTGCAGTTTGGCATCTCTACCACGGCAGCGGAAAAGATCATTAATATTGCAAGTGGTGCTGGTTCTATTTGGGCGATCATTGCGGTAGTTGGTGGTAGTGCCGGCTGGGGGGCAGCACTATTAGCAGCTGCTAAAGTTTTGATCAAACGTTATGGAAAAAAGGCAGCTGTTAGTTGGTAAAGCGTAAATGGTCAAAAGCACGCTTCGTTTATGTAAGTGTGCTTTTTTAGTGAGGTGTAGGTGATGTTAAGGTCAGTCGTAAAGATGTGGGACGCACGCTATAAAATCGCACATCAAGAATTATCATATCTGTATTTTTGTTTGTTGATCCTTTTAGGATGTGGGACGGCGTTTATCGTGACCTTGTTTGAAGAATTTTATGTAAAATGTTTAATTACTGTTACTGTCGTGTATTTATTCAGTGGTAACAATTTACAAGTGGGACTCAAGTTGAGTAAGCAGATGCCAGATATATTCAAACAAAACTATCGCATGTATTTTAAATATCGCTGGTTGATCCATTTAGCGTTGAATCCACTATTAGTAGCCTATGGTACCTTTATTCTCACGTATAGCGGATGGAGCTTACTTAGCTCAAAGCCAGCTTTTGTCTTGGAGATATATCTTATCGCTTTAGAATTATTTTTGCTGTTGTTTGCATTTGCCACTACTCTTTTGCGTTATTTGCTAAAACTTGGAGCCTACTTATTGCTCGTGGGGGCGATATATCTCGGAGAATTAGGACACTTAAATTTAACTAAGCTGATTTTTTTAGTAGTGCTATTTGTGGCACTATACCTGATATTTGATCAGGAAAAACTCGCGCAAAAGAGAGGTAGCCTTTTTGAGACTAGGTATTTGAACCTAAATTATTTAGCGGGGGCGTTACGCTATGAATTAGTGACTAAATTGTTCGAAACAGTAGTGTTAGTGCTTTATGGGTGGCTTGCCCTTAAATTTAAATTTAAATTTGAATTTTCGCTCATTCCTTTAGTTGTGACCTTTGTTTTGTTTGAAAATCTAGTTTATCTTCAAATGATATTTCTAAAAAGTAAGCATTTTAAAGCACGAGCCCTTTTTTTGCAAGGTAGTCAAAAATTGGGTACAAGGCTAGTGTATGGTAACTTATTCTATCGTGATCTCTATTATCTCCTGATTTTTTTGGTTACTGTAGGCTGTTCGCTCTATTATGATTTCTTTGATCTAACTCAAGTTTTATTGGCAACTGTGTATCTTAGCGTGGCATTATTATATTTTACTTACCTTGAAAAAATAGTCAGTGTTACGAAAGAAAAAAGGCCAAATTTTTATGAAGAGTATCTAGGGCTTGTTTTGCTGGTTTTATTGGTGGTCGTGAAATGAGATCAAAGTTGACTGAATTGATAAAATTTCAACTAGTTGCCTTGGGCAGTATAGTATTTCTGATAATAGGCATGTACTATCTCTTTTTTTATAACTTAGATGAACCCCTTATCTCAAAAGTGCCAATTTTAGGGGTCGAACATACGATCAGTTTGTTTTTGCATAACATGTGGGTCTATTTTGTGACAGTGGGTTTATTTTTTGTTGCCCCACTGCCGATCTTGTATAACTGGGGAATGTTGTGTTTTACGATCGCCTACAACATCAGTGCTTTTGGGATCGGGCAGACGCTACGTTTGTTATGGCCTCATGGGATCGTTGAAGTGCCAACTATCTTGTTATATCAGTATTTAGCGCTCAAAATGATGTTTTTGTTATATCGGACCCATAGTTTTTTTTGGTTTTGAGTTTTGTCAGGTACAACTATCGCTGGTATTTATTATGTGGCTTATTAGTGCTTTTAGGTGCAATTTTAGAAGGGATGGTCGGATGATGATCGCATTAAGAGATGTTTCAAAAGAGTTAGGTGAATTTAGTTGTTCTAAAGTCAATTATGTGTTTGCCAATAGTTTGTATCAACTAAATGGTGAAAATGGGAGTGGTAAATCAGTCTTATTAAAAATAATTGCAGGATTTGATCGAAAAATTACTGGTAAAGTTGAAAATGATCAGATCAAAAAGCCGATCTTATTTTTGACGGATACAGGGATCGGGCTACCCTATCTAAATGTGCGCGACAATATAAATTTAAGCGCCAAAATTTTAGGTGTGGATATCAGTGAAGAGATGTTTTTCCCGCTATTTCAAGCTGATAAATATTTAGAGACTGACTATACTAAGAGTTCACTGGGAAATCAAAATAAAGTTGGGGCAGCACTTTTATTTTCTGAGACCGAATATGGCTTGATCGTGATCGATGAAACACTAAATGGGATCGATCGCCAAAGTACTGAGCTTATCCTAGAGCGTCTAGACGAATTGCAGGCTAAACAGCGTTGCCCGATCATCGTTGTTTCACATGCAATAACACTTGAGCACGCAAAACAGGTCAATATTTACGAGATCATTGGAGGAAAAAAATTATGAGTAAAGCAGAAAAATTACCCTTCGGAACTAAATTAGTCATCTTTTCATTAGTTCCACTATCGCAGATCTTACTGTATTTTGCCACGGCTGAGCAACTACAAAATAAAGAGTTGATGACATTAAAGGATAGTCTACATTTGAGTGCGACTCAATTGACGGTTTTTCAGATCGTGATCGTTTTGAGTTATTCGCTGATCTCTTTTGGTTTGATGTATTTAGTTGGCAACTTTATTCTCAATTTTTCAAATAAGAAAAATAGTGAGGCGTTGTTTATCTCACTTGTCTTGGCGATCGGGATCGCTAATAGTTTAGCACTGATCGTGGTGAATTTATTTGGCATGTTGTTGCCTTGGCTGCCAGCACTTTGTCAAGTTGTCATTGTGACTTTTAGTTACTATAAACTTTCGGGTAAAGATAAAAGCGGTAGCCTATTTTTATTAGGCTTGATGTTGGTCTTTAATTTAGGTCCAGTATTATTTTTGTGATCAAGCTTAGCATGATATAATGACGGCAAATAGTGTTAGTCAGATCTAGGAAAGGAAATGAGAACTCATGTTATTATTTGGTACAGTTGTTCCATTGACAAATATCAATTCGTGGCTGATCCGTTTTTGGTATAGATAATGGTCGTAGATTTTACAATTGCATTTGGCACTTATTTGTGGGATTACTTTTTTACTTTGATGATGTTTTTGCTTTTTATCCAAAAAGTCGATCTAAAAAGTATCGGTCTAGTTGGTGTGAGTTCGGCGATCCTTGCAGGAATAACTAATTTTATTGGACTTGAGATCATGGGTTTTATCGTTCTTTTTGGATGCTTAGTCCTAGCTAGCAAGAAAACTGTTGTAGCTCAAACAGCAAAGATCTATCTGCTCATGGCTAGCATTTTGACGATTTTTTTGACCGACCTTGGTGGTGTTTTGGTCTTAACGATCAGGTCGTTATTTGACTTTTCGGATCTAAGTGTGCTCGCGGGAGCATTTTTGATGTCGTTAGTCTTAAATATTGGTGTTTGTTTGTTGATAGTCCGCTATCGTGATCTGCTTACCGACTTTTTTGCTGAACCGTTATTTTATAGGATAACTTATCGCGTGGTTTTGATCATCTTTTGGTGCATATGTCTTTTGCACATAGTGACTGATAGCTTGCAGATCACGCTACAGATCAGTTTTTGGCTCATTTTGATAACACTTGGAATAGGAAGTTTAGCCGGCTATAGTTACTATGTGACGATCATCAAGTTGAAAAATGAGATGTTGTTAGAGCAACGATCTAAGCAGGAAAAACTATTCAAGAATTATCTAAGTGAGATCAGTAGTGCTTATCAAGAGATGGCGAATTTCCGCCATGATTACCGCAATCTTTTGTTGACGCTAAAATTAAAGATCGAAGCGACCGGCGATAAAGAGTTAAATAAATATTTTCAAAATGTGGTCGCATATTCGGAAAATGAATTGGGCAATGTCTTTGAACATCGACTTTTAGCTCCAGTAACGCGGATAAAAAATACTGCACTTCGCAGTGTGATCGTTGCCAAATTGGTCAAAGCTTCTAAGCAACAGATCGCAGTAGAACTTGATATTTTAGCTGACGTTGAGCTTTTGCCTAAACTTGAGCTAGTCGTTTCGCGGATCATTTCGATCTTGTTGGATAATGCGATCGAAGCTAGTGCTACAGTAAAAGCCCCCAAGATCACAGTAGGGCTTGAGGCATATGGTGAAGGTAGCGTGGATATCATTGTCACTAATAGGGTGACTACCGATACAATGCAGATAAATAAGTGGTTTTCGCCAGGATATACGACTAAAACAAATGAATTCAAACACGGACGCGGTCTGGGGATCGTCAGGGAATTAGTCAGCAATAATGAAGCACTTTCGTTGCGGGTGAGTTGTGAAAATAAAAAGGTGAAATTTGTTCTGGGGGTGAGTTGACTTTGTTAAAAGTTATCTTGATCGATGATGATGTTGTTCAAAGTAAGATGCTGGCAGATACTTTAGAACGCTACCTAAAATTTGAACAGTTAGATGCTATGATCGCTTTGGTGACTACAAGTCCAGCACAGGTGTTGGAGTATGTAAAAAATGATCCAAGCGCCAGTTATCTTTTTCTCATTGATATCGAACTTAAACCCGGGAAATATTTAGGAATTGAATTAGCCAGAAAATTACGGCAACTTTTACCTTATGAAAATATTGTCTTTTTGACCGCACATGCTGAATTTAGTCTGACGGTCCTAGGACATCGGATCAAACCATTGGATTATATTGTTAAAAATAGCGACATGGAAGTGATGTTGTGTTCGTTGCGGAAGGATATTTTATTTGCTTTGAAGCAAAATGAGTATGTTACACCAGAAGGAAAAGAAGTTTTCACTTATAGGCTTGGGCAACGCTATTATAAGATCGACGTTGCCGATATTTTATTTTTTGAATCAATGCCCAATCAAGCCAATACCGTTGTTTTGCACGCCAAAAATCAAGTGATCGAGTTCAATGGTTCACTAAAAGCGATCGAAAATAATAAGTTAGCTAATTTTTTTCGGTGTCACAAGAGTTATCTAATAAATTTAGATAATATTCACACCTTTGATAGAAAACGAGCGCTCGTTTATTTTGATGCTAAAGCAACGATCGGGTGTAAAGTTTCCTTCCGCAAAGCGCGTGAGTTAGTAAAAATACTAAAAAAGTGATCATATCAAAAAGTCGTTAGACAAGGGGGTAGTCTTGTTTAACGACTTTTTGGCAATTATTAGTTAGAGAGTGAGATCGATGAAGCTATGTGACACGTGGACAGGGGCAGCCTAAAAAAGTTAAGCAGGATGTTAAGACTACTTACCACAATGTCAATAGATCGAGCTATAAGCTAAGGTGGGCGCAACCACAAAAAGCTAACAGCACCGATTCATCACCTCTTTTATTATGGATAGTTGAGGTTCTCTCAACGTAATTAAGTATATACCCAAGTATTTTGTGAAAAACTATTGATTTTTTGGCAAAATATGCATATGTGAGCTAGGCGGTGTTTTGCGCAAAGAAAATTTTTTATAAACTTGTAAAAAATTTAAATTTACTCAAATATTACGAATATAGTAAAATTATTTTCTGTTGATATCGTTATTATTTGGGGGTTTTGCCTGGGGGTATTTTAAAATTTGATAACAACCATTACTAAGGTGTTGCTACTGGTAATGTTCGGCGTTATGATTACAATATATTTTAAACAAAGGGGAAATCAAAGTGTCCAAAAAATGGTATGAGGCGCTAGACCAAGAAGATGTCATCTTTTTGCATCAGTTAGCGCAAGCAGATTTTAAGTTGTCAAAGTTGTCAGATGAGACGGGGATGTCGTATTTTGTGCTCAAAAAGCGGATGCAAAAGCTAAAATTAGCTTTATCCCAAAAATCGCCTGGGGATAGCGATTTTAAGTCATATTTGGATTTTCTAGTCGAACAGCGGATCTTACCGCAGTTGATCGCAAAGGTTTTATATCAAAAGCACCTAGAAGGCTTAGACTAGCTAAATTGCTCATGCTACTAGGATATGGTATTTTTAGAAGTGTAGTAAATTAAAAATGTTAGAGGCTATGTGATGAAAAAAGGAATCTTACTGATCAACTTAGGAACACCCAAAAGTCCAACAGCTAAGCATCTACGACCGTACTTGCGGCGTTTTTTAGGTGATAAACGGGTGATCACGACCCCAGATGTGATCTGGAAGCCGATCTTGGAGTTGATGATCTTACCACGGCGACCTAAATTTTCGGCTCAGATGTATAAAAAGATCTGGTCAGCTGAATACGGCTCACCCTTGGCATATTACACTAAGCGACAGGCTGAATTATTGCAGGCTCTAGTACCAGATACGGTGGTAAAGTATGCATTTAGTTATAGCAAGCCAGATATTTCGCAGGTTTTAGCTGAATTTGAAGCCCAAAAAGTGACTGATCTATGTATTATTGCGCTATATCCGCAATATTCGACGACAACAGTGGGCTCAGTCAGTGACGATGTGATGCGGTTTTATCACAAGCGGACTTATGTACCGAACCTCAAGTTTGTGACCTCTTTTTATGAAAATGAGACGTATTTGAAGCTGATCGCTGATAAGATCAAGGAGTATTGGAATAAAAAAGCATATGATAAGTTGATCATCTCATATCATGGGATCCCAGAAAGTTATGTGAAAAAGGGCGATCCTTACCAAGCGCAGTGTGAAGAAACGACCGCTAAGCTTCAAGCGATGTTGCCGGATATCGAGATCTTGCATACATACCAGTCTAAATTCGGTCCGGCTAAATGGCTTGAGCCAGCGACTGATGAAACCATCAAGGATTTACCAAAGCAGGGGTGCAAAAAACTATTGGTGATCTCACCATCGTTTGTGGCTGATTGTTTAGAGACGTTATACGAACTAGAACTCGAAAATCGGGACTATTTTGAACAAGCGGGTGGAGAGTGCTATGATGTTGTTCCTTGTTTAAATGCTGATCCTGAATTTATCGAGCTTTTAAAGGATCTGAGTGAATAGGACTCGGGGTGAGTTCTATTTATTTTTTGAACTATTTTAGGCTATCCTAAAAATATATTTCGTTTATCTTTAAAGTGTGCTATGATCGAGATGGAAAAATAGAAAGGGTGGTTTTATGAAAGTTAAAGATTTTGTTGCAACTTTTTTGACAGATCAAAATATCCATGGGATGGCAGTCAATTTGATCGGTAATCTAGGTCTAACTTTGCGCCGAGCGCAGACGCGTTATCCAGAGTACAGCAATCTCTTTAGAGACAAGCGTCTTTGGACCGGAAAGCGCGAAGTGACGCGGTGTATGAGTTATCCTGTGGCTAAGTTAAGTGACGGTCTTTACGTTACGGCTACAAATGGAGTACCAAATGAAGAGCTGGTCAAACTATTTAAAGCTAAATTACTGCAATTAAAAACAGAATTAGAAGCATTACCAGAACAAAAGCCAGAGCGTCCACTGTTTACAGGGATCAATGCTTTGTTTAAGCAACCAACGATCTTTGTGAATGCCAAAAATGAATTGCAGTTGCTGTTAGAAGATAAATTCCAAGCACCAGAAAAAGTTCCTTTAGCTCGCTTTGATTTCTTTAGTTTGGGCATCTTCTCTTATAAAGATGTCGCTTATTATGAAATGGTCGCTGATGATGGAAAAGCGCTCGAAGACCATGATCTAACGGTGATGTTGGGAAACTTATTAGTGTTTATGACGATTTCGGGGATCACCCAAGCCGATTATGCAACAATGAGTGCTTTTAGCATGTCAAACGCCTAAAAAAGCAACAGATCTTTGCCAGACAACCTGTTTGTCGTTAAAGATCTGTTGCTTTTTTACTTTTTACAAATGGAGAAGATCTCCATTTAGCCTTTAAAACATATTGAGATGCGTGATCGAGTTAATGCCTTATGAATAATGATAGAGGCCTTGCATTATTCATAAGGTACTGACCGTATTGTTTCACATGAAACTTTAGTTGTTTTCCAGTTGCTCCGTCAAAACTTTGATCTTTTCGACGGTCTCATCCAAAAAGGAGATCGTATTTTCAAGCGGAGCAGCAGTTGAAATGTCTACACCAGCGACTTTGGCAGCCTCGACGGGTGTTTTTTGGTCACCGAGTTTTAAGAACTCGAGCCAAGCTTCAACTTGCGCCTTTGGATCGACCAATAATTTCAAATAAGCTTGAGTTGCGATCGTTAAGCCAGCTGAGTAAGTATACGAGTACAAGCCCATATAGTAGTGTGATTGACGCATCCAAGTTAGAGCAGCGCGCTCATCGATCACGACTGCATCGCCCCAGAAGCGCTTGAGAACTTTTTGCTTGAGTTCGCAGAGTTTAGCCCCATCAAATGAACCACCGGCATCGATGATTTGATAGACCTCACGTTGGAATGCTGCTTCAAGTAAATGAGTCACAAAATTATGATAGAACGTATTGGTCAACATCTTAGTGTAAGCAAAGCGTTGCATTCGCGGATCAGACGTACTTTGTTTTAAAGAATGTGTCAGCAATAATTCATTAAAGGTCGATGGCGCTTCGATCAAATACATCGAAGGGTCGCTACCTAAGATGGAATTATTTTGGGCGGTGAGCAGTGCTTGGCCAGCGTGACCGAGCTCATGGATAAGCGTATAAACGTCGGCTAACTCATCTGTCCAAGACATCAAAATGTAAGGATGCACACCATATGGATCGGTCTCAAAGCCACCAGTTTCCTTACCAGCGTTGACAGCAAAATCGACCCAACGTTCATCAAATGAGCGCATGACCATTTTAGAATAGTTGTCACCTAAAAGAAAGACAGCCTTTTTAATGTAATCTGGTGCCTCTTTTAAGCTGACTTTAGGTGCAAATTCAGGATCAAGATCGATTTGTAGATCAGCAAAGTTCATTTGTTTTAAACCATGTGTTTTCCCGATGAGTTTAGCATATTTTTGCATGACTGGTCCGAGTTTATCTAAGATCAGATCGATCTGACGGTCAAACATTTCATGAGTGACTTCTTGGTCAGCTAACAGATAGTCAAAGACCGAATCAAATCCGCGCAAGGTCGCCAAGGTTTTTTCTTTAGCGACTTGGGTGTAGTAAGTAGCTGCCACTGTATCTTGATATTTTTTTAGTGTTTTAGAGAATGATTCGAAGGCTTTTTGGCGTACTTTATAATTAGGATGGTATTGATAGGTATTTTCATACAAGACAAATGACATAGGATATGTCGTTTCATCGACCACAAAATCTTCAAAGTCCATATCAGCCGCACGTGTTGTCGTGTAGATCCCTTCAGGTGCGTTTAGCGTTGGACCTAATAGGGCAAGAGCAGCTTCGGTCTTAGGATCGAGGAGATGCTTTTGCTTTGCCTTCAAATGCCGAATGACCGAGGCAAAGCGTGGTTCTTTGGTAGCTACTTCGTCTAAAGTTGCAGCCGAATTTTGACTGACTTGAATATCAAAAAAAGCTAGTTTAGCGTTCTTAAAGGCTAAAGTTTGTTCAGCTTGCTTCAATAAATGATCGTAGTGTGGATCAGTCATATCGCTTGCTTGATGTAAGAATGCATAATGCTCGATCAAAGATGCTTTTTGTTCGATCTTTTCGAGCGCTGTTAAACCGGCTAAGATCTGATCAGTAGTCGTCAAGTGACCATCAAAATCAGCCACAAGATCAGTTACAAGTTGCTTTAAAGCTGTTAGATCTGCAACCCAAGCTTCATCGTTTGGATAAAGTGGGGTCAGATCCCACGTGAGTTCTGAAGCGACGTCTTTTCGATTTGGTAATGCCATTGGCAAAGCCCCCCTTAAAATAAATGGTTTTGCAAAATTATAGCATAAAACATGAAGCTTATAGTAGCATAATTGTCTTTTGTAGATGGCTAGTGTATAATTTAGCTTACAGAATACAAGTAAATCACTTGGCTGTAATTATCCAGAAAGGAAGGTATAGTCATGCGTACGCCTGAAAATGTCTTGAAGATCGGTGTATTGAATTTGATGCACGATAAATTAGACACCAAAAGACGGTTTGAACGGGTCTTGGAGAATTCAGCTCAGCCAGTTGAGTTGACCTTTTTTTATCCTAAAGATCATTACCAAGATCGCCCAGTTCCAGCTCAAGTAGCGCAGATCGCGCACCCACTTGAGTTAGCTGAAGTTGAAAAACTCGATGCTTTTATCGTGACTGGTGCTCCGATCGAAAAACTAGATTTTGCAGAGATCACATACATCAGTGAATTGCAGGAACTCTTTAATTGTTTAGCTCAAAATAAGATCGAGCAGTTGTACGTCTGTTGGGGCGCCATGGCTGCAGTCAATTATTTTTACGGTGTGGATAAGCATTTATTGCCACAAAAATTATTTGGGATCTATCGACAAGAAGTCTTACGTGATTCTAAATTATTAGCACAAGTCGCACCGGGCTTTTTAGCTCCACATGCGCGGTATGCTGATATTGATCTTACACGGGCAAAACAAGTACCTGAGTTAGAGATCACCGCCGTCTCGCAGGCTGGAGAGGCTTTCTTACTTGAAGCACCGACAAGACATCAGACATTTTTATTTTCACATTTGGAGTATGGCAGAGATGCTTTACAAAAAGAATACGCACGCGAATTAGCGGCTGATCCAAGTGCCAAAGATTCACTGGCTCGTCCCCAAAATTATTATGTTGATGGGCGACCACAGTTTTTATGGGAAACGTTACAAAAGCAATTTTTTGCTAACTGGTTACACCAAGTAGCTAGGACACGCAAAGCTAAAGAACTTATCAAAAATTAACGGGGGTCTTGATATGAGTAAAGTTTATGATTCGATTTTAGATACTATCGGTAACACACCGATCGTCAAGTTGAACAATGTTGTTCCTGCTGGGGCAGCTGATGTTTATGTCAAGCTTGAATTTTTCAATCCTGCTGGTTCAGTCAAAGACCGGGTAGCCTTGGCGATGATCCAAGCGGCTGAAGAAGCCGGAAAGCTGACTAAAGGTGGCACGATCATCGAACCAACTTCAGGCAATACCGGCATCGGGTTAGCTGCAGTCGCGGCGGCTAAAGGTTATCGGTTATTGATCACGATGCCAGAAACGATGAGTATCGAACGGCGCAAATTGATGCAAGGTTATGGGGCTGAATTGATCTTGACCCCAGGTGAAGAAGGCATGGGTGGTGCGATCAAACTCGCTAAACAGCTAGCTGAGAAGAACGGTTATTTCTTACCGATGCAATTCGATAATCCTGCCAATGCTTTGATCCACGAACAAACGACTGGTCAAGAGATCTTACAAGCTTTTGGAGCTAAATTACCTGATGCCTTTGTTGCAGGGGTCGGCACAGGTGGAACTTTGACTGGTGTTGGGCGTGCTTTGCGGGCTAAGAAAGCTGATATTCAACTATACGCCCTTGAACCAAGTGAATCCCCAGTTTTAAAAGAAGGCAAGAAGGGCAAGCACAAGATCCAAGGTATTTCAGCTGGCTTTGTGCCTTCGATCTTGGATACTAAACTTTACAATGATATTTTGGAAGTTCCAAGCCAAAAAGCACTTGAGATGGCACGAAAAGTTGGTGAAAAAGAGGGTTTCTTACCAGGTATCTCAGCTGGTGCCAATATTTATGGTGCGATCGAAGTGGCTAAAAAATTGGGTGCTGGCAAGCGTGTCTTGACTGTTGCCCCAGATAATGGCGAACGTTATCTTTCAACTGAATTGTTTGAAGGCTAATTATTGAAAAATTTAGTGTGAGTATTTTTATGCTGTTGCTCAAGTACTTGCATTAAGGAATTTAAAACGATAAAACATACCTGATCGAATTTTAAGGGATTTGATCAGGTATGTTTTATTTTAGTCCAGTCAATTTTTGCAGTTATGTATTACTTTAGTTTTTTGATGAGTGAGGAAAGAGGGTATTTTCGATTTGAGATCATAGATATTTCATAGTGCTTAGGTAAAGATAGTTTTTTTGATGTTAAATTAGTTTTGGAAATTTGCTCGTAATGCTTAGCAAGAAATTTAGGCAGAATAGTAGTTAAGTTAGTATGAGGACGGCTAATTAAATAATTTATAAAGTCAAAACAATTGACTTTATAAATTTCTGGGACAGGAAGATCTGCTTTTTGAAAGACGTATTTAATTTGTGGAATAAGAAAACTGTATTCGGGATGAAGGAGAAACTTCACTTTTCTCAATTCTTTAGCAGTTAGTGACTGATCATTAGGTGACATGATGTAGGTATTGTTTTGAGAATACACGACATAGTAAGGTTCTGAGTAGAGTGTATATTTTTCATGATCAGTAGTAAGTTTATTTTCAAAAAAATCATTTATGAAGATGATATCTAAGCTACCATAGTTAAATTTTTTTATTAATTCATCCATATCGTTAGTCAGGGTAAGTTGATGTCGATCAAAGAGCAATTCGCTAAAAAATCCAGGATAAAGTAAAGTTGCGATGTTACTTGCACCAATATTGAGATTGCTGAATTGTGTATTTAGATCGATACCCTTGACACTATAAAGAGAGTCAAAGTCATGTAAAACTTTGATAGCTTGTTGATAAAAATTTTGACCGTTTGATGTCAATACAACTCCACGAGAAGAACGTACAAACAAACTAACTTGAAAGTGTTCTTCCAGTTGATGGATCTTTTTACTGATAGCTGGTTGAGATAGAGATAGAATTTCACTACTCTTGCTGATACTTTTTGTTTTAGCAACAGTGATGAATACATATAGCAAGTCAACATTTAATGAATTGTACATATCCTATTGCCCCTTCCCGTTATAGCTAAATTATAAAGCTTGTGAATTAATGTTTGTTATAACGTTTTATTATATCGAAGTATTATATATTGTTAATTCCATATATTCAAACAAAATGATAATCTAGCTACAACAAGATATTTTAATTTGTTTGAAATGGGGACTTTTAAATGAATAATGTAATTGAAAAGTATCATTGCAAAGATATTTCATCTAAAAAAATCACTAAGGATAAATGGTTTATTGGGTCAGCATTACGATCTGTAAACTATACAGAGTTGAGTAATGGATACTATTATTACAAGCAACCAACTATCTGGACTAGAATGCTATCGGTAGATCCTGTTAATCCGTATTGGGAAGTACATAATGAGACGGAAAATTTTCTGTTAATAAATAAATCAAATGATGAGATAGTTTACTTTTTACAAAGTGTTTTAGACTCCTATGTAAAAACAAAATCAGGTGAATGTATCAAATTATATTCTTTTGGAAAAGGGAGATCAGGCTTTTTTGATAAAAATATCCAAGAAATCGAGTTAGAAGTGCCTTTTCATATCAATAAACAAAGAGTTGGAAATTACAGAAAACTATTTGCACTAATTGGAGATAGGTTTTATCCAGCGATCGATTGTACTGAATTTCAAATCAATGAACGGGTATATTTTGAAATCAATATTAATTTATCGTACTTGGAAATGCTTTGTGATCAATTGGATTGTATATTTTATGGCAAGAGATATTTAGAGATCGTTGATTCATTTGGTATAGGAAGTGAGCAATTGATATCTGACCAAAGGATCATTAGATTGATCTCTTTAGTGGAAACGGTGAAGTTTATTGAAAAGTATCGAATCACTGTTGCGTCAAATTACCTAGGTCATACTGTGAAAAAAATATATAAACTTCTAGCTGTACAAATATTTTTGCTAAAGCTAGACATTGATATGTTAAAAAAATGCTTGAAAGGTGCAACTGTCGAAGCGATCGATAAAGAATTGGTCAAGTTGCAGAAGATAGATACTGACTTGCTGAAAAAATATGATCCTTTTACTTTATCTGATAGGTACGGAATTACAAAAGAAATTCAAGATGCTCTGAATAATTCTAGGGAATATGTAAGACATTACAGTAAAAAAACAATAAAGTATTTTACCGATATCCCTTTTTGCGGTGATATTACTGGTGAAAAAGATTTTATTGAAACAATTTATAAAATTCAGAAGGGTAAGTAATGATAAAGTAGTGAATGATTTAATATGAGAAAAGATACTAGAGACGAAAGTTCTTTTTTACATGGAATATATTGGGGTGATCACAAAAGATTGCTAAACCCGGGAAATATAATATTCAAAATGTATGGATCAAGGATCATGTAATTTAGAATAGGGGGCAAGTATGAATTTTACTAAAGAAAATACCGTGTTTTTACCGAAACAGTTGGTGGATAAGCATATGTTGATCACAGGGCAGACTGGTAGTGGAAAAACGTGTACAGCTCGATCACTGATCTACCAACTTCAAAAAGAAAATGAAACTGTAATTATCTTAGATCCAACGGGTGAATATACCAAACTCCCTAACATGGTCGTATACACCTTGGGAGAAAATGCTTTTATTGATCCAGGTAGCCTTGAAGTAGATCAATTATTAAAGGTTTTAGATATCAAAACATCTAACTTGTTAACTAATAAAGTAGAACAAGCGATCGAATCATTGAAAATACAAGAAAATATTGTGGGGAGAAAAGAAATTTATTTGAAGCTCGGGTTACCAATTGATGATCATCAAAATAAAGTGGAAAAGCTAAAACCATGGATGAATCGATACCCGTTTAATTTATTAGCTAAACAATCAATTGAAGAGTTTGTGGTTCCTAAAAAAGATGATACAGCTGATTATACATTAGTAGGCCAAGTATATGATCGCGAAAGGATCAATCAGTGTTGGGATGACTTTATGATACTAGATCAACGAATTCGTGGACAGCGTTTTCTAGAAGTGTTTGGTACTAAAAATCAGACAGGAAGATCTAAATATGATATAGATTATATTCTGTCTTTATTTTTAGAAAAACGGAGCATGAGACGTTCGTTGGTGTTGGATCTATCAAGACTTAAAAAGTATGGTAACTCACAGAAATATTTAATGTCGTTGATCCTAAAAAAGATCTTGGCTAAGCGAATGTCTGCAAGATCCAAATTCAAAGTTAGCCTATTTATTGATGAAGCACATAGGTATTTACCTCAAAATGAATTTGATATGTCAGAGAATGGTTTTTTTCAGCTATTACGCGAAGGTAGAAAATATGGAGTAAGTTTAGTTTTGGCCACTCAATCACCCTTAGATATTTTACCAAAGTTATTATCGCAAGTTTCAAATTTTGTTATACATAGGACAAGTATTTTGGACGAGTTAGAATATTTGAATATTGAAGTTCCATTTGAAATATTGAACAAATTAGATGTGGGTCAAGCGGTGATATACTTGTATCCAAAATTTTATCAAAAAGTAAATATCAGCTTACCTGGGGAGTGTGGATAGAATGTCTGGAAAAAACCGATCGATATTTTTTAAACTATATCATTGCAGGAACAACATTTAATAATATTGTTATTTATCCGAAGTAGGAGTTTTTTTACCTTAAAATTGATATAATTTGATTAAAACACGAACTATTTAGGGGTTGATTTTTACGATCATACGTGTAATACTTATCAAAGTAAAAACAAATCAGAGGTGAAAGAAATTGGATAATGGTCAAACAACAGCCACTAAAGCAGGCTGGCTCGAAAGAACCTTCCATTTTAAAGAATTAAAAACTAATACTAAACGGGAGACCGTTGCTGGCTTGACTACATTCGTATCGATGGCATATATTTTGTTCGTCAATGCTAATATCTTAGGTGCTGCAGGGATGGATAAGGGTGCTGTCTTTACAGCGACTGCGCTCTCAGCGATCATTGGTTGTACCTTGATGGCATTTTTAGCTAACTATCCGATCGGGATCGCTCCTGGTCTAGGGGATAATGCGTTTTTCACTTATTCCGTTGTTTTGACGATGGGGATCTCGTGGCAGACTGCAATGGCTGGAGTCGTGGTGGCTTCCGTTATCTTTACGTTACTTTCATTATTCAAGATCCGTGAGATCGTTATCGATGCGATCCCACATGATCTTAAACTCGCAATGGCAGCCGGGATCGGCATCTTTATCGCTTTTGTTGGTTTAAAGGGTGGCGGGATCGTCGTTGCCAGCAAATCTTCGTTAGTTGAATTGGGATCGTTGACGGTTCCAACTACTTGGTTAACGATCTTTGGTTTCTTTGTGACTGCTTTATTGATGGCACGCCGCGTCCCAGGTTCGATCTTTATTGGGATCTTAGCAACGACACTTTTAGGTCTAGTAACGGGCTTGATCCCGATGCCAGACAAGATCGTTTCTTCGATCCCAAGTTTGGCACCAACTTTTGGGGTCGGTCTAGCAAACTTAGGTAATATCAATACCCCACAGATGCTAGCGGTGATCATCGTTTTATTACTGGTGACTTTCTTTGATACAGCAGGTACATTAGTCGGACTGGCACAACAAGCTGGCCTGATGAAAAATGATAAGATGCCTCGGATCGGTCGTGCTTTGATGGCTGACTCATTTTCAATGTTAGCTGGTTCTGTGATGGGGACCACCCCAACAGCAGCTTATGTCGAATCTTCTGCTGGGATCGCAGTCGGGGGCCGGACTGGTTTTACTTCATTAGTGATCGCGGGTATGTTTGGTCTGAGTCTATTCTTCTCGCCATTATTGAGTGTGGTGACGACTGAAGTTACAGCCCCTGCCTTGATCATCGTTGGTTCTTTGATGGCGCAATCGATGCGCTTTATCAACTGGGAAAAATTCGAGATCGCTTTACCAGCGTTCTTAACGATCATCGCAATGCCGTTGACATCTAACATCTCATACGGGATCGCATTTGGTTTCTTAGTTTATCCGATCACGATGATCGCAGCTGGTCGTCGAAAAGAATTAAATCCAGTGGTCATCGTCTTATTCTTCATCTTCATTGCAATGCTATATGTGCTAAATATCTTGCCACACAATTAAACCACAGTGCGAAGAAAAGTGGTCTATGCCGTACGGATAAAGACCCTATCATGATGTATCTTGCATCGTGATAGGGTCTTTTGTTGCATTTGGATTTGATATAGGTCATACTCTTTTCTTTTTACTTGCTGATGACGTAACGTTATCATTTATAGTGAAGTTAGAAAGGAGGCAAATAATGTATACAAGTGGACAATTAGCAAAACAGTGTCATGTTACTTTGCGGACGGTGCAATATTATGAACGGCAAGGATTATTGATCGCTAGTCGCACTGAGGCTGATCGACGCTTATATGCCAAAGATCAAGTCACACGTTTAGAACTGATCTTGGCCTATAAGGAATTAGGTTTTACGCTAAAAGATATCAAAGGTCTATTAGATACACCGGAAAATTATAAAATTTTACAGTTGTTAGTGGCCCAACATCAAGAACAAAATGCTAAGGAATTAGAAATGGCTAAAAGACGCGCCGTAAAGTTGGACTATTTAGCAGAACAACTAGAAAAATTTCAAGTTTTCCCGGGAAATTTTACGAAAGGAATTGAATTTGAAATGGAAAAGACAAAGAAATTACATCAATTACACTGGCTAATGATCGGAATTGGACTTGTGATCGACTTGATCTTGTGGGGCAGTATCATCTACGTCTTCTTAACACATGGATCATGGTGGTTAGTAGCGGGAGCCTTAGTGATCTCAGTAGGACTCACAACAGCTTTAGTACGCTATGTTTGGCAGCATACGGCGTATATATGCCCTAACTGCCAACATCAATTTCGTCCAGGGCTCAAAGCGTATTTTTGGTCTGCTCACACTCCGAGTACACGAAAGCTAACATGTCCAAATTGTAAACAGAAAAACTTTTGCATCGAAGTCTATGCCGATAAACAAGCTTAATTTTTAGCTTTGGTGTAAGATGAAGATGAGGTGAATGAGATGAAGTCACGCAAAGAGATCGCACGGCTGGCAAATGAATTGACACGGTCTTTAGAACAAAGTACAGATGATAAGGTCTTTTTAAAGATCGTCGCTTATGGAAAAGATGCATTGGCAGACCGGCAGATAGCCCCCCAGATCATTATGGAAAAAATGGTCATAGCGTCCTATGAGGCGGTGCTTCGGGGCAAAGGCAAGATCAAGATGAGTGCAGAAACGCTAGCGATCGTCAAACAAATGGAGAAATTATCCCGAACACGTAGCTTATTACCCTTTCGCCGCTATGATCCATGGGATTAGTTATTCGTTTTAAATCAGAATAATTTAAATTAAAAAGGCTAAAGTTCGCAATTAATAAATTTAGCCTTTTTTTAGCGAAGTAATATTCGTAATTGCTTGAAAAAAACAAGCTCGATTGTTACAATTATCAAGGTCGTTAATTTAGACTAGCAAGCAGAGTAATGCTTAGAAATATTATGAGGTGGACTGTATATGTCATCAGTAGTAGTTGTTGGTAGTCAATGGGGCGATGAAGGCAAAGGAAAGATCACTGATTTCTTGAGTAAAAATGCCGATGTTATCGCACGTTATCAAGGTGGAGACAATGCCGGTCATACGATCGCTTTTGATGGTAAGACCTATAAATTGCGCTTGATCCCATCTGGAATTTTTTATTCCGATAAGATCAGTGTCATTGGTAATGGCGTTGTTTTGAATCCTAAGTCGTTAGTTGCTGAGTTGGAATACTTGCATGAAAATGGGATCCCAACAGATAACCTTCGTGTTTCAAACCGTGCGCATGTGATCTTGCCATACCACATTGTCTTGGACAGCTTACAAGAAAGCGCCAAAAAAGACAACAAGATCGGTACGACTAATAAGGGTATCGGTCCTTGCTACATGGACAAAGCAGCTCGTATCGGTATTCGGGTCGCAGATCTATTAGAAGCAGATACATTTGCTGAAAAGCTACGTCGTAATTTGGAAGAAAAGAATCGTTTATTCCAAAAGATGTACGATTATGAAGGCGAACCGCTTGATTTTGAAACAATTTACAATGAATATTATGAATACGGTCAACGTATCAAAAAATATGTAGCTGATACATCGGTTATTTTAAATGATGCGTTGGATAACGGCGGGCATGTTTTATTTGAAGGTGCTCAAGGTGTTATGTTGGATGTGGACCATGGGACATACCCATTCGTTACATCTTCTAACCCGATCGCTGGTGGGGTCACAACTGGCTCTGGTGTTGGTCCAGAAAAGGTCAATAAAGTTGTGGGTGCCTGCAAAGCTTATACTTCACGTGTTGGTGATGGTCCATTCCCAACTGAGTTACACGATGAGATCGGTAGCTACATCCGTGAAGCAGGTCACGAATATGGTACAGTTACGAAGCGTCCACGTCGGATCGGTTGGTTCGACAGTGTCGTGATGCGTCATTCCAAGCGGGTCTCAGGTTTGACCAACTTGTGCTTGAACTGTGTGGATGTCTTGACTGGTTTAGATGAGATCAAGATCTGTACAGCTTACGAATTGAACGGTGAAAAGATCGACCGTTACCCAGCTAGCTTGAAAGAATTGGCACAATGCAAGCCAGTTTATGAAACAATGCCAGGCTGGAAAGAAGATATCACAGGGGCTAAGACTTTAGCTGATCTACCTGAAAATGCACGTAACTATGTCAAACGCATTGAAGAATTAGTTGGCGTGGAAGTTTCGACCTTCTCTGTTGGTCCAGATCGTGATCAAACAAACGTCTTAAAAGATATTTGGGAAGAAATTTAAATAAATTAGAAAGAGGCTGATAGTTATTTATGACTATCAGCCTCTTTTTAAGTAAAAAGATTAAAAAACATCTACTTTTATTTAAAATAAATTAGCTATATCATTTAGAGTTAATCGTGTGGTAAAATCTATATGGGTTTTTAACAAAAAGCACTAAATGGAGGGATCGGTCATCGATGAATTGATCTTTAGTGTCTCTTTTGTTGGAATAGGTATCTATTTGGTGTGGGTGCTGATTTTAATTTTATTTGGGCAAGATCAAGAGCTGAAACAAACTCAGCTAAAAGAGCCCATTTGGCAACTGATCATCTTGGTCCCGGCGCTAAACGAAGCGCCAGTCATCAGGCAGACGATCACCAATTTTGTGGAACAGACCGCAAATTTACCACAAGTTAAGATGGTGATCATTGATGATGCCTCAAGTGATCAGACGGCTCAAGTCGTTAATGAAACGTTGCAACAGTTGGCATGTGGGAGCAAAGTCCAGCTATTGCGACGATATTTGCCAGAAGCGCAACAAGGTAAAGGAGAGGCGCTCAATTGGGCGTATCAACAACTCGTTGAGCCACTAGCCCCGAGTTTGCGTAAGCAGGTGATCTGTGGTGTTTTAGACGCTGACGCTTATATGGACGAAGCTGCTTATCTGCGGGTCATGGAACATTTTGCACTTGTTCCAGAATTATCGCTGTTACAAACACGTGTAGCTATGTTTAAGGAGCAAAATTGGCTACAAAAACTACAAGATATCGAGTTTGTCATCATCAATAATTGGATCCAAAACATTCGGAATCGGTTAGGTAATGCGGCAGCTTCGGGGAACGGCCAATTTATCCGAGTCAGTGCAGTAAGTGGGTATCATCCATGGGGCAATGCCTTGCTAGAAGACTTTGAGTTTAGTACGCGCTTTTTACTGCAAGCTAAAGCGACCCATTACGCTTCTGAGATCGTGGTCTATCAAGAAGCGCTCGCTCAAGTTCGTCCTTTTATCCGCCAGCGTGCTCGTTGGACGCAGGGAGGATTAGATTGCTTAGTGGGATATTGGCCTAAGATCTTGTTAAGTAAAGCTTTAGGAACTAAGGCAAAAATGGAGATGACGTTTTACCTGTTGATACCATTTATCTCGCTAGTAACGGGGCTAGCGAATCTGCTAGTCTTGGCCTTTGTCAGCTGGTTTATTTTGCTATATTGGCCGATCGTAGTGAGCTTATTATTTATCAATAGTTGTTTTAATTTCTATATTCTAAGTGTTTATGAACACAAGACACAGCGCTTAGGAATTATCAAGAAGCTTTTCTTTATGGTCATCATGTTGGGGTATAATTACCTTTTTTATTTTGCGATCATTTTAGCTTTTTATAAGAAAGTTCGGCGCCAGACTAAGTGGGTCAAAACGACGCATGTTGGTATGGGCGAAAAAGCTTAATGTTTCATTATATTTAAGTAAAAAAATGGAAATAACATTTTTTTAAAAAAGTACAAAAATAATGGATTATGACTTGTTTTTATGCGCGATTTTAGATAATATAAGGATGAAAACGTTAACAAACGTTTTTTAGTACGTGCTAGGTTATATTATTTAGGTCAGACGAATTTTTTACACAGGGAGGAATATAGATGCTCAAAGACAACAGCAAAGAAACAGTAACAACTGCTTGGAACGGTTTTAAGGGCGGGGACTGGCAAGACGAGATCGATGTACGTGATTTCATCAACCGTAACTACACACCTTATGATGGTGATCAATCATTCCTTGAAGAAGCAACAGAAGCGACCACAAAATTAAACGACATGTTAGTTGACATCAAGTTGAAAGAACGTGCTGCTGGCGGTGTTTTAGATGCTGACACCAAAGTTGTTTCTACGATCACTTCACATAAACCAGGCTATTTAGATAAAGACTTAGAAAAGATCGTTGGTTTGCAAACAGATAAGCCAATGAAAAAAGCTTTGATGCCTTATGGTGGTATTCGGATGGCTAAAGTTGCTTTGGCTGCTTACGGGATGGAACTTGATCCGGAAACAGAACGGATCTTCACCGACTTGCATAAGACACACAACCAAGGCGTTTTTGATGCATACAATGACGAAATTAAGCGTGCACGCCACAACAAGATCGTGACAGGGTTACCTGACTCATACGGTCGTGGTCGGATCATCGCTGACTTCCCTCGTGTTGCTCTTTACGGGATCGATCGCTTGATCGCAGCTAAGAAAGATGACTTAGCTAACTATGGCGACGGTCAAATGACAGATGAAGTTATTCGCTTACGTGAAGAAGTTTCTGAACAAATTCGCGCTTTACAAGACATGAAGAAAATGGCTGCTTCTTACGGCTATGACATTTCTTATCCTGCTACAAATGCTCGTGAAGCTATCCAATGGTTGTACTTTGGCTATTTAGCTTCTATCAAGCAACAAAATGGGGCTGCAATGTCTATTGGCCGGATCGACTCATTTATCGATATCTATATCAAACGTGATATGGATAATGGTTTATTGACCGAAAAAGAAGCCCAAGAATTGATCGATCAATTTACAATGAAACTCCGGATGGTGACATTCATTCGGACCCCAGAATACAACTCCTTGTTCTCTGGTAACCCAATTTGGGCAACGTTATCGATCGCTGGGATGGGTATGGATGGCCGTCATCACGTTACAAAGACAGCTTTCCGTTTCTTGCACACCTTGCATAACATGGGTGCTGCACCAGAACCAAACATCACCTTATTATGGTCAGAACGCTTGCCAGAAGGCTTCAAGAACTATGCAGCTAGTGTATCGATCGCAAGTTCAACGATCCAATACGAAAACGATGAATTGATGATGGAAACATGGGGAACAGACTACTACGGCATTGCTTGCTGTGTGTCTGCTCAACCGATCGCTGATGGTGTTCAATTCTTCGGGGCTCGTGCTAACTTGGCTAAGACCGTTCTTTATGCGATCAACGGTGGGGTCGATGAATTGACCAAGATGCAATGTGGTCCAGCTTATGCACCGATCACTTCAGAATACATTGATTATGATGAATTCTTGAAGAAATTCGATGATATGTTGGAATGGGTCGCTGATGTTTACGTAAATGCTTTGAATGTGATCCATTACATGCATGATAAGTATTACTATGAATCAGCGCAACTTGCTTTGAAGGATACTCGCTTAGATCGTACATTTGCGACAGGTATCTCTGGTTTAGCAGTTGCTGCCGACTCCATTTCAGCTATCAAGTACGGTAAAGTTAAAGTTATCCGTGATGAAAACGGTGTGGCAGTTGACTTCAAGACTGAAAAAGACTTCCCACGTTATGGTAACAACGATGATCGCGCTGACGAGATCGCTGCATGGTTGGTAAGACAACTTTACACCAAGATGAACAAACATCACCTCTACCGTGATGCTAAGTTATCAACATCTGTTTTGACGATCACCTCTAATGTTGTTTACGGTAAGAATACTGGGACAACACCTAATGGCCGTCAAGCAGGCGAACCATTCTCACCAGGTGCTAATCCAGCTTACGGTGCTGAAACACACGGGGCATTGGCATCCTTACTTTCCGTAGCTAAATTACCATATCGCTACGCAACAGACGGGATCTCCAATACTTTTGCTGTAACACCATCAACACTTGGTCACGATGAAAAATTAGAAGAAAAGACCTTGGTAAACATGATCAGTGGTTACATGAAGAATGAAGGTCACCACTTAAATATCAACGTCTTCAACCGTGATACTTTACTTGATGCTCAAAAACATCCAGAAGAATATCCAACGTTGACTGTGCGTGTTTCTGGTTACTGTGTATACTTCGCTGATCTGACCAAGGAACAACAAGATGACGTTATTTCAAGAACATTCCATACTTCAATGTAGTTAAGAGCACAACAGTCAATTAGTAAAGGCGGCGTAATAATGAAAGCTAATCCATATATCAATCCAGTTCCAACTAAAGACGGTCAGGTTTTAGGCTACGTGCATTCCCTTGAAACTTTTGGCGCAGTCGATGGACCAGGGATCAGGTTTGTGGCTTTCATGCAGGGATGCAATATGCGTTGTAAGTTTTGCCACAATCCAGATACTTGGAAGAAAAATGTTGGGACGCAAATGACCGCCAGTGAACTTTTAGAAAAAGCTTTACCATACCGAGCATTTTGGGGCGAAGATGGTGGGATCACCCTCTCAGGGGGCGAGATCTTATTGCAACCAGAATTTGCTTTGGAAGTATTCAAGAAATGTAAAGAACAGGGTGTAAGCACCTGTTTGGACACATGTGGGGCGCCATTTACGCGTCGTGAACCATGGTTTAGCTTGTTCAATGAGTTACTGGAATATACCGACATTTTATTGGTGGACATCAAGCATATCAACTCCGATGAGCATAAACGCTTGACCGGTTACCCAAACGAGAACATCCTTGATTTGTGTGAGTATCTATCTGAGCTCGGTAAACCAGTTTGGATCAGACACGTTTTGGTCCCGGGGATCACCGATAATGATAAGTATTTAAAGGAGCTCGGCGAATATATCAAGACGTTGAAAAATGTCGAAAAAGTCGAAGTCTTGCCTTATCACACTATGGGAGTTCGCAAGTATAAGGAAATGGGGATCAAGTATCGCTTGGAAGGTGTTGAACCGCCAACGGCTGATCGGATCGAAAATGCTGAAAAACTCCTTTGCGTAGCTGACTATAAAGGCTATTTAACTTGGAAGCCAGGGATAAATACAAAAGAGCAAGGGCTTTAAGTCATTGCTAGTGAGCAGAGATCCGTTATGGTCTCTGCTTTTTTGCTAGCTAAATAAGTTAAATAAATGACCACTTATGCATACTTGGACTAACGTATGATAAAATAATGTATACTAAATAATGTATACTAAGGAAAAGAATTGTAAAAAGAGGTGTTTGAAATGTCACATTCAGGACTTAAATTATCTGCGCTGACCAAGGTAGGACTTGTCTTTTTAGTCGTTGCTCTCTCAGTGGCTGGTGTCTATCTTACTACGCAAAGTGTAGCAACGCCCCTCCCAGCTGAGGTGCCAGTTGAAGGAAAAGCCTTTCTCAATGCAGTTACGATCATTGGGGCAGCAATTGGATCTTTAGTCAGTTTTCTAGTAATATGGGGCATCGGGCGCTTAGTGATCTTAGCTAGCGACCAAGGCGATAAAGAGGCATTATTTTTAACACTGGTGATCGTTAGTTGTATTCTTAGTGTCATTTCTGCTAGTTATGTAGTGCTTACAGAATCAGTATTTGGGTCAACTTACGTGAACAATGTCTTACAGATCTTGCTCTTTGGTGTTATCTACTATCAGTTGAGTAAACAAGATAAGCGTGGGACGTTATATCTGACTGGGACTTATGCCGTTTTAGATGTGATCGCTATTGTGTTAGTAATGCTCATAAAATAAAAAACGATCCCGATTTTTGATCGTGATCAGTTAGATCTATGTAAAGCTATCAGTGTAGACTGGTAGCTTTTTTAGTTGGGGGCATAGAATGGCTAAAATGACGACGGATCAGTCACTGGCTAAGCGAGCACCACTACGATCTTATGGACGGCTTTTAAACTAAAAAATTAGCGATATGCGCAAGGAAATCATTGTCTGGTGTAATAATATATTGACCTGTTTTAGTGAGCGCACAGACGATTTTACGTGCCAGGATCAACGGTGGTTGATAGGGGATGATAGGTGACTTCCCAAATGCTACATACAATGTGGGAATAGTCGTTTTAGCAACACCATGTAGTACTATCCCCTAAAGCAAAAACAGTAATTATTTTTGACTATCCATGCAAACTTCCACCTCAATAACTATAAATAAAAACTTATGTATATCAAAAGCTAAATTGATGATAACATATAGAAGAATGTAAATGATCGTGAAAGCAAGTTGGATAAGGGTTTATAACGGACTATAAGAAAAAACGTATTATTGTTGTCGTTAAAGCTTTTAATGAATATTTGCGAGTGAAAATGAATAAAAAAGAAGTCCAAAATTTTTTTATGGAGAAGTTTGCTTGTTCTAGCACGGATAGTCATGATAGTTAAAAAAATTGAACAATATTAATGCTTTATTTTTTTGTGATGGCGCGCTAGAATATAAAAGTAACGAAAATAAATGAACACGTGTTTGCTAGTTGATGGTAAATGTTCACAGCAGATCAAAGGTGAGATGTGGGCCTGTTGTGAGTGTTCGATGTACGGTAAAAGAAGCGGGTCGCTTCGGATCTTGAAGAAAGGAAGACTATATCCCTTTGATGGTCAATGTTTACATGATATAGTGCGGGACTGGTATGATGATCTCATCTAAGACGTCAACTGAAGAGTTGATCAGGACAGTTATGAACGAAAGAGCTTGCAGTTATGAAGAAGCGATCAAGTTATTATTGAACTTGGCGCAAGGTGCGGTCGATAGTGGTTCTTTAACGAACAAAAAATGATATTCAAAAAAGCACGCTTTGAATCTCAAGGCGTGCTTTTTTGATATTTAGCTTTGCCACGGAAAGTCTAAGCTCAATGAGGCTTGGAGTTTCTTTTGCTCGGCTATTTTTTGACGCCGACAAGCTTTGCGTTTTTGAAAGTCAGCGCAGAGGCGTTTTTCTTCTGGTGTTTCAGCACTCAGTTCGGGTAAAGTGACCTTTTTATCTAGAACAACAAAGGTCAAAAAGGCAGTCATCCCTAAGAAACGTTCACCGGTATCGAGATGCTCGCCGATGACCTTGACGAAAACTTCGAGCGATCGTTTACCATGTCCAGTCACGTAGCTTTCGATGCATAGTGAATCATTTAGCACAAAAGGCTCGATAAAGTTGGCTTGGTCAAGGGCAGCTGTGACGCATTGTGAGCGGGCAAAACGACTAGCAGAGATCGAGGCGGTTCCGTCGAGTAGAGCCAATAGTGCACCACCGTAGACAGTTTCATGTTCGTTGAGATCGCTAGCTAGGACGCGATGACTGGTTACGGCAAGTGTTTGCCGACATGAGATCGTTTCAGACATGTAGACACCTTCTTTTTTAGCTTTATTGTAACATAGGTGTTTGAGAGCTAGTGCAAAAAGCATGTGATCTTCTCATTATCTGTACGAAGTTACACGCTTAAATTAGTTTCTAGCTTTAGCTAAGCGGAGTTTAAAGTATTTATCTAATTCAGTCACAGCTAACACGCTAAAACCGCAGACGATCGTCAAGATCCATTCACCTAACTGCATGCCAGTCGTGCTAAAGGCATCTTGCATGAATGGTAAGTAGGTCAAGCCCATCTGCAACAAGATCATGAGTAAGATGATCGAGAATGCCTTTTTATTTGTAAATGAAGCACTGGAGAAGGCCGATTCTTCGGTGCGGATGTTGAACAAGTAGAAGATCTTGCTAAAGACGATGATGTTGACCATCGCCGTGCTTGCCAGCGCTACTGAGGCACCCGTAGCGATCAGCAGCTCATAAGCACCTGATCCGACTAAGGCGATCAACAACGAAACGTAGCCTAACTGAAACATTTCACGCCCTGAGATCAAGCGACTATTGCTCTTACGTGGTGGACGTTTCATCAAGTCACTTGCACCTGGTTCAAAGATGAACGCAAATTGGATCGTGATCGCAGAGACTAAATTGATCCAAAGTAGTTGGGTCGCTTGTAAAGGCATCTCTTGGTTGAAGAGGATCGTCAAGAAGATGATCAACCCTTCAGCAAATGAGGTCGGCAATAAGAAGAGGATACTCTTTTTGATATTGTCGTAGATCCGGCGCCCTTCTTTGATCGCAGTAGCTAAAGTTGCAAAGTTATCATCAGTTAAGATCATATCTGAAGCTTCTTTAGCAGCATCAGTTCCTTTGATACCCATGGAAACACCAATGTCGGCTTTTTTCAGCGCGGGGGCATCATTGACACCGTCACCAGTCATCGCCGTAACTTTGCCACTTTGTTGTAAAGCTTCGATGATCTCGAGCTTGTTTTCCGGCGTTGTACGGGCAAAGATCTGATTTTTAACGGCTGCTTCACATTTTTGTTTAGCAGTTAGTTGATCCCACTCTACCCCAGTGATCGTGTGTAATTCACCAGCAGCTAAGCCTAATTGACGTCCGATCGCAGCAGCAGTCAATGGAGCGTCACCGGTGATCATCTTGACTTCGACTTTGGCTTTGTTCATCTCACGTAAAGCTGCGATAACTTCTGGGCGTGGTGGGTCGATGATCCCGGTCAATCCGAGGAAGGTAAAGCCAGTTTCGAGATGATCGTGTTCTAGGTTTGTAACTTGGTCAGCGTCTTTGATCACACCTAAAGCCACGACCCGTTTGCCTTGGTTAGCTAAATGATCGGCTTTTGCTTGCCAAAATGAACGTTCAAAGTTTGGATCTTGTTGTTGTGCAAAGTTGAACAACTTATCTGGTGCGCCTTTTAGATAGATCTTTTTAGAGCCATTTGAAAGCTGTACAAGGCTTGCCATGTAACGGTGAAACGAATCAAAAGGCAAGAGATCTAATTTTTCCAGTTGAGCACTTTCTTTATTTGGCATCAATTTGTGATAAGCGGTCAAAAAAGCCCCGTCAGTTGGTTCACCATTGATCGTCCAAGTATCATCAACTTGGGTCAAAGTCGTATCGTTGGCAAAATAACCAGCTAAGAGAAGTTCTTTTAGCTTAGCTTCACGTTCAGTAGTCGCTTCACCATTGATAAATAACGTCCCAGTTGGAGCATAACCACTACCACTGACTGAAAAATGACGTTCATCAAGATAAATATCTGTCACGGTCATTTCATTTTTAGTCAATGTCCCAGTCTTATCAGTTGCGATCACATCGACTGCACCTAATGTTTCGGCCGAAGGTAAGGATTTAACGATCGCATTTTTATTTTTAGCGAGGTCAGAAACACCTAAAGCTAAGATCACCGAAGTTGTAGCTGGCAGACCTTCAGGGACCGAACCAACGATCATCGTTACGATCGCTAAAGTCAAGACGGGTAGAGAATAGCTTTCAAAGATAAAACCTAAGATAAACAGTAAGACGGCTGCCCCTAAAACGCAAAGTGAAACAGTTTTACCTAAAGCGTTGATCTCTTTGACTAATGGGGTCGGACGTGTTTTGGCGCTAGCAACTGCAGTCGAGATCTTTCCTAATTCGGTTCTTTCACCGGTCGCTACGACCACACCTAAACCAGAGCCGTTGACGACTGTAGTGGAAGAAAAGGCCATGTTTGCTTGTTCAGCCAAGGGCAAGTCAGCTGTTTCTAAGACAGAAGCGTGTTTAGTTACTGCATCAGCTTCACCCGTCAAAGCGGACTCTTGGATCCTAAGGTCAGCGGTCTTTATCAAGCGTAGATCGGCTGGAACTTGGTCACCGGCTTCAAGAAAGACGACATCGCCACAAACTAATTTGGTCGCATCGACGTCTTGACGGATCCCATCACGGTAGACGGTAGCATTAGTTGCTAATAAGTCTTTGATCTTAGCTAAAGCATCAGCAGCATTGGCCTCTTGATAGTAACCGATCACAGCATTGGCGATGATCACGACACTGATCACGAGTGCATCGGTATAATGACCTAGAAAAAGCGTCAATAATGTCGCAAATAACAAGATATAGATGATCATGTTATTGAACTGGCGGATAAATAACAGCCAGTTTGGTGTTTTTTTAGCGATCAGGGCATTAGGTCCGTCGCTTGCTAGTCTTTTAGTTGCAGTTTTGGTTGAAAGGCCCTGTAAAGGGTCCTCTTGCTCATAATTTTGTAGTAATTCTTCTAAATTCTTCTGATAAGGTCTCACTTATTATATTTCCTTTCTGTAATTCATATCTAGCACTAATATTTGTTACCTAGTACTAACTACGATAGACAAAGAAAATTTTTTCTAAGCGTACAAAAATAGCGCGAGGCGGATAAGGGTCGTCCACTCGTGTTACCTACCTTTCTATTAGTTTAATAGTTCAAATGATTTAAGTATATTTTACTATGATAAGTGATGGGCTGGAACTGGTTACAAAGGGATTTAAAGTAAACTTAAAACAGCTTAGGTAAAGTTTAAGAGGAGTGACGCAAGGAGTAAAACGAAGTATTGATAAAAACGAAAAATATAATTGATATTGTGTTTAATATTCGTTTTGATTTCTAAAAACCCCCGTTAAATACAAAAAAGACCATAGAAGCTAGCTAGGAGTTCTATGGTCTATATTATATATAACACAGTCAAATAGACCTTTCATCGCCACCATTATGTTCTTTCACGATCTTATTTTACATTATTGGCGATCCGTTTATTTGAACTGTCGGGGTGGTTCTAAAAGGAGGATACAAGCCCTCAAGCGAAGTGCCCAAAACACTTGCTACGTCAATGTCAGACGCTAGTACGTGCGTAACATGCGAAGGCTCAACAGCCCCCTTTTCACCCTTAATTATACTAGATGTCATCCCAAAGTCAAGCGCTTTCATTTGGTGAGCGTCATTCTTTACCACTTCCGAATGTTTTGCTAGAATTAAGAGTAGTTTTAAATTATTTTTTGGTTAATATTATAATCTTTGGATAATTGTTCGGAGATGGTGTTGATCAATGTTTGCTATTTTTGTGGTTTGTTAAGTTTATTGTTTGCGATTGGTACGTATCTTTTGGGGGATTAAATTATATTTTTATTATTTTTAAAAATTAAACCATGTTAATAAAAATATTTACAAATCCCAAAGAAATAGATATACTAATTGAAGTTTTACAGTCATTTATAAATTGCTATTTATTTTATTGATAAAGAGAGGAGAAATAATCTTGTATTTAGCAATAAATGTTTTAGGTTTAGTTGTCTTTCTAGCGATCGGGGTCGTATTTTCTAAGGCCCGTAATGAGATCAACTGGCGTGGCGTTGGTACGATGGTCATCTTTAACTTGGTGATGGCTTGGTTTTTGACTAGCTTTTCAGGTGGGCGTGCGATCGTGCAAGGTGCAGCTGCTGGTTTTAACGAATTGATGAAGATCGCTTATATCGGGATCGAATTTGCTTTGCCAAGCATGGTCCAAGTCAAACAAATGGATTGGTTCGTGCAAGTATTGCTCCCGATCTTGATGGTCGTTCCATTATTTGACATCTTGACTTATATTGGGGTCTTGCCTTGGATCATCAAGTGGATCGGTCGTGGTTTATCATTTATCACAGGTCAACCTAAGTTTGAATCGTTCTTTGCGATCGAAATGATGTTTCTTGGTAATACAGAAGCTTTAGCGGTCTCATCTTTACAGCTCAAACAGATCAATGCTAAACGTAATTTGACATTAGCGATGATGTCGATGAGCTGTGTGACTGCATCGATCATTGGGGCATACACTCAAATGATGCCAGGTGAATACATCTTGACGGCGGTCCCTGTCAACGTTATCAATGCTTTGATCGTAGTAGCGATGTTAAATCCAGTCACTGTTCCAGCAGATGAGGATACGATCGCTACGATGAAGAGTTCAGCGATGGCAGAAAAAGAGATCGGTGATGTGGATGAAAATGGTAATGCTAAAAAAGAACCATTTTTCTCATTCTTGGGTGATTCCATCTTAGGTGCTGGTCGTTTGATCTTGATCATCGCCGCTAACGTGATCGCCTTTGTTGCTTTAGCAGCTTTGATCGATAAGTTGCTTGGCTTGATCAATCCTTGGTTATCATTGGAACACTTACTTGGGATCGTGATGTATCCATTTGCATGGTTGATGGGCTTACCACATGGCGAAGCTTTCCAATTTGCACAATATATGGGTACAAAATTAGTTACAAATGAATTTGTTGTTATGGGTCGTGTAACAAGTACGATCAATGACTTTGCGCCACACTACAAAGCAGTGTTGACGGTCTTTGTGACTTCCTTTGCTAACTTCTCAACGGTTGGTATGATCATCGGCTGTTTCAAAGGTATCGTCGATCGTGAAAAGAACGATCTTATCTCCAAAAACGTTGGCTACATGTTGCTTTCAGGGATCTTAGTTTCCCTCTTATCCGCAGCAATGGTCGGTTTATTCGTTTGGTAAAATAAATAGTAATAAAAATGGTCGCTTGATTTATTCAGGCGACCATTTTTTTATTTAAAGATCAAAAGTGCAAGTAAAGCTAGGATAGCTGGTGTCCCTTGAGCGAGTAAGATCTTAGGGTTCTTAGCGCTTGCCCAGCCATAGACCGCAGCGACGATAACGAAGATCACAAACATCATACTGCCCATATATTGAGTATTTTCCGGGAAAATAAAGCGACAGTTCAAAAGACCGATACCGATAAAGCCATTGTATAGTCCTTGGTTAGCCATTGCAACTCGCGCCTCGGGCATTTTGAGATACTCTTTTCTGAGGCCGAAAGTTCGATGTAATTTTTCTTCACTACCAAACATTTCCATCCCCATGATATAGAGAGCTTCTAAGGCAACGACTACGATCAAGGCGGTTGAGATAATTGACATGCAAAAAACTCCTTTAACTAAATTAATAGAAGTATTATATAATATTGTGTACAACAAATCTACAATTAAATGCAAAAGAATACTAAATGCCGTGGTTAGTAAACATTAAAGATGATATAATACATACAAGCTCTTATGTTTGAGCGCTCTAACAGATATCAGTTGCAGGTGTATGAAAAGGATGTGACAAAATGCAAGCCGATGTTTTGATCAGTCAGGATCTGTCCTGTGTGGGTCAGGTTTCCATGAGTGTAGCGCTACCCTTGCTGGCGGCTGCAAACTTGAGACCAGATGTTTTACCGACCGCACTCTTATCAACGCATACGGGAGGCTTTGGTGAAAATACCTACTTAGATCTTTCTTCTGAAATGTCACACATTCTCCAGCATTGGCAAAAATTACAGCTTAGGTTTTCAGCCGTCTATCTGGGATATTTGGGGGCTAGACCTTTAGATGTGATCTTGTCAGCTTTGTCAGTTCTCAAGACACCTGAAACGCTTTTATTAGTTGATCCAGTAATGGCTGACCATGGTAAACTTTACCGCGGTTTTGATATGGATTATGTAGCTCAGATGCGCAAACTAGTGCACCAAGCAACGATCGCAACACCAAATTTAACGGAAGCCCAACTGCTTTTAGATGAGGCTTTGACTACTTCTCCACTTGCGATCGCTGAAGCAACGCAACTACTTGTGCGTTTTGCAACTACATTCAAGTTAGAAACTGCGATCTTAACTGGGATAGACTGCGGTGACAAGATCGCCGTGATCGGTTATGAAATGGGCAAAACTTGGATCTTGACGCGTCCTAAATTGGCTGGGAACTATTTTGGGACGGGAGATCTGTTTGCCAGTGCTTTGCTGGCGGGGATCATGAAGGGTAAAGCGGTCAAGGCTGCTGCGGATCTCGCAATGGAATTTATTTTTCAAGCGATAAAGCTGACACCGACACCTAGAGATCAGCGTTTTGGCGTCGATTATGCGCGTGCATTACCATATTTGTTAGAAAAGTTATGATTTTTTGGAGGAAATACTATGTTGCGTGACCAGCAAAATACATTGCGAGCGGTCATTTTAACGGGCCTATTTGCTGCACTGATCTATATTGGCATTTGGACGTTACGGATCCCGATCCCTGCGATGGTCGGGCGGCCGTTTATCCATTTTGGTAATACATTGACAGTAACATCAATTCTTTTTTTGGGAAAACGCAATGGTATGTTGGCCGGTATCATTGGCTTGGGTGGATTTGATATCTTAAATGGATATATTGCCGTCTCATGGCTGACGATGCTTGAGGTCATAGTTGTAGCTTTGATAATTTCCGGACTTTTCAAGGCTATGGGATATGTTGACAGTCAGCGAAATATCATGATCTTAGCGATAGCTGCAGGATCGACTAAGATCGTGACTTCGTATCTAGCTTCGATCATTGAAGCGTTGATGGTCGGAACAAGCTTTAAAGCAGCTGCAGTGGCCGCCTTTTTCAGCTTACCTGCGACTGTCATCAATTCCATTTCAACGGCGATCTGCGTACCATTATTGTATTTCATGATCAAAAAGATCTACACCTTGGTGCACCAGCGCCGAGGCTCATTATAAACAACTGAACTTAGAAAATAAGATCTGCTTGGAACTGTCCAAACAGATCTTATTTTTATCCCCTAAAAATATTTTTAAAATTGTGCTTGTTTTAGCAAAGCTTCTTTGCTATAATATCTTTTGTTGGTAAATTGGGTGGTTAGCTCAGCTGGCAGAGCAACGGACTCTTAATCCGTGGGTCCAGGGTTCGATCCCCTGACCACCCATCACTTTCCCCGAGAGCATATCTCGGGGATTTTTTTATTTCTGATAATTTTGGAGTCTAAACTGCTTAGGAGTCATCCCCGTGAGGCGTTTGAAAGTTTTAGCAAAATGGGCATAGTCACTAAAACCTAATGCTTGCGGAAGCTTTTGAATATCACTGTCTGTACACAGTAACTGTTTTGCAACTGTGATCTTTTGCAAAATGATGTATTGGCGGATCGTCATCTGTAGTTCAATTTTGAAAAGGTATTTTAATTTAGCTTGACTGAGATCAAAATGGGCACAGAGTTCATCGATCCGCAACGGGGCATTTAGATTATTTTTGATATATTCACTGATCTGATCGATCAAAGGCGAGCGGATCTTTTCTTGGTGATCGGCGAGCTCTTGGGTGAAAAGTAAGAGGGCTGTGGTACAGGTCTCGATCAGTTGGGCAGTAGTGGTGCAGAGTTCGATCTCGGTAATAAAAACATTTTGTAAGTGCTTTGATTCGGAGGGTGGAAGTTGGTTCGCAATAGCTAGATGGGTGACCTTTTCTAATAAAACTATCAAATAGTCCTTTTGGGCCCGAAGTAGATCTGGTCCTAAAGTATGACCTAATTTACTCCAGGAGATCGCTTGGATGAGTTTTGACAATTGTTTGGGCTCATTTTTTTGGATGCATGTAAGTAATTTTTTCTCATGCTGATAGATCTGAGCGTAAGAAAGTGGTGCTTGGGTCAGTAGAGTGCGACGTTCTTTATTCAGGAGATGAGTAGTCCGAGTCAACTGCTGAAAATTACAGTTAGCAAGTTGATCGGCGGTCTCGCCAGTGAAAAAATAATTGATCAGATAGATGATGTCACGGATATCTTCGAGACAGTAGATCGGTAAGGCGGCCAATTGTGTGTAGGTCAATTCGTATTGGGCTAGGGGCATATTTAAAGCGTCTAAATATTTATATAAAACATTACGATCAGTTAAATTGCAGCGAAAAGGACCAAAGATAAAATAATGGTCGTTAAAAGCATATAACAAAAGGAGTTCATTTAATTTACCAGTTATTAGAGCATGCTTTTTGGCATTTTTTTCTAGGTCAGTAAATAGTGTTTGATAGTCATAGCCAAAATCAGTCTCTAGTGCATTATAGTGTTTACAAAGCGCAAATTGTTCATTTAAGACCAAGAGTGGCATATGCAAGCAGTTTGAGAGTGCACGTAGCAGTAATTCATATTCCAAAAAGATCACCTCTATCAGGAAAAATAGCTTTATATAGGTAAGCCTAACAAAGAGAAAATAGTAAATTAAACAAAAAAAGGTTTAAAAATCTACTGCGATAAGTAAACAAAAATTAAGGGGGATCAAGCTTAAATATCTGATCGAAAAGGACCGCTTGTAATGAGCATAGCGGGCATTTTTAGTTTTTTACCAAAAAACTCTTGCGCTTTGGCTTTTTCTTTGATATAGTATTATTCGTTGATGAAATGGGTGGTTAGCTCAGCTGGCAGAGCAACGGACTCTTAATCCGTGGGTCCAGGGTTCGATCCCCTGACCACCCATCAGAGATTTACTAACAGCAATTGCAGATCTTGCTCTGTGGTTGCTGTTTTTTTTGTGCATTTTGAATAAAACGGTCAAAACCAGGTCATTGAGTTTCTGTAACCAAAGCTGAGTTTGTAGTACAATAAGGGTGGTAGGAGCTATTGAACTACATCCAAGAAGCAGTAGTGCTCACAGTGATATGTATGTAATTTATATAAAGAGGAATTTAAACTTATGAAAAAGATTTTAGTTGTAGATGATGAGAAACCGATCTTAGATATCATCAAGTTCAATCTGACCAAAGAAGGTTACGATGTATACACTGCCGAAGATGGCCAAGAGGCTTTAGATAAGGTCGAAGAGGTCTTACCTGATCTGATCATTTTAGATCTGATGTTACCTAAGGTCGATGGGCTCGAAGTGGCACGTGAAGTTCGAAAAAAATATGAAATGCCGATCATTATGGTAACGGCTAAAGATACAGAATTAGATAAAGTCTTAGGCTTAGAAATGGGTGCTGATGACTATGTGACCAAACCATTTTCTAACCGTGAATTGATCGCACGGGTCAAGGCTAATTTACGGCGCCAAGCCACGGTAGTAGCCAGCGCTCAAAGTGAAGAAAAAGAAAAAAGTAATGACATTGTGATCGGAAATTTAACGATCCACCCAGAGGCATATGTGGTCTCCAAAAATGATGAAAATATCGAATTGACCCATCGTGAATTTGAATTGCTTTACTATTTAGCTAAACACATTGGGCAAGTCATGACTAGAGAGCACTTGTTGCAGACCGTTTGGGGCTATGATTACTTTGGGGATGTTCGGACAGTTGACGTAACGGTCCGCCGTTTGCGCGAAAAGATCGAAGATAACCCTAGTCGCCCAGTCTGGTTGGTGACCCGCCGTGGGGTCGGCTATTATTTACGTAATCCAGAGGCCGAGTAAAATGAATAAGAAATTGCATTTTTTCCAGTCGATCCATTTTAAGATCGCACTGGTTTTTGCTTTACTGTTGTTTTTAGCCTTTCAGATCGTTGGTGCGGTATTTGTACAACGCTTAAAAAGTGAGAATTTAAAACAATTTAAGCAAAGTGTGGAAATGCCAGCTTATGTCAATAATTTGCTAGTCACGCAATTGAATGAAGCTGATACAAATGAAGCAAATGAGCGGATCAAAACTATCTTAGATGATATCAATAATAATAATATTTCAGATATTCAAGTTGTAGATGCTAAAGGTGTGATCCGTGGTGAAAATAATGTGAATACTCGCTCGATGATCGGGCAAAAAGCAACGAATAGTAATATTAAACAGGTTTTGTACAGTGGACGTAATTTCTCGCAGACGATGTACAATGAGCGCGATAATCGGCGCTATTATATCGCGATCACCCCGTTGTTCAATACTTCGGGCAATAACAATACAGTCGTCGGTGCGGTCTATGTCCGCGCTAATTTAGAAAGTGTCTACGATTCGGTCAATGACGTTATCGTGATCTTTGCGACCGCGGCGTTGATCGCTACGGGGATCGGGTTAGCCCTTGCGATCCTTGTTTCAAGTGCGATCACCCGCCCGATCGATGAAATGAAAAAGCAAACTGCGCGGATCGCTCGGGGAGATTATTCTGGTCAAGTCCAAGTTTATGGACGAGATGAATTGGGTCAATTAGCCCAAGCCGTCAACAATCTATCTGCACGGGTCGAAGAAGCACAAGAAGCGACTGAATCAGAGCGACGACGCTTGGATCTGATCTTATCGCACATGTCAGATGGTGTGATCGCTACTGACCGTGGGGGCAAGATCACGATCATCAACGATATGGCGTGTGAAGCGTTAGAAGTAAAACCAGATGATGTTAGGAATAAGTCGATCTTAGATGTTTTGAATATCCGGGATAAATATACGATCCGCGAACTTTTGGAAAATCAAAATGAGATCATTTTGGATGAATTAGACACCAATCGTGACCAGATCTTGAATGCCAATTTTTCGCTGATCCAACGGCGTTCAGGCTTTATCATCGGGATCGTCTGTGTCTTGCATGATATCACCGAACAACAACGGATCGACCGCGAGCGGCGACAATTTGTTTCCAACGTTTCACATGAATTGCGGACACCGTTGACGAGTATGCGCAGTTACATTGAGGCATTAAATGAAGGTGCTTGGCAAGACCCTGAGATCGCACCAGCCTTTTTAAAGGTCACTCAAGAAGAAACTGACCGGATGATCCGGATGATCAATGATCTTTTGAGTTTATCGCGAATGGATCTTGGAAAAGTCGAGTTAGACTTGGAGTTAGTCAACTTAAATGAATTGTTCAACTATATCTTGAACCGTTTTGATATGATGCTTGAAAAGGACAATAATGATACACGTGAAGTGACAAAAAATTATACGATCAAACGTGATTTTACCGATAAGACACTTTGGGTCGAAGTCGACACCGACAAGATCATTCAAGTGGTAGATAATATCATGAATAATGCGATCAAGTATTCACCCGATGGTGGTGTGATCACTTGTCGTTTGTTGGAGACGCATAATCATGTCATCATGAGTATCTCTGATCAAGGTCTAGGAATGCCAAAAAAGGAACTATCGCACATTTTTGAGCGCTTCTATCGTGTCGATAAGGCGCGTTCACGGGCACAAGGTGGGACTGGTCTTGGACTAGCGATCTCTAAAGAAGTGATCGAGTTACATCACGGCCGGATCTGGGTCGATAGTACAGAAGGAAAGGGTTCGACCTTCTATATCTCGCTACCATATGAAGAATACGAGGAAGGAGATCTATGGGATGAAGAATAAACGCTTAAATGGGTGGTTTTTGCATGCCATTTTGATCCTTGCGGTGTTATTTAGTGTTGTTTTTACAGCTTTGATCTGGGTAACGCCTGTTTATTTTCAACGCATAGCAGGGATGGCAGCTCCGGATAAGACTAAAGTTATCAATGATGATACCAACACGGCAGACAAGAAAAAATTAACTGATGTATATCGACCAGTATCGATCACGGTAACAGATAAACGCTCATCCAGTCGGCTATTGAGCAATCGGATCGATGTAGTCGATCTAATGATGACTTCTTTAGAAGGAAGTAAGATAACTGATATCAGTGAACCAGAGACTGTCAGTAAAAACGAGTACCTAAAGCTAATGCAGACGCCTAGATCGTATCAGTTGAATTATGGTTCAGAGCTCTCCTTTGGAGTCTTGAAACAATACATTGCTGAACAGCCAGTTAAGAGTGAGAATTACAGCTTTGATCGGATCGTGATCAGTTATGATGGCTCTGAGGTCTATTTTCTAGAAGATGCAGGTCTCAAGGTATACAAGGCCAAGTTGACCAAATATGATAAAGATAAGCTCAATAACGTCCACAAAACAAAGGAGCTCAAGCGCTATAAACTTAGCTATGAATATCAAAACGGACGTCTGATCCAGTATTATGAAGATCAGGTCACGGTGCCACGTTATAGTTATTTATACAATAAAGAAAATGTGGGGATGTACGTTACACGCTTGTTAGGGACCGAAAAGAGCAGTACCTCATCACTGACGACCCGTGAACAAGATGGCGTAACGGTCTATTCCGATGATTCGGGGCAAAAATTGAGCATCCGCGACAAAACGGGCTTGATAACATATACGGATTATCTGACTGATGAGACTGGACGCCAGAATTGGACTTTAGATGATCATTTAACAAATGATTTTACTGATCTAGAGCAATTAGGCGTTAGTTTAACTGATGTTAAGTATTCTGAGTATGATATGCAGGAAAAAAATGTCATCTATCGCAGTTACATCGATGGTTTTCCTGTGATCTCGGCACGCGATTTTGGGACTTATCAGATCCAAAATCGCGTCCGTAACAAGAAATTGATCTTTTCCCAATGCAGTCTACAAGTTCCAGTGCCAGCAGCTGGTAAAGCAGTGACGCTCAAGCCGACTAAAGAGATCTTGCCTGAGTTACAAAGTGCCGACATCAATTTGGATAAGATCAGTGATATTCAGATCGGTTATACGGTCTCGCAAAATAGTACAGCTTCATTGGTCATTGATCTGACACCGACATATTTTGTCAAATACAATAACGTTTGGATCAATTATCAAGATCTGATCTCAGGGAAGAAATGGGGGGATAACGCCAATGAATTTTAAGCGTATCGAATGGATCTTTGTCATTGCCTTTATCGCCTTAGATATCTTCTTATTAAGTGTTTATGTGACACAAAATGATACGATCGATCAACGAACGAGTTCGTTTTCTACGACCAATACTTCGGGATCTGTATTAAAGAGTATTAAAAATGATCAGATCTCTTATGGACATCTATCGGATAAAACTCAAGCTGGTTATTATGTCTCCAGCTCAAATTCAAATATTTTGCGGGAGAAAGCTGAGCAGTTGCGCTATAGTTGGGAATATGCCAATCATAAATTAACGGTCGACTTTACGGATGGTTTAAAACTAGTCGATCCAGACAAACCACAAGCAACAATAGATGAATTTTTGAAAGATAGTAGTATCGTCCTCTTTGGTAAGGAGTATACTTATAATAAAGATCTTTCAACTAAATCCGTGATCGTTTATACGCAGATGATCTATGGGGGGCCGGTGTACTCTAATGATGGTCAGATCCGATTTGAGATCAAAAATGACTATGTGACAGGCTATACTCAAGGATATATGAATGACGTCCAGATCTTGCGTGAAAAACGTGATACTATCAGCCAAGAACGGGCGTTGATCTGGTTATATCAATACAACAAGTTGCCCGCTAATACGCAAGTTTTGTGGTGTCATTTAGGGTATACACGGTTATTATCGGTAAATAACAGCATCGTATATATTCCGACTTGGAATTTCTGTATAAAAAACAGTAATACAGGTAACATCCAGTATCGACGGATCAACGCCTTTACAGGTAGTGTGATGGATGAGACGATCAGTGTTAAATAAATGAGGAAGGATAGCTTGACAATGAGTGAAGAAGTTGGGCTGAAAGTTAGCGTGCTTGCCAGTGGGAGTACAGGCAATGCAACTTATATCGAGACTCCTAAGCAAAAATTATTGATCGATGCTGGACTTTCGGGTAAAAAAATCGAAGGACTGATGAATTCGATCGGGCGGACATTAAAAGATGTTGATAAGCTCTTAGTGACTCACGAACATAGTGATCATATCAAGGGTGTCGGTGTTTTAGCCCGCCGCTATGGCTTAGATGTCTATGCCAATGAGAAGACTTGGGAGCAAATGGCGCCTAAGATCGGACAGGTCAAAACAGAACAAAAGCACATTTTTAAACGTGAGACAGTCCAAACTTTTGGTGATCTAGATGTCCAAAGTTTTGGCGTTTCGCATGATGCGATCGATCCACAATTTTATAAAGTGCATTATGCGGGTAAATCATTTGCCATTGTGACAGATACTGGCTATGTTTCAGATCGGGTCAAAGGGATCGTAGAAAATGCAGATGGATATTTATTTGAATGCAACCACGATACTGAGATGTTACGCGCAGGGATCTATCCGTGGGCGCTAAAGCAACGGATCTTGAGTGATCAAGGGCATTTATCCAATGAAGATGGCGCTAATGCGTTGATGAGCGTTTTAGGTGCTCGGACTAAGCAGATCTATCTTGGACACTTGAGCCAAGAAAATAATGTCAAAGAACTAGCGCATTTAACAGTCCAACGTCAAATGCAAGCTAAAGACTTTGGTGTTGATCAAGATTTTCTCTTATTAGACACCGATCCAGCGCAAGCGACCGAGTTGGCAGTTCTTTAAGATAAAACTATATTTTTTAGGATAAAGTTAATTTTTACATTATTGTAAGCAATTTTGTTGCAAAAGGCTTATTATATATAATATAGATACTTAATTTTAAGAGGTGACTTTTTGTATGAGCAATAATGAACAATTTGATGGTGAGTTTAATGAAGTTGGCTCAAATAATGGGCCGGCCAAACAGCCAGGCTCAAAGCAACGAGGGCTAGGTAAAGTATTTTTGATCGGTCTGTGTGCTGGTGTACTTGGTGGTGGTGTAGCTGTTGGAGGCTATACTTTGTATCAAAATAACAGTACGCAACTAGCAAGTAATTCCCAAGGGACGACGGCGACCAGCAATGTTAAGGTCAACGTCAGCACACAAACGACTAAAGCTTTTGATGCGGTCAAAGATGCAGTCGTTTCGGTCGAAGCCTATTCAGAACAACAATCCAGTTCGTCTTTAGAAGATCTCTTTGGGCAAAATTCTGGTAACTCGACTAGTCAAACATCCACTAGTGAAGGCTCAGGAGTCATTTATAAAAAGAGCGGTAATACTGCTTATATCGTCACAAATAACCATGTGATCTCGGGAGCTAACAAAGTTGAAGTCTTGTTGAATAGTGGCAAGAAATTATCGGCTACGGTAGTGGGACATGACTCGGTAACTGACTTGGCTGTGCTTAAGATCAACGCCAAAGATGTTAAACAAGTTGCAAGTTTTGGCAACTCGGATAATATCAAAGTTGGTGAAACAGCTTTGGCGATCGGCTCTCCCCTTGGCTCAGAATATGCCACCTCTTTGACTCAAGGTATCATTTCGGCTAAAAGTCGGACGATCAACGTAACTAACAGCAGTGGTATCACCACAGGTCAAGCCACTGTTATCCAAACTGATGCGGCTATCAATCCAGGTAACTCTGGTGGTGCTTTAGTTAACTTACAAGGTCAAGTTATCGGGATCAACTCGATGAAACTTTCAAGTACTGGTTCAAGTGAATCGACTTCAGTCGAAGGGATGGGCTTTGCGATCCCAAGTAATGAAGTGGTTTCGATCATCAACCAATTAGTTGAAAATGGGAAGGTTAAGCGTCCAGCATTGGGGATCTCGCTAGTTGATCTAGATTATATCTCTCAAAGTGCTCGAACAGATACGCTCAAGTTACCGACAGATGTTACTAGCGGTGTGGTCGTTATGAAGATCGATTCCAGTTCACCGTTGAAAGATAGTGGTATTGCTAAATATGATGTGATCACGTCGATCGGCGGTAAGAAAGTTACCGATTTAGCGACCTTGCGCCAAGCATTATATGAACATAAGATCGGTGACACTGTTGAGATCGGTTATTATCATGAAGGTAAGCAACAGACTGCTAATGTAAAATTGACATTGGAAGCAGATGATTCCAATACGACGACATCATCGAACTCAAATGAATAAAGTTAAATCAAAATGTTAATTATGAGGACGGCAACTAAGTGAAAACTTAGTACCGTCCTTTTTGGATATTGTGTATAATAATACAAGAAGATATTTAATAAGGTTGTCCCCATAAATATTGGGACAGAACAAAAGTACTCCCCAATATCTTGTGGTTAACTCTGTGGATATGTGGATAACTCTGTGGATAAGTATATGAGAAAGGAATTATTTTTGTGAATATTAAGGTCATTTGTGTTGGAAAACTCAAAGAAAAATACTTAAAGCAAGGGATCGCTGAGTATTCCAAAAGATTAAGTAAATTTTGCAAATTTGAGGTCATTGAAGTTCCAGATGAAAAGGCGCCTGAAAGACTAAGTTTAGCCGAGATGGAAGCTGTAAAGCAAAAAGAGGGGGAACGTATTTTGCATAAAATTCGGGATAAAGAGTATGTTTATGCATTAGCGATCGAAGGTACAGAGCGTTCATCAGAAGAATTTGCCTCTGAGTTAGAAAAATTAGGAACTTATGGGCATAGTGATCTGACATTTGTGATCGGGGGATCACTTGGATTGAGTCCAGAAGTTTTAAAGAGAGCTCAAACGAAGATATCGTTTGGACGTTTTACGTTACCGCATCAATTGATGCGCTTGGTTTTGACTGAACAGATCTATCGTGGTTTCATGATCAATAATGGTAGCCCATATCATAAGTAGATCATAAGGCTGATCCTATAAAAGGATCAGCCTTTTTTGTTTAAAAAATTATTGTTTTGATTAAAAAAATAATATATACCAAAAATTTCTTGGAATATTTTTAAGCATAGTTAAGTTTGTCTATAAGTATGTGCAAAGGGTTTCCAATTGATTTATCGTGTATGATATTTTATTCCTAGTTATAAAAATACCTAAAAAATTTAATGTAATATCTGTGTTGGGTATTAGTGTTTTTTTATTTTAATTAGGAGGATCTAACTAGGATGGTATCGAAGAAAAATAAAAAATTGATGTTGGAAAAACAAGCATCTAAAAAGCAACGTTATGGTCTACGCAAGTTAAGTGTTGGGGTAGCTTCGGTCTTATTAGGGATGACATTTCTAGGTGCGGGTGGTATCTCAGCTGCCGAAAATGAAAATTTAGAGACAGCTACAACAGAAAGCCAAGTTGAAACTGTCTCTGATCCTTTAAATAAGCAAACAGAAGTGGCCTTGACGCAACAAACAGAAGCTGAAAAACAAATTGATGGCCAAGCTTACGAAGAAAAAACAGTTACTCGTACGATCAACCTTTATAAAGATGATAAGTTGGTCGATACCAAAGTCCAAACTGTAAAATTCCACAAGATCTTAGGAATTTGGTATGTCAAAGATGATGGCGCGGTAGGGATACAAAATGGTCAATTTGATGCTTATGATATTCCTGAACAAGCAGGGTATACAGCACAGATCAATGGTGTTGTCGTCAATAAAGTCGATAACATGAACGTAACAGCCGATACTCCAAATCAAGTGGTCGATGTTCATTATGTTGCTAATACAAAAACATACACCGAAGAAAGGATCATTACCCGTACGATCAATATTTGGCATGACGATCAACTCTTTGCCACTTTCGTCCAAGATGTAGTCTTTAAACGTGAAGTGACTGAAGATCTAACAACTGGTGATAAGACTTATGGGGCTTGGGATGAACCTACTAAGATGTTCGAGAATTTTGAGATCCCCCAATATGAAGGTTATAAGCATACAGAAGGTACAGTTCAAAATCGACTTATCGTTACTCCAGATTCAGAAAACATAGTTAACGATATCAAATATACTTCTGAAGTAGAAACAGTAACAGAACATGATACAGTAAAACGCGTGATCAATATCTACAAAGATGGTGAAAAAGTCGATGAAGTGATCCAAGTCGTAGAATTCAGTCGCGAAGGTAAAAAGAACTTAGTAACTGGCGATATCGAATGGGGCGAATGGATCGCAAAAGACGGTAAAGATATCTGGGAAGCATTCGATGCACCAGAGTACGAAAACTACACGACAGACACGATCAAGATAGATAATAAGACTATCAAACCAGGTATGGAAGATGAAGAAGTAGATATCAAATACACCTCAAAAGTAGAAACAGTAACAGAACATGATACAGTAAAACGCGTGATCAATATCTACAAAGATGGTGAAAAAGTCGATGAAGTGATCCAAGTCGTAGAATTCAGTCGCGAAGGTAAAAAGAACTTAGTAACTGGCGATATCGAATGGGGCGAATGGATCGCAAAAGACGGTAAAGATATCTGGGAAGCATTCGATGCACCAGAGTACGAAAACTACACGACAGACACGATCAAGATAGATAATAAGACTATCAAACCAGGTATGGAAGATGAAGACGAAAAGATCTACTATACCTCCAAAGTGGATACACGGATCGAATACAGTACAGTAAAACGAGTGATCGGGATCTATTTGGATGGTAAACGAGTCGATGAAGTGACGCAAAGTGTAACGTTCAAACGTGAAGTAAAGACAAACTTAGCGACAGGCGAAGTAACATATGGTGAATGGGACCGCCCAGAAGATATCTGGGAAGCATTCGATGCACCAGAGTACGAAAACTACACGACAGATACGATCAAGATCGATAATAAGACCATCAAACCAGGTATGGAAGATGAAGACGAAAAGATCTACTATACCTCCAAAGTGGATACACGGATCGAATACAGTACAGTAAAACGAGTGATCGGGATCTATTTGGATGGTAAACGAGTCGATGAAGTGACGCAAAGTGTAACGTTCAAACGTGAAGTAAAGACAAACTTAGCGACAGGCGAAGTAACATATGGTGAATGGGACCGCCCAGAAGATATCTGGGAAGCATTTGATGCACCAGAGTACGAGAACTACACGACAGATACGATCAAGATCGATAATAAGACTATCAAACCAGGTATGGGAGATGAAGACGAAAAGATCTACTATACCTCCAAAGTGGATACACGGATCGAATACAGTACAGTAAAACGAGTGATCGGGATCTATTTGGATGGTAAACGAGTCGATGAAGTGACGCAAAGTGTAACGTTCAAACGTGAAGTAAAGACAAACTTAGCGACAGGCGAAGTAACATATGGTGAATGGGACCGCCCAGAAGATATCTGGGAAGCATTTGATGCACCAGAGTACGAGAACTACACGACAGATACGATCAAGATCGATAATAAGACTATCAAACCAGGTATGGGAGATGAAGAGACCGCTATCTATTATACAGCGAGCATTCAAACCGAATTGGAAGAACGAGTGATCAATCGGACGATCATTTGGAATATGCCAGATGGTACGACACGAGAAGAGGTCCAAAGTGTGACATTCAAACGCGAAGTAAAGACAAACTTAGTGACAGGTGAAGTGACTTGTGGTGAATGGGACCTAGCTCTAACTAAATTTGAGGCTGAGAAGTCACCTGAGATCGAAGGGTATGTGCCTTCGATAAGAGAAGTTGAAGAGATCATTGTAGACCCAGATAGCCAAAGTACAAAAGTCGTGATCGATTACTATAAAATCGATCAAGAATCTAAAGATGTAAAAAGAACATTTACTGTTCGAGTCGTTGATGGTATCTTGCCTCGAAGTTTATCTATTGGTGGTGATGGCTCACAACATGTTCAAGTTGTAACATTTATCCGAACTGTTTATTTAAATGCAGAAGGTAAGGTCGTTGCTTATGGTGATTGGGAGAAAGCTGAAGAAAAATTTGAAGGGTTTGCGATCCCACAACTTGAAGGTTATACTACTCGACGAACGGCTATTGAAGAACAAATAGTGACCCCAGATATGGAAGACGTGGAAGATGAGATCTTGTATGTAGCCTATGCATCACACGAAGACACTAAAGAAGTTATCCGTAAAATCACGATCACAGACCCAGATGGTAAGACACATGTTGTTGAACAAAAAGCGACCTTTACACGTCAGATATTGATCGATCAGTTTACTGGACAAAAAACTGTGGGTGACTGGAGTGTTGAAAAAAGTACACTTGATGGGATCGACTTGCCAGAAGTTGAAGGCTATAAACCATCACAACAAGTTGAAGCCTTAGAGGTAACACCTGATTCAGAAGATATCGAAGTGACCATCACTTATGAAAAAGTGACCCCAGAGACTCCAGAAGGTCCAGGTAACGAAGAAGAGACGCCAGGAACTCCAGAAGGCCCAGGTAACGAAGAAGAGACGCCAGGAACTCCAGAAGGTCCAGGTAACGAAGAAGAGACGCCAGGAACTCCAGAAGGCCCAGGTAACGAAGAAGAGACGCCAGGAACTCCAGAAGGTCCAGGTAACGAAGAAGAGACGCCAGGAACTCCAGAAGGCCCAAGTAACGAAGAAGAGACGCCAGGAACTCCAGGAAATTCAGGTAACGAAGAAGAGACGCCAGGAACTCCAGAAGGCCCAGGTAACGAAGAAGAGATGCCAGAGGCTCCAGAAGATCCAAGCAATGGCGGAAAAATTCCAGGAGCTTCAGAAGGATCAAATGATGATAAACAAAAAGATCTAAGTGGTTTAGAAAATGGTGAAGAATTTGAAACGGTATATCTATCAAGTAAAAAGAATATGCCAACAAGTTCTCTGAATAGTAGTGGCTCAAGCAAAGATACTACAAGCAGTGGATCGAAAATGCTTAGTGCAAATTCAGAATTACCAGCATTGGGTGAAAAGTCTGTTGATCAAAAAGGTTTAGGCGCATTATTTGCCGCTATTGCATGTGTACCATTGTTCTTTATTACAAAGTCAAAGAGACGCTACGATAAGTAGAAAATATAATAAAAACCATTCGGAACAACTAAATGTTCTGAATGGTTTTTTAGTGTATTGTGATCAAGTTTCAAAAACACGACGATAGTTACCTAATTCAGCATCAGTAGCTTGAGTGCTAAGAAAGGCGTTAGGATCGATGGCTTGAACTAGTTGCTTGAGATAATTTAACTGACCTTTTTGAGCTACGATGATGATAATATCGGTATTTTCACCGGTATAGATCCCAGTTCCTTTAACTAAAGTTGCACCGTGAACAAATTTTTTCAGGGCTTCGATGATCGGTGCTGAGTTCTTGGTAAAGAGTAAAATATTAACGTCTTTTTGAAGTACAAAGACAGAATCCATCAAGTAGCTAGTGATCAACATACCTAATAGGCTGTAAACACTACGACCGAGATCAAAGAATAAAGCAGTTATGATCAAAGTTCCACTATTTAAAAGGTTGCTCAAAAAACCAGCCTTCTTATGGTAGTGCAATTGGATATAGTTGATGATGATGTCAGTTCCACCAGTCGAAAAACCATTGTTAAAACAAAAACCGATCCCGATACCGACTAAGGCTGATCCGACTAGTGTGTTGGTCAATTGGTCGTGTACGATCATTGTTTGTGGCACGATGTGTAAAAAGATGATGTTTGAACCGACCGCTAAGAGTGAGTAGGTAATATATCTTATCCCAAAAACACGCCAAGCAAATAAAAAAAGCGGGACGTTAAATATGATCAAAAGAGTGCTCATGCTGAGTTGGATGTTGAAAGTTGCTAAAATAGCTTGAAGTAGCTGAGCGATCCCGGTCACACCAACAGAGTAGGATTGGGCATTGTTTAAGAATAAATTTATGGCTAGGGCTGAAAGTAAGCCGTAGAAAAGTGCGAAAAAACAATTCCGAAGTTCTTTTTTACGATGTAAAAACGAAAAAAATTTGAACAAAATAAAACCTCCTTTAAATAAGAATTAGCTAATAGGATTATACACCTGTCGAGATACAGTTTTAAACTGAAAAAGTAGCAAATATCATTATATATAGATGATATATTTTAGGGTATTATAAAATTCTAAATTAAATAAAAAATAATTTATATTAGAAGTATTTGTTGTAAAAAAGCGTAAAACAAGAATTATCCATCTTTAAAATAAAAAACACCTATTTAAAAATTAAAAATTATTTAATATTATAGTGTTGAGGTAGTAAATTATCTTATTTCCTTTAAAGAAAATTAAAAATGGAGGTTTTGGTGGAATGCTCTCAAAAAATAATAAAAACCTATATTCTCAAAAAATGGAGCCTAAACAGCAACGTTTTGCGATCAAGAAGTTTACTGTAGGGGTAGCTTCTGTGTTGATCGGGACAACGTTTGCGATTCATGCTGGAAGTGTTTCAGCGGATGAAGCAGTAGCTGAAAATACAGTATCTGAAGTGGTGGAAGATAAAACAGATACTGTAAGTGACAAGGAAGTAACTTTAACAAACACTGATCCAGCTGCAGGTGAAGATAGTACATCTGATACAGTTGCAGAAACAGACAGCACAAGTACCGCAAATACTGATGCTGTAGCCACAAGTCCAGAAAATGCGCAAACCCAAGCGGATGAGGCAAACCCAACAGCAGCTACTACTGAAAATGAAGTAGCTGTGCAAAATACAAAAGAAGCTGAAGCGACAAATACAACGGAAGAAGCTATTGCTCCGGCTCCTGTGCGTACAACAGCATTTAGAGCCGCTACAGACACAACAGATGATACTACAGCTACACCAGGTGATCCTAATACACCTGTTTCAGCGGCACTACAAGAAGAATTAGAAAAGAATGCCGTCTATAGTCCTGGTGTACAAAACGCAAAGAAGAGTTATGCTGGTAAAGCATGGCTTCAAACAACTGGAACAGCGATGAATAGCTTTGGTAGTGGAGATGTTCCAATGGCTGGTGTCAAGGTCTATTTGCAATGGGTAAATGGCAAAGGTCATGTTTCTAAAGTTTACTACACAACTTCTGAAGCTGATGGAACATTTGTTATCAATTTAGATCATCCAGAATTGGAAAATGGTAATGAATTCAAATTAGCAGGTGATCCTAAGTTTGCGATCAGAACATGGGTCACAAATCCTGATCCAGAAAAGTACAATGTTGTAAAGCAAGGTGATGGGATCTATGGTTTCCATACACGTACAAATCGTAACAATGAATCTTGGGACTTTACAGCTGGTGTCAATCGGATCGTTAACTCAATGGTCATCTTCCAAGATAAGGTCGGAGAAGATACTTGGTTGTTCAAACCAGAAGATCAATGGGAAAAATCACCTAACGAAAGTGGCGAATGGCCTGATCAAGGAGCTTACGGAACTGCTAGAGGTACTGTTTGGTTTGAAAACGGAGACTATGCAGGTTCTTTAGCTAACCAATGGATCAATGATGGAAACGACGTTAAGGCAACAGGTACAAAGGTCGTTGCTTCATACTTAAATGATGAAGTTACCCGTCAGTTAGATGAATGGAAGAAAAACAATGATGGTTACCAAGTTGATGACATGCGCAAAGCTCAAGCAGAGATCATCAAAGCCTATCAGGAAGCTAATGGTGTAGGCTCACATATTGCTGAAACAGTAGTTGGAGTAGCTAAAGCTGATGGTACCTACTATATCCCATTTAGAGGCCTTTATGGTATTAGCGCTACAAAACAAAATAGTGGTGCCAAGATCTCTTGGACGATCACTGATGAGGAGTATGGAAAGCTTGTAAGTGATGCTGATGTTAGCCATAATAAAGTAATGGTCTGGAATGGAACGATTGGACAAAAACACCGCCATATCAACCAAGATTATATGTATATCGCGCCATTGATCGATAATTACAATGTTTGGAATAATGCTTTTCCATCAAATATTTTCCAAAATCCAGCTGATAAGTTCTTGACTATGGTTCAATCGTCCTACAACATTGGAGCGATCAATTTTGCTATCATGGCACCACAACCGATGATCGATGCTTTAGGGTATGATGCAAGTGGTAAGAACAACGCTTTTGCAGGTGATAAAGTTGAAGCTACGATCGGTGGGCTATTGCCATCACGTGAATATCAAGTTCAATGGTTCAGAGATGGTGTTGCAGTAGGTGATCCAGTGACGATCGTGTCAACAGTGGATGGTACTTTTGCGCCTGCAGATTCTACATCATATACAATTCCAGATGATCTTACAGGTGAAACCAACTTTACAGTAGCTGTTTTTGAACAAGGAACAAATACTAAGAGTTTAGATAACGCATTAGCATTAGATTTATTATTGGCAGCAGTACCAACAGCTGATTCTTATGTGCCTGTTTACAAAGAAGTTGAAGGTACTGTAGGAGAAGAAGCGACAGTTGAAGCACCTACATTTAAAGATAAAGAAACTGACGGCACTGAAGTTCAAATGCCAGAAGGTACTAAATTTGCGACTGCGACAACGGATGAAGAAAAGCAAAAAGCTAAATTACCAGCTGATGCAACTGTTATTGATCCAGCAAATGTTACAGTCGATGAAGCAACTGGCAAGATCACAGTCAAAGGTGAAGGGTTACCAACTAAAGGAACTTATGTAACTCCAGTAGTGGTGACCTATCCAGATGGCTCAAAAGACTATACCTATGCGACTGTTAATGTAGCTAAGGATTACGCCGAAACATACACAGCAAATGGTGGTACGATCAATAAAGATCTAGGACAACCGACAACAAATGAAGATCTTGCTAAAGCTGTAACATATACCAAAGATGGTAATGATGTTGCAGCGCCAGAAGGAACTACGGTTGCGCCTAAGGAAGGTACGACTTTACCAGATGGAAATACTCCGGGAGTTTATGAGATTCCGACAGTTGTAACTTATCCAGATAACACAACGGATGAAGTAACAGTAACAGTTGTTGTAGGTAATGTTATCCCAGTTGATGATCCAACAAAACCGACTCCAGAGGGTTATGTAAGAGTTACATTTGCTCCAGGAGATCATGGTAAATTTACTGATGGCACGACAACTATCTATGATGTGAAAAAAGGTACCGCTAAGGCTGATCTAGACAAAGTTGTGCCAGAAGTAACACCAGAAGATGATTACTTGCATACTGGTTGGTCACCAGAACTTCCAGCTACTGTTGAAGAACAGGGAACGTATACTGCTCAATACGAGCAAAAGGATAATGTCCAATATAAAGCTACATTTGGTGAACTTACTAAACCGGCTGGTGAAGCAACGACAGCAGCTGATGTGATCGCTAAAGTAACAACAGATTATCCAACTGATGCTGAAAAACAACCTGTGGTAACGGTCGATGATGAAAGTAGCTTGCCAAATGGTGCAACACCGGGTGAATATAAAGTACCTGTCACAGTGACCTATCCAGATGGAACAACAGCTAAAGGTGAAGTGACAGTAAATGTTTTAGATAAAGTGATCGATCGAACAGATGATCCAACAGCTCCAACTCCAGAAGGGTATGTACGTGTAACTTTTGAAGCTGGCACAAATGGGACATTTGAAAAAGGAGCACGAACAGTATTTGATGTTCGAGAAGGGACACCGGTAAGTGATGTAGTAGTTCCAACTGTTAAGGCTAATGATGGCTTTGTTCAAAAAGAAGGTACTGATGCTTGGAGTCCGGCATTGCCAACAGGTAATTTCACAACAGGTGCTACTTATGTAGCTCAATATGAAAAAGCTAAGACTGACGCAGATAAGAACGAACCAGTGGCAAAGGATCAAACCGTGGGGCTAAACGAAACACCGAAGGCGGAAGACTCGATCGCCAACTTAGGTGACTTGCCAGAAGGTACAAAGGTAGCGTTCAAAGATCCAGTAGATACTACAACAGCAGGTACAAAAGACGCAACAGTAGTAGTAACTTACCCAGATGGTTCAACAGATGAAGTGCCAGTCAAAGTGGTAGTAACAGATGATCGTACTGACGCAGATAAGAATGAACCAGTGGCAAAAGAACAAAAAGTAGGTCTAAACGAAACACCGAAGGCGGAAGACTCGATCGCCAACTTAGGTGACTTGCCAGAAGGTACAAAGGTAGCGTTCAAAGATCCAGTAGATACTACAACAGCAGGTACAAAAGACGCAACAGTAGTAGTAACTTACCCAGATGGTTCAACAGATGAAGTGCCAGTCAAAGTGGTAGTAACAGATGATCGTACTGACGCAGATAAGAATGAACCAGTGGCAAAAGAACAAAAAGTAGGTCTAAACGAAACACCGAAGGCGGAAGACTCGATCGCCAACTTAGGTGACTTGCCAGAAGGTACAAAGGTAGCGTTCAAAGATCCAGTAGATA
>CAJUNC010000002.1:75065-81177 GCA_910587695.1 uncultured Lactobacillus sp.
CTTACCCAGATGGTTCAACAGATGAAGTGCCAGTCAAAGTGGTAGTAACAGATGACCGCACGGATGCAGATAAGAACGAACCAATGGCAAAAGAACAAAAAGTAGGTTTGAATGAGACGCCAAAGGCGGAAGACTCGATCGCAAACTTAGGTGACTTGCCAGAAGGTACAAAGGTAGCGTTCAAAGATCCAGTAGATACTACAACAGCAGGTACAAAAGACGCAACAGTAGTAGTAACTTACCCAGATGGTTCAACAGATGAAGTGCCAGTCAAAGTGGTAGTAACAGATGACCGCACGGATGCAGATAAGAACGAACCAATGGCAAAAGAACAAAAAGTAGGTTTGAATGAGACGCCAAAGGCGGAAGACTCGATCGCAAACTTAGGTGACTTGCCAGAAGGTACAAAGGTAGCGTTCAAAGATCCAGTAGATACTACAACAGCAGGTACAAAAGACGCAACAGTAGTAGTAACTTACCCAGATGGTTCAACAGATGAAGTGCCAGTCAAAGTGGTAGTAACAGATGACCGCACGGATGCAGATAAGAATGAACCAGTAGGTCAAGATGTAACTGTGAAACCAGGTCAAGAAGTAGACCCAGCAGAAGGCATCAAGAACAAAGAAGATCTACCAGATGGCACGAAGTACGAATGGAAAGAACCGATCGATACAACAACGCCAGGTGAAAAGACAGGTACGATCGTAGTGATCTACCCAGATGGCTCAACAGATGAAGTGCCAGTCAAAGTGGTAGTAACAGATGATCGCACTGATGCAGACAAGTACGAACCTATCACTAAACCAGTTGAAGTGATCGAAGGACAAGTGCCAGAAGCTAAGGATACGATCGCAAACTTAGATGAACTTCCAGAAGGTACGACAGTTGAATGGATCGTTGCTCCGAACACAACGATGCCAGGCACAGTTAATGGTTTGGTCAAAGTGATCTATCCAGATGGTTCATTTGATATCGTAGAAGTTGAGGTAGTTGTTAAAGCTAAAGTAACGAATGGTGGTAATAGCAACAGTGGTGAAGGTGAGAAGGAAATGACACCAAAACCAACTAATGTTACTAAGCCAGCAGATAATACCAAAGTACAAGAATTACCACAAACAGGTGATATCGATGCTAAATCATCTTCAGTTGCTGGTGTGATCTTAACAGCTCTTGCCGGGATCTTGGGATTAGGCGTTGTAGCTGATAAGAAGAAACGCAAAAACTAATTTATCGAATATGTTTTTAAACAAATAGATAACAGAAAGTTGGAAAAAGTTCACTCGATCCAGTGAGAGATAATGAAACAGGCTAAAGGTCAACGTTTTAAAACGTGGCTTTTAGCCTGTTTTTTAACTTATGTAAAAAAACCAGGTCAAAATGTACCGCAAATACATTTTGATCTGGCTAATTAGAGAATAGTGCTCAAGAACTTTCGTAGAAAATGCGCAAACCCAAGCGCGATCAAGCGAAGTAAGTGATACACTAACGAGGCGATTATACCATATAGTGACAAGGATTGGCAATGATGTTTTTAATGGAGTTTATTAGTTTGGAGTTAATATTATTTATATCTCTTTTATCAAAGATGTAAGTTTTAACGGATATATAATGTTAATATTATAAAAAATGGAATCAAATCATTTGTTTTTTCTGATAAATATAGTTAAATCAAAGAATTTAAAGTTTAAGATTTGAAATATTTAGGTTGTATTATTTGAGTTTTTTTATATAAAAAGTTAATATTATGTTACGGAATGTAAATGTTTACAGAAAATTTTCTTGTAAACGGTCATTTTAAGAATGGAGGTTTTGATATGCTTTCAAGAAATAATCGGAAGCAACAGTCTCAAAAGATGGAACCAAAGCACCAACGCTTTACGATCAAAAAATTTAGTGTAGGTGTCGCTTCAGTTCTGATCGGGACAACATTTGCTGTCCACCGCACTAATAGTGTTTTAGCTGATCAAACAAATAATGAACCAGAAACTGAAGTAGTAGCTACTTCACAAGATCCAAGTGAAACAGATGAGCCTACAGAGAATGTGACAGATGAAACAAAAGAAGCCTCGGGTGAGGATCTCACTACCAATGAAACGACTCTACCCGAAACTTCGATACCAGATAGTAGTGTAGAAACTGAAGCGCCAACTTCAGAAAACACTACTGCTAATAATGATAGCACAGTTGAAAAGGAAATGCCAGAAGAAACGGTGACCACACCTGAGAGTGTCGTAACACCTACTGAAGATGAAACAAGTGTTATTGAGGAAAGTGTTCAACCAGAAGTCACTACGACACAAGGTGAGGAAAATCTACCAGTATCAAGGTCAGTTCCTGACACAAATGATCAAAATGATGGTATAAGCGTTGCGGCTGAACAAGCAGATGGTCCGACGATCTCAGATGCGCTCCAAGAAGAGCTGGAGAAAAATGCTATCTATAGCCCAGGAGATCCAACTGCTAAAATGACTTATTCGGGTAAAGCTTGGCTTGATGTAAGTCGTGGTGGATTAGATGGCATGGGTAGTGATTCAGTACCGATGGCGGGTGTCAAAGTTTATTTGCAGTGGGTAAATGGTAAAGGTCATGTTTCTAAAGTTTATTACACCACAACTAATGCCGATGGGACATTTGCGATCGATCTTTCCGATCCAAATGGACTTGAAGGCGGAAGTAAGTTCAATTTAGCCGGTGATGCTAAATTTGCGATCAGAACTTGGGTCCAAAACCCAGATCCTGAAAAATACAGTATCGTGCAAGCTGGTGATAAGATCTATGGTTTCCATACTCGACTAAACCGAAAGAACGAATCTTGGGATTTCACAGCTGGGATCAACCGGATCGTTAATTCGATGGTCATCTTCCAAGAAAAAATGGGTCTAGAAAATTGGCTCGTTAAACCAGAAGATCAATGGGAAAAATCACCAAATACTGATGGTGTCTGGCCAAATCGTGGTTTAAATGGTGCAGTCACAGGTTATGTTTGGTATGAAAACGGCGATAATGCTGGTGGTTTGTCTAACCAATGGGTCAATGACAGTAATGATGTCAAGGCGTACGGAACAAAAGTAGTTGCTTCATACTTAAATGATGACGTAACGATCTTATTAGATAATTGGGCTAAAGAGCACAAAGGATATTCATTAGATGATATGAAAGCAGCTCAAGCTCAGATAATTGCTGATTATCAAGCAAAAAATGGTGTTGGTTCGCATATCGCAGAAACAGTTGTCGGTACAGTCGATTCTAAAGGGTACTACTATATTCCATTTAGAGGGCTTTATGGAACTAGTGCAACTAATAAGGGATCTGCAGCAGTTTCAGCAGATGAATGGCATAAATTAGTTACAGATGCTGATATCAACAATAAGAATTTGCTGGCATGGAATGGTACTTTAGGTCAAAAGAATCGTCATATCAACGGAAATTATATGTATGTAATGCCGCTGATTGACAACTACAATATCTGGAATGATGCCTTTACTAATAATATGTTCCAAAATGCTAACAGTTTTTTGACCTCAGTTGGTACAGGGTATAACTATGGTTCGGTCAACTTTGCTTTGTTGAATCCGCAACCAATGGTCGATATTTTAGACTATGATACAGGAAGCAACCATGCGTTTGCAGGCGATAAAGTAAATTCGGTCGTTGGTGGCTTATTCCCAGCGCATGAATATCAAGTGCAATGGTTCAAAGATGGTGTCGCTTATGGTAGTGCGCAGACGATCACTTCCAGCACCGAGGGGACTTATACGCCAGATGTCTTTACCGTACCAAATGATATTACAGCAGATACTAACTTTACGATCGCGATCTTTGAACAAGGGGAAAAGACTAATTCCTTAGATAATGCTTTGGCTTTAGATTCGTTTGTTGCGGGTGTACCAGTAGCGGATTCCTATGTACCTGCATATAGTGAAGTGACAGGTACTATCGGACAAGACACCACACCAGTTTCACCGACATTTAAAAATGCAAGTGGGACAGATGCGACCGCGCCACAGGGAACTAAGTTTGTAACAGCAGCCGATGCAGACATTCCAGCTGATATTAAAGCAACGATCCCTGCAGGTGCGACTGTGATCGACCCTGCAAATGTGACTGTTGATGAAACGACAGGCGCAGTTACCGTCAAAGGAGCAGCACTAACAGGCAAAGGAACATATGTAACGCCAGTTCAAGTGACCTATCCAGATGGTTCAAAGGATTTCGTCTATGTTACTGTTAATGTAGCAAATGATGCTGCAACGACTTATACCGCAACGGGTGGTGAATTGACCAAAGATTATGGCCAAGCTCCAAGTGCTGAAGAGATCCTTGGGAAAGTGACAACGGATTATCCAAATACAATGCCGACTCAGCCAACAATGGCGATCAAAGAAGGTACGACCTTACCAGATGGGACAACAGCAGGTGATTTTGATGTTCCTGTGGTGGTGACATATCCAGACGGCTCGACCGATGAAACGACCGTTAAAGTAACGATCAAAACACCGATCGCAGATGACTACGATGTGACTGGCGGACAATTGGATAAAGAACTTGGAAGTCCGACAACAGAAGCGGAAGTTATTGGTAAAGTTATCTTTACTGAAACGGGTAAGACTGATCCGATCGCAACGCCAGCTGGGGCAACTGTTACAGTTGATGATCCAACGACCTTACCAGATGGAATGACAGCTGGGGTCTATGATGTACCAGTAACGGTCACTTATCCAGATGGAACAACGGATAAGGCGACAGTCAAAGTCGTAGTAGGGAATGTTATCCCAATAACTGATCCGACTCAGCCAACGCCGGAAGGTTATGTCCGCCTAACATTTGATCAAGGTGCAAATGGGACTTTTGCAGCTGATGCAGTGAAGATGTTTGATGTTAAAGTTGGAACCGCTATGACAGAAGTTCCGCTCCCAACGGTAACACCAGCAACAGATTATCTGCACACAGGATGGAGTCCTGAATTAGAAGATACGGTCACACAAGCTGCTAATTATGTTGCCCAATATAAGTTAAAAGATAATGTGCAATATAAAGTTACAGGTGGGACCATTAATAAGGGCTTTGGTGAGCCAACTACAGCACCGGAAGTTATCGGAGCGGTGACAACGGATTATCCGACTGATCAACCGAACCAACCAGTGATCACAGTTGATGATCCAGCTACCTTACCAGACGGAAATCAAGCAGGTGAATTTGAAGTTCCAGTAACAGTTACTTATCCAGATGGTACGACAGCTACAACAACAGTCAAAGTTGTCGTATTGGATAAGGTGATCGACCGCACGAATGATCCAAGTGCACCAACGCCAGAAGGTTATGTCCGTGTGACATTTGATGCAGGAGCTGATGGTAAATTTGCAGCTGATACAAGCTATATCTTCGATGTTAAAGAAGGTACACCGCTCAGTGAAGTGACATTACCAACTGTGGTCGCAAATGATGGCTTTGTTCAAAAAGATGGTGCTGAAGCTTGGAGTCCTGCTTTACCAGCAACATTCACCGCAAATGCGACTTATGTAGCTCAATATCGGGTCGCAACAAGTGATGCTGATAAATACGAACCAAACTATACCCCAATTGAAAAGCCAGCAGGGCAACCGACGACTGAAGATGATGTGATCAAAGCTGTTACTGTTCCAGATTATCCAACTGATGGTGAACAACCAAAGATCACAGTTGATCCAGGTGCAATGTTACCAGATGGTAATACTCCTGGAGTTTACGAGATCCCAGTAACAGTAACATATCCAGATGGCTCGACTGATCAAGGAAAAGTTGTCGTTACAGTATTGGACAAGGTGATCGATCGCACAAATGATCCAAGTGCGCCAACACCAGAAGGTTATGTCCGTGTGACGTTTGATGCAGGGGCAAATGGTAAATTTGCTACAGGTACGAGCTATATCTTCGATGTACGTGAAGGAACGCCAGCAAGTGAGCTTACTTTACCAACACTAGAAGTTGATGAAGGATATGTTCAAGATGGTTGGAATCCTGCTTTACCGGAAACATTTACTACTGGTGCAACTTATGTGGCCCAATATAAAGTTGTGGCAACAGATGCCGATAAGTACGAACCAACAGGTAAAGACATCACAACACCAGTAGG
>CAJUNC010000002.1:81277-177205 GCA_910587695.1 uncultured Lactobacillus sp.
AAGGTATCGCAAATAAAGGTGATCTACCACCAGATACGAAGTACGAATGGAAGACTCCAGTCGATACAACTACACCAGGTGAAAAAGAAGGTACGATCGTAGTGACGTACCCAGATGGCTCGACTGATGAAGTGACAGTGAAAGTGACTGTGACAGAAAACCCAACAGATGCCGATAAGTACGAACCAACAGGTAAAGACATCACAACACCAGTAGGTGGAATGCCAAGTGCAGAAGAAGGTATCGCAAATAAAGGTGATCTACCACCAGATACGAAGTACGAATGGAAGACCCCGATCGATACAACTACACCAGGAGAAAAGACGGGCACGATCGTAGTGACGTACCCAGATGGCTCGACTGATGAAGTAACAGTGACGATCAAAGTAGGTACCGATGCAGATGTCTACGAACCAACAGGTAAAGACATCACAACACCAATAGGTGGAATGCCAAGTGCAGAAGAAGGTATTGCAAACAAAGGCGATCTACCACCAGGTACGAAGTACGAATGGAAGACCCCGATCGATACAACTACACCAGGAGAAAAGACGGGCACGATCGTAGTGACGTACCCAGACGGCTCGACTGACGAAGTAACAGTGACGATCAAAGTAGGTATGGATGCCGATAAGTATGAACCTATCACTAAACCAGTTGAAGTTATCCAAGGGCAAGTGCCAAATGCAATGGATGCGATCGCTAACTTGGGCGAACTTCCAACTGGCACAAAAGTTGAGTGGGTCCAAACACCAGATACCTCAAAAGTGGGTACATTCAAAGCCTTAGTCAAAGTGACGTATCCAGACGGATCTTTTGATATCGTTGAGACCACGATCACAGTCAAAGCAGCTACAACTGCGACAACAACTACACCTAGCCAAAAAGAAGAAGCTCCAGTCGTAGCTACGACGGCTAACAAGCAAACAACATCAATGCCAAGTGCTAATAAGACTGAATTACCACAAACCGGTGATACAGACGAACAGAAAGCAAAAGCATTGGGAGCAGCTCTGACAGGTTTAGCTGGACTTGCTGGCTTGGGTGCACTGAAAGGCAAAAAGAAACGCAAAGAAGACTGATATTAGCTGATTTTTGACCATAACGTAAAAGACATCTTCAAATTCCAACGTTCGGAATTTGAAGATGTCTTTATTTATCATGGAAATACTAGTTTTTTAGTTTGTTCTAATGGCAAGGCTACGTAAGAGCAATGACAAAAAATGGTATGAGATCTTCATCCATACCAAATTCGCATTATTTTAGATTTTCTGCGGTCGAACGAGCGACCAAAACATCACATTTTGCAGCTCTTGTGACATGGGATGCCACTGAACCGGTTACGATCCGATGTAAGAAACTCTTACCAGTCGAACCAACGATGATCATGTCAATGTTGTATTCGGGCTGGAAATCTTCGGTGATCACGATCTTAGGATTGCCAAAACGAATATGGACATTGATCTGATCGGTCGTAAAACCGTGCTTTTCAATGAGTTCTTCACGCAATTTGAGTAAGTAAGCTTCGTTTTCTTGTTCGATCCGATAGATCTGTTCCCCGTCTAAAGCGATCCCGGCGCCACCGTATTCGAGTGAATTGAGGTCTAAGACACGCAAAATATCTAAATGAGCCTTATTTCTTTTAGTTACATCGATCGCAGTTTTCAACGCTACTTCGGAACCCTTAGAACCATCGATCGCTACTAATACACGTTCATAATTAAGTGCCATCATGCATCACCTTACCTTTATTTCTTTATTTAATGATACTCCCTTGGCTCAAAGATCTGCAAGCGATATCCCTTACTTGAGTGGGGTCAAACCGCTTATCATTTCCCATAGACAGATAGCAAGCAAGATGTAGAAGGGTAAATTGCAGACAGCGGCTTTTATGACTGTACGATCAACTGGGGCGAGTAATTTGTATTGGCGCATTCTAAATTTGCGCCAGAGATAATATAGGCCTAATAATGCCAGCCCGCCGATAATGACGATGTTTATGCTAGTAGCTATATTTTCTGGGAAAAGTCTCAAAAAGCGATCCATCAGATCAGCTAAGACCATATTATTAAAAATGTGGACATAGATCGCGTATTTCAAACCGTATACAACAGCGATGTATCCTAAAAGTATCCCTAAAATGAATGCGAAAGGTGTCTGGACGATGTTGCCATGGTAGATTCCAAATAAAAAGGCTGAAAAAATAATTGCAAAGCGGGTGCCATAGCGTTTGAAGTTTTGCAGGAAAAAACCGCGAAATAAGATCTCTTCTCCAAACGGAGCTAGAAATGATCCATAGATAAACATCGAGAGCGTTTCAGTGGCTCCAGTGGCACTTTCTTCTTGGCTTTGGGCGCTCAGATGAAATAAGTTTAAGAGCATCTCGATCAAAGCACTATTGTAGCTGAAAATGACCTGCGTCAGACCTAAAAAGCAGACCCATTGAAAAAATTCTTGTGCAGTTGGTTGACGATAAACATCAAAAAAGTGGCGTTGTGTCTTTTTATTCGTAGCGACAAAGATGATGAACAATTCGGCTGCGACTGCAAAAAAGTACGGGATGCCACTTTTATCGGTATCTTTTGGATCTAAGATGATAAGTGCTTCTAAAATAGCGATATTGAATGTTATTAAGCAGGCAAGACCGACCCAAAGTGTCTTTTTGAGATCTTTACATCCAGTTTTTTCCATATAACAAAACCTTCTTCCATAAAAAATAGAGCTGAGAAAGTGCTCTCAGCTCTATTATCACCCAACTTCATTTAATAATTCAAGATGTTGTTTCTTTAGTTTGGCAAGTTGTTCTTTACTGATCTTGTTTAGTTCGTAAAGTTTTTCTTCGACTTGTTCCAAGACTGCGATCCGATCAGCCACACTGCCAACAAAATCGTATTTGTCGCCATCAATGATCAAAAGTGGCGAAGAATCGTATTCTTCCATCCAAACATCGTAATGACGTAAGAGACGTTGGTAGTATTCAACTAAGGAAGGATCACGTTCGACTAGTTCGTAATCCCGACCACGTTTTTCGATACGCTTTAACATTGTATCGTAGGACACTTTGATCGTGATCATCAAATCAGGTGACTTCTTATGGGAAGCAAATGGAAGTTCTTCCATCATATTTGAAAGTAAGCTCTTGTAGATGTCGTATTCGACTTCAGTTGCGTTGCCCATTTCGGTGTTCATCTTCATGAAGATCTCGTCTTCGTAGATCGAGCGGTCCAAGATATTGTTGTCTTCTTGCATAGCAGCCTTGATCATCGCAAAACGGCGGTTTAAGAAGAATGTTTGCAAGAGGTAGGCATATGGGTTAGTTGCATCTTTATCGCCAGCAGCGCGCTTTTTAGCGGCGATCTCGTTACCTTTGTAGAAGATAGGTAAAACGGGGTTATCTTTGACGGGTTCGTAATATGCTTTAGTGCCTAATTCTTGAGCTAAGATTTCGGTTAAACTCGACTTCCCAGAGCCGATGATTCCTGATAGTGTGATCAAAATGATTGAAGCATCCTTTCCTATAAGATCTGGTTAGTGTTAAATTATTTAAGTACCTCTACAATCATACTCGGAAATCGATCAAAAATAAAGCTTATCTTGTGTTTTTTTAAAATTAACCACAACATGTTGTGGGAGTAGGCTTATTGAAGATAGCATAGATCGATCCGATAATAATAACTTGCTTTTGCTGATTTTAGTCACGTATACTGAAAATATACTTAGTTTAGGAGGCCACAAAATGAAATCTGTATATCTTGCATCACCGTTTTTTAGTCCAGCTCAAAAAAGACGGATCGCTAAAGTTAAAGCTGCTTTGAGCAATAATAAAACGATCGATCCTAAAAATATCTTTATTCCCCATGAACATGAATATAAAGCAGCTGAATTTGGAAGCTTTGAGTGGCAAAAAGCTACTTTTGGCCTTGATACTAATCAGATCGATGCTAGCGATGTAGTCGTAGCGATCGTGGACTACAAATTAGAAGAGACTAAAGAAAACGAACCGGATTCAGGGACAGCCTTTGAGATCGGTTATGCTTATGCGACCAAGACCCCAGTGATCGTTGTGCAATTTGATCCAAAAAAAGAAGTCAACTTGATGATCGCCCAAGGTTTGACAGCTTATTTTGATGTTACAAAAGAAGGCTTAGTAGCTTTGGAAGAATATGATTTTGACGAATTGATGCCAAAATTCTGTCCGCGTCCTGTGATCTAAATAAGTTTGCCTAACTCCTACTTGTGGTAGGGGTTATTTTTTTACTTACTACTTAAAAATAAAGTTTAAAAATATATTTCACATTTGTGGTATTTTACACTTGTAAAGTATCACAAATGTGGTATAATTATTTTTGTGGAGGTGAGAACCAATGGAGATCGACATCAAAGGTTACCTGCGTGAAAAGGAATTGAGTATTTATGAGGTATCCAAGAGGTCGGGTTATGGTTATACGACCCTTCATAAATCGTTTAACAAACAACAAACTCGTGCAACTTCCTTGAATTTGCGTGATCTTGATGCCTTAGCTAGGGCACAACATGCAACGATGTGGCAAGTTTTGCAAGAGCTAGAAGAAAACTATATGAATTGGAAGTAATGTAGTATTGCGATTTATGATTTAAAAAGCTCTGGTTGATCGCTTGGGCTTTTTTCTGCAGACAAGTGTTTTTGTTTGCAATGTAAAATTATAAGTTGTATATTACAAGCGTTATAAATTTAGAAAATTATTTAAGTAAAAAAAGTGAGGGATTATTTATGGCTAGATATACAGATCCATTTGGAGACATGGACGACATTTTTAATCAATTATGGGGTAACAACGGTTTAAGTTCAGAAAGTAGCCGTTACATGATCAATGGCCACGAAGTTACACCTGAAGAATTTAGACAATATCGTCAAACAGGTCGCTTGCCAAACCAAGCACAACAACAAGCTGCGATGCAACAACAAGCTGCAATGCAACAACAAGCCGGCCAACAAGAAGGTAGTGTTTTGCAAAAGCTAGGTCGTAATTTGACACAAGATGCACGTGAAGGTAAGTTAGATCCAGTTGTTGGACGTAAGAAAGAGATTCAAGAAACAGCTGAGATCTTGGCTCGTCGGACGAAGAACAATCCTGTTTTAGTTGGGGATGCTGGTGTTGGTAAGACAGCTGTTGTTGAAGGCTTAGCACAAGCGATCGTGAACGGCGATGTACCAGCTGCGATCAAGAATAAAGAGATCGTAAGTATTGATATTTCTTCACTTGAAGCTGGGACACAATATCGTGGTAGTTTTGAAGAAAACATCCAAAACTTGGTCAATGAAGTCAAAGAAGCTGGTAACATCATTTTGTTCTTTGATGAGATCCACCAAATTTTAGGTGCTGGTTCGACCGGTGGTGATAGTGGTTCGAAAGGATTAGCTGATATTTTGAAACCTGCATTGTCTCGAGGCGAAATTTCAGTTATCGGTGCAACGACACAAGACGAATATCGTAACACTATTTTGAAAAATGCTGCTTTAGCACGGCGTTTCAATGAAGTTGTCGTTAATGAACCTACACCAGAAGATACTTTCAAGATCTTGGAAGGTATCCGTAAACTTTACGAAGACCACCACAATGTTGTCTTACCAGACGATGTTTTGAAAGCAGCCGTTGACTTATCAGTACAATATATCCCACAACGGACATTACCTGATAAAGCGATCGACTTAGTAGATATGACTGCTGCTCACTTAGCATCACAACACACAGTTACAGATGCTAAGCAGATCGAAGCCCAGATCAAGAAAGCTAAAGATGAACAACAAGCTGCTGCTGATAAGGAAGATTACGAAGAAGCTTTGAATGTTAAAGCTAAGATCGATGAATTAGAAGCAAAATTAAACAGCAATTCAGAAGCACAAAAAGTTACAGCAACAGTCGATGATGTAGCTCAATCTGTTGAACGTTTGACAGGTATCCCTGTATCTAAGATGGGTGCAAGTGACATCGAACGCTTGCGTAATATCGAAAGCCGTTTGAAGGGCAAAGTTATTGGCCAAGATGAAGCTGTTGAAGCTGTTTCACGTGCTATCCGTCGTAACCGTGCTGGCTTTGACGATGGTAACCGTCCAATTGGTTCCTTCTTATTCGTTGGGCCTACAGGTGTTGGTAAGACAGAATTAGCTAAACAATTAGCTTATGACATGTTTGGTAACAAAGATGCGATCATCCGCTTAGATATGTCCGAATACTCAGATCGGACAGCTGTTTCCAAGTTGATCGGTACAACAGCAGGTTATGTTGGCTATGATGACAACAGCAATACTTTGACTGAACGTGTTCGTCGTCAACCATACTCGATCGTTTTGTTAGATGAGATCGAAAAAGCTGATCCACAAGTTATCACCTTGTTATTACAAGTGCTTGATGATGGTCGCTTAACAGATGGTCAAGGTAATACGGTCAACTTCAAGAACACAGTGATCATTGCAACTTCAAACGCTGGCTTTGGTAACGAAGCTTTGACAGGCGATGAAGAAAAAGACGAAGAGATCATGAAGAAGTTAGCTCCATACTTCAGACCTGAATTCTTGAACCGTTTCAACGCGGTCATCGAATTCTCACACTTGACTAAGGAAGACTTGCATCACATCGTTGACTTGATGTTAGCTGATGTAAACCGCAACTTGGCTAAGAAGGGCTTAGACTTAGAAGTTTCTGAACCTGCTAAGGAATTCTTGATCGAACAAGGTTACGATGAAGCTATGGGTGCTCGTCCATTGCGTCGTGTCATCGAACAACAAATTCGTGATAAAGTAACTGACTTCTACTTGGATAACATTGATGTTAAGCATCTAGAAGCCGATATGAAAGATGGAGTTTTAGTTATCGCCGAACGTAAAGAAAATGCTGATGAAACAGAAGCAAAAGACTAAAATTTCTCCTAAACAATGAAATAACACACTTAAGCAACCGCCAGTTATTGGCGGTTGCTTTTTTTGTATCGAGTAGCTTATGCTTGAGGTGAGGGGGGATACTGATGCAGACTAAAATAGAATTTCGTAAACGACAATTAAAAAAATTAGCCAGTGCGACGCTAGAGACTAATGCTTCTGGAAGTAAGTTGGCAGAAAAATTATTTACTACAGACATTTGGCAACAAGCGCAAACAGTAGGGCTAACGATGGCAGGCGAACTTGAAGTACCAACTGAGGCGATAAGTATTCAGGCTAAACGTGAGGGGAAAAAAGTTTTTTATCCGCGTACGTTGCCGAAGCGCCAGATGGTCTTTTTACCAGCAGACATAGAAAAAGATTTTGAGATGAGTAAGTTTGGTGTCTTAGAACCTAAATATGATGCTAAAAAAGTTCAAACTGATATAGATCTTTTGATCGTTCCGGGCATAGCCTACGCTTTGGACAGCAAGATCCGCTTAGGTTTTGGTGGAGGTTACTATGATCGCTATTTAAAAGATTTCCCAGGAAATACTGTATCTTTGGTAGCTCCAGCAATGGCTTATCCAACGGCACAGTGGTCAGTAGATGAATATGATGTTCCACTCCAAACTGTGATCACGCTGACAAACTAAAAATTTAGTGCCATATAAATAGCGCGGGCCCCCACCAACATCATGGTGGAGCTCGCGCTATTTATTAAGCAACATGTTTTGTGTTACTCATTATTTCATTTTCTTTTGAACGTAATTTGATAACCAAGTCAAAAGTGTGATGATGATCAGGTAGATCAAAGCGATGATCGTCCAAACTTTGAAGCCTTCAAGGTTGCGGGCGATGATGATCTTACCAGTCTGGGTCAATTCTAAGATCCCAATGATCGAGAGGATCGAGGTGTCCTTTAAAGTAATGATGAATTGGTTGACAAAGGATGGCACCATGATCTTGAGCCCTTGTGGCAAGATAACTTTACGCATTGCAGTACTAAATGGAAGCCCTAATGAACGGGCGGCCTCCATTTGACCCTTGTCGACAGCTTCGATCCCACCTTTGACAAAGGCTGCTGTATAAGCACCTTCATTTAACATCAAGGTGATCACCCCAGCAACAAAGGCTGGGATCTTGACCCCTGTCAGCGATGGGAGTCCATTATAGATGAATAAAGCCAGTACCAGTAGTGGTAAACCACGGAAAATATAGATAATGGTGGTGGAGAAACCTTGAGCAAATTTATTTGGTAAGATCCCGAGCAATCCAATGATCACCCCGAAGACCGTTGCGCAAATGATCCCGATGACAGTTAAATATAAGGTTTCGCCCAGACCCTTTAACAAGGCTTGGCGATTTTGTTTTAGTAATCCGAAAAATGTTCGCTCACTATTACCATCTTTTTTGGCATCTTTTTGCGCAGCAACGGTTTCAGAGCTCAAATAACGATCAACGATCTTTTTATATTCACCATTTTGTTTGATCTTGGCCAGACCAGCATTGAACTTTTTGAGTAATTCTTGATTTTGGCCTTTCATGACGGCAAAACCGTAATAACCACCGCGAGCTGGCTTAGTAACGATCTTGAGTGCGGTCCCAGTCTTGATCGCATACTGCATTACGGGAATATCTTCAAAACATGCGACTGAATTTCCATTGACGACATCATTATACATATTGTCTGAGTCATCAAAAGTTACGGTGGAAAAACCGTACTTGTCTTTTAAAGACATTGCATATTCGCCCGCAGCCGTCCCAGTCTTGATCGCAACTCTTTTACCCCGAAGTTCTTCTAATTTATCGATCTTACTGTTTTTAGCGACTGCCATGACAAAACCCGTCTTATAATATGGCTCTGAAAAATCAAATTTTACTTTACGTTCATCAGTCATTGCCATTCCAGCCATGACACCATCTAACTGGCCTGATTGGAGTGATTGGACTGCGGCGTTAAAACCGACTGGCTTGATCTCAACTTTGAAGTTTTCTTCTTTTGCGATCGCTTTTAATAAGTCGATATCGATCCCAACATATTGATTGTCTTTATTGGCAAATTCAAATGGTGGATAAGTAACGTCAGTCCCGATCTGATAAATTTTTTCTGCATGCGCTGTAGTACTTAGACTGATGAAAAATAGACATGAACAGAGTAAACTAACAAGTCCAAATAGCTTTTTAGTCATAAAAATACCCCTTACAATGATATATATATTAATATACCATAAACAGGGTTTTAAAAATGGATAAAATTTTTAATTAATTATTTTAGTGGTCAGGCGAAAAAAGAAGGCAAAGGCAAGTGCTGTGCTATAATGAGAGCGGATGTGTCGTAATAAACGATATGATGAAAGAAGGGCGTAAGATGAAGATCATTGGGATCGCAGGCTGTTATAAACGTGATGGGATCACGATGCAGATGCTAGAGTCTGTTTTAGAAAATGTTGGACCAGAAAATGAAGTCGAACAACTTTATTTAGCTGATCATGCGATCTATCCTGGTAGTCCAGCACTAGAGGATATCGTTTTAAGCTTAAAACAAGCAGACGTCTGGATCTTGGCGGCACCAACATATTGGGGAGCTCTTTCTGGTGTAATGAAAAACTTTCTCGATTGTTTACGTCAGGTAAGTTTGCGTTTTGATAAGAGAGGAGATCCTCATCCGATCGAACCTTTTAGGCATAAGCACTATGTTTTACTGACGAACTGCTATGCCAAAACTTGGGAAAATGTCGTTGGTGGCACAACAGATACAGCTTTGCGGACGATGGACAAGGTCATGACGACTTTAGGGTTGATCAAAGTTGGTGAAGCTGTTCAGACCAATACATATTTTCTCACAGCTTTACCTATAAAAAAGCGATCTGAGCTAGAAAAATTGGGACAAAAAGCTGGTATTTCACAACGAAAGGATGATGAGACTGTGAGACGTTATATCGAATTGTTTTTCATTGTAGCAGGCATGGCTTTTCTCACGATGTTACTTCAAGCAGCTGTTTTACATATTTTAGGGCAAACATTGAATTTTTGGAATAATTATATTTCTTTTGTAATTATCTTCTTTATTTTATTGTCGTTAGCATTACGCTTTTTTACAGTCGTCAAACATAAGCGCAAATAAGTCTCATAGAAAACAGGCTAAAGATCACTCTAACGTCTAAGACGCAGATCTTTAGCCTGTTTTGGTATCACGATCTTAGCCAACGATCGTCAGAATTTGTTTAATAAAGTTTTGTTGAGAGCTAGAGCAGTTGCTCCGATCGAACCAGTGTAGATGTCAAAATCTTTAACAATAAATTTAGTTGTACTTGTCATAGATGAAAGCGATGATTCATAGCTCAATAACGATAAAAGCTGTTCTTTGATCATCGGTTCATTGAATAGCTCTCCGCGAATAAAGACTTTGCTTGAGTCAAGGATCATCGTCATATTCAACAGTGCTAGAGCAATGTAATTGATCGCAATATCTAATAGATGAACAACACCAGTATCTCCTAAGCGATATGCTTTTAGTAAAGTTTGTAAAGTAATATCTTTAGGTTCAGTTGCAAGTTGGCGTAAAAAAGTCTCGGTGGAACTTTCAAAGAGTAGCGCTGCTTTTTTTAAGAGCCAAGTCTCACTGGCATAAGTCTGAAGACAGCCACGTTTGCCACATTCACAAAGATTTCCTTGCAAAGAAACGCTCGTATGCCCGATCTCACCAACTAAGAAATTTTGTTTGCAAAAGATCTCACCACAGTGAACATATGAACAATAGATCCCACGTGAGAGGTTAAAGAAGAGAAAATTATCTTCTTTGTCAGGTGAGTAGAGCTTTTCTGAAAGTGCCATACAATTGACATTATTTGAGAAAAACACGGGCAAGTCGAAAGCATCGCTGATCAGATCTAGTGAAAAATTTTGCCACAAAGGGTTATTGGTAAGGATCTGGTCAGCTTTTATATAATTAAAGTGTCCGGGTAAAGCGACACCGATCGCTTGAACTGTAACTGGACTTGCAAGTAAAAACTCTTGGAGTTTATCGATAAAACATTCACTAGTCAGATGGATCGCATTATTTTCTACGGGATAGGCTACTTGAGAGATGATCTTACCTAAATTATCCGTCAAACTAAAGGTGTAATAGCGTTCAGAGATCTCGGCACCGATAAAATAACTGTGGTCATGACAGACTGAAAGCAGGATCTTTTTTCGACCTGCTTTATTTTTTTTGTCAAAAGTTTCACCGGCTTCATATAGTAGCCCGTCTTCGACCATTTGACTGGTAAGAGAGCTGACCGTTGCGGGGGTGATCTTTGTTTTATTGGCGATATCGATCCTAGAGATCGCACCATTGGTATAAACTTCATCCAAGATCTTAGCGCAAAGTTCGCGTTGCTTTTTTGTGAATGCCATATATTTTGAAGTCCTTTCGTCAAATTACCACTAAAAAATAATTTATTTTAAATAGTGAATATTAAATGTTATTGCTGATATTCCTTAATTATACTACGTTTTCTTGGTTTAGAAATAACTTTTTGATTCGTTCATTTTTATAACTAAATTGTTGACAAAAATCAAAAAAGTGTATTACAATTCATTTGTTGATAAATTATAATTAAACGAAGCTATATTAGGGGGTAATTATTTGTTTTTATAATTTATTAATTGAGTTAAGTAGATCATGTAAAAAATATAGGAGTTGAGTAAGAAATGAGTAATAAGGGTCAAAGTATTCAAGATAAATTGATGCCATTTGCGATGAAATTAGGCAACAATAAATTTTTAGTCGCGATCAGAGATGGGATCATCTTATCAATGCCATTGATCATCATTGGATCATTTTTTATGATCTTGGCAACTGGCTTTTCGATCCCCCCATTTGAAAAGTGGTTGACTGATGCTGGTATTGGTGCTTACCTCTATAAGGGGTCAGATAGTAGTTTTGGTTTGATCGGTCTTGTATCTAGTTTTGGCATCGCTTACAGTTTGGCGAAGCAATATAAGACTGACGGTGTTTCAGCGGGGATCGTCTCATTATCGTGTTTTATCGTGGTGACCCCATTTTTGACTTCAAATGATGGTAGCTCGATCTTGACATCATATATGACAGCACAAGGACTATTTGTAGCGATCATTTTGGGGTTGATCAACGGATATGTTTACCAATGGTTCATCAATAATGATATTGAGATCAAACTTCCTGATAGTGTTCCCCCAGCTGTATCTAAAAGCTTTAGTGCGATCATTCCTGGGGCAGTATTGGTGTCATTTTGGTTACTAGTATATAGCTTATTGGATCATTTTAAGTTGCCAGACATGCATTTATTAGCTAAAACAGTCTTAGGTGTGCCTTTGGGAATGTTAGGCAATAATATTTTTGGTGTTGTGATCTTAGTTTTATGTAACAGTCTTTTCTGGTTCGTTGGGCTTCATGGTGGCAATATCGTCAATAAGATCATGGAACCGATCTGGATCTCAAATCTAAATGATAATGTGCAGGCACATAAAATGGGTGAGCCTTTGCAACATATTTTTACGACTCCATTTATCAATAATTTCATTTATATTGGTGGTGCTGGGGCTACGATCGGACTTGTGATCGCTTTAGCTTGGATCGCACGGCGGAAAAAAGCTAGTCAACGTGCAAAAGCTCTATCACCGATCACGTTGATCCCAGGTTTTTTCAATATCAATGAACCGACGATGTTTGGGGTACCAGTTGTTTTGAATGTCTTATTGATCGTACCGTTTATCTTGGCACCATTGATGAATTTGTTGTTATCATATGCGGCAGTCAAAGTTGGGATCTTACCATTGATCTATGCTGAACCAGGTTGGACGACACCACCGATCATCAGTGGCTTTTTATGTACTGGTAGTATTATGGGCTCGATCGTTCAAATCATTTTGATCGTTTTAGATGTGTTATTGTATCTACCATTTATCTTGAATTTAGAAAAAACATTTAAACAAGAAGAAGCTAAAAGTGAGGAATAATAATGGTCAAACGTTTGATAAGTGCAGATACATCTGAAGTTTTACAGATGAGTGCACAAGAATTAAAGCAAAGTATCAAAGCTAGCGAAGGTCGTGTCGTCTTATCAGAAAATTTTGCTCCACGGGAATGTTTTGTTGAAGATATCACCAATGCAGAAGTTGCGAGTGCTTTTGGAGCGGATCTGTTATTGCTAAATGGAGTCGATGTGTTAGAGCCTAAGATCTCTGGTTTGACAGTCTCATCTTCTGAGATGATCACCAAATTACATGAATTAACAGGTCGTCCACTTGGTGTCAATCTAGAACCAGTTGATCAAAATGCACAGATGGCAGAAGATCGTTTGGATATCTCAGCTGGACGAAAAGCAACTTCTGATACTTTTAGACGCATTGAAGCTTTGGGTTTTGATTTTGTCTGCTTGACGGGAAACCCTGGGACTGGTGTGACAAATGCTCAGATCATAGATGCGATCGTGCAAGCTAAACAGGCTTTTTCTGGTCTGATAATTGCTGGGAAGATGCATGGAGCTGGAGTTGACGAACCAGTCGTTGATCTAGAAGTTACAGCCGAGTTGATCAAAGCTGGAGCAGATATCATCTTGGTCCCAGCAGTTGGAACAGTTCCTGGATTTACACAAGAGCAATTATGCCAAGTTGTTTCTCTAGTTCATCAAAAAGGTGGCCTAGTCTTATCAGCGATCGGGACGAGTCAGGAGAGTTCTGATACTGAAACGATCAAAGAGATCGCTTTACTAAATAAAATCTGTGGTGTAGATATTCAACACATCGGGGATGCAGGGTACGGTGGTGTTGCCCCCGTCGAAAATATTTATGAATTAAGTAAAGTGATCCGCGGTGTTAGACATACAGTTTCGGCGATCGCACGTTCGATCAATCGTTAGGGGGAAAATAAAATGGAAAAAACAACGATCATGTTAGCTTGTGCAGCTGGGATGAGTACGAGTCTACTCGTGACAAAAATGCAAGCAGCAGCAAAAGAACAAGGGATCGATGCAACGATCTTTGCGGTCCCAGTTTCAGAGGCTAAGAAGCAAACAGAAGATCAAAAAGTCGATGTGATCTTATTAGGACCACAAGTTCGCTTTATGTTAGATGAATTTAAAACAACTTTTGGTGAAAAGCAGATCCCAGTTGAAGTGATCCCAATGGGAGATTACGGTATGATGAATGGGAAAAATGTCTTAAATTTAGCGCAAGGATTGCTTAAATAGGGGAGAAAATATGGACGAAAAAACATTACAAGCTGTTATGGGTCTGATCATGTATGGTGGCGATGCTAAAAGTTGCGCAATGGAAGCTTTGAAGTTCGCTAAAGAAGGCGATTTTACTAAAGCTCATGAAAATTTAAAGCAAGCAAAGCAAGATCTAGCTAGTGCCCATAATGCACAAACGGAGATGTTAGCTAATGAAGCTAAAGGCAAAACAGCTCAGATGACATTGCTTACAGTTCATAGCCAAGACCATTTGATGACGGGGATCACTTTTGTTGATGTTGCTGAAGAATTGGTCGAATTGTACGAATATTTAGCTAAAAGATAACATACTATAAAGAGGCAGCGCTTGGTTCGAAAGTATCCAGCACAGCTTCTTTTTGATACGAAATAAAGAAAACGTTTTAAAAAGGAGAACTCAGATGGTTTCTAAGAAAAATAGACAACTGCAATTACAGCGACAAGCCATTAAGAAAAATCGGTACACGATCAAACGGTTAAGTATAGGAGTAGCTTCAGTCTTAGTCGGAGTAGGGCTAAGTTTTGGGGGAAATACGTTAGTAAAGGCTGATATGGCAGATACTAATATTGAGCAAACAGATAACAATGATCCTTTAGCACAGCAAAAGGAAGATAAAACGAGCACTCAAGGTATCTCAAACGATGTTATCCAAGATCCAGCATCTGAAAAGACAGCTGCAAGTTCTTTAGCAAATACAGCAGGAACCGATAAAGAGACGAGTGAAGAAAAAATTTCACAAGTACCCCAAACCCAAAATGTAGCTGATAAAGAGGCAACAACCACCGCAGCTACTGTGGAAAGTTCACACAAGATGCTTTAAATAAAGTAGATAATGGGAGCTTTGATGGCGAATATACGGCTAATAAAGATAGTTGGGAATATTCGGCTGATGGTAATGCGAAAGTAGTGACTGATGATACTGGTAGTCATGCAGCGATCGTGGGGACTGATCCTGATAGCTCAGTAATGCAAAAGATCTCAACGACTGCTGGAAAAGAATACTCCTTTGAAGCCGATGTAAGGTTAGATACTGATATTGATTCGGGAATGTATTTAGTCGCTAAAGAAGTCACAAACGGACAACCTGGTAAAGTGTTGCAACAGATCGAACTAACAGGTGTCAAAGGTGACTTTGCTCACAAAAAATTCACTTTTACAGCAACGACAGCTCAAACCTATATCGGCTTAGTCAAAAAAGTCGACCAGGCACTCGCTCTAGGTGCAGGGGCAAGTTTAGACAATGTCAGTGTTAAAGAAAATGAAAAATATGATCTTGTTTGGGAAGATGATTTCAAACAAGATCAACTTGACCAAAATACTTGGGGCTATGAACTGGGTAGTGTACGTGGCAATGAACAACAGCACTATACTGACAGTAAAGATAATGTTTATCTTGAAGATGGTAAGTTAGTCTTACAGATCACTGATCGTAGAGGAGAAGATCAATATACTAATCCGCGTGGGGGAGCAAATGGACGAGAAGTGATCTATGATTCGGGGAGCGTTCGAACAGCTGGGAAAAAAGAATTCCTCTATGGAAAGATCGAAATGCGTGCTAAATTGCCAAAAGGTAAAGGAGCATTTCCAGCTTTTTGGACATTGGGTTCTGATTTTACTTTAGATGGTGATATCTCAGCTGATCAAGGTTATGGTTGGCCTAGCACTGGTGAGATAGATATCATGGAACTTATCGGTTCTCCTAATGGCAAACATGCAGGCGAAGTAGCTGAAGGTGATCAAAGTAACAGTAAAGTTTATGGTACTCCGCATTTCTATTATGAAAAGGGTGATGCTGATAAAGATGGCTCTTATTCTCCATACGAAATGGGAGGTAATCTTAGCCTAAACAAAGACTTTTATGATGAATTTCATACTTTTGGGATCAATTGGTCACCAGATAAGATCGAATGGTATGTTGATGGTGTTGTTTATAATACTTTAGATCTGACAGCAGATGAACGGGCTAAAGCTGCTGCTGCTTGCTTCAATAAACCACAATACATCCAGCTAAATTTAGCAGCTGGTGGCAATTGGGCGAAGAATGCAGGTTATTATCTGGGAAAAGATGATACGAAGTTTATCATCGATTACGTTAAATATTATCAGTCAGATGAACAAAAAGCCGCAGCCGCTGCGTATTATGCAACTGTGCCAAAAATCGACGGTATCAAAGATATCACAATGACTGAAAAGACAGTCCCTGATCTTTTAGCTGGTGTAAATATCAGCGACAAAAACTATCAACTCGATTATTCAGTTGAAGATGAATATATGTTCACCAATGCTGGGCAAAATACAAATTCGACTTTACGAGTTTCAGGTGTGGCTGATCAAGCTAAGTTAAAAGAACTAGCCCCAGGTGTCTATAATATTTATTACAGTGCAGTCCCTAGGGGTGTTGACCTGACTAAGACTCCAACAGCTAAAGTCATCCATCAGGTTGCTCATCTAACAGTCTTACCAGCTGAGGGACTAGTCGGAAAAACAGGGGAGACTTTGGCAAGTGTTGCTTTACCGCAAGGATTTTCATGGCAAGATCCAACACAAGTCATCGGAAGTGCTACAAGTTATGGTCTTAGTTATCAAACTAAAGGCGGACGCACTGTGTTGCTTGAGTTACCAGCAGAGCAGATCCATGAGACAGGTTTAGTAGTTCCAGAAAATAAAGTTATTTTAGAAACTAATGATCATCAATTTGATGGGACACAAGCTGAAGTTGAAAAAAATAGTGTTGCTTTACAAGATAAACTCACTGAGATTATGCACTTAGGGCAAGGGACATTTACGTTTAGGTATCAGTTAGATCCTGACGATACGATCGTGAGAAACTCACAAGTTTTAGCCTTGATGTCGCTTTCTGTTAAGGGAACTTCAAATGAATATGCAACGTTTTATTTAGATACGAAAAATAATAATGTTGGTTTAGAATTTAGAGGAAAACCGATCGTCAAATTCGCAGTCGAGGCTAGCGGGTTGAGCAACTCAGATTGGCATACGCTCAGTTATGTTTTTACTGGACAACAGGTTAAGCTATATTTGGATGGAAATCAGCTCGGAGCGACCGAGTTTACAGGTGCTTTGAGTGATCTTAGTTGGGCAAACAAAGTTGATACTTTAGCCTTAGGTGCGGTCTTGCGGAAATACGATGGTGTTTCAGTGTGCCATTGGGGACTAAAAGGTAAGCTCGATCAAGTTATCGTGTCAGATCAGCCAGCTGATGCTGAAATGATCGCTACGCTTCATCAAGCGACTGCACGTAAAGAACCAACGGCAGGGAGTCTTTTTGATAAATATTCTGAAGGCGTTTTTGAATATCGGATCCCATCGTTAGTGAAAACCCCTCAAGGGACACTTGTTGCAGTTGCTGATGCAAGAAAGAAGCACTATAACGATTGGGGCGATGTAGCAACAGTAGTTAGAGTCAGTCATGATGATGGTAAGACGTGGAGCGATAACATCGTTGTTTTAGATCTAGCTACACAACCATATTTTACGACTAATTATAGTAAAGCAGATTGGAATACCAATATGACTCAATCAGCTTTTACGATCGATCCAACGTTATTGACGGATTCTAATGGCAAACTCTATCTCTTAGTTGACGCCTATCCAGAATGTCAAGGGGCAGTAAATTCAAAGGCTGGCTCAGCCTACGAACAGATCAATGGGAAAAATTATTTAAAACTCACGGATTTTAATAATCAGACTTATACTGTGCGTGAAAATGGGATCGTATATGATGCTAAAGGAAATGCGACTGACATGTATGTTGATGAAGGAAATTTTGCAACAGCCTTTAGTACCAAAGGAGACCTTTACCAAACAGGAAAAAATGGGGCATCTGCGACTTATTTAGGTAACATTTACTTACGTAGTGGTCGTGATAAAACTGGAGTGACGCGTCCTGGATCAAAGACAGCACCATTATTTACAGCATTAACTGGTTTTTTGTGGCTATTGACAAGTGAAGATCAAGGTCAAACTTGGTCAGCGCCGATGGATCTGACTCCAGATATCAAAGAAGATTGGATGGGTTTTATAGGAACCGGAGCAGCTGCTGGGCGTGAGATTGAAGTAAATCATGATGATGGAACAAAAACGAAGCGGTTGATTTTCCCGATATACTATACTAATCAGCAAGGTACAGGTATGGGACGGCAAAGTAGTGCTAACATTTACAGTGATGATGGTGGTCAAACTTGGCGTCGGGGCGAATCACCAAATGACGGGCGTATCTTTGGCAATGGACAGCATACAAATTCTAAGGATTTCAACACTTCAGTTACTGAACTGACAGAAAGTCAGATCGTTCAGTTGAATAATGGACATCTCTTACAATTTATGCGAAACACGGGTAAAACGATCGCGATCGCTTCAAGTACAGATTATGGTCAAACTTGGAATGATAATGTAACTGTGACTGATCTGCCTGAACCTTATGTCAATCTTTCAGCGCTCCACGTGAACTTAAACGGCAAAGAATATATTGTATTATCTAATCCTTTAGGTGATCCTCAAGGCGAACAGATCCAAGTGCGTAATCAGCGAAATAAAGGGATCTTGCGTATTGGTGAGGTCCAAAGTGATGATTCGATCAAATGGTTAAGTGCCAATGTTTTTGAGCCGTTTCGTTTTGCGTATTCAAGTTTAGTCCAACTTGATCCCAAAACAGTCGGGCTTGCATATGAGCATAACGGCCATATCAAATACCAAACCTTTGATCTCGAGCAATTATTAGCCACAAAAATACGTGAAGATGCTGTTATTTTACGTAGCTTTGAAAAAGAGATCAATGGTGATCAATTGTTGCTCAAAGTTAAGTTTGATACTCCAGTTTTTATTACTGGTGAACAAAAATTAGCGCTTCAGATCGGCGATAAGCAAGAAGAAGCTATTTATGTAAGTGGTAATGGAACTAATGAACTTGTCTTTAGTTATCAATTAAAGAAGACGGACACAGGTCAGATCAAAGTGGGCTTACAGACAACGAAAACAACAATTGCTAATAAATACGGTTTTAATGCAACAGATACGACTAAACATACAGTAGGTTTTATCGGCGAGATCAAATCTGGGGCTGCGATCACAGAGATGTTTGATAAAAATGCTGGTGATAAAACTTGGGTCTTTGTCGGAGGTGAAACGACTCAAGGGGGATTTGATCAAACTGGAGGCGCTAGAAACTATGTTGGACAATTCGAAGAGTATATTCGGTGGATAAAATCAGAAACTGAACTAGGGCGGCAACGCTATACGATCAATACTGCGCAAAAAGGAATGGATCTAGCTACGATCTTGGCTAATTATGATGAATTAGTTGCTAAATATAGTCCTAAAGCAGTGGATTATTGTTTAGGAAAGGAAGAACTTCAAAAAGAGGATCTGATAGCTTATCAGCAAACTTTGAGTGCCTTTATCGATCGTGCTTTGATAGATGGTTTTGTTGTTTTACAGATGCCATATGCAACTAAAGATGAGGCTGAAAATGAGCAGATCAAACGTTATATCGAAGCCACAAAAGCAGTCATCGCTAAGTATAGTAACGATGACCGGATCGATAAGATCGTTTTAGTCGATCATTTTTTTGCAACAGATAATGATGGATTTAAACAAAATTGCTTAAATGATGATGGGACATTAAATGCTAAAGGGCATTTGGAGATTGGACGACAATTAGCTAAAGCAACGCTTCAAACAACGGAAGGTTACCTAGGTAATGATGTGAAATTAGACCTAAACGCTAAGCCGGAAGCAACTGAGTTTTTGAAAGAAAGTCCAAAGGTGACATATAGTGATGGTAAGCTATCGATCGAATCAGGTCAAGGGACCTGGCGTTATGAGCTAAAAATCGGTCCACAAATTTTAACGGGTGATTTTACGAATCAAACTTCACTTGAATTAAGTACTTTTGCAGGACAAAATTACGAGCTAGTCGTAACGAGTGCAGATGGTAAAATGCAGTTAAAAACAGTTACGGGAACTTTAGATGACCAAACAGCTGCAAGTGTTAAAACACAAACGTTGGATAGAAACCAACAGCGGATAAAAGAACTTTTGGAAAATAAGCAAAGTGTGACTTGGCTTTTTATGGGGGATTCGATCACGCATGCAGCAGCTTGGACACTTGGGTATGACGGGATTGCGCAGTCATTTGAAAAATATTTAACTGATGATCTTGGACGGACACAAGATGTTGTCTTAAACACAGCTGTTTCAGGGGCAACGGTTGCAAGTACCATGGCACAGATCGATCAAAGATTAGATAAATATTCACCAGATGTGATTTCGATCATGTTAGGGACAAATGACGTAGCCAATACTAAATTGACCCCAGAACAATTTAAAGAGCAGTTACAACAATTGATCGAAAAAGCGCGTAAGAAGAATGCAATCATTATCTTACGGACTCCAACACCTTCGCCACAAGCAAGTCGTGTCAAGCGGATCCCTGAATTTATCGAAGTGATCAAACAGATCGTAGCGCAAAATGAAGATTTGTTACTAATTGATCAATATACACCGTTTAAGGAGTTAGTGGATAAATATCCGTATCTATGGGAAAAAGAGAATTTGTTTGTTACAGACGGGATCCCGCTTCATCCAGGACCAAATGGGCAACTACTTTTAACAAAACTCTTTATCCAAGGTGTTGGCTTAAGTCAGTATGGTAGTCATATCGAAGAATTGGAGTATCTTGTACCAACGACAACGACTTCGATCCCACAAACGCCAACCATTAGTTACGATGATCAAGCACAGACCATAAGTCTTGATCTAGCTAAAGTCACTGGAGTCGATTTGTCAAAAGTCGCTGAATATACTTTAGTTGCTAAAGAAAAATATGGGACTAAAGTATACCAAGTCACAGGTACAGCTGGTATTTTGACATTAAAAGGATTGTTAGCAGGAAAAGAATATGAGATAAGTTTACAAGCTGCAGGAAAAGATGCTCCTGTAAATTATATTTGGCAAACTGTGACGGTTGGTGAAGAGTTGCTAGAAATTCCAACACCTCCAGTAAGTCCAACTATGCCAGACGTATCTGAGACCCCAGAGACAAATGATCCAACAATACCAAAAGACCCTGGAACTACAATATTACCAAAAGATTCAGTCATATCAAACTTACCAAGTACTTCAAATATTCCAGTAATGTCAACTAAGCAACCACATGTTGACAAAACTGTGTCGATATCAATGGCAACAGAAAATGAGGACGCTAAAGATACAGAACTAACAAAATTACCACAATTAGGTGAAAAAACTAAGCCATCAATTGTGGGGGCGCTTTTTGTAATGTTAGCTTCTCTTTTGGGGATGGGATCATTACTTGATAAAAAGCGAAAAGGCAAATAATTAAAGAATAGTAGGAAATATAGCAAAAGAGGCTGTGCCATAAGTAAAAAGACATCTTTAAATTCCGAACGTTGGAATTTAAAGATGTCTTTCTTTACCCTGAAAATACTAGTTTTTAAGACTTTACAGGGTTTAGTAACAACTAAACAATGAATAGTAACTTCTTAGTGGTAGTTTTCATTAATATATAATATTAAAGACTGATCATGCCACAGCCCCTTTTGTTTGTGTAATAGCTTTATACTTTAACGATCCACCCTTCAGGCGCTTTTTTATCGCCAAATTGGATCCCGGTCAATTCATCATAGAGTTTTTTAGTAACGGGACCAACTTCTGTTTCAGAGTAAAAGACGTGTAGTTTATCTCCGATCTGGAAACCACCGATCGGAGAGATCACAGCCGCAGTTCCACAGGCACCAGCTTCGACTAAGTGATCAAGATCATCTAAGTAAATATCTGTTTCTAAAGTCTCCATCCCCAGACGCTCTTTAGCGAGATAGAGCAGTGAATATTTGGTGATGCTTGGTAAGATCGAAGGGGATTTTGGTGTAACGAACTTGTTATCGTTGGTGATCCCAAAGAAGTTAGCTGAACCAACTTCTTCGATCTTTTTATGTTCAAGTGGATCTAAATAGATACAGTCAGAAAAGCCTTGTTTTTTAGCTTCGGCCCCTGGTAAGAGACTAGCTGCATAATTACCACCAACTTTGCTTTGACCAGTACCCTTATGAGCAGCACGGTCATAATTAGCCGCTAAGAAGTTAGTTGGTTGGAGACCACCTTTAAAGTAGTTACCAACAGGCATTGCAAAGACGGTAAAGATGTATTCTAAAGCGGGATGGACACCGATATTTGGTCCGACCCCGATGATATTTGGACGTAAGTAAAGGGTACCACCTGAACCATATGGAGGAACATAGGCTTCATTTGCCTTTACCACTTGCTTTAGAGCGTCGATGAACATCTCTGTCGGTACTTCTGGCATCAATAAACGTTGGCAGCTTCGTTGTAATCGCGCTGCATTTTGATCGGGCCGAAAAAGATTGATACTACCGTCTTTACAGCGATACGCTTTTAGGCCTTCAAATGCAGCTTGGCCATAGTGAAAGACAGGTGAGCCTTCATTGATCGCGATCGTCGCGTCCTCAGTCAAGCCAGCTTTGTGCCACTGGCCATCCTTATAATGTGCTCGGTAACGATAGGGTAGCTCCATGTAGTCGAATCCTAAATTTTCCCAGTCAAGATCAACTAGATCAGTCATAAAAATTCCTCCTTTGTAGGCTGGTTAGATCGCCTTATATGGATTATAGCACGCTTTAGAGGATTATGAAAAAATAATTAAAACGGCTCGATAATTAAAGCTTATTATTTTTAACAAACTCGATGAACTCTTGAGCTGCGAGCGATAATTCAACATTTTTACGCCACGCTAAAATGTGTTTACTATGACGAAGTGGAGTAAAGGGGATAAAGACGAGCTCAGAGGTATCAAACATCTCAAAGGCACCTTTAACACATAAGAGGCAAATATCACTTTGTCTCGCTAAAGTCGTAACATTGCCCAAGAGATTGCTGGTACCCAAAATATTGGCACTAGTGGGGATCGATTTGAGCCAAGCTTGAAGCTCACTACGGACGATCCCGCGTTTGGGTAAGAGCAGAGTCTCATTTTCAAGGTCTGCCCCTGTAATGGTCGCTTTAGTTGCGAGCCGATGGGTTTTGCGAACAACGACCCCCCAAGTCTCAGTTTGTTTCAAAGTTAAATAGTTATATTTAGCCACTTCGATCGGAGCGATCAAAAAACCAAGTTCCAGATCATTTTGATCTAAACGTTCTTTGATATCATTACCATCGGCATCGGTAATGTTGAAGTTCACAGCAGGATAATTTTGGTGAAAGGCAAGACAAGCCTGCATTGCGAGAGGAGAAATACTGGTTTCAACACAGCCGATCTTCAAAGTCTCGACGAGGATAGTATTTGTCTGCTGGATCTCATTTTTGGTCTGGTCCCAAAAGCCTAGCAGTTCACGGGCGCGTTTTTCAAAGACAAGCCCCGCCGTTGTCAAAGCCAGTTGACGTTTGCCACGGATAAAAAGCTTAGTCCCTAATTGTTGTTCAAGTTCCATTATCTGTCGGGAAAGGGTCGGTTGAGTTAGGTGTAATTTGGTAGCTGCCTTGGTGATGTTGCCAGTTTCTGCCACTGTGAGAAAGTATTCAAGTAAACGCGTTTCCAAGTGATCACTTCTTTCATGCAAAATATGAATAACTTATGACTCATTATAAGTATTTTACATTATATTGAGCTGGACATAAAATAAAAGTGAAAGGGGTGTTATGATGATGAATGAATTTGAAAAAGAAAATATTTTCGGCTTAGGTCAAAAAAATAAAGCGTATGCGAAATACTTCAATAAGGATAGTTTTTTGCAACAATTGATCGCAGGGAATGATAATGTTGATGTCAATGTGGCAAATGTGACATTTGAACCAGGATGCCGCAATGATTGGCATATTCATCATGATGGGTACCAATTATTGTTAGTTACAGCTGGTCAAGGCTGGTATCAGGAATTTGGTAAACCTGCTCGTCGCTTAAAAGCTGGTGATACGGTCAAGATCAATGAAAGTGTCAAGCATTGGCACGGTGCAACTAAGGATAGTTGGTTTGCCCATGTGGCGATCACCAAGGGAACGAGTGAATGGTTAGACGCAGTTTCTGATGAGGAATATGCTAAATTATAATGAGGAAAAGTAAATGGTAGAAAAACAAACAGCCGGTCGGGATAACCTGGGAAATTTTGCGCCCAAGTTTGCCGAATTAAATGATGATGTTTTATTTGGTGAAGTTTGGTCACGAGAAGATAAACTATCTGCCCATGACCGTAGTGTGATCACTTTATCAGCTTTGATCTCAGGGGGGAACTTTGAACAAGTTAGAACCCATATGAATATCGGCAAAGCTCATGGGATCACCCAAGAGGAGATGGCTGAGATCATTACGCACTTAGCTTTTTACGTTGGGTGGCCGAAAGCTTGGTCAGCTTTTAATATCGCTAAAGAAGTCTGGGGCGAATGAAAAAGAGTGTGGGACAGTACGGGTAGCTTATAACAGATAACAGGCGATCCACCTAGATGCACATTTTGCCTCTGGATGGATCGCTTGTTATTTTGTGCTGTGGTTATATAGCGTAGATGCATAACGGTCACTTTTTGTTAGTGGCCTTTTTTTGCTTGCGCCGTTTAGCTAAGAGTTTTTCTAAACGTGGGAGATAGAGCATGAAGATCACACTGATCAATGAACTTAAGACGAAAAATAGCAATAAAAATAGTATTAATAGTAGTATTTTTGAAACGTTATTTAAAACGCAGGTAATGAAGCCCCCGCTAACGATCAGAGTGATGACAGTCAGGATAATAGTATAGCGTTGTAGTTTAGCGCGATATTTTTGCATAAGATCCCTCTTTTCTAAAAAATATTATACACGATAATAGTGTGCTATACTGTAAAATAGAAATTTTATTGAAAGAGGGTCAGGTTTTTTGATCGATCTGCAAGATATTTTGGCAAAAATGAACTTAAACCAAAAGATCAACTACGATAAAGTCATGATGAAGATGGTCTCGACATGGCAAAAAGACCAAATTCGTCCCAAGATCTTACTGCACTCCTGTTGTGCTCCATGTAGTACGACGACACTTGAGCGCATGACAGAATTTGCGGATGTGACGATTTATTTTGCTAATTCAAATATTCATCCTCGTGCGGAGTATCAACGGCGTGAATATGTCCAACAAAAATTTATCCATGATTTCAACGAAAAGACCGGTAACAACGTGCAATTTGTGGCTGCCCCATATAAACCACAAGAATATTTCCAAGCAGTACGTGGGTTAGAAAAAGAGCCTGAAGGTGGCGATCGCTGTAAAGCTTGTTTTGACTACCGATTAGACATGGTAGCCAAAAAAGCTGTCGAATTGGGCTTTGATTATTTTGGGAGTGCATTGACGATCAGTCCACATAAAAACTCCCAAACGATCAATTCGGTAGGGATCGAGATCCAACGTTTTTACGATGTCAATTACTTGCCAAGTGATTTTAAGAAGGGCAATGGTTACCGCCGTTCAGTTGAGATGTGTAAGGAATATGACATTTACCGTCAATGTTATTGTGGTTGTATCTTTGCTGCTAAACAACAGGGTGTTGACTTATCGCAAACTAGACGGGATGCCCTAGAGTTCATGGAAGGTAAGAATGGGACCGAAGAATTTCCCGAGATCATCTTCCAGATCAATGGTGAAGAAGTATAGAAGAAAATGCCTGTGACTTCATAGTGTCATGGGCATTTTTAATACTAACGAGGAATAAACCATGGATGGCAACCGACCAAAGAATGTCTGTAGTGCTAAGGATCTTGATCATTTTGCCGTTCGTGGTAAAGGTCAAGGTAAAACCAACACTTAGAGCAAGATAGTGCGTTGTTTTGACACTTACAAGCATTTTTTACGGTAAGATAGATCAAGACCAACCAAAAATATGGTATCGCTTGGAAATAAAATCTGTTTTTACAATCGTTATGAAATCAGCTTGTTATTTTTCAGTGAGTCTTGATTTGTTTTTGCAACTATTTCAGCATTGGCTGGAATGTGGCTGAAAATCCTGTAATTGCGCTAACTGTTCAGGTGTTAAAGCAAAAAATTCGAGTGTATTTTTAATTTAAAAAGCTGTAAGTAGACATTTGTGCTTTCTGAAACAATATATGTCTTTTCAAGCGGGACCGAATTGTTGGAGTAAAAAAATATTCCAGTAAAAGTAGTAGTAAGTGATAAAAGCTAATGAGGACCTATAATATAGGTATTGTTTGGTAACAGTAAAGGTTTGCAGCTAGATCTCCCCGAATAGACCTTTTTTATTATATAGTTTTTAGTAAACGGTTTTAATAGAACAAAATAAAAAGCGCATCCCCCAAAGAGAAGATGCGCGGGTAAATCTCAAATTAATAGACTTGACCGACTTTAGATCTTGTCAAAGTCGAATTCAACACTTTCAGTGTTTTTTCGGATAATCGAATATAGACGTTTAAAGATAGGGTCTGAAATAAGGTAACTAATATCTTCAGACTGCGAATCTTCAAGCTGAACTGGCACATTTTTGATCTTATGACCAGAGATTTGAATATCTTTTTTTACGATAGTCTTGTCTTTAGCCAAGTTCTCAGTGTCAAACGCACGAACACGTCTAAATTTAACCATTGTATTCTTCCCCCTTGCAAAAATTACTTTAAATTCTACCATAGTAATTTGCAAATGCAAGAAAAATTTTAAAAATTGTGAAAACATAAAGTTAATATTTTCTTAATATATAGACTTTTTCTAACTATACCAGCAATGTAAGCAGGTAAGTATATGAAATTTATACTCTAGTCACTGGTTAAGCTAGGGGGAATATGTTATGGTTAAAAATCATCAACGACGATCGCTATTAATCGTTTCCGATCGCTGCGCTGACTTGAGCCGATAAATTACGCCAGTAGAGCAGATCATTATCTGCTAGATCTTGTGAAAAGGTCTCAAAATCTTTTCGCGGATAAACTTTGGCGATCTCTTCTCCCAGACTTCCCGTAATCGTTAAGATCATATCGGGCTTTTCCCACGCGGTCCCCCAATATGGACCCTCAAGTGCTGTGTCGAGCATATCTTGGACACCGTCTTGCGTCATGTCGTTGATGACACTTTCTCTGGTAGCTGTGTTATAGCCATTTGCTTTTAACCAAGCTAACTTTTCGAGTGCTTGGGGCAGATCATTTGGTATTAGATGTAACATTGATATTTTCCTCCTTGTTTTAGCTAGCTATATTATAACAAGTTGGCTTTTGATCAACAGGGAAAATGGAAACACCAGGATAATTTAGGAAAGGAAAAGCTATACTTTTATTCGAGATAGTTGCCAAAAAAAATGAAAATCAGTAGAACACTTATCCCGTTTGATGTAAAGTTGCTCAATATCATCTGGTGTTTTGATCGGATGACTAACCAAGTGAAGGTGATCCTAAAAGATGAGGGTGACTGGACTTTACCTGAAACTTATCTTATCCAGGATGAGGATGCCCTTGATGCGACGATCAGACTGACACGTGAGTTGACAGGGCAGACTGTTTCACCTAAAAATATTGAACAATTAGAGACATTGACCAATCCTAAGCGATCAGTTGATGGAAAACGCCTAGTGACAATGGTCTATATGACTTATTTACCGGAATTACCGGATATGATGACTTCGACCTTGGAACTATTTACCTTAGAAAACTTAAACAGCCACTATTATTTCACTAAAGGTGAGAAACAATTAGCGGTAGCGACAGTTGATACAGAAGCTGAGTATTACCAAAAACGATTACGAAAAAACAAATTCTACCAAGTCAGCGATTATGCTTTGAAAAAGGCTTGTTTGCACATTCGGCGCTCGTTGGATACACAACCAGACATCTTGAAGATCTTGGGTGAAGCTTTTACTTTGCGTGAAGCGCGTAGCTTATATGCACCGTTTTTAGGAGTAAGTTTTCATGAGATAGATAATTCGAACTTCAAAAAGACACACCAGCGACTTTTCCGAGAGATCGGAAAAGTAAATAAGCGCGGGCCAGGACGTCCAGCTAGTCTGTATCGCTTACGCTTTTAAATGAACTAAAAAAACAAGCTTTCCTGGGAAATATTTTCTCAAGAAAGCTTGTTTTTTAGTTAGGCTTGTAAAACTTCAAAAACTGCTTGAACTAAGGCTTGCTTAGTAAAGTAACCTTGTTGGAGCAGTGGAGCAAATTCTTTGACCGCATTTTTGTATTGCAGATACTCTTCTTGGGTGAGGCTCTCTAATTTTTCTAAAGCTTCGGCGATCGAATCAACTGCAAAACCAAGGTTATTTTTGATGATCAGCTCTTCATTTGAGATGCCACGCGGAATGATGACAGGTAGACCCGCAGCCAGATAAGTTCCTAATTTATAGGAAATATATTTGGAAGTATATTCTTGTGTATAGCCACCGTCATTCCAAACCAAACCAAAACCACCATTTTTAGAAAGCTTGATGCAAAGTTCGGCATCATTGAGCCAACCTTCATAGATAAGGTTCAAGTCAGTTGCTTCAGGCTTTTTAGAAGCAAACAAATGCAAGGGAGTATCATATTGCCAGTTTTGAACAAATGTAAATTTTGTTGGATCACCCGCGAAATTTAAACGTTTGACCTCGGTGGTATCATAAAGCATATTAGCATCTAAGGGATGATCCCACATGTGTTGAACAACATATTTTTTCTCTGTCAGGCCATTTTCTCGTAGGAAATGATACATCTGTTCAGAAGGCACGATCAAAAGTTCGGCTTTTTGATAAAAATCGATAAATGTTGGCAGCAAGTAGCGATTTTCAGCAAACATCAGCGGCGTCACATCATGGATAAAAATGATCAATTTTAACTTAGAATAGCGTTTGAAGTGATCGACCAAGGCGTGATCAAACTCGATCGTATTCCAAGATGGCGCTTGATAGATGACGATATCATTATTGCTTACAGAAGCGACCATACCGTCGAATCGTTTGCCAAGTTCAGTTGAGCTATCAACACTAAAAGGATAGTTGTAGATGCCGATCTCGTTAAAGCCCAGTTGTTTTCCAAACTGGAATGTCATATTTTGGGCTATCTGAGCGACACTATTTTTAGCCATTCCGTGAATGTTGGTCATGTGAACTTTCATTATGCATACCTCATATATTTTTAATTCTATTATATGGTATGACTCATACTTCTGTCGAATTATGTGGCTGATAAGCTATGGTCACTTTATCTAGTAATTCACCAAATACTTTAGCTTCACTTGCAGTCAAACTAGCCAGCGAATTTTGATTGACCTGTTGATAGATATCTTTGATCTTAGGTAGGATAGCTTCACCTTTAGAAGTCAAAAATAATTCTGAACGGCGGTGGTCATCATCAGAAAAACGTTTGCTGATCCAACCATCGGCCACTAATTTGTTGATCTGGCGGGTAACAACGCTTTGGTCACGATGTAATGTTTTGATGAAATATGCTTGGCTGATCCCAGGGGTCTCGGCGATCTTTTCGAGATAAAAATAATTTTTATCGCTGAGTCCGATCTTTTCATATTGAAAATTGAGTTCAGTTCGCAATTTGTGATTAAAAATTGAAACTAATTTGTCGATTCGTGGCTCCATGATCAAGCATCCTTTCGCAAATAAAGACTAAAGCAAGTCAACATCAATAAGACCAATCCGACTGTTACCCACATGGAAAGACGCATCCCGGCTGTAAATGTCGCTGGAATATTGGATAAAACGATCAAGATGGTGATCGAGGAAGCACCGAATGCTTGGCGTAAACTGTTGTTAAGTGCTGTAGCATGGCTGACTTCATCGGGATAAACATCAACAAAGGCTTCTGACATCGCTGGTGAAAATACGAGAGCATTTCCGATCATGCGAAGCATATAAGCACTTGTCAAGAGCCAAACAGGTGTAGTCTCAGAGATCATGACAAATGGGATCGCAGCGATCAACATCAAGATACCGCCCGAAATGATCAAATATTTAGGACCATGCTTGTCGTAAAGACGGCCGACTAAAGCTGCACTGAGCGCATTAGCGATCGCACCAGGTAACAAGATCATCCCAGAGACCATACTATTTAGGTGTAAAACATTTTGCGTGAAAATCGGAAGCATTTGTTCGGTCCCAAGTAAGACCATGAAAGCACAGATCCCTACTAAAGTCATCAATCTAAATGAACGATTTTTGACGAGTTGAACTTTGAGCATCGGCTGTTTGAGGCGAAGCTGACGTTTAACAAAGATAAAGAGGATCATAAGCCCTAAGACTAACATGATCCAGCCTTGTAAAGCTGAAGTTTGAAAGAAAGTCAAACTTGCTAAAGTCGATCCTGAACCAAGCAAGGATAGACCTACGGAGATAAAGTCGATCTTGATATCCTTAGGTTCAGAGAAGTTAGGAAAGGCAAAAAATCCGATCAACCAAACCAATAACATCATTGGTAAAACTAAGATAAAAATATAGCGCCATCCCAAAGTATTGACGATCAAACCGGAAAGTGTCGGTCCGATAGCTGGGCCAAAAGCGATAACTAGCCCAGACATCCCTAGGATCGTGCCTCGTTTTTCGAGAGGATAGATCGAGATCATCGTTGTCATTTGAAATGACATCAAGATCCCACTAGCACATGCTTGGACTAAGCGGGCAAGTAGCAAGATCCAAAAATCAGTAGCAAAGCATCCGATCAAAGTCCCTAAGATAAAGATCGCGATCGTAGTCAAAAAGATATTGCGTTTTTGGAATTTTTCATACAAATTAGATGAGAGCGGCGTGATGACCCCGATCATCAAAGTATACCCCGTTGTGAGCCATTGAACTAGAGTCAATGAGACATTCATCTCATGTTCGATGACGGGTAATGCAGTGATCATCATCGTTTGACTAGCTAAGCTGACAAAACCAGAAAATAAAAGCAATATAGTAACGATCAGTCGGATCTTAGGATCGATCGTTTTAGAAATATTATCCATAAATAAAATCCTTTCACTAATTAAATTCATGCAGATGCATATAAATACTCAATCTATATTACATGTAATTGCATGTAATATCAAGTGGAAGAAAATATTTCCCAGGTTAAGTAATTTCTTGCGCTTTAGGTAAGTTAATTATATATTTAAAATGTCGTTTGGTAACTAGGGTTTGTTGTAGTTGAAGAAAACTTTTCTTCGCACTGTGAAGTAGTCGTGCTGCGAAATGCAATGCCGCATTTCTTCGCACTGTTATATATAGGGGGCATACATAATGAAAGCTATTTTAACTGTTGTTGGTCAAGATAAGGTCGGGATCGTTGCTGAAGTCAGTCGCTTTTTGGCTGAACAGGATATCAATATTCTCGATATCAGTCAAACTATTTTAGAAGGCCACTTTACTATGATGATGGCAGTCCAAGTTACAGAACAAAGCGATCTGCAAATTATCTCAACTAAACTTGTTGAATTGGGTCAGACCTTGAAAGTTGAGATCAATTTGCGCAATGAAGAAGTTTATCGCGCAATGCACCAACTATAGGAGGAAAGTTCATGGAATTTGATAAGGTTTTAGAAACGATCCATATGATATCTGATCAAAAGCTTGATGTCCGCACTGTTACCATGGGGATCTCCTTGATGGATTGCATTGATAGTGACAGTGATGTGGCTTGCCAAAAGATCTACGATAAGATCACTACCAAGGCTAAAGATCTGGTCAAAACGGCCGAACAGATCGAGATGGAATACGGGATCCCGATCGTCAATAAGCGTGTGGCGGTGACGCCGATCTCTTTAGTTGCAGGGGCTAGCCAAGATAAGGATCACGTCAAATACGCTAAAACTTTGGATAAGGCGGCTCAAGCATTGGGGATCGATTTTATCGGTGGCTTTTCTGCGCTTGTTCAAAAGGGGATGACTAAAGGTGACCAAACCTTGATCGCTTCATTACCCGAAGCTTTGGCACAAACGAACTTGGTCTGTGCCTCAGTCAATGTCGGTTCCAGCAAGAGTGGGATCAACATGGATGCGGTCAAACAAATGGGGGAAGTTATCACAACGGCTTCTAAATTAGATTATATGACTAATGCTAAATTGGTCGTCTTCTGTAATGCGGTCGAAGACAATCCCTTTATGGCAGGTGGTTTCCATGGGATCAGTGAACCGGATGTAGTGATCAATGTCGGAGTCTCGGGGCCTGGTGTCGTTAAAGCAGCTTTAGAGCATGTTAAAGGTCGACCGCTCGATCAAGTGGCAGAAACGATCAAACAGACAGCTTTTAAAGTCACACGGATGGGACAGTTAGTCGGCGGTGTAGCAGCCAAACGGTTAAATGTACCGTTTGGGATCGTTGACCTTTCCTTAGCCCCGACACCGGCTGTGGGTGATTCAGTTGCTCAGATCTTAGAAGAGATAGGTCTCGCTCAAGTCGGGACGCATGGAACAACCGCCGCTTTGGCGATGTTAAATGATGCAGTAAAAAAGGGCGGTATCATGGCTTGCAGTCATGTAGGTGGATTATCTGGTGCCTTTATCCCAGTCTCTGAAGATGCGGGGATGATCGCTGCTGTTGAAGCGAAAACATTATCTTTGGATAAATTAGAAGCCATGACAGCTGTTTGTTCAGTTGGTCTGGATATGATCGCTTTACCAGGTGATATTCCAGCCACAACTGTCAGTGCAATGATCGCCGATGAAGCTGCGATCGGGATGATCAACAATAAAACAACTGCTGTACGGGTGATCCCTGTTCCAGGCAAAAAAGTCGGCGATCAAGTTGAATTTGGTGGTTTACTGGGACATGCACCGATCATGCCATACAATCAAGCTTCAAGTGCTACGATGATCGCTCGTGGTGGCTTGATCCCAGCCCCGATCCACAGTTTTAAGAATTGATGACTGTTTTTGACTGAATATACTTTCAAATAATTGTAAATGAAATGCCGTTTTCAAATAGAAAACGGCATTTTTTAGATATATATTTAAAAATTTTCATGAAAGATAATATAATATGTTAAATTTTTTTGAAATTTTATGACGTTTTATGACCTTTTGTGATTGATTTTTGTTGATTCAGATGATATTATAATTTGGGAGGTGTAATGAAAGTGCTTGCAGAGGAAAGACAACAGCATATTTTGCAGATGTTAAAGGAAAATAATGTCGTTAAACTTAAAGAGATCCGCAAACAAACTAATTGTTCTGAGTCATCGGCTCGGCGTGATCTTCAGCTTTTGGAAGAAAAGGGCTTGTTGATCCGGGTGCATGGTGGTGCCAAGATCAAGCATTCGCTCCAACGTGAACTTGATATGAGTGGCAAAGCATCGAAGAATACGGCTCAAAAAGGGGCGATCGCCCAAGCAGCTGCAAAGTTAGTCGAAGCTGAAGATGTGATCTACTTGGACGCAGGAACGACGACTTTAGCGATGATCCCATATTTAAATAAGCCAGAACTGACGGTTGTGACTAATGGAGTTATGCATGCTTCGCTATTAGCTGATCAAAACGTGCGTACGATCTTGGTCGGCGGTGAGTTGAAAAATACTACTAAAGCAATTATTGGTGTCAAAGCAGTCAGTTCGCTGACACAATTACGGTTTAATAAAGCGTTTTTGGGTATCAATGGGATCCATCCTCGTTATGGGTTCACTACGCCCGATCCCGATGAGGCAGCAGTCAAGACAACAGCGTTAGAGCAAAGCGAAGAATGCTTTGTTTTGGCTGATCCAAGCAAATTTGACAATGTTTCCTTTGTCAAAGTAGCTGAACTTTCGCAAGCAACGATCATTACCAGCAGTCTTTCACAACCAGTGAGAGCGCGTTATCGCGAACAAACGACGATTCAGGAGGATTTTTGATGATTTATACAGTAACTGTCAACCCTTCGATCGACTATATCGTCCAGTTAAATGAACTAACTTTAGGCGAAGTCAACCGAATGGATTATGACAATAAATTACCTGGGGGCAAAGGGATAAATGTTTCCCGTATCTTGAAAGAACTTGGCTTGGATAATACAGCTTGGGGCTTTTTAGGTGGTTTTACCGGTGAATTTGTTAAAGAAGCTCTAGAAAAGACCGGGCTTAAGACGAACTTTACTTTGATCAAAGCTGATACGCGGATCAACGTTAAGATAAAAGCACAGGCAGAAACTGAGATCAACGGTCGCGGACCTGAATTGACTAAAGAAGAGATAGCAGCTTTTACAGCGCAATTCGATAAATTGACCGCTGATGACGTGGTGATCTTTGCTGGTAGTCTAGTCCCAAGTTTGAGCGATGATTTTTACTTTGATCTGATCAAAGTTATTCGTCAAAAGGGTGCCCAATTTGTGATCGATACGACAGGTGAAAGTTTGTTGAAGACTTTGCCAGAAAATCCCTTAGTGGTCAAACCTAATAACCATGAATTAGCTGAATTATTTGGTGTAGAACTAAATAGTATCGACGACATCGTTAAATATGGTAAGAAGTTACTTGAAATGGGTGCACAACACGTCTTGATCTCGATGGCAGGCGATGGCGGTTTGATGATCACTAAAGATAAAGTCTATCGTTCATACGCACCAAAAGGCACCGTGATCAACTCAGTCGGTGCTGGTGATTCTATGATCGGTGGTTTTACTGGAACATATGCTAAGACTAAAGATCCACTTGAAGCTTTCCGTTATGGATTAGCTTGTGGCTCTGCAACAGCCTTTTCTGAAGATCTGGCTGATGCTAAAAAGATCAATGAGATCTTACCGATGATCGAGATCGAAGAATATAAATAATTAAAAAGGAAGTGTAAGACATGGATATTCGTGACTTATTGATGACCGACCTTATGATCATGGATCTTAAGGCTACGACCAAAAATGAAGTCATCGATGAAATGGTGCATAACTTATTTGTTAAAGGCATCATCGACGACGAAGAATTATACAAAAAAGATATCTTAAAACGTGAAGCTGAAAGCTCAACTGGCATGGGTGAAGGGATCGCGATCCCTCATGCTCATGATACGGCAGTTAAGAAACCTGCTGTAATGTTTGCGCGCAGTGTCAATGGGGTCGACTACCAATCAATGGACGGTCAACCAGCGCACCTATTCTTTATGATCGCAGCTCCAGAAGGTGGAGATAATACCCACTTACAAGCTTTAGCAGCTTTATCCCAAGTTTTGATGGACCCAGATGTGGTCAACGCTTTGAAAGCAGCTGATACACCACAAAAAGTCCAAGATATCTTTGCTAAAGCAGTTGCTAAAAAAGAAGCTGAAAACAAAGCCCAAGAAGAACGTGAAAAAGCAGCTGCTAACAAACCAGTTGATAATTCTCGTCCATATATCGTAGCTGTAACAGCTTGTCCAAACGGGATCGCGCATACTTATATGGCGGAAGAAAACTTGAAAAAACAAGCTGATAAGATGGGTGTTGACATCAAAGTTGAAACAAACGGTTCTGAAGGTATCAAGCATCGTTTGACAGCTGATGAGATCAAGCGCGCTAAGGGTGTTATCGTGGCCGCTGACAAGAAAGTCGAAATGGCACGTTTTGATGGCAAGAATTTGGTCAATAAACCAGTTACTGATGCGATCAAAGATCCTGAAAAGTTGATCAATGAAGTTTTAGAAGATAAAGCACCAGTCTTTCATGCAAGTGCTAATGATGCAACTGAAGAAAGCAACTCGACCGGTTCTGTTTGGGGCGATATCTATAAACAATTGATGAACGGGATCTCCCACATGTTACCATTCGTTATCGGTGGTGGGATCTTGATGGCGATCTCCTTTATCGTCGAACAATACATGGGTGGTGCTAAGTCACCAGCTTTCATCTTCTTGAACAATGCTGGTAACATGGCATTTGCTTTCATGGTTCCAGTTTTAGCTGCTTACATCGCTGAAGCTATCGGTGATCGTCCAGCCTTGATGCCAGGTTTTGTTGGTGGCTTCATGGCAACAGTTTACAGTGGTTCATTTGGCGGGGCTTACACAGCTAATGTGATGGCTGATGCTAAATCCGCAGCTGGTTTCTTAGGTGGTATCGCAGCTGGTTTTATCGCTGGTTACTTGATGGTCGGTCTAAAGAAACTTTGTGCTCACTTACCTAAGAGTGTCGAAGGGATGAAGCCGATGTTGATCTATCCAGTCTTGGGATTGTTGTTCATCGCTTTGATCATGTACTTTATCATCAATCCGATCTTCTCAACGATCAACATCTGGATCACAAACTTCTTGAACCACTTAGGAACAGGTAACTTAGTCGTGCTTACCTTAGTCTTAGCTGGGATGATGGCGATCGATATGGGTGGTCCTTTCAACAAGGCTGCTTATGTCTTTGCTTCCGGTGCTTTTGCTAACGATCCTAAATCTGTTGTAGCTGCAACGTTGATGGCGGCGGTTATGGTCGGCGGGATGATCCCACCATTTGCTACAGCGATCGCGACAGCTTTCTTCCCTAATAAATTCCCAGAACAAGAACGCCGTGCAGGTATCTCTAACTGGGTCTTAGGGTTCTCATTTATCACAGAAGGTGCGATCCCATTTGCTACAGCTGATCCAGGTCGTGTGATCCCATCATGTGTCTTGGGTTCTGCGATCGGTGGGGCTTTAGTTGGCCTTTGGCATGTTTCTGTACCAGCGCCACACGGTGGTTTCTGGGTAACGCCATTAGCAACTAACCCACTTGGCTATATCGCAGCCGTTGCGATCGGTTCGATCATCGCAGGTGTGGTCTTAGGTCTCTGGAAAAAAGAACATAAGGGTTAATTTGATCTAAAGATAAGTAATACGGCGTAAGCTCTAGGGGCTTGCGCCGTATTTTTATGGTGTAGATGAACTATAATAGCACTAACAACTATATATTTGTTATACTAACATTGATATACAGTACGATGGAAAATTAGAAGTTCGGAGTAGCTATGAATAAAGATAAGATATATTCTGTACAGGATAAAAAGAAAGGAATAAGTAGATTTAAAGTGGATCTACTTATTTATGGAATAATATTATTGACTGCATTTAGCAGTCTATATTGGCAACATACTCCTCAGATCTTTTTGCAAGAAACGATCAGCAAAAAGTATTTGATAGCCAATGTAATACGTGGATTTTCAGTGACAGGCATACCGATCACGCTTCTTTTACTTGGCTATTTTATGACTAGGACCAGAAAGATCGGTATTTTTCAAGCTTGGGGGTTTTTATTTATTGGAACATGGTGCTGTTTGTTAGTAGCGTGTTTCTCACAAGATTCGACGTGGATCGGGCATTTTTATAATGCCCTTTTACCAGTCTTACGTAATACTTCACCATTATTTAGTGGTGTTTTATTAGCGATCTTAACTAATAAAGTGGTCGCAAAGCACTTGATGAATGAACGGTATGCTTACTATCTTTTCTTTTTGTTTACATTTGGGGTACCAACAATATTTGATAAAGATATTTTTAACTACAGTGGTGGGACAACAGTACTTTATGCGTGGATGGTATTTACATTGGGTGCTAATTTACCAGATAGCGGTTTATCTAAGAAAACATGGTGCTTGTTAACTAGTGCTTCAGCCATAGTGTTAGCGATCATGTTAGCACTTATGCCATTGATATCTGAAGGGACTCATGGGGATCTGAGTACAGCAACTAGATTGACAGATGCAGCTAATTTGTTTACTATGCTATTTTCATTTTGTTTAGTTCACCTTCTTTTGAACCTGAAGTTAAATAGAGTGCAATTATTTAGCTTGTTAGGGAGTGTTTTATTTTCAACGTCATCGTTTTTGATAGAAGCGCTGAATACTGCTAATGAAAAATCTACCTGGGGTATCAGGTATATGGAATTATTTGAAACTATATTGGTATTCCTGGTGATTTGGTCAGTAGTACATATATATGTTAAGTCGAAATTCTTTAAAAAGCTTAGTAAATTAGATAAAAAGCTAGATTCTTTGTATTTAGCCGATCTAGAAAAAAATATCAAACTGATATTGGTGCACTTCAAGAGAGCTTTAAGTTCCCATAAACTGGTATTGATCGTCAGTGGGGTAATGTTAGTTTTAGCGTATATTTCTATGGTTATAACAAATGTTGGGGGACGTGTGGCTGACACTATCGAGGGTGATAAGTCATACAATGCTTTGACTTATGCGATCCTACAACGTCCCCAGATCATTGTGATCAACGCACTATTATTTGCTGGGTTATATCTTTTTTTGCGTGGCTTGACTAATAGTTTTTGGTTTTCGTTTTTAGTAAGTGATTACTTGATAATCATTTGGTGTGTTGCAACATATTTGAAGATCGCTAGTCGTCGTGAACCTATATTGCCTTCTGAGGTCGCTATGTTAGGAGCTTATCGTAATCTTTTGAACATGGTCCCACATTGGATTTTGAGCCTAGGTGTAGTTGTTTCGATCATACTATTATGTGTGATCCTTTTGTTATCGTGGAAGGTGAAGGTCAAAAAATTACCTTTAAAGACACGTATGAAATGCGTAATGATACCAGCTGTAGTTGTATGTAGTAGCTTCTTTTGGAATCATGACGATTTTATTTTGAAAAAACCGATGAAAATGTTAGGAATAGATCCAACATTTTACAATCAACTAAATGGAGCTCAGATAAATGGCCCGACATTACAGTTTTTAAATAATTTGGATGTTGTTATCATGAAACGACCTGAAGGATATTCCAAAACTAAAGTCGAAGCGATCATTGCTAAGTATAGCGAGTTAGCTAATGAGATCAACAAGACACGTACAAATGATCTGTCAAAACAAACGATCATCTTTAATTTAAGTGAGAGCTTTAGTGATCCGAATCATGTTAAAGCCACTAAATTAAAGGGAGATCCGATCCCATATATCCATCAGTTAATGAATGAGACAACTTCTGGCTATATGATAAGTTCAGGTTTTGGGGGTGGAACAGCTAATATTGAGTATATGACAATGACAGGCTTACCGTTGGCTAACTTTTCACCAACATTGAGTACACCATATACGCAATTAGTTTCGACTCATAGCTATAATCCGTCGATCGTAAATTACTTTTCAAATGCAGTAGCTATTCATCCGTATGTAGGAAATTTCTACAGTCGACCAAAAGCATATGAAAATTTGGGATTTAATGATTTTATCTACTTAGGAAGTAAAAAGAAGATCAAGCATCAAGAAAAGATCCAAAATAATCCATATTTATCGGATAAGGTCGCATATGCTAACACACTTGATGTGATCAATGAAAGTAAGGACAATGGACAATTTATCAACTTGGTAACGATGCAAAACCATATGCCATATAACAAGGCGTATTATAGTGATAATACTGAATTTGAGGTAGAAGAAGCAGTTGGGTTGAACGATGAAATTCGTGAGCAGATCAATAATTTTGCGACAGGGATCCATTACACAGATAGGTATGTAGCCGAATTTATCGAGCAGTTAGAAGCTATCGATAAGCCTATCACACTTGTTTTTTACGGCGATCACCTGCCTGGAATGTATGCTAATGATATGATCAAAGATGGTTTGAATCTCCATGAGACAGATTACTTTATTTATTCAAATAAAGCAGCTCGTGAACAAGGCGCTAGGACTAATTTGGGGAAGTCACGCTATATTTCTCCAAATGATTTTCCGGCAATGGTGGCAGAGGCAACGAATTCGAAAGTTTCTCCATACTATGCTCTCTTGACTAATGTTTATCAAAGTTTACCTGCTTTTTATATTGGTAGTGAATCCAATAATACATCAGTGAGAAATGTTGAGTATGTAACTGAGGATGAAAAAATTGTGAGTGAACAAAATTTGACAGAAGATCAAAAAGAGTTATTGAGCGATTTGAGGATCATTCAGTATGATATTACTGCTGGAAAAAATTACGTAAAAGATACGGATTTTATGAAGATCCAAAGTAGTGATGGGAATGAATAATAATGAAGAATATAAAAATAAATAGTATGGTATTGTTGCTTTTTTTGGTGATCACAGTATGTATGATCTATCCATTAGCAGCAACAGGCAGAATTGCGGCTCAAGTTGATTGGTTATTTCATGCGGCACGTGTAGAGCAGATCTATCGCAATTTAAGTGAAGGTACTTTATTCACCTATATCGCAACTTCTACATTTCAAAGTACGGGTGTCGGGTCATTTTTATTTTATCCGGTCATCTTTATTTACCCTTGGGCATGGTTGCGGTTTATTACGACACCAGTAGTTGCTTACTATATTTGGGTCGGGGCCTTTATGTTTATGACCTTCGTGATCAGCTATTTTTCGATGCTATCTTTTTCGAAGGGAAAACATCTCAGGAGTTTTATTTTTGCGCTCCTCTATACGTTAGCACCATATCGACTTTATTTAGGGCCAGCTAGTTTTGTTGTGGGTGAGTATATTGCAAGTACATTTATTCCACTAGCATTTTTAGGCTTTTACCATATCATCTGTGGCGATAAAAGAAAATGGTATTGGTTGACTATCGGAATGACGCTATTAGTATATAGTCATATGTTGAGTATTTTATTGACCAGTGAGATTTTTACGATTTTGTTGCTTGTAGCATTCTTTACAGATTACCTTGATCTTAAAAGAGTGAAATATTTACTAATAAGTGCAGGGGCTACTGTGATCTTAGCTTTACCAGTAATTATTCCGCTATTTACAGATTATTTTGGAAAGGGAATAACAGCAACCTATCCAGGAGTAGGAATGACCCAAAACTTAGGTGAAGTGTTTACGACTTCACTAAGTAATACCGCTACTAGTTCAAGTATCGGGATAGTTTTATTGCTAGTGTTACTCAGTGGGTGGAAATGGATCAAGCAAGATTCTTTGGAATTACCCCTCTATATCTTGGCGATCTGTCTGACCTTGATATCAACGGCAATATTTCCGTGGAAATCTTTTAATGGTTCTTTTTTAGCTTTGTTACAGTTACCCTATCGTTACTTGATATATGTTGTTTTGTTGACAGCTATTTTAGGTTCAAGAGTGATCGTTGAATTATTAGCAAAGTATGGATCATTAAAAACGAATTGGCGTAGATCCATGACGGTGCTAACATTATTGCTAGTAAGCTTGATCAGTTATTATGGTTCGATCAGTAATTTATCTGACCGCTTGGCTAATACGGCTAAGAATAAAGAAACAATTATTAAGCCTTTAAAAGCAGATGAGCAAGCGATCTTATATGCGGGGATCCTGACAGATAAGAACTATCAAGCACAGTTTAACTATTGGGCACAAACAGGTGAAGTTGATTATTTTCCAACTAAAACGTTGAGAAAAAATCACTTTTTAGAATACATCGTTATGGATTGGGATAAAGCTTACAGAACAAATAAAGATGTCTATAGTATTATATCTGGTGTTACTAGAATAAACGGACAAGAGATGCGAATAAAGCCATATACAAGTGCAAATACACTACAATATCAAGTAGAGCTCGCTAAAAATGGTAAAGTAGATCTGCCGGTAGTCCACTATGCTCATACAGTAGTATCAGTCGATGAGAAACAAGTGGCTTATCAAAACAGTAAACGAAATACAGTACAACTTGAACTGGAAAAAGGAAAACATACTGTGGTTATCGGTTATTTACCATCAAAAGCGTTCTTTGTAGGAACAAAGATAGCTTTGATCGGATGGGGAGCACTGTTTATTTGGATCATAGGTCAAATTTATTATTTTAAACGTAATAAATAAGCACCGTTAGTACCTACTTGGTAAGTAACTAACGGTGCTTATTTTTAGTTTCTATCTTTCTTATTGCGACTAAAGAAAATAGCCGTCAAGATGAGAAGGAAGACAGCGCCAACTGAAACTGATACACGGGTATCCGGATTGATGAACATGAAGATCATGATCACAACTAGCGAAATGATCGCAAAGTAGTTTGAAAATGGATAAAGTGGCATCTTAAATGGATGATCCATCAATTCATGGGCATTTTGACGGCGGAATCGTAATTCTGAGATCAAGATCACAAACCATGGTACCATTCCTGGTAAAACACTAGAACTATAGACAACAACGAATAGATTAGCCGTATTTTTGTTTAAGCTAGTCAAAACAATATTCAAGATAAAGCCAAGTAATATCCCACCTGAAATAGCTAAGATCGCAATGTTTGGAACAACATGTTTGGATAACTTACTAAAGATCTTAGGTGCTTCATGGTCGATCGAAAGTTTAAAGAGCATTCGGCTAGAACTATAGATCCCAGAGTTAGCACCAGACATAGCTGCAGTCAAGACGACAAAGTTGATGATCGAAGCGGCACCTGTGATCCCGACTTTAGAAAAGGTCTCAACAAATGGTGAGCCGATAGATGCTAATTGATTCCAAGGATAGATCGTTACGATCACAAAAATTGCACCGATATAAAAGATCAAGATCCGCCAAACGATCGATCTAACAGCTGCTACGATCGCATGTTTAGGGTCAGCGGCTTCTCCAGCTGTGATCCCTAGGAGTTCGATTCCTTGGTATGAACCAACAATGATCGAAAGTGAGAACATAAAGCCCTTGAACCCACCTGGGAAAAAGCCACCGTGATCCCAGAGATTAGATAAGCCTAATGGTTGCCAGTTATTTCCAAAGCCAAGAAAGATAACTGCAAGCCCCATAACGATCATCAAGATGATCGTTACGACCTTGATCAAAGCAAAATAAAACTCTAAAGTTCCATAAGCTTTAGCTGAAGCAAGATTAGCTAATGTTAATGTGATCACAACAACTAACCCTGAGACCCAGTCTGGGAGATCAGGCCACCAGTAGTTTAAATACTGGGTAACAGCAATAACTTCACTGATCCCGACAACGATATATTGAAAGATGTTGCTCCATTTAGTTAAATAACCAGCGAGTGGATGAATATAATCGGTAGCGTAATCAGCAAAAGACCCAGTCCCAGGTTTGATGTAGATCATTTCACCAAGAGCACGCATAACGGCATATAAAACGATCCCAACAAAGGCATAAGCTAGTAAAACTGATGGACCAGTCCATTTGATGGTAGACGTCGATCCCATAAATAAACCGACCCCGATCGTTCCTCCAAGAGCGATCATTTCCATTTGACCAGATGTGAGTGATCGATTTAAATGATTTTTTGGCTGTTCGTTTGAATCCTTACTCATAAAAAATCCCCATTTCTTTGTTCTATGCAAAAAAGCTAACTAAAAAGCGGTATCGACATAACATATGTTAGGTGATATTGCTGATCAGTTAGCTTCATTAATAGACATTTTCTTATCTCAAATAGCCCCAACCAGCCTACATAGTGGTGGTTGAGGTGGTGGTTGCTGTAGTTTGTGTACTAATATCGTAATTCATGGTAACAACCTCCGTGAGCTTTATAAGGTTAGAATACCATTAAAGCTTTGATCGTGCAAGATAAAATTTTAAGTAGTTGGCTAAGTAACTATAGAGATAGGATAGTTGAAAAATTTGTAATATAATATTCTTGACGCATCACGGGTGTAAAGTTTCACGTGAAACATATAATGCCTAATTTAATATTTAATTTCTGGAGGAAATATGAAGAAGAGGATCGACTGGATAGATATAGTTCGTGCAGTAGGGATGTTTCTGATCATTATGGGACACACATTGGAAGTCTATACTTACTCAATTGTTGGAAAGATGATTTTTGCTGTACATGTACCAGTATTTTTTGTTTTGTCGGGGTATCTTTATAAAGAAAAATCAGTTAAAAAGATTTTTAAAGGGGGGAATGCTAATCTATTATTGCCATACTTTGCAACCTTGATCATTGTAGTTATTATCACGAGGTTCAATTTTATTTTTCCTAACTGGATCTACAATTTAGATATGCACAATTTTTGGATATCAGCTTTTTACGGTAGTGGAACGACCTTGAATCCATTTTGGGATAATTCGTTAACGATCAATGCAATAGGTGCTATTTGGTTTTTATTGGCAATGTATTTTGGTAATATCATCTTTAACACTATTATAAAGAGTAGTCGTGGGAATTTATTCGTAAGTGGGGTCATGGCAACGGCTATAACATTTGGGGGATTTTATTTGAGTGATATGGGTATTTTACTACCATGGTCTCTTAATGCAGCAATGGCTAGCCAGTTATTTTACTATGGTGGTCATTTGTTTAGAAGATTCGATCTGATCGAAAAATATGGAAGAGCTGGATGCTTTGTCGGAGTCATGTTATGGATAATATCAGCCCAAAGTGGCTTTTTATATCTTAATATCGCACATGCGGATTCACCGATCTTGGCAATTTTAGGTGGTATTGGTGGTAGTTTTACTTTGATGTACTTGGCAAAATTGCTTTGTGAGACCAACTTGAATTTAGCTGCTGTTAAATATTATGGAAAGATGTCGTTGATCGTTTTGTGTGTTCATCTGATAGATTTAAATTCATGCGCTATTTCAGGAAAGATATATGAAACTTTAGCTCAAATAACAGGAAATCAGATTTTTGCGGTCAGCATGGAAATATTGTATCGCTTCTTGTTGACTGTTGTTGGAATTGTTATTATTCCAAAGTTACCAGTAGTTCGTTCTTTTTACTTAAATCGCACATATCCTTTTTTCGCAAAAAAGTGAGAGTTCTATCAGTCAAAAATTAGAGCTACGGTATGTCCTACTCTTTATTTGAAATTCGATCTAGTCAAGAGCTTTTGTAGGTCTTTAGGTATGCGTAAAAGAATCCTATACTGAGGGTAAAAAACGAAAGAGGTGTATTAGTGTTGAAAAAATATAGTCTATATATTGGTAATTTTTTACTTACTTTTTTGATATTAAGTACGGTCTTGTTTGTGGGAGGATTTGCTCCTTTTGGTAATAAATCATTAGCGATCATGGATGCCTCAATACAGTATCTGGATTTCTTTTCTTACTGGAAAGACGTTTTATCAGGACAAAATAGTGCTATATTTACTTTTAGTAATTTATTAGGAGCAGGGAATTGGTCGCAAGTAACTTATTATCTACTATCACCATTCAATCTTTTAGTTGTATTTTTCTCTAAAGAGAATTTAAATGTCTTTTTTGATTTAGTAGTCGTTTTGAAGCTATCTTTGGCTGCAATGACTAGTACTATATTTTTGAATGTGAGAACTAAAGATAGTTTGAAAAAATGGGTGCTTATTTTACTTGCACTGAGCTATGCATTGATGCAGTACAATATCGCTCAGAGCAGTAATATCATGTGGTTGGATGGTGTTTATCTATTACCATTGAATTTATTAGGTGTTTACCTAGTTACGCAACAGCGATCAAGAGGAATTTATATTTTGGCGCTATCGATCGGCTTTGGTTTGATCGTGAATTGGTATGTCGGTGCGATCAATTGTCTATTTTCTTTTGGATGGTTGATCTTAGAAATATGTTTAGCTGAAAATATCACTTTAAAGAAAATTTGGTGGCCAATTATAAGTTACACATGGGCGATGATTATTGGGATAATGTTAAGTGCAGTTACATTTTTACCTACCGTAGCTTCTATGGGGCAACAATCCCGTTCAAGTTTAGATTGGTCCTTATTGACTAATACTTTTAGAGGAAATATTCTATCTGTTATTCCTAGTTATACTTTGGGCGCCACAAGTTCACCGACTAATGTGTCACTTTTTTGTGGAAGTTTAGTCTTATTAGGTGCAGTGTCACTTTTCTTTTCAGAATGTTTTAAATTAAGAGAAAAATTAGTTTTAGGCGTCTTTTTGATCCTTTCCTTGTTGATGTATTATTGGCAACCACTATTTATGTTATTCTCACTTTTAAAAGATGCTACAAGTTATTGGTATCGATACTCGTATGTGGGATCGATGTTTTTGATATTTATGGCGAGTCTATTTTTTGAAAAATGGTCTGATGATCCACAAAAGAATATAGCATCACTGATCAAAGCAACTATCAGTATCGTTGGTATATCATTGATCGCATGGTATTTCTTGCCAAAAGTTTCTGAGATACGTTGGGTACAAAGTGGGATCTTTTTAGGAGCGATACTGTTTGTACTATGTTCAGTAAGTAGCTCACGCCTACAACGTTATAAAAAATTTGCTGTGGTAGGGCTATGTTTATTGGTCGGTGGCGAATTGAGTTATAACACTTATTTACTGATCATGAATATGTTTAGTGAGGTTAGCGTTTACCAAAAATATGTTAAACAACAAAGTAGCCAGATCACCGTGTTAAAGAATTATGATTCTGGATATTATCGAATCAGTCAAACAAAGGTCAAAGGTGAAGAAGATAATATTAATATAACTGCAAACTATAATGAGGCCTATGGTTTTAACTACTGGTCTATAGCTTCATATATTTCGAGTCCAAGTGGGACGCAACTAAAGTTATTATCTGATCTAGGTTATCGCACAGAAGGAGATCGGATAAGTATAGTTAACACATCGATCTTACCAACGGATTCACTTTTAGGAGTGAAATATATCCTTTCACCGTATCCGATAAAGGGATTAGAAAAAGTTTCGTTGCAAAGAGCAAATGAAAAAGATGTCTATAAAAATCCCTATGCTTTGCCATTAGGTTTTGTTGTTTATGGTATAGCTAAACGATCAAACGGACTAAATGTGTTTGATTATGAAAACGAGGTTTATACTCAGGCAACCGCTACAACCACCGAAATATTTAAACCTTTAGCATATAAGAAGATATCGACCAAGAGAGGGATACGCTATGAATTTAAGCTTCCTGCAGGGAAATATAGTGTATATGGTTCTATACCATGGAAATGGAGCGTTGACGGGACAAGATTGGACTTGAACGGAAAAATGCAGCAAGTATATAGCACATGGCTATCTCCAAGTGTTTTCTATGTTCCAACAGCAGGTGAAGGTAATGGATATGTTGAGCTTCAAACTGATGCTCAACATGCTTTCAATGAACCACAATTATATCTATTAGATTTGGATCAACTGGCTAAGGCAACTAATAAGCTTAAAAAGCAAAGTGTAGGTGTTGAGCTTGATGTGGCGAATGGTAAAGCACATTTCACTGTGGACAATAAGCAAGGTAAACGTTATTTGCAAACTACGATCCCTTATGAAAGTGGCTGGATCGTGAAAGTAAATGGTAAGGAGATCATGCCGAAATTATTGGATAATACGTTGATGGCAATTCCCTTGGAAAAAGGGATAAATAATATTACAATGAAGTATCATGTGATACATCTAAAATTGGGTGTATTACTAACACTAGTAGGAATTATTTTACTGAGTGGTACTTGGTACTTAACGAAAAAGTATAAATAGAAGGAGAAAGTAATGACAAAAAGATTATCGATCATCGTACCCTGTTACTTTGAAGAAGAATCGATACCGTTATTTTATGAAGCGGTCGAGAAAGTGAAGGATAAATTAGTAGATGTTGAATTGGAATATTGGTTTATAAATGATGGTTCAACTGATAACACACTAGATGAAATGCAAAAATTACAGACTGGGGATCCAGAACATGTACACTATGTTTCTTTTTCACGCAATTTCGGTAAAGAGGCAGCGTTGTACTGTGGCTTGCAGGAAGCCACTGGAGATTATGTGACAGTGATGGATGTTGATCTTCAAGACCCCCCGGATATGTTGCCACAAATGCTTGAGATCCTTGAAACAACTGATTATGATTGTGTGGGTACCAGACGTGTAGATCGTTCGGGAGAACCGCCAGTTCGGTCGGTTTTTGCACGAATGTTTTATAAATTGATCAATAAGATCTCTGATACTGAGATCGTCGATGGTGCACGTGATTTTCGGTTGATGACGCGTCAAATGGTCGATGCTATTCTTGAAATGACCGAATATAATCGCTTCTCAAAGGGGATCTTTAGTTGGGTCGGTTTCAAGACTAAGTATTTAAATTACGAAAATCAAGAGCGTGTAGCTGGAGAAACTAGTTGGAATTTTTGGAGTTTATTTAAGTATTCGATCGATGGGATCGTGAATTTTTCACAATTTCCATTAGATATTGCTGCTTTTGTAGGATTTATATCATCAGTGATCTCGGGACTAGGTATTTTGTTCATAATTGCTCGCTATTTGATCCATGGAGATCCAACTAGTGGTTGGGCGTCAACGATCTGTATCATGCTGTTTATTGGCGGGATCCAATTATTCTGTTTGGGGATCGTTGGCAAATACATCGGAAAGATTTTTACTGAAGTAAAAAATCGTCCAGTATATATCATAAAAGAGAAAAAATAGAGTAGACCCCCATTTTTGGGGGATATTCATGGTAGTTAGACTATTTGAACTTGATAAAGTAAAATAACAATATACAAAATACATTAAGGAATGATAATTATCATTAATAAATTTAAAAATTTATTCGATGCTACTATGCTTAAGTTTATCTTGGTAGGGATCGTCAATACGATTTTTGGAATGGGGATCATGTTTATCTTTTATAACTTTTTTCATTTCAGTTACTGGGTATCATCGGCCTCGAATTATATTTTTGGTAGCATTTTGAGTTACTTTTTGAACAAACACTTTACATTCCAAAATAGATCCAAGCGTTTGGCAACGGTGATCAAATTCGCTATAAATATCACAGTATGTTATTTGATCGCATATGGTGTTGCTAAACCATTAGCAATGTGGGCTTTTAGTGGCTTTGATACGCATGTACAAAATAATATAGCTATGTTAGCTGGTTCAGTCTTTTTTGTAGGACTAAACTATCTAGGCCAAAGATTTTGGGCTTTTAAAGAAGAATAGTTAGGGGGTTATCTGGTGCTTGAAAAATTAGCGTTAAACAAAAATAACCTGGGAAATCAGCTCTATATGTTTTGTTTCAGTCTATATCTGATCGTCAATTTTATGGCAGGAACGACACTTTCGCGAACTTTAGGGTTAGGTGCGATCGTTATTTTATTACGCCTTTCGCAATTAGCAGCGTTATTGGTCTTTTGCAAGATAATTATTTTTGACCGACACAAGTTCAATACGATCCTAGCGATCTTAGTTGGCGCCTGTTTCTTATTTATAGTTTGTAAGCAGGCACATGAATTAGATCCATTTTTTATGTATATATTTATTGTTGGTGCTTACAGAGTAGATTTTAAACAAATTTTAAACAAATATATTTTAGTAGTTTTATCGTTACTTTTGTTGGTTTATACAGCAGCAGTTTTAGGGGTTGTTCCTAACAATATAATGTGGCGCGAGGGTGCAGGTGTAATTAGAGCAGGACTAGGCTTAGCAACACCATCCGATCTAGCGGCTCATGTGTTCTATTTGATGCTTGCTTTTGCAATGATGCGAGATTTTATTTTTTCACGTCAAGAGATCGTTTTTATGGCCTTGATCGCTGTATTGATCTTTGCCATCACTAATAGTCGGTTAGATGCATTGCTAATGCTATTATTGCTTGTAATAATGTATTTTAGAAGATATATTTTTAAAGCAGTAAAATATATCGGCTTTAAGGGGCTCAGTTTGTTAATAGCATTATATGCATTAGGTAACTTATTGTTGACCTATTTCTTTGACCCTTATGATCCAGTTTATAATCAACTAGATGCTTTGTTATCACATCGTTTGCTGTTTGGAAAAATGGCGTTTGAAAAGTATTCTATCCATTTATTTGGTCAATACATCTATCAAAATGGTAATGGGGATCCAAGAGGCTTTGTAGTCTATTACTTTATCGATTCTGCGTATGTCCAAGCACTGATGATGTTTGGGATCGTCTTTTTATTGTTTATGTTAGGATTGTTAGTTTATTTGCTTTATCGCGCGTTTAAAAAGCAATATTATGGCTTAGCGATCGCCGTTTTATTGATAGCCCTGAGTATGGCAGTTAACCATCATTTCTGGCATGTATCTTATAATGTCAGTTTACTAGCTTTATTAGCGGTTTTACCTACAGTATCAGATACCAAATATACTTAATTTCTTAGCCTACTTTATAAGAAAGTAGGCTAAGTTTTTATTCTGTGGTATAATGCAAAAGGAATTACCGTCGTTGTGACGGCTTTTTGTTTAATTAGACGAGATATCTTTGGAGGAGTACATATTATGTCTAAATATTTAGTTGTTGGTGCAGGACTTTTTGGGGCTGTCTTTGCCAATGAGGCGGCTAAGCGTGGCCATGAAGTGACTGTGATCGAAAAACGTGACCACTTAGCGGGAAATATTTATACGAAAGAAGTCAATGGGATCCAAGTGCATCAATATGGAGCACATATTTTCCATACTTCAAATAAAAAAGTTTGGGATTACGTGAACCAATTTGCTGAATTTAACCGGTATACGAATACACCGGTAGCAAATTACAACGGTGAGATCTATAACTTGCCTTTTAACATGAATACTTTCAACAAGCTTTGGGGAGTAGTCACGCCTAAAGAAGCACAAGAAAAGATCGATGAACAACGTGCTGTTTTGAAGGGTAAAACACCAGAAAACTTGGAAGAACAAGCTATTTCGTTGATCGGTACCGATATCTATGAAAAATTGATCAAGGGTTATACCGAAAAACAATGGGGGCGTAAGGCAACTGAATTACCAGCCTTTATCATCCGCCGTTTACCTGTGCGTTTGACTTACGATAACAACTATTTCAATGATGATTATCAAGGTATCCCAGTTGGTGGCTACACTCAGATCGTAGAAAAGATGTTAGATCATGACAACATCACCGTCAAAACAAATACCGATTTCTTTGATAACAAAGACCAATATTTGAATGATTACGATAAAGTTTTATTCACTGGGATGATCGATCAATTCTTTGATTACAAATTAGGTGAATTAGAATATCGTAGTTTACGTTTTGAGACAGAAAACTTAGACGTTGATAACTACCAAGGTAACGCGGTCGTTAACTATACTGATGCAAAAACACCATATACGCGGATCATTGAGCATAAGCACTTTGAATTTGGTAAAGGTGATAAGAATAAGACCGTTATAACCCGGGAATATCCTGCTGATTGGAAACGTGGCGATGAACCATACTATCCAGTTAACGATAAGAAGAACAATGCGCTTTATACTAAATACCAAGATCTAGCTAACCAAGAAGCTCAAAATGTGATCTTTGGTGGACGTTTAGGGCAATATCGTTATTACAACATGGATCAAGTGATCTCAGCTGCTTTGACCACAGTTAAGCAAGAATTTGGTGATTAAAAATGAAAGTTCTCCGCAACTATTTGTATAATGCGGGCTATCAAGTGTTAGCGATCATTGTACCGCTGCTCACAAGTCCCTATATCAGTCGGGTCTTACATGCGTCAGGGGTCGGTGATAATGCCTATACCAACTCGATCATTCAGTACTTTGTTATGTTTGCTGCTCTAGGTGTAGGATATTACGGAAATCGTGAAATTGCATATGTAAGAGAAGATCGGCAAAAAATGTCAGAAACTTTTTGGGAGATCCAGATCCTAAAAACTTTGACAACTCTGGTGGCGTATTTAGCATTTATGATCTTTTTGCAGATCTATACAGAATACACTTGGTATTTATGGATCCAGTCGATCAATGTGCTTGCAGTCGCATTCGATATTTCTTGGCTCTTTATGGGGATCGAAGATTTTAAGCGAACGGTCATTAGAAACACGATCGTTAAATTGGCTTCGATGCTCATGATCTTCACACTTGTACGTGATGCAAACGATGTAGCTTTGTATATTTTTATTATTGGTGCGTCGACCTTCTTTGGAAATTTGATCTTGTGGCCATATCTAAAAAAGATCTTAGTCCCAATCAAATTTAAAGAATTGCACCCATTAAAACATTTCAATCCTACAGTATCGTTATTTATCCCACAAGTTGCGACATCTGTTTATCTGCAATTGAATAAAACAATGTTAGGTGCCATGGTCGGAGCTGAGTATGCAGGTTTTTATTTCAATGCAGATCAGATCGTTAAAATGGTTTTGACTTTAGCAACTTCACTGGGAACAGTAATGTTACCACATATGGCTTCGGCTTTTGCTAAGGGGAAACATAAAGAAGTAAACAAGATGTTGTATACATCATTTGACTTCATATCCTTATTATCAGTTGCGATGACTTTTGGCTTAGCAGCAGTAGCGTTGCACCTAGGACCCTATTTTTATGGACGAGGATTTGGTCCGGTCGGCAAAGCAATGTTGATCGAAGCCGCTGTGATCTTATTTATCGCTTGGAGCAATACAGTGGGGGCACAGTACTTATTACCGACAAATAAAGTTAAAGCTTTTACAACATCAGTTGTTTTAGGTGCAGTTGTAAATATGATCGCTAATTTACCATTTATCTATTTTTGGGGATTAGAAGGTGCTATGTATGCAACGGTTATTTCTGAATTTATAGTTACTGCCTATCAAATTTGGTATATTCGTGATCTCGTTGACTTAAAACAGATGTTTGTCAATATCCCTAAGTATTTAATTGCAGGTGTTGTAATGTTTGTTCCTGTATTTATGTTGGATAACTACCTAAAGACAAGTATTTTGACACTTGCGTTTGAAGTTATCCTTGGGATCTTGATCTATACTGTTATGATCATCGTATTACGACCTACATCGCTTAATCAAATTACAACTATGATAAAGAGTAAAGCAAAAGGTAATTAAAAACATGGTAAGCTGCGGTAGATCACCAAATGCTTGCCATGTTTTTTTACAAGATCACAGATGCTACATTTTAGGTGGCAAGTATAGTATAATTACGAAGTATTGAAGCTAGAAGTAAAGGGGCTTTAAAAATGAAAAATTATGTATTGTTATGGCATGATAGTGCTCGTGCTACGGGCGGTATCAAAGCCAAAGAAGATACTAATAATTTTTTTAGACAAGAAAATTATCAGGTTATAGATACTCCAGTTGGAAAGATCGCAAAAGTCGTATATGTTTTTTGTGTACTTCCTTTTATCTTTTTAACGATCAGAAGTGGAAATATTATCGTTCAGTTTCCTTCAGGGAAAACATTTTTACAGAAGATGATGTTAGGCTGCATTAAATATCTTTCGGGTGCAAAGCTGATCTTGATCGTTCATGATATCGAAGCATTGCGTGCTAACGCTGGAGATGGTCATAGCCGTGAAAATGAGACAGAATTGAAATTATTGGGAATGGCTGATGGTTTAGTCTCTTTGAATAGTGTGATGACGGATTGGTTGCATGAGCATGGGATCAATGTTTCGATCACAAATTTAAATGTTTGGGATTACGATAATCCTAATCCAATAAATTTGATGTTACCGTATACTGGAAGTATCTGTTTTGCTGGTAATTTAGACAAGTCAACATTTTTGAATAAATATGACTTGAAACATAAGTTACTAGTTTTTGGGCGCAAAACGACACCAGTAAAGTTTTTAGATACTATAGAATATGGTGGGGTATTTAGTCCAGAAGAATTACCTAGCAAGTTAAAGGCTAATTTTGGCTTGATCTGGGATGGCGATGAATTAACGACTTGTTCAGGAAACTTTGGAAAATATCTACGGTATAATGCCCCACATAAGACGTCGTTATATTTAAGCTCAGGTATACCAGTCATTGTATGGAAAGAAGCAGCGATTGCTAAAGTTATTGAGCACTATGGTTGTGGCTTGACTATTTCGAGTTTGAACGAACTAGATGATGTTTTAGATAAATTGACCCCAAAGCAATATGAAAAATTATATAAAAATACAGTTCAAGTTGCTAAAATGATGAGGCAAGGTGCATTTATGCAAAAAGCAATAAGCTCATTGATCAAAATGTTAGATGAAGGGAAAAAAGATGAATAAATTTGTTTTAACGATCGAAGACCCAAATAAAAATAATGCCGGTCCAAAGGCTAAAGAAGATGTGCTATACTTTTTGAAAGATGAAGGTTTTTTACCGTTACCACTTAGCCTTAAATTGGATCCTGAAGATCGGAGCCTTGGAGCAAAATTACGCAAATTATACGATGTTAAATTTAAGATACCGCGTGTGTTTAAAAAATTAACAGCCGAGGTGGTAGTTTTACAGTACCCGATCTACTCAACATATTTGACAAATAATATTATTAAAGCAATCAGAAGTTATACTGACGCCAAATTATATTTAGTGATCCATGATGTTGAGACATTACGACTTTTTAAGAATGATCAGAATTTTTCCAAAAATGAGATCACAGTGTTCAACAGTGTTGATGGAATTATTGACCATAATCGAAAAATGCATACCTGGTTAAATGAACAAGGTGTAACTACACCATGTGTTGATCTAGGGATATTTGATTATCATAATCCGACTGAATTACGCGAAGAATATAACTATGATCGTTCATTAGTTTTTGCGGGAAATTTAGCTAAATCAAAATTTTTAACTAGTAAGGAATTTGAAAAGCTAGCTTTCAAGTTAGAACTTTTCGGACCTTCACCAGCTGAGAAATATGCGGAAAATATAAATTACCAGGGTGTTTATTCACCAGAGGAATTACCTGACCATTTAAAGCAGAATTTTGGTTTAGTTTGGGATGGAAATAGCGTAGCCAAATGTGATGGGATCTTTGGTGAGTATACTAAATATAATAATCCGCATAAGGCTTCACTTTACTTGAGTAGTGGTTTGCCGATCATCGTATGGAAAAAATCAGCTTTAGCAGATTTTGTGATCGATAATAATGTTGGTTTTGCAGTTGACAGCTTGACTGAAATTGATGAAAGACTTGAAAGTATGTCACGTGAAGAATATTCAGTAATGAAGAAAAATGCTTTAGCAGTGGCACAAAAGATCCGAACTGGTGAATTTATAAAAAACGCAATGACAAAGTTAGAAAAAGTAAAGGAATAAGGATGGAAAATATAGTTAATTATCGCGAAAAGATCCAGCAAAAGTTGATAACAAAATTTCCTGGGTTAAGTAATTGGGCATATTTGACGGCCCTAGCCATTTATATTTTAGCAATGTCTTTAAAGGGAACAATGTTGGTCAATTTTTTGATAACAGAGCGGGGATTATTTTATCTTTCCGCTTTACCGGCATTGCTTGTTCTATTTAAGGTGACGTTTTTAGACGATTATGATTGGAAGGAATATATAATTTTTATCCTATTGGAGATCATTTTATTCGCAGTAGGTACTAATGCAAATGAATTCCAATTATTTTATCTGATGTTTTTCATCGTGGGTGCTAAAAATATCAATATTGATCATATATTAAAGGTGTTTTTATGTGTCAATTTATTTGTTATCGCACTAGCATTCTTTTTCTCAGCGATGGGAAGTGTAAAAAATGTCATTATCACTAGAGGTGATTCCCCTGCTGTGAGATATGCTTTAGGTGCTGTTTATCCAACAGATCTAGCGTCAAGGGTCTTCTTCATGATGGTCGCCTATGCTGTTTTGAAGCGATTTAAATTTTCAATAGCAGAGTATGTATCATATATCGCATTGACTCTTTTGGCTTATATCGTTACAGATACGCGGATCGATCTAATGTTGATGTGTGTGTTGATCATTAGCATTGTATGTTACGGATGGTTTGATACTGCACTTAAGCATTTAAATGTTTATGTATTATCACTGTTGAGCACTGCTTATGCGTTTTGTATCATCTTATTAGGCTATCTTTATACACCTAGAATAGGTTTATTAGAAAAAATCAATAGTTTTTTATCAGGACGATTATTTTTTGAAAAATTAGCTTTTGAAAATTATAATGTTCCTCTTTTAGGACAATTTATCTACCAGAATGGCTTTGGTGGAGGTTTTAAAGTGTATGACTATTTCTACATAGATTCATCTTTTGTAAGAACATTGATGATGCATGGGGTTATCGTTTTTGCACTTATGCTATTATTGATTTGTCTATTATTTGCAAAGTTTAAGAGATTGAAGTTGAATTATTGGATAATTTGTTTGATTCTGGTAGTTTTAACTTCAGGGATCGATCAACACCTTTGGGATATTTCATATAATTTTGTTTTCTTAGCCTTAATGGCAAATTTAAATGTAACAGATAAACTAAATTAAAAAAGGCGTTTCACTTCACATCCATGATGCGAGTGCAACGCCTTTTTTCAATCTATAAATTTATTTAGAGTAGTTTCAAATTTTTTAAAATATTTTTGTGGATAAAATGCTTGAATACTCTGTTTAATGGATTGTTCAGTTAATGGAGTATGTTCTAAACGTTTCATTTGTTCAATTAATTTAGAAATATCATGTAGAGGATAGCTAAAGCCATTGACACCAGATTTTAATACATCTTGGTATCCATTAAAGTTACTACATATTACTGGTATACCATGAGCAATAGCTTCCAACATTATCATTGGTAGCCCTTCGTAAGTTGATGTCATGAGTAGGGCTGTTGGTTTTTCTTTTATCTCATGCCAAAGGTCAGGTGTATATCCATGCCAAATTATCCGCTGAGAGACATTTAATTCTTGCGCATATTCTTGGCAACGTTTAGTATCAGCTCCAGTGCCAAATATATCTAAAGTTGCGTTATTAGTCTTGGAGAGGGCATAGATCATTTCCTTTAAATTTTTTTGTCCTTCAAAAATAATTCGACCAGCATAAAAGAATTTTGGTGGGTGCGAGTCTGATACAGGAATAGATGTTGTTATGGGATCAATAGGGTTGAAAATTAGACTTATCTTTTCGTTAGGGATTCCATAACTCAATAACTGTTCTTTAATTGTAGAACTAATAGCTAAATGTCCATCGGCTAGTGGAACAGTAGCGCTAGCGTTAAACATATCTTGATCCTCAAGTGAGAAATGGATCCAAGATATTATTTTATATTTAAGATGAAATATATTTCTTATTTTAGCACCTAATTTGATCATTTTAGGACTAAGGGAGATAAAGCAAGTATCCGCTGAAGCTAGTAAAAATTTTCTAGTAATTGTGAGTGGCTTGTTTATTTTACCAGCACAAATACTAATATCTATTCTAGGATCAAATTTAGTTAAAAAATTTTGTTGAGGTGGAGCATTTGTCAAGATCAGTTCGATCTTGTGATGTTTACAAAGTTGATTTAATACTTTAACTAGAACAGTTTCAGTACCACCAGTGCCAGAAAGCTCCATGCATAAAAATTTTAAGTTCATGAGTTATTTTCCTTTTGCTTGTTTTGTTTACTTCTGAGTTTAAATAGTAAGATCGCTAAAGATGCTAGATGTAGTTTTAAAAACAACCCCGGAAGTAGGTGAGGCGTCAAACATTGTTTTAGCGTAATTTGGTCAAGTGCTCTTTTAACAACTGGAGTAGCAATGACCTTATCTAGTTCTGCCCTTTTTTGTTTGTTAGGAGCGGGATTACTCAGAGTATATATCAAACGTACTGCGATAATATTAACTTGGATCAAAGTATAGCTTAAGAAACTTTGGCTAATTGCTTGAGGTTGTGAAACAACGAACTCTTCAGCAGTACTTAGTGATTTTAGATAAGCTTGTATTTTTTTGGTATCGAAACTTCTAGTTGCAGATGGTGTATCGATCGTGTAGTGATATAAAACCACTGCAGAGGTTGTGATCGACTCACAAGCAGCAGTATAACGGATCAGAAATTCACTGTCTTCTGACATAGTAAGCTCCTCATTGAAGTAGATATCGTTATCGAGCAACAAGGAACGCTTAAAGAATTTTCCCCAAACTGTCATATAGTTAGTAGGTTTTTCAAGCATCCGACACCGAATATCTAAACTATTGGTCGATGGTAAATTAAGGTCGACGGTATAATTTCCATGTTCAAAACTAAAAATTTGTAGGTCAGCGGGCATTTTTTTTGCTTGGCTTAAAGCTTTTTGAAGACCGTTTTTGAGATAGTGATCGTCAGAATCTAGGAATGCGACCAGTTGTCCGCGGGCATGCTTAATACCGATATTACGTGCGTGCCCGACACCTTTTCCAGCAGTTAGGATACGTATTTGTTGATTTTGTGAAGCAAGTTGCTTGGCTAAAGCCAAAGTATTGTCTTTTGAACCATCGTCAATGATCAATAGTTCATATGTTTGATCAACGATTGAATTGGTAACACTCTCTACTGCTCGTTTTAAAGTCTTTTCTGAATTATAAGCTGGGATTATAAATGAAATTAACGGCATAGACATCACATCCTTATATTTTTTTAAAAGGCGCATGTAAAACATGCGCCTTTGCAGATCAGTAGGCACTATTAGGCTTGAGTAAGATTTTGACAGTCATAAAGAGGATCTTGATATCAAACCAAATACTGCTTTTTTGAATATATTCTAAATCTAGTTGAACCATTTCGTGAAATCCAACTGAATTTCTAACTGTAGCTTGCCAAAGACCTGAACATCCAGGGACTACAAGAAGTCGTTGCATATCATAAGTGGTATATTCAGCAACCTCACTAGGTAATGGCGGACGTGGGCCAACTAAACTCATATCTCCACGGACAACATTGAATAGTTGGGGCAATTCATCAATACTCGTTTTACGGATAAAACGACCGATCTTTGTAATACGAGGATCGTTTTTCATTTTAAACATTGGACCGTCAACTTCATTTTGCTCCTTTAGTTCGGTAAGGTGCTTATCAGCATCAACATGCATCGAGCGGAATTTAAACATATCAAATTCACGCTGATCTTTACCAACACGTTTTTGCTTATAAAAAACAGGACCATGGTCTTCGAATTTTATCAAGAGTGCCACAACTAGGAAAAGTGGGCTCAAAATGATCAGACCACAAATACTAGCTGTAAAATCAAAAATACGTTTGATCTTATGATAGATCCTTTTTTTTGCAAGCTCATCTTGATCGATTATTATTTTTGATGATTGCTTCAATAACCTCACTCCAACATTAAAAACTATTTTCGTATCGCTTATGAAGGAATTTAGCCTTTAAGAAAGCTGTTCCTTTTTTCCACCAATTGATCCCTTCAACATAGACAAGAGGTAACTCTTTGATTTGTGTAGGAGAAATATTCCCCCATTTGATTTGTTGTTGTAACCAAACATTAAAGATTATTTCACTAACTCGACCATAAAATCTTTGCTGGAAGGCAGATAACTCAGTCGAGCCCATTTTATTTTCAAGCTCGAATAGGATATCAAATAGCCAAGTACAGTACTGATCCATCAAGTTTTTTTTCATGATAGCCATGTTAAACATATAACCAGAGGTCTTACCTAAAACTTCATCATATGTAGCTAAGTAATCAGGGTATTTTTCACGGATTATTTCACGCGTGGCATCTAATTGGTTTGAATAGTGAGTATGCTCATAGTGTGAATACAAGGTCTCAATGTAGTAATGTCTTTTTTTAGGAAGTAAAACACTATATTGTTCTAACATAGGTAGAAGCTCATTACTCTTGATGACCCAATTAAGGCGATCTTTACCATGATGGTGTTTAGCACCAAAGTGACGACGGTAGTGGGCTAATCCGATATAATCAGCATCTAGATTTTTCCAAGCCCAATATAAGCCGGTCAATTCACTATAACTATCATTTTTTTGAGAGATATTTTCTCCTACATTATCTTTTTGGTAACCCAAGTCAATATCGGGATGTAATGTAGCACCAACATGTAATGGGAGATACATTTCATCATTAGGCATTGCATACTTTTTGTGGGTCGCAACGACTATTTTAACTGTATTTTCCAAAAGGTTTCTCCTAATCTATAACTCATCATTAGTATTAAAGTAAAGATAATACTACCTATACTAATATAGCACAAATTGAAAAAAATTTCTTTAAAAATTACTAGTCATATTTCGGAAAAAAGCTAGTTATTATTAGCTTTATCGAGTATTTCGATCAAGTTATATGAGTATTTCCCTTCAAATTTTCGAGCAAAGAAATAATCGTTTTTCAAGATAGCATCCAAGTCGTGTTCATCTAGGATAGCTGGATAACTGTTATATTGTTTTTCCCATTTGATATAGCGATGATGATCATTGATGATCCGGTCTTTATATTCTGAGGAATTACATAAGATCGTCTGCATCCAAAACTCATCTGAGAAGCATCCCGTTTGTAACATTTTTTGTAAGTTAGGATGTGATTCGAGGTAGTTGATACAATAACTAGCTGCGTCTCGAGGAAGATCGACCCAATTTGCACCAGCATATATCTCAAGGTCAATATTCAACTTTTTGAATTTATCAACTCTAAATAAAGTCTGTCCTAAGAGTAAAGCACGGTGGTAAAATTTGCCAAAAAAAGTCCGACGATTGATCTGATCATAGTTGAAGTAGTATTTTTGCCACCAGATGATGGGTTCACCTGATTTTTTTACCTCAGAAGCTTTTTCATAAGTCATATAAATCTTTGTATCATCTTCAAATCGTTGATATAGCTCATCAACATTTTGCGTGATCCAGTCTTGTCCAGATATCACATGAAGATGTGAGATAGTTGGGTCAGCCAAAGCGAGTTTCATTAAGCGGACAGTTGCTTCACCAATGCTCCAACTTCCCCAATTAACAGCTACTTCGGATATATACTGAATATTATGTTTTGAAAGACTGGATAGTTCTTTTGCCGGAACATTCATTTTTTTATCAAAATGAATGTATACTGCAAAAGAGCGATTAAGTTTTAACGCTAATTTTTTAACTTGTGGAAAGTTTTTATGGGCAAGGATCAAAATAGCTTGCATAGTAAATTTTTGCCAAAAAGGCAGTCCTTTCTTTTTATTTATTATCTATCTTAGCTATATCTATATTAAAAAACAAGTTGTAGAAAAGTTACAACTTGCTTAACTATTTTTCACGAGAATAGCGAGCCCGCAAGCCCCAAAGGATCGAAACGGTATCGATGACCTCTTGAAACATTGCGCCCACGATCGCCGGGATCCATCCGGTGCTAGCAACTAACATTAAAAAGACACAGATAAAGATACCGATCAAAACTGCTTGGCGTGCAATGCGTAAAGTATCTTGAGCGATCTCAACGGCTTTAGCGACTTTTAATAGGTCATCTTTTAAGATCACGACATCAGCTGATTCACTGGCTGCTGTGGCTCCATGGGCTCCCATGGCGATCCCAACATCAGCTACGGTCAATGAAGGAGCATCGTTGACTCCATCGCCGACCATGATAACAGGATGTTCACTTTCAGGTACTGCTTTTAAAGCCTGGATCTTTTCTTCAGGTAGTAATTTTGCTCTAACATCATCGATCCCTACTTCTTTAGCGATCGTTTGGGCAATGGCTTGTTGGTCACCTGTCAACATCATCAAATGTTGGACACCATGGTCGCGTAAAGTTTGCATCGTTTGTGCGGCTTCGGGACGTAATTTATCTATAAAAGTGATCGCACCGATATATTGGTCGTTCAAACTAATATAGACACAAGTTTGGGTCGTTTCGGTGATCTTGGCTGTTGGAGCAACAAACGAAGCCTTTCCGACTTTAATAGTCTGACCATTGATCTGTGCTGTGACCCCATTACCTGTGACTTCAGATAGTTGCTGAACTTCTAATAATTTAACATCATGTTTAACAGCATAATTGAGCAATGACCGGGCTAAGATATGACCTGAAGATTGTTCAGCACTAGCTGCATAGCCCAAAAGCTCTTCTTTGGTCGTGTTTGCTACGGGTTTTATCTGATCGACAAAGAGCCGGCCACTGGTGATCGTTCCGGTCTTATCAAAGGCGGCTGTTTTGGCTGTTGCCATCTTTTCTAAGACGCTCCCAGTTTTGACCACGATCCCATTACGTGACGAACGGCTCATCCCAGATACCAAAGCCACCGGAGCAGCTAAGATCAATGGGCAGGGTGAAGCTACGACCAAAACTTCGGCAAATCTCACGGGATCTTTGGAAACAAACCAAGCGATCCCAGCGATCACAAAGGCGATCCCAGTAAATGGAACGGCATAACGGTCGGCCATTCGGACAAAATGAGCTGGTGTACTGTCGGCTTGTTTGACCAATTGGATCAAGCGCTGATATTGACTATCTTTAGCGAGTTTATCAACTGTCATTGTTACCGCAGAATCACCATTGATCGAACCAGAATAGACAGTATCACCGATATTTTTAGTGATCGGTCTAGATTCACCGGTCAAGCTCGATTCATCAAACATGCTACTGCCTTTGATGACATGCCCATCGACAGGGACGGTCTCACCTGGTTTGACGACCAATCGATCGCCGATGTTAGCTTCATCGACTTTGATATCGACAAGTTTGTCAGTCACGACTTTGTGAGCGGTCTGTGGTGAATTGTCGAGTAAGGCTTTTAATTCAGTGTGAGCTTTTTTAGAAGCATAGTCTTCAAGCGAATCACCACCGACTAACATGATCAAGACGATCATCGCTGCCCAGTATTGTCCAACAGCAAGCGTAGCCGCCACAGCAGTGATCGCTAGGAGATCAACGCCATAGCTACCTGAGCGTAATGTTTTGATCATTTCTTTTAACATGGATAAGGCGATCAAAGTCCCAGTTATCGTAATAATGATCTGAGCGATCAAGGCAAGCCCAAAGCCAAATTCTAAGATCGCTGAGAATAATGCGATCGCAATGATCAAGCCTAATTTTGTTGAATGTTTCATAATTAACATCCCCTCGTAAAAAATAATTTCAGTTCTACTTTACTTAAACCGTAACACCAAAAATAACCAAAGTAAATTAGAATCGTTCTAAATAATAATGATTCTCAATTAGAGGGGACGAAAGCTTGATTTGATAGGATTTGTATGTTCGGGTGAAAAAGAGCGTAAATGAAAAGGGTTATCAATTAGAAGGATCAATGTATAAAAAGGCATAAAATGTATATTGATACAAAAAATAACCATCCGATACAACATGTATCAGATGGTTATTTTTATTTATACAGCATTAATCGTCAGTTTTCTCAGGTTTTTCTGCCAGTGTGATCACACCTACAGCGTTTAAACCGGTATGGGTCATGATGATCGGACTGGTTAAGCGTGCGATGTAGGTCGCTTTACTGTTTTCAGGTAGGATAGTTTCTTTTATTTTTTCCAAGAAAGCAGGATCGGTACCGACATTTGAAAGAGAAAGTGCCTCTATTGGATTATCTTTGTGTTGTTCTGCTAGTTCTTTGCAATGCTTGATAAAAGTTTTGCGGCTTCGGCCCTTTGTGAAGACGTCCAGGCTGTGTTCATTTAAGCGGACGATGATCTTTAAGTTGATCAATTTTGTCAAAGCACCAGCAAAACGGCTCACACGTCCACCAGCAACAAGGCAGTCGAGATTATCGACCAACACGTCGATCGTTGTTCGTGAGTAGATATCAGCACAGTGTTCTTTGATATCTGCGATCGATCTGCCTTCTCTTGCATCTTTAGCAGCTGCTAGGACTTGGAACGCTAGACCACGGTCTGTTGACTTGCTGTTGATCACAGTAACGTCAGAATCTGACATATCAGCTGCACTGAGCGCTGTTTCAAAAGTTCCGCTCAAAACATCGGAGATCAAGATCGCCAAGACTTGGCTACCATCTTTGCCTAATTCATTGAAGGTATCGATAAAACGCCCCATTGCTGGTTGACTGGTCTTAGGGATATTGCCCTTGCGCAATTCTTCAACTAGTTCTTCGCGACTGATGTCTTCACCATCAATGTAGTTTTTACCATTTACCTCGACTGAAAGAGGAATGATCGTAATGTTATTTTCTTTTATCTCTTCAGGTGTCAATTGGACAGATGAATCCGTAACGATTTTGATCGGTTTTGTCATAAATATTTACTCCTTGGATCAAGCTCTATATTATTAATCATTTCCATTATATTATAACTTTAATGGCTTGTGAATCAATAAGAAATAGATTCCAAGTCTAGTAAGATAAAGCGCTTTTTATAAACGATCGTACCTTTGCTTGAGTCTTTCTTTGATGAGTTTGACTTCACTTACAGATGTGACCCCACTTTCACGATAGATCAAATTGATGATCATTGTTAGATAATCATCTAAAAATGAAGTAAGTGATAAAGTATCGATCTGATTTTCTAAATTGCAAAGTGAATGGTCGTTTTGAAAGTCCAACGAAAAATCAGCGTTTATCTCATGGATGAGCTGGTGAAGTTTATAGTAGATAGTCGTTGTTGTCTTTAAGTTACTGAGATATGTTTTTTTATTGATGGGTAAGACATAGCGCGTCTTATCATCATTATCAAAGATGAAAGTGATATGGTCTGGATCGCTGAAATAATCGTAATAAACGTGATCGAGCCTGACCCAACTAGTCGCATGTCGGGTATAGCCACTTAGGGGAACAAGTAAGATCTTCCCCCAGACATAGGGGAGGCACGGTGTTTTTTTAGCAAATGATCCAACCAGTGCTCGTGCCAATAAAAGTCCGACTGGCTGTTGTTTGATGAATTGATTGACTAAACGTGTTGTCTCTTTGTCACTGATAACGATCCCGCGTTTAGTATCTAAGATAAGTGAGCGACAGTTCTTTAGCCCTAGATCATGACAATCCCAGACTAAAAGAAGGGTCTGTTTGTCCAAGTACGCGTCGGCATCAAAATACCCTTGCTGATAGAGTTTGACTAAACCAGCATGGTCAAAGGATATTGTTTCCATAAAATTTCACCTCTTATTAATTTTAAGTTTTTCTTAACTACCACCGCATTATTTCACAATTATAAAGTTTATTAGACTTATTTTTAAGGCTATAAAAAATTATGTTTGTGTTATAGTAGCTGATGGATAGCTTAAACCTTATCATAACAGGGGTTATAAAGAACTAAAAAATTACTTGCAGTTTTTTTACGGTGAGATGCAGGTTTTGCTCGATTCATATAGGTCGTATGCTGAAAACAGTTTAGGGCCCTAGACGAACTTTATCAGTAAAGGAAGTCTAGTTTATGTATGAAAAAGGATTTGCATATTTATTGCAAGGAGAGCATGAAAAAGTTATTTATGGTGTATTGAAGTATCTGCATGTATCAAAACGAGATCCAGATTATGAAGATCTTGTGGTAGAAGGACAATTGGTTTTTGCCCAAGCTTTTTGTATGTACTGTGAGAGTCATGCAATTGTCAAAGAAGCAGAGATCATGCCATATCTGTATCAAAAGATCAAGTGGCGTTTGTTAGATATATTGCGAAAAAATACACGTCTCAAACAAAGACAATGCAGTTTACCAGATAGTGAAGCCAAGTTATGGGCAAAAGAGGAACTGGAATTTGATGATGTTGTAGCACATGAATTATTAGATATGTTAGTAAGTTCTTGCACTGAAAAAGAGTATAAATTTTTATATTTAATATTGTATACTAATTTATCCATATCTGAGACAGCCAAATTACTGGCAGTTAGTCGGAAAACGGTGTATAAATATAAGAAGAGCATTCTGCTTAAATTCAAGGCATTATATTACTAATATTGCTATCTTTTTCTATAATATAAATATAATGGAATTTATAATTTCAGAGTGCAAAAACAGCATGGATAATTAAGCGATTAGCTATAATTTTTGGAAAGGGAAGTCTTATATGAAAGGCATAGTTTTAGCTGGTGGCAGTGGTACACGGTTGTATCCGATCACAAGAGGTATTTCTAAACAACTGATCCCAGTATACGATAAGCCGATGATCTATTATCCACTTTCAACTTTGATGTTAGCAGGGATCAAGGATATCTTGGTGATCTCAACCCCAGAATTTACTCCGTTATTTGAAAAACTTTTAGGGAATGGTTCTGATTTTGGGATAAGGCTTTCTTATAAGGTACAAGAACAGCCAAATGGGTTGGCCGAAGCTTTTATTTTAGGTAAAGACTTTATTGGTGATGACTCAGTCTGTTTGATCTTAGGTGATAATATCTACTACGGTAGTGGATTGAGCCAATTGCTCAGGGATGCTGCCAAAAAAGAACAAGGGGCAACAGTCTTTGGCTACCACGTGACTGATCCCGAGCGTTTTGGGGTAGTAGAATTCGATAAGGCACACCACGCTTTGTCGATCGAAGAAAAACCGACAAAATCTAAAAGTAATTATGCCATCACTGGTCTTTATTTTTATGATAATGATGTTGTTTCGATCGCCGAGAACTTAAAGCCTTCAGAACGTGGTGAGTTAGAGATCACGGATGTCAATAAAGAGTACTTAAGACGTGGTCGCTTGGATGTTAAGCTCATGGGACGAGGATACGCCTGGTTAGATACTGGAACGCATGATTCGATGTTAGAAGCTTCAAGCTTTATCGCAACGATCCAAAAGCGTCAGAACTTAAAAGTTGCTAGTTTGGAAGAAATTGCATATCGCCAAGGCTGGATAACTAGAGAACGTTTATTAGAATTAGCACGATCGATGAAGAAAAATGACTACGGGCAATATTTATTGCGTTTAGCCAATGAAGAGTAGGTAGGAGTAGTTAAACATGGTTAAAGTTATTGATACAAAGTTACAAGATGCTAAGATCATTGAGACCGATGTTTTTGGTGATCATCGTGGTTTTTTCACGGAAACATATACAAAGCAAAAATTTGTCGAAGCAGGGGTCGATTTTGATTTCACCCAAGACAACCAGTCACTTTCGGTTGAACCAGGTGTCTTAAGAGGATTGCATTATCAACGTGCGCCTTATGCTCAAACAAAATTACTGCGTGCCGTTACAGGTGTTATCTATGATGTGATCGTAGATGTTCGTAAAGGCTCACCAACATATGGTCAGTGGCAAGGGTTTATCTTAAGTGAGTACAACCACCGCCAATTATTAGTACCAAAGGGTTTTGCTCATGGTTTTGTGACTTTGACCCCAAATGTGAATGTAGCTTACAAAGTTGATGGCTACTACAATCCCGAAGCTGATGGTGGGATCGCATTTGATGATCCAGATCTAGGGATCGACTGGCCAATGCCGATCGAACATCTGATCTTATCGGATAAAGATAAAAATCATCCACGTCTAAAGGATGCTGATCTAAACTTTACTTACAGAAAGGACTAACTTGATGAAAAACTTACTTGTAACAGGCGGTGCCGGCTTTATCGGTAGTAACTTTGTCCGCTACATGCTTGAAAAATATCCTGAATATAAGATCGTTAACTTAGATCTATTGACCTATGCTGGTAATATTCATAATTTAGATGATCTAGAGGATAACCCTAATCATATCTTTGTTCACGGCAATATTATAAATCGGGAATTGGTAAAACATTTAGTTAAAGAACACGATATCGATACGATCGTGAACTTTGCCGCTGAAAGTCATGTTGATCGTTCGATCTTGCATCCAGAAGTTTTCGTAGAAACAAATGTGCAAGGTACGTTAGCTTTATTACATGTGGCTAAGACAATGGGCTTAGAAAAGTATCTGCAAGTTTCAACTGATGAAGTTTATGGTACTTTGGGCAAAGAAGGCTACTTTAGTGAAACGACACCACTAGCACCTAACTCACCATATTCAGCAAGTAAGGCTTCTGCTGATCTGTTAGTTCGTGCTTACTATGAAACTTATGATTTGAATGTGAATATCACACGTTGTTCAAATAACTACGGACCATATCAATTCCCAGAAAAATTGATCCCATTGATGACATCAAATGGGGTGGACGGTAAGAAATTACCGATCTACGGGGATGGTAAAAATATCCGCGATTGGCTTCATGTCTACGATCACTGCCAAGCAATCGACCTTGTTTTACATAAGGGTCGCAAGGGTGAAGTTTATAATGTCGGTGGACATAATGAACGGACAAATAATGAGATCGTACACTTGATCGTTGAACAACTTGGTTTAGGTGAAGATGCAATTGAATATGTTGCTGATCGTTTGGGTCACGATCGTCGTTATGCGATCGACCCAACAAAGATCGAAACCAAACTTGGTTGGAAGCCAAAATATACTTTTGATACAGGTATCGTTGAAACTGTTGATTGGTATTTAAACAACGAAGACTGGTGGCGCCCACTAAAAGAACGTGCAGCCTTGGATCAATAGTGATAAATAGAAGGTTGGTGTTTTTACATCAACTTTTTTTACTAGAAGTAGAAAGCTAAAATTTAGGAGATAAAAAGATGAAAATATTGATCACAGGTGGTAACGGTCAATTGGGACAAGAGTTACAACATTTATTAGATGAACGCAAGATCGCTTATGATGCAGCGGATGTCGAAGCTTTAGATATCACTGATGAAGAAAAAGTTGAAGCATATTTTGCTAAAAATCGTCCCGAAGTCGTTTATCATTGTGCGGCTTACACGGCTGTTGATAAGGCTGAAGGCGAAGGCAAGAAGGTCAATGAATTGGTCAATGCAGTTGGTTCAGAGATCATGGCCAAGGCTTGCAAAAAATATGATGCTTTGATGGTCTATGTCAGCACCGATTATGTTTTTGATGGTTTACGGACAGAAGGCGAATATATGCCAGATGATCCTAAGGGGCCAAGAAATGAATATGGACGAACAAAATTGATCGGTGAAGAAGCGATCGAAAAATACTGTGACAAGTATTACATCGTTCGTACTGCATGGGTCTATGGTAAATGGGGACATAATTTTGTTTATACAATGTTGAACTTAGCTAAAGATCATGATCGTTTGACCGTGGTCTCAGATCAGATCGGTCGTCCAACATGGACCCGCACTTTAGCTGAATTTTTGACGTATCTAGTTGATAACAACATCGAATATGGGATTTATCAATGTAGTAATGATGGCCAATGCTCATGGTATGAATTTGCTAAAGAGATCTTAAAAGATAAGGATGTTGAAGTCGTACCGGTATCTTCTGATGAATATCCAACAGCAGCTTTCCGCCCTCCATATTCGGTGATGCACTTAGCTAAAGAAACCGGTTTTGAATTTCCAATGTGGCAAGATGCACTAGCTGAATTTATGAAAATGAGTGAAAGGTAATTGAATAGCATAGTAAGGTCGTGGATTTTAGGTGAAAAAAGTATTATTTGTTGTAGAAGCTTTTGGCGGTGGGGTGTTTACATATATAGCCGACTTAGCTAATGAATTGAGTAAGGAGTACAATGTATACATTGCATACTCTCTTAGAAATGAAACACCAGTCGATTTTGAAAACTATTTTAATTCCAAAATAAATTTAATTCGTGTAGAAAATTTTACACGTGAAATAAATTTGAAAAAAGATACTAAAGCTATTTTGGAGCTAAAGAAGATCGTTAAAAATATTGAACCTGACATAATACATCTTCATTCATCTAAAGCTGGAGTATTGGGAAGAGTGGCTTTTCTAGGAAAGCAAACACCAATATTTTATACTCCTCATGGATATAGTTTCTTTATGCCTAATATCAGCCCTAAAAAACGCTTTATATATAAAGAAATTGAAAAATTATGTTCACTTAGCAGATGTGTCACAATTGCATGTAGTAAAAGTGAGTATGAAACATCTTTGAAAATAAACTCAAAAGCTGAATATGTAAATAATGGTATCAATATAAGAAATTTGAATAAGCTTGTTACCGGTACAACTAAATCTGTGGAAGGGAATTTACGAATTGCCACTTTAGGAAGGATAGCATATCAAAAAAATCCTAAATTATTTAATAAAATTGCTAGATCATTTCCAAATAATGAATTTGTTTGGATCGGTGATGGAGATATGAAAAATGTATTAACATCAAAAAATATACATGTAACGGGTTGGTTAGATAGAAAAACTGCAATAAAAATGATGGAAGATAGTGATGTGTTTTTGTTGACTTCTCGTTATGAAGGATTACCAATGTCATTATTAGAAGCAATGTATATGAAAAAAATATGTGTAGTTAGTTCAGTAGTGGGAAACCGTGATGTAATAAATGGGAAAAATGGTTTTCTGTGTGAAAACTTGGATGATTATATCTCAGTAATAGATCAAGTGCAACATATGGATACAAGAAGTATTGTACAACAAGCTAAAGATGATATTTTACGTGAATATAACACGGAAATAATGTCTGAAAAATATAAAGAGATATATCATAAATATTCAGGAATTTATACATTGAGTTTGAAAAAACATTGATTTTTACAAAGCTATGTTACGAGGAGAATTTAAATGAAAAAAAGTATTTTTGTCGTTAGTCATAAAAATGTGGCAATGCCACAAGACGATATGTATATACCGATACAAGTGGGACAAAAAAACGAGGATTTTCCGGGATATATTCGAGATAATACCGGAGAAAATATTGCTTCGAAGAATCCTAATTATTGCGAATTGACCGCACAATATTGGGCTTGGAAAAATAGTAAGGCTGATATAAAAGGGCTTGTGCATTACAGAAGGCTTTTTGGTAAACAAAGTAGTGGGATCTTTACCCCGATCGCGACTAGGTATAAATATGTATTAAATTCAGAGACTTTAGAAGAATTGTTAAGTGAATATGATATGGTGGTACCCAAAGCCCACAATTACTATATTGAAACTGCATATGGACACTATAGACATGCGCATCATACTGAAGGATTAAAGATAACAAGAGATATTTTGAAATCAGATTATCCTAGTTACTTAAAGAAGTATGACGAAGTTTTAAATCGTAGAAGGTCACACTTACTAAATATGATGATCACTAGAAAGGAGATATTTGATAGTTATTCGGAATGGTTATTTGATGTTCTTGGAAAAGTAGAAGGAAGACTGGATATTTCAAATTACTCAGTGAGTGAAGCCAGAGTATTTGGTTATATCAGTGAGTTATTGCTGGATGTGTGGATAGAATGTAATAGTATTAATTATGTAGAATTACCAGTTCTTTATATGGAAAAACAAAACTATTTCAAACGATATGCAACGAGTTTTGCTAGAAAATTAGGATTATTAAAAGTGAGATAATAAAAATTAGGTGGTTGATCAATGAGCATAGATGAAAAAGTGGTTATTATGATGGCAACATATAATGGTGCTGACTATATAAAAAGACAAATGGATAGTATTCTTTCACAAAGTTATAGTAATTGGGAAATGTACATTAGTGACGATAGTTCGAATGATGGAACATTGGAGATTTTAAAAAAATATAAGCAAAAAGATAATAGGATAAAGAAAATTTTGGTGAATAATAACTATCATGGAGCCTTTGCGAATTATTTTAACGTTATGCACTATGTCAAAAATTGTGGAACAAAATATTCCTATTATTTTTATTGTGATCAGGATGATATGTGGGTCAAGGATAAGCTTGAATTCGAAATATGTGAAATGCGAAAAATAGAATATGCAAATAAAAATATTCCTGTATTTTGTTATTCTGATTTAGAACTAGTAGACTCTAGAGGCGAAAAATTGAACGATAGAATGTCAAATCATATTAAAGTTCAATTTAGCGAAAAACCCTACAATATATTTTTTAAGGAACAATATGTTTGGGGAACGACCATGGGGCACAATTCTAGATTGTGGGATATAATGGCTATAGAATCGCCGGATACTGTGAAAAATATGATACCACATGATACATATGTAAGTAGGTACGCAGCCATTTATGCAAAAATAAAATTTATTGAACGTCCATTAGTTATATATACTAGACATGGAAATAATGTTACAGGAATACCTGGGAATGGGGGAATGATAAAAAATTTAAAAAAACTTACGATCAAACTTCCAGAAGTTATAAATAGAACAGCAAGTTCCTACGGTGGTGGGCTATACTTGTTGAGAAATATTGCAGATAAAAATTTAAAAGTAAAAGAATTAGAGAACTGTTTACTTTTTGGAGGGGTGAAAGCACGGAGTTTTATTAGAAAATACAGATTGCTAGAAGAAGAATATTTTTGGGGCAGATGTGCAACAAAATTTATATTATATACTGGAGTATATAGATTATCCAAGTCATATAGGAAGTATAGGGAATTAAGATGTTAGAACTACTATTAATAATATTTTTGATACTGGTTTTTGTTACGTATGTACTTTTTGATTACGATGTCATGGCCCCACCATTTCTTTTCTGTGCAATGTATTTTTTTTCACTATCATGTGCATTTTTGAATAGATTAAAATGGGGAATCGCGTTGTCCGGTGAGACTTTCATTATATATTTATTGGGAGCAATGATTTTTATAGGTATTGGATTGTTATGTAAAGTTACATTATACAGTGATAAAAATAATATAACAAAGGTAAATATTAGAAGGATAGATATAAACCCTATTATAACGATAGTATTGGTGATGTTATGTGCCGTAACCTTATATTTATGGATAAAAAATGTAAAAGATATTGCGGGACCGAGTACTTCATTTTCTAATATGATGGAGAAATATCGTGGCAAAACTAGTTACTCGTTTGAAGATGCTATGCCTGGATATGTACAACAATTAGCAAAAATAGTATTAGCTAGTGCTTACATATATGCATTTACTATGGTTAATAATTATATGTCTAAAAATATAAAGAAAATAGATTTATTGAACTTTCTACCCATATTGTTATATGTCATACTAAGTTTGTACGACAGTAATCGTTTGAATTTGTTGCAACTAATTGCAACTATAGCTATTTATTTTGGAATTTTATGGAATTTAAAAAATTCAACTGCTAGTGGCTCTATAAAATTTGTTTTTAAATTAATGTTAGTTTTTGCACTAGTACTGGTATCATTTTACGGGATCAGGTTAGTTGTTGGGAGAACGATATCTAAAAATGTAAATTTTATAGATTATATCACTGTATATGCAGGTGGACCTGTAAAACTTTTTGATATGTTCATTAGAGATCCAATACATCATACTGATCTTTGGGGAAAAGAAACATTTATCTCTCTGTATAACAGCCTGAGAAAGTTTGATCCAGATATTCCTAAGTATTTAGTTCATAAAGAGTTTAGAATGTACAATGGGATCGATTTAGGTAACGTTTATAGTGCATATAGGGAGTGGTACGCTGATTTTGGCATGAATGGTGTAGTAGTATTACAAATAATTTTTGCAACATTTTTTAACGCTTTTTATTTCAAATTGAAAAGTATAGGTGCATACAATAAGAAGTTCTTGCTAATTATATATGGTTATATGGCATCAGCAATACTATTGCATCCAATTGATGATAAATTTTTTACAACGATGGTATCAATGGGATTTATAACCATATTAATAGTATTTTATGTTATATATAATATCACTTTAAAAAAATATAGAATTATATGGTAGCAATATTATGGACGGAAAACTAAAAAAGAATTTTATTTATGTCATATTAGCTCAACTGATATCTTTACTTGTTAGTTGTAGCACTAACTTAATATTACCAAAGTTTATATCAACGACAGACTTTAGTTATTGGCAGCTATTTATGTTCTATACACTGTATATTCCTTGTTTAGCTTTGGGTCTAAATGATGGTGTATATCTTAGGTATGGTGGAAAAGATAAGGATGAATTAGACTATACTGCTATAAAAAGCCAATATGTTTTTGGGATCATATATCAGATCATTTTGGCGATGCTAGTAGGGCAATTTCTGATATACTTTTCGGATTCTAACGGCAGACGTTGGGTAATATATAGTGTACTTGTATATTACATTATTTATACATGTCATAATTTTTTGAGTTATATATTTCAAGCGACAGGTGAGTCTAACGTATGGTCGAAATCTATCATTTTGCATAGGATAATATTTTTAAGTGCTCAAACAGTACTTTTGTTAACTGGGATATACAATGTGTTCTATTTTATTCCAGCATTTAACATTGCTTTGCTAGTCTCATTAGCTTATTTGTATTTTTTTATACAAAAATACTTTAAAAAAGTTAAAATAGATTGGCGTTTAGGAGCTACTGAAGCACTTTTAAGTATAAAAGTAGGGATCAGTCTAATGGTTGCTAATGTTTGTTCCACATTAATTTTGGGGGTAGGTAGATTTATTATAGACAATAAATGGGGATTGTTAGCCTTTGGTAAAGTCTCTTTTTCGTTGACATTGATAAATTTTGCTTTGACGTTTATTTCACAAGTAGGAATAGTTTTATTTCCTGCATTAAGGAGAATAGATGGAAAAAAATTACAACGGTACTATAAAAAAATAGCAGTAGGATTATTTTTTCTATTACCACTAATGTATATAATTTATTTACCGTTGAAATTTGTATTATTACTGTGGTTACCAAATTATTCCCAAAGTATTGATTACTTATCAATTTTATTACCCATTTGTTTTTTTGACAGCAAGATGAACCTTATGGGGAATACTTTTCTTAAAGTGTTGAGTAAACAAGTTGTGCTACTTAAAATAAATATTTTAACTATTATTTTTGGTGGTATATGGGGAATAGTAGCGGCATACGTCTTTGATGATATGAAATTAGTTGTTGTAGGGATGGTCATATCTGTAATTTTTAGAAGTATTATAGCAGATATAGTCTTGGGAAAAGAACTATCAGTTAGTTTATGGCGGTTAGAAATATTAGATATTGTATTAGCTATAATATTTATTATAACTGCAACATATCTATTATGGTGGCAAGCATTTTTCAGCATGATCTTTGTATATGTAATACGTAGTGTATATTTGAAATTTATTGGATAGGAGAATTGCTATGGATAAAAATTTACAAAATGACGGAACTATCACATTGGATATAAGAAGATTTAATGTGATCATGAAAAAAAATATTTTGGGGATCGTAATTTGTGGAGTGATAGGTTTAGTTCTATCGACAATAGTATCTACTGTAATTATGACTCCAAAGTATGAATCCAGCGTAGATATTTTGGTCAATCAAAAATCAAGCGATATTCAGACTCAATTGAACGTTCAACAAGCCGACTTGCAAGCTATTAATACATATAAGGATGTTTTGAAGAAGCCAATTATTTTAAGTGATGTGTTAAAACAACTGCGTGAAAAGGATAACTATCAGGGAAATTTAGAAGATTTACAAAGTTCATTGAATATTACCAATGAAACTAATTCACAGGTTGTTACAGTTACTGCTAAAGCTGAAAATCCATATATAGCCAAGGATATAGCAAATATGGTAGGAGAAGTTTTCACTAATAAAATAAAAAAATTGATGCAAGTAAATAACGTTACTATTGTATCTGATGCACGGTTAAATACAACACCTGTTTCACCTAATAGAAAATTGATAATAATAGTCGGAACGATCCTAGGCTTATTTATAGGAATTATAATTGGTTTGATCAAAGAATTAACAAATACCAAGATAAGTGATATGTCTTATTTGACAGATGAATTAGGTCTTACTAACTTAGGGACTGTGTACCATATCGATAACAAGAATAAGGCACTTAGAGTAGTCAATATAATTACTGGTAAGACTGAAAATAGTTCACACAATAGGGTTTAGGAGGCTATGAAGTTGTTAAAAAAGCACAAACATTTAGAGACAAATAGTATGGATCAAGGGGTAAAGATGATAACGGTCTCTGCTCCTTCATCAGTAAATACAGAACAATTCAATACTATAAGAACGAATATTGAATTTTCAAATGTAGATGTCACTACGAAATCGATTGTTATGACATCAGCAACAGCATCGGAGGGAAAATCTACTGTAGCAGCTAATTTAGCGGTATCATTTGCACGCCAAGGGAAAAAAGTACTCTTAGTAGATGCTGATTTACGGCGACCAACGATCAATGCAACATTCAGTATCAAAAATCCAGTTGGCCTCACTAATTTTTTGACAGAACATAGTATTTCAGCAAACGATATCTTTTATAAGACATCTGTTGATAATCTTTATATTATTCCTAGTGGTCCAATACCACCCAATCCTTCAGAATTGATTGGCTCAAAACGGATGGAGAGCCTGATCGTAGCATTGCAAGATGCATTTGATCTTATTATCTATGATGCACCACCAGTATTATCTGTGACAGATGCACAGATCTTAGCTACAAAGGTCGATGGAACAATATTAGTTGTTCGTGAAAATAAAGCTGAAAAAGAAGCTGTGAAACAGGCTGTTAGTTTGATACGTCATGTCCATGCTAAGATAATTGGAACTGTACTAAATGATGTAGATGGTGGAGCAACTGGTTACTATGGATATTATGGATATTATGGTAAAGAAAACTAATATCATTTTATTTAAATGACTGGAGGGGAAAATCAAATGCACTTTGAAAAAATTGTAGATCTACATTGTCATATTTTACCTAGCATTGATGATGGTTCACCTGATATGGAACATTCACTTGCATTGGCAAAAGAAGCAGTAAGAGACGGTGTGACTCATATATTGGCAACCCCACATCATCTAGATAATACGTATGTAAATCATAAAAATGATGTGATCAAGTTAGCACGGGAGTTTCAAGAAGAATTAGATTTACGTAAAATTGATCTTAAAATTTTTCCAAGTCAAGAAGTTCATCTCAATGGGGATTTATTACACAAGTATGAAGATCTCTTGGGGGCTGACGAGAAAAAGAACTATATGTTACTAGAGTTTCCGCACGCAAATGTTCCAGCGTATGCCAGACGTATAATTTTTGAATTGCAAAAATTAGGAACTACACCTATTATTGTACATCCTGAGCGAAATCGAGAAATTCAAAGTAATTTAAATTTACTATATGAATTTATTCAACAAGGTGCATTGGCTCAATTAACAGCAACTAGTTATATTGGCGGATTTGGAGAACATGTAGCGGATATTTCACGTAAATTAGTTGAACATAGACTGGTTCAAATAGTTGCTTCAGATGCACATACATTAAAGGGAAGAGATTTTGTTCTACGTGAAGCATTAGAGCAATTAGCTAAAGATCACGGAGATGATATGGCATATGAATTCGAAAAAAATGCAGAAAACATCTTGAATGGTTCTAATGTAATTGCGGCAGGATATAGGAAATTTGAGAAGAAAAGGCGGTTTCTTTTCTTTTAAAATACGAGGAGGGATCGAAAAGCATTGGAAAATAAGATGACAGCAAAAAATATAGTTCTTGATAAAAAGGCAGTAGAGCATCAGTATGCATATATGTTTTTTAAACGTGTTTTTGATATCATTCTTAGTGCAGTTGGTTTGCTAGTATTAGCTATTCCATGTTTGATCATCGCATTATTTATTTTTGCTTGTGATCGAGGACCTGTTTTTTACACACAAGAACGAGTAGGAAAAGACGGAAAAAAATTTATGATCTATAAATTTAGATCAATGTACGTGAATGCAGATACATTACTTGAAAAATTAAAAGAAAAAAATGAAGTTACTGGACCGATGTTTAAAATGAAAAATGATCCTAGAGTTACATCCGTTGGTCGCTTTTTACGTAAAACTAGTTTAGATGAGTTGCCACAATTGTGGAATGTTTTACGCGGGGATATGAGTTTAGTAGGTCCAAGACCACCGTTACCAAGTGAAGTCAGGGAATATAGTGACTATGACAAACAACGCTTATGGGTGATCCCTGGATGTACAGGACTATGGCAGGCGACAGAACGTAATAATGTAGGTTTTTCAGAGATGGTAGATTTAGACTTGACATATATTCAGCATAGAAGTTTGTTGTTAGATGCTAAGATAATTCTATTGACCTTTTTGATGATAGTTCACCCAAAAGGTGCGTATTAATTATAATTATCGATCAGAATCAATTTGAATTATGCAAAAATAAATAATTTTAAGAAGTTCTATGAAATTCATGTAGTTTTCATAGGCTTTTTTGTGTTTTACCAAAAAAACGGTAATCTTCAACAAAAATATCACACTATAATGGTTAAAAATATTTTAAGGGTAATTTTTGATATTGCGTTTACATTATGAGCGTAGTATCATTTAAATATAAATAAATTAACTTAACAGGTTGTGTAGTTAGTTTATACAATATATATCCTCTATTTCCCCGTGTTTGTCGCTGGTTCCGATGGCTGGGGATTTTTTTATTTACGCTATGACAGCGGTATCGTAGAGTGATTTTTTCTAATTATTGTAAACTATCTTTTGAAAAATATGAGCGGTCCAAATTTTTAAGTGAGCCGTTTCTAATCACAAAAAAGCCCTTGTCCATCGGGAGGACAAGGGCTTTTACTAAATTAACTATTTCGTAATGTCGCCACCGACATATTTTTCCGAAAGTTTTTTCAGTGTGCCATCTTTACGCAACTTATCGAGGGCTTTATTGACACTGTTTTGAAGTGATTTATCTTTTTTAGACATCAAAGCACCGATCTTAGCTGGATCTTCTTCTTTAGAGACGTCAGTTGCTTTGAGCCCTTTAGTTGAGTGGTCTTTTTTGTAGGCATACCAAGCAGACATCGAGTTGATCGCACCTTTTGCACGATCTTGTTTGATCAGATCAAGGGAAGTCGTAAAGTCTGATGAAGGAACGACACTTGCTTTATATTTTTTGGCGACCAATGCGTTATCTGTACCAGTACCAGCAGCGATCTTTTGTCCTTTTAGCTGGCTTAATTTGGTCAAGTCAGTGCCCTTTTTAGTGATCAAAGCAAAGTGTGAATAGATATAAGGTTTTGAGAAGCGGTATTTTTCTTTCCGTTCTTTAGTGATCGTTACGTTGTTCAAGACGACATCGTATTTACCCGTGTCAAGACCTGCGATCAAACCATCCCATTTAGTAGGAACAAATTTAGCTTTGAGTCCCATTTCCTTGGCGAGTTGCTTACCCAATTCGACTTCAAAACCGGTCAATTTACCGTCTTTACGGTAAGAATATGGAGCAAATGTTCCTTCCAATCCAATGGTCAAAGTTCCTTTTTCCTTTAATTCTTTAGTCGTTTGTGCTGGAAGCTTTTCAGCAGCTGAAATATGTTGGGGCTTTACGGCGTTCAAGGCAAAAGTCAAGCCTAGGACACCTGCGACAGCTAAGATATTTTTAAATGTTTTTTTCATGATAAATTCCTTTCGTTAATTCAAGTTATCTAATGTCATCGCACTGATGAAATCCTTGATCCGTGGATCTTTTGAATTGAAAAAGTCATCTTTTGATCCTGAGAAATTGATCTGCCCGTCTTCGATAAAGAGGACCTTATCTGAAACGTGGCGCGCAAATTCCAGATTATGGGTCACGATGATCAGTGATTGTTTTTCGGTTGCTAATTCTAAGAGTACTTTTAAAACTTCGAGCTCTAACTCAGGATCAAGCGCACTCGTTGGCTCATCTAAGAGAATGTAACGCGGGCGCATCGCAAGTGAACGGGCGATCGCAACACGTTGAGCTTGACCACCTGAGAGTTGGTTAGGATAGGCATCGGCTTTTTGTTTGAGTCCGACTTTATCCAATAGTTCTAAAGCGCGTTTTTTAGCAGTCTGCTTGTCTTCTTTTAAGACGTGGACTGGTCCTTCCATGACGTTTTTTAAGACCGTCAAATGTGGAAAGAGATTGTAGTCTTGAAAGACCATTTCGGTTTTTTGGCGGACTGCTAAGGTTTCTTTTTTAGTGATCTTTTTGGCAAAATCAAGCTCGATCCCATCACAATCATAGGTCCCGCTCTCAGGTCGTTCAAGTAAGTTCAATGAACGTAATAGCGTCGATTTACCCGAACCAGAGGGGCCCACTAAGACCGTTGTTTCATGATCGTTAAATTCAGTTGTGATATTTTTGAGCGCAGTTTGTGTGCCAAAAGTTTTAGTTACATTTTTAAGTCTCAACATAAATTATGCCTCCCTATACTTGGGGCTTGAGGTAACGAGTCGTCACCTTTTCAAGCCAACTTTGAACAAACGATAATATTGTACATAAAATCGCGTATAGAGCGGCCACCGTACAGTACATTACTAAAGGTTGGTAATTTTCGGCTGCAATCTGTTGACTGACTTCAAACATTTCAACGATCGTGATCGTCGAAGCAAGTGAAGTATCTTTGACTAAGCCGATAAAACTATTTGACAGCGGCGGTAACGAGACGCGCGCTGCTTGTGGAATGATGATCCTAAAGAGTGTCTGGAAGCGTGTCATCCCGATCGCTTGGGCTGCCTCCCATTGCCCCTTAGGAATGGATTCGATGGCTGCTCGGATCGTTTCAGAGGCATAAGCGCCAGTATTTAACGTAAAGACGATGATGCCTGCTGTAAATGGTTCGAGCTTGATCCCGTCAGGAAAGACGCCCTTGATCGTCAAATATGGAAGTCCGAAATAGACGATAAATAATTGAACGATCAAAGGAGTGCTGCGGAAAAGCCACACATAGAATCTAAAAATTGCTTTGATAATCAAAAATGGACCTTTAGTTTGTGAAATACGGATCAAAGCCGTGATCAAAGCCAACACGAGCCCTAGGGCAAACGAGATGACTGCGAGCGGGATCGTATATTTGATCCCCGCACTGATCAGTTCCGGCAACGATGACCAAACTGTGTGCCACATTTTATCCACCACCTTTAAAAATAATGTACTTTTAGTAAGTTAAGACCACTTAAATTGTACGTGGTTTCAACTAAATAAGCAATAGTAAAAGCCTAATTACTTAAAATAAGTTATTTTTGGTAAAAAGATAACTATAGTTCCGTTCCTCTTTCCCCGATAAGCTCAATTAATGTTAAAATTAAGATAACTAAACAAAAGTGGGTGATCAGATGTTTCCAGAAAGACTACGGGCCTTAAGACTAGGGGCAGGGCTATCGTTAAGCGAATTAGCACAAGCACTGAACCAAATGGAGGTCTCATACAGCAAACGCAACAAAACGATCTCACAGATCGGAAAATGGGAGCGAGGTACGACCACACCATCCTATCTGGAAGTTTTGCAGTTAGCACAATATTTTCAGGTGTCACTAGATTATTTAAGTGGGCGTTCTTTTGACAATTATGATCTTAATGAGTTATTTGCTTCCAATGCGCAATTATCATTTCAACAACAAAAACTGACAGCTAAGACACGTGGTGAGATCTATGCCTTGATCAAGGGTTATTTGAATCAGCCAACTGCTACAAAACAAACGACTGAAGAGATCAGCTTAGATTTAGGATGGGACCACATTGAAGATAAATAGAACTGTTATTAAAAATATTGCTTTAAATTTTATTGGTGCGCTCGTCTATGCGTTAGCGATCAACTCCTTTTTGATCCCGAGCAAGTTAGGCGAAGGTGGCGTGACGGGCTTGATGACGATCTTTTATTACTGGATCGGTTTTCCCCCAGCACTGACGAACCTGATCTTAAATGGGATCTTATTATTTGTGGGCTGGAAGATGTTGAGTAAACAGACGGTGTTATACACGATCGTGGCGATCGCTAGTATCTCTTTTTGGCTCAAACTAACTAGTCAGATCCATTTTAAGCTCCACGATCCTTTAGTTGCAGCTATCATTGGTGGTGTTTTGATGGGGATCGCAATGGGCATTATCATGAAAGGCGAAGGCACTACGGCGGGCAGTACGATCTTGGCTAAGATAATGAATAAATACTTTGGGATCAAGACTGGTTCAGCGATGCTAGGTTTTGATCTGATGGTAGCGATCCCGTCATTTGTTTTGATCGGTTTTGAAAATATGCTCCTGACGATCATTGAATTATACATTTCAGCAGTAGTTTTAAACAAGATGTTAGAAGCATTTATTGCGAAACGAGCTTTTACGATCATTTCAGACAAAAGCGAAATGATCGCTCAGGCGTTATCAAACCTCAACCAAACAGGGATCACGTTACTGGATGGTCATGGCTATGTCAGTGGGCAACCAAAAAAGATCATCTATTGTGTTTGTGAAGCCAAGCTACAAGTCAAAGTCATGGATAAGATCGCGCAGATCGATCCCAATGCCTTTGTGGTCTTAGACGAGGTCAGAAGCGCCTATGGCAACAACTTGATTAAATTATTATAAAAATTAGTTGACATTGCTCTAATATGTTTGTATTATGAATAGCAACAGAAGTCGTAGAAGTAGTCCTATCATCTGGGAGTCAGAAAGCTGGCGGTCGATGCGAGCCAGTCAGGGTGGTAGGTACCAAATATAGACGACGTGATTCTGAACGGCAGACCGGACCGTTATCGCGCCGGTGAAAGTGAAGTGAGTTTTATTACTTGCTTAAGCTGGGTGGTACCACGGTTTATTTAAGTCGTCCCTTTTTTAGTTAAGGGGCGACTTTTTTTGTGGTCAGTCAAGAGAATTTAGGAGGGAAATTTATGCACAAATGTGGTGGACTTTTGCGCTATTTACATAACGAGAGGAAATTAAGGCAATGTAGATAATTTTAGATTTGGGGGAATAATTTAGGATGAAAAAGATAAATTTTAGTGAAGCAATTATTATTTTAGTTTTGATGTTAGCCATTTTAGGGACTGGAGTCATCGGATTTGGTCTTTCGCCACAATTGCCAGTCTTATTTGTTATCGCCTTGCTCATTGCTTGGGCAAAGGTCAAAAAGGCTACTTGGGATGATGTTCATGAAGGGATCACAGAAGGGATCACGACAGCGATCATTCCGATCTTTATCTTCTTATTGATCGGGACTTTGATCGCGGTTTGGATCAAAGCAGGTATCATTCCAGCCTTGATGGTCTTTGGCTTTAGTAGCTTGAGTGTTAAATTTTTTGTTCCATCGGCCTTTATCGTGTGTTCGTTGGTCGGGTTATCGATTGGGAGTGGTTTTACTACGATCTCAACGGTCGGGATCGCGATCTTAGGAATGGGGATGACGATGGGCTTAGATCCAGCTTTAGTAGCGGGTGCGATCTTATCAGGTGCGATCTTTGGCGATAAGATGTCGCCTTTGTCTGATTCGACCAACTTGGCTTCAGCAGTGGCAGGTTCTGAACTTTTTGCCCACATTAAAAATATGATGTGGACAACGATCCCAGCCTTTTTGATCTCTCTAGTTGGCTTTTTAGCCCTCGGACATGCTAGCAAAGCACCAGATATGACACGGGTCAATGAAACGATCAATATTTTAAATCAACATTTTACGATCAATTGGTGGGCTAGTTTACCGATCATCTTGATGTTTGTCTGTGCATGGTGCAAGATCCCAGCGATCCCGACTTTGTTTATCAACATTTTTGTTTCAACGGTGATGATCTTTATCAATGATCCACATTTTACGATCAAACAGTTAGCTAGCTTAGTGGAGACAGGGTTTGTTGCACAAACAAAAAATGCCGACGTAAACGCATTATTGACTCGTGGCGGGATCTCCAACATGATGGGGACAGTATCATTGATCATCATGACATTGGCTTTAGGTGGACTTTTGATGAAATTTGGGATCGTTGCAGCTGCGATGGATCCATTAGCTAAAAAGTTAAATACACCAGGCAAATTAGTTACTGTGACGATCTGTTCTGGGATCGCGATCAACTTATTTGTTGGGGAACAATACCTCTCTGTGATCTTGCCAGGCCGTGCATTTAAGGGGGCATTTGAACGTTTGAAACTCGATCCGTTGAGTTTGAGTCGGGTCTTAGAAGATGGCGGAAGTGTTATCAATTACTTGATCCCATGGGGCGTGGCCGGTTCATTTGCGGCTTCGACATTAGGTGTCTCGGTCTTAGCTTTTCTACCATTTACTTTCTTTAGTTTGTTGTGTCCAGCCTTTTCGATCTTAAGTGGGATCACGGGTATTGGTCTGAAATGGCAAAAAAAGTCAGCATAGAAGTTAATTGATTTTACAAAATTTTTCGCGATGTGCTAGGATAAAAGACGGAAGAACAAATTAATAGAGAAAGCGAAGAGAAAAAGTGGATATCTTAACTAAATTATATGGCCCTTTTTTTGATGTAAACAACTGGAAAACGGTGATCGAATCTGGTGAAGACTGGATGATCATTTTCTCCTTAGTTTTGATCGAATGTCTATTGTCCGTCGATAATGCGATCGTGTTAGCGGCCCAGACCCAAAAGCTACCCGATAAAAAGCAACAAGAAAAATCCCTTTTCTATGGTCTTTGGGGCGCTTATATCTTCCGCTTTGCCTTGATCGGGGTCGGATCTTATCTGATCCACTTCTGGGAGATCAAAGTGCTGGGGGCAGGTTATCTGATGTATCTATCGCTCAACCACTTTTATCGGATGAAGTATCCAGAGCGTGCTAAGCGGAAAAAAGGTAAAAATAAAAAACCGATCTTGCCGTTGTTTTGGTCGGTCGTGATCTCGATCGAATTGATGGATATCGTCTTTTCGATCGATTCGATCTTAGCTTCGTTAGCGATCTCGCCTAATCCAGTTATCGTCTTGATCGGGGGCTTGATCGGGATCTTATGTATGCGGGGGATCGCAGAAGTTATCATGCGCCTGATCGATATCGTGCCTGAACTTGAAGTGATGGCATACTTTTTGATCGGTCTGATCTCGATCAAATTATTCTTAACGATCCCAATGATCGATATCGAGATCCCAGCAGCTGCTTTTGGGATCGTGGTCTTGGCATCAGTCGTGGTGACTTTGATCGTGCATAAAGTTAGAAATTAAGAGGAAGTTACATGTTATTACAGCGGTTAGATTTTTTATTGCCGTACACGGTCAAACGCTTGACCTCAGCTGATGTAGATGAGATCTTGGCTTTACAAGCTAAACATTTAGAATACCATCAGCACTATCAAACAGATCAAGTGACTAAAGAAGATATTTTAGCTGAATTAGAAACATTGCCACCAAAAGCTTTACCCGAGCAAAAGTTTTATCTGGGCTTTTATGCTAAAGACGAGTTAGTAGTTCTAGTAGATCTGGTTTTAGATCATCCAAAAGCTAATTGTGCTTGGTTAGGGCTAGTGATGACCGAAAAGACAAAGTTACGTCAGCACTATGCCACTAGAGTTTTGACAGCACTTAGAGCTGCGTTGAAGCGTGAAGGCTACAAAGAGTTGATGACTTCATCAGCCTTATCAGATGTGAATGCGCAAGCCTTTTTGAATGCACAGGGATTTGAACAAGGAATGGTGACTTGGGTATATGATCCTAAACTAGGTCGTGATATACAAGTCATTCTTCGCGGGATCGAGTTATAATTAGATATTTGAGGTGATGATTTGAACTCAGAGACATTTGCACAAAAAACGGCCAAGGGTTTGGTCTTAGTTGATTTTTATGCCGACTGGTGCGGGCCTTGTAAGCTACTTGAGCCGGTATTAGAGACTTTAGAGCAAGAATTTGGAGACCAGATCAAATTTGTCAAAGTCGATGTCCAACAAGCCCAAGATCTGGCTGTGGCTAATAATGTGATGAGCATTCCAACAATGTTATTATTCGTTGATGGAGTTGCAAAAGAAAAATTGACGGGTTATAAGCATTTGACGGATATGCGTCAATATTTGACCAGTAAGCTCGAACAATATAGTTAGATCAAAGAGGCTGCAAAAACTTGTGGCCTCTTTTGTGATAGAATAATAGTAATTACTTTTTACAATAGGTGTCTTAATAAAATGAAAATAGCGATTTTAACGGATAGCTCAGCTGTGATCGATGCTGATGCTGCCGCGAATTTAGATGTAAAAATATTAGCTCTACCGTTACTTTTGGGACAAAAGGTATATTATGAAGGGCAAGATCTCCATGATGGAGAACTTTTTGACCTAGTGAATGACTCTAAAGAAACACTAAATATTGCTTCAGTTTCGCGAAAAACGCTCGCCCAGCAGATGCAAATACTAGCTGATGCTGGCTATACTGACGTGATCTGTATTTATTTAGCCAATGGGATCAATGCTTTAGATGAGAATCTACGGGCATACGCTAAATCAGAAGTTAGGGCATTGAATGTGCACTTGTTTGATTCACATACGACAGGGCTAGCTCAGACAAAATTAGTGCGTCAGGCGGCCAAACTAGTCAAAGCAGGTGAAGATGTCACCCAGATCTTAGCTGAGTTAAGTGTGATGCGTGATAAGACGCAGACCATTGTGATCGATGATATTCGTAATTTACGTAAAACGGGTTATGTCTCAAATGGGACTCCGGCCGTTGGCAATGCTTTATTACACTTAAAGACGCTACTGGAATTCACAGATGATGGTAAATTAGCGGTCTTGGATACGAGTGTCCGAATGAAAAAGGCATATCATAAGGTGCTTGAACAGATCAATGGTAGTGGACAAGTAGTGACCGATCTCATGTTGATGTGTGATGAAGCATCAGCTGAAACGGCCAATAAGTGGTTACAAAAATTTCAAACTGATCTTCCAGATACAAAACTTGAGATCACACGGCTCAAACCTTCGATCAGAGCGCATGTGGGCGAAAAGAGCCTTTTAGTCAGTTGGATCTATGCTTAATGAATGAAACAATGCGGTCAGTGCCGTATGTATAATAAGGGCCCATCACGATGGATCGTATCGTGGTGGGCCTTTGTTGCATTGTGGTCTAGCTAGATATATATTTTGATAGTTTTTGCAAAAAAATCCCTGACACTGAGGGACTTAAAAGTTATTTACCAACGCTCCAGCCACCATCGATCTGCATGACTGAGCCGTGGATATAATCGGCGACTGGACTGGCTAAAAAGAGACTCAGTTCAGCCACTTCACTAGGCTCAGCCCAACGTTTAGCCGGAGTGTTTTGGGCGACTTCTTTTGCCATCGTAGCATCGCCTAAAAAATCGGCTTGATTCATCGGGGTCTTGATCGCTCCAGGGGCAATGCAGTTGGCCCGAATACCTTTGGCTGCGTAGTCAAAAGATAATTGCTTGGTATAGCCGATGATCGCATGTTTGCTGGCGGTGTAAGCTGCCCCGCCACCACCTGCGATCAAGCCAGCGATCGAAGCCATATTGATGATCACGCCATGTTTTTGAGCCAACATCATCGGTAAGAGCGCATTGGTCAATAAAAAGATGCTCTTTAGATTCGTGTCAAAGATGTTATCCCAAAGCTCTTCAGTCGTTTCTAGGCTAGGTGTATAAGCATCTAAGATCCCAGCCGTGTTGAGTAAGATATCGACACGGTCGGTGTGATCGAAAATAAATTCCACCAAGTGTGTGATAGCAATTTTTTCACGGATATCACAAGGATAAAAGAAAAAATTAGTGGGATAGGTCTGTTTGAGCTCAGTTAGAGCAATATTTTCAGCCAGATCTGTGCCAAAAAAAGTGCAACCTTGCGCTAAAAATGCTTTAGCTTGAGCAAGTCCGATCCCAGAAGCCACGCCAGTTCCAACGACAACTTGTCCAGTTAATTTAGGATAATGTGTCATTAGTCCACCAATTCCCAATCAGTCGCTAAAACATCACATGAAGTTGGCATAAATTGTGAAAGTGATGGTTCTTCTTTAGTTTTGATCATAAGATAATGGTTGATCTTTTCGCCGTTTAAAGTGTCATCTTTAACAACAAAGATATATTCTTCACTTGCCCCCCAACCAACAGTCCGGACGGCTTTTTTTCCAGCTTTTAAAGCGGGTAATACTTCTTCAAATGTCATCTAAAATACCTCGTTATTCTGTTAGATCGATCGCTTTGCTTAAGAAATAGACTAAAATTGCACCGAGAGTCATTGAAATAAATTCGCCGATCCCGACAGAAAGATAAGTTGCCCAAAATGGTAAGTCACTTACATAGTGTAATTCTAAGGCTACGCTCCAAGACATCAGTGAGCATATAATGACACAGATGGTCAACTTAAGTGGCACCAAACTGATCTTGCGTGTTGCCCAGTAGCTAAGAGTAGTCATCACTAAAGTCCCTAAAGTACCAAAGATCACATCGATGATCCCTAAGGGCGATTGGAGATTAGCGAGCGCACAGCCTAAAGTTACAGCCCAGATATAACGCTTGTTAAAAACGCTCAAATTATTGAACAATTCTGAAAAGCGCAGTTGGACAGCACCAAAGCTCAATGGGTTGATCAATGTAAAAGCGACATATAAAGCTGCGACCATCCCAGCCTTAGCTAGCTGGATAGTTCGAGTATGTGTTTTTGTCATAAAATGTCTCTCCTAGTTTTTTATTACGGTGGGATGTTTGCGAACCACCAATGATAGTATAGGTAGAATTTATGAAAAATGCAAACTTTGATATATAAAATTCCATGTCTTACTGCTATAATAAAGAAGTGTTTAAAAGTGTTTATTTTCATTAAAGGATTTTGATTTTCTGAAAGGGTGACAGAAATGGAGTACAGGCGGAAGAAAAGGGTATTAGCCAGTTATCGCAAAATGAATAAGCGAAAGCTTTGGCTAGCTTCTGGTATGACAATGATGGCGATCTCGACAGGGATGTATGCAACACAAAACGTTAAAGCCGATCAAGTGAGTGTAGAAGCACAAAATACACAGCAAGTAGCCACAGATAAGGATAGTAGTAACATATCAAATACGCAAAATGATCAGACTGCTGTACAACTAGAACAGAATGTATCTGAACGAAAAGATGTGCAAAAAGATAGTTCTGATACAAGTGATCAAGCACAAGTTGGATTAAATGATACAGCTCAGGCAGACACTGTCAATGATACTGATCAAGTACAGGATAAAGTTGAAAATTCGGCGGATAATTCAGTAGCTGATCCAAATACTACCCAAGAATTACAATTGAAAACTGATGAAAAGCAAGTAAATGAAAATGTGGCTGAAAATGCCCAAGAACAGCGACTTCAGGTCAATAAAGTTACAACTAAAATGCAAACACCGGATGCTATATACATAGGGGATAGTCAGTATACCCGTGGAGATGCTATTGACGTAGCATCATACCAATCTTGGTTAAATCAAGATGACTTCAATAAATTGAATCAACTGGGGATCAAAGCTGTTGTTGTTAAATTGACAGAAGGTCAAAGTTATGTGAATCCTGCAGCTACTAAGCAAATAAATTATGCTAAAAATGCGGGCTTAACAGTGTCTGTCTACCATTATGCGAGATTTAATGATGCTACCACGGGTTATGCTGAAGGCCAACATGTAGTAAATACGATGGAAAATCTAGGCTTAGGTCAAGATACATTGATCTTTGCGGATATGGAAGATAAGAGTACCTATAGTAACGATGTGAGTGGCAATCTAAATAGTTTTTGGAATGCTCTGTCGACAGCAGGATTTAATAATCATGCTGTTTATACAGGTGGAGGCTATCCCTACCATGAAGATGCGATCGCAACTGTTGGACGAGCGAAGACTTGGTGGTCACAATATCCTTTTGTACCAATCAATAATGGTTATTATGAAAATGAATGGCGGAACTTAGGATACGGTGCTTGGCAATTTTCATCAACTGCTTATTTGCCAGGGCGCGAAAATATGGGGGCATTAGATCTTTCGATCGATTTTAATGGTTTATTCTCAAAATCGGATACAGCTGAGAAACCTGTTACTCAACAAGTTTTTAAAGATGGACACTGGTATTTGATCGATCAAAAAACGGGTCAATATCTAACAGGTATTCAACCGATAACTGATCAAAATAAGGTAGTTTACTATAATGCTGTTGGTCAAATGCAATATGGACAACAGGAGATAGATGGACATTGGTATTTATTTGATCAAGTTACAGGTGCCATGCAGTATGGCTTCCAAAGCTTAACTCCATATGGTCAGGATAAGACTGTTTATTATGCCAATAACGGTCAAATGCAATATGGGCAACAAAAGATAGATGGTTACTGGTATAACTTTGATACTACTGATGGTGCCATGAAAACAGGACTTGTACAGATCCCAGAGCAAAATAAGACAGTCTACTATGCCAACAATGGCCGAATGCAATACGGTTGGCAATGGGTGAATAATGCTACACGTTATTTTGATACATTCAACGGTGCGATGGTCACAGGCCAGCAAAAGATCAATGGACACTGGTATTTGTTTGATAACAATGGTGCAATGCAACGTGGCTTCCAAAACCTTAAAGCTTATGGTGACGATAAGACGGTTTACTATAACCAAGATGGTTGGATGCTTTATGGATGGCAAGGGATCGATAATGTTCCATATTATTTTGACACATTCAACGGTGCAATGATGACCGGCGAACGTTATCTTAACGGACATTGGTATTTATTCAATGATAAAGGTCAAATGCAGCGTGGTTTCCAAAAAGTAATGGAAAATGGTAAAGAAAAGACGGTTTACTATAACTATGACGGTTGGCGTCTCTATGGTTGGCAGGGAATTGATAATGTTCCATACTATTTTGATAAATCAACTGGTGCAATGATGACTGGTGAACGTTATATCAATGGACATTGGTATTTATTCAATGATAAAGGTCAAATGCAACGTGGTTTCCAAAAAGTAATGGAAAATGGTAAAGAAAAAACGGTTTACTATAACTATGACGGTTGGATGCTTTACGGTTGGCAAGGGATCGATGACGTTCCATATTATTTTGACACATTCAACGGTGCAATGATGACCGGCGAACGTTATATCAATGGACATTGGTATTTATTCAATGATAAAGGTCAAATGCAACGTGGTTTCCAAAAAGTAATGGAAAATGGTAAGGAAAAAACGGTTTACTATAATTACGACGGTTGGATGCTCTATGGTTGGCAAATGATCGATGGCAAGCGTTATTACTTTGATACCTTTAATGGTGCATTATTAAAAGAAGAATAGGAGTATATGAATAAAAATGTTTGAGAAAAAATTACACTACAAGATGTATAAAGCTGGTAAGCATTGGGTATTTGCAGCAATTGCAGTAGGAATTTTTGGATTTGCTAGTACGACCAATGCTTTAGCAGATGAAACAAGTAGTAGCAATGAGGCCCAAACAGAACAAATATTAAATAATAACGAATCAACTGATACTACAATAGATGTTTCTAATGAGGAAAAAACAGACGAAGTTAAACTTACTGTACAAGATTCAAAAGTGGCTTTAAATGAAGAAACAACAGCTACTGAAAATAAAGATACAGCTACACAGACTGTGAACTCTTCTGAACAAAATACAACAATAGCTGATGATAAAAGTACCGTAGCTGATACAGCACAAGTTAAGACAGCTGAAAATAAATATACACAAGAAAATGTAAACGGAAATTGGTACCTCAAAGATGAACAAGGAAACTATTTGACTGGTTTTCAAGAGATAAAGGACCAAAATAAGACGGTTTATTATAATCCAGACAGTAAGCAAATGGTCTACGGGCAACAAAATATTGATGGAAATTGGTATTTATTTGACACGTTCGATGGTGCGATGCAAACTGGTCTACAATATATTCGTGATCAAAAGAAACTAGCTTACTACAATGAACAAGGTCAAATGCAGTATGGTACAGTTGAGATCGATGGTCAAAAATATCAAGCTGATACTTTTGATGGTGCTATTAAAGGCAAAGGTCAAACTAAGATCGCTGATAATTGGTATTTATTCGATGATGCTGGGCAAGTGGTCGATGGCTGGCAATGGATCAATGATCAAGGAAAAACCGTCTATTACAGTCCTAAGACAGCACAAATGGTTCATGGTCAACAAAATATCAGTGGTCACTGGTACCTATTCGATAAAACTACTGGCGCAATGCAACGTGGTTTTCAAAATTTGAAGGATTATGGTGACGATAAGACTGTTTATTATAATCAAGATGGCTGGATGCTTTATGGCCAACAAAAAATCGAAAATAAATGGTACAATTTTGACACCTTTAATGGTGCAATGAAGACAGGATTTGTAAAGATCCCTGAGCAAAATAAGACAGTTTATTATGCTCCAAATGGTCAAATGCAATATGGTTGGCAATGGATCGATAATGCAACGCGTTATTTTGATACCTTTAACGGAGAAATGGCTACGGGGCAAAAACTTATTACAGGTCACTGGTATCTATTTGATGATAATGGTGCAATGCAACGCGGTCTCCAAAATCTCAAAGACTATGGTGATGAAAAAACGGTTTATTATAACCAGGATGGTTGGATGCTCTATGGTTGGCAATGGGTAAATAATGCCACTCATTACTTTGATACTTTTAACGGTGCGATGACTACGGGGCAAAAGAAGATCAATGGTCACTGGTATCTATTTGATAATGACGGTGCAATGCAACGTGGTATTCAATATATTCCAGAAGATAATAAATTAGTCTACTATAATCAAGATGGCTGGATGCTTTATGGTAAACAAAATATCAATGGAGTAGATCATAATTTTAATACCTTCAATGGAGCTTTAGAGGCTAGAGGCCAAGTAAAAGTTGGAAATAATTGGTATCTATTTAATAATGCTGGAGCCATCCAGACAGGTTTCCAAGACCTTAAAGCATATGGTCAGGATAAAGTTGTTTACTATGATCCAAAAACAGCAGCAATGGTCTATGGTTATCAAAATATCGATGGTAATTGGTACCTATTTAGTCGTGCTAATGGTAGTATGCAACGTGGCCTTCAAAATGTTAATGGTGTTGACTTGTTATTTGACGAGAAAACAGGTGCTTTATTGACTGGTGTTCAAAATATCAAGGGTAGTAATTATTTTGTTGATAAGAGATCAGGGAATATCAAAAAGAATTTGGTAGTACTTGGTGCTGACAATAAATGGATGTATTTTGATGCCAAGACAGGTAAGGGAACAAATACTCTAGAAGACCAATATAAAAAAGGTGTCATCAGTGGTAATGTAGAGTTTATCACTAATAACGCAGCGTATTCCTTTGATGGTAATAGTTTTGAAAATATCAATGGATTTTTAACAGCTGATAGTTGGTATCGTCCAAAGTCTATCTTGAAGGATGGTAGTACTTGGACAGCTACAACAGAAAATGATCTACGTCCTCTGTTGATGACGTGGTGGCCAAATGAACAGATCAAGGCTAATTATCTAAACTATATGAAAGATAAGGGCTTCATCAATAATTCTGGGGCATATAGTGCTGAAAGTGATCCTAATTATATGGATTTTGCGGCTCAAGAAGTTCAAAGAAATATTGAACGAAAAATTGCTAAGGAAAATGATACAGCATGGTTGAGAGATCTGATAACTGATTTTATCAAGACACAAGATATCTGGAACGAGCAAAGTGAAGGGGTAAGTACTGAAGGCTTGCAAAAATTCCAAGGTGGCTTCTTGAAATATGTTAATAGTGAACTAACACCGTATGCTAACTCTGAATGGCGTAAACTAGGATACCAACCAACAATGTTGACGCAAAACAAAGTTGGAGCAGAGTTCTTGTTGGCTAATGATATTGATAACTCTAATCCTGTTGTTCAAGCTGAACAGTTGAACTGGTTACACTTCCTAATGAATTTTGGGACGATCACTGCCAATGATCCAAGTGCTAACTTTGATGGGATCCGTATCGATGCTGTAGATAATGTTGATGCAAGTTTATTGAGTATTGCTGGTGATTATTTCAAGGCTGCCTATAAAGTGGGTCAAAATGATGCAACAGCCAATAAACATATTTCTATCTTAGAAGATTGGAATGATAAAGATCCTGAATATGTAAATTCTATTGGTAACCCACAGTTGACGATGGATGATTACATCGTACAACAACTTAAATTTTCTTTAGGGCAGTCACCAGATAAAGTTGATAAAATGCAACGTTTCAAAGAATGGTATTTGGTGGATAGATCAAAAGACAATACTGAGAACACAGCTATTCCTAACTATTCATTTGTGCGTGCTCATGATGCGTCTGTACAAGAAGATATCTTGCAGTTGATCCAAGATACGACAGGAAAGCCATGGGGCGTATATACAAATGAAGAGTTACAACAAGGTCTAAAAGACTATATGGCAGATCAAAAACTGACCAATAAAAAATATAATCGCTACAATATTCCAAGTTCTTATGCTATTCTCTTAACGAATAAAGACACTATTCCACGTGTGTATTATGGAGATCTTTATTCAGATACTGGTAAATATATGGCAGAAAAATCGATCTACTTTGATGCGATCGATAACTTGTTGAAGACACGTACTAAGTATGTCGCTGGTGGTCAAACATTAGATGTAGATGATCATGATATTTTAACTAGTGTTCGTTTTGGTAAAGGTGCTTTAAATGCAACTGATAAAGGAACAAGTGAAACTCGGACTCAAGGTATGGGCTTGATCATCAGTAACAATAATAGTCTTAAACTAAATGATGGTGAAAAAGTCGTTCTACACATGGGTGCAGCACATAAGAATCAGGCATATCGTGCGGTGATGTTATCTTCTGCAGATGGTTTGATCAACTATACATCTGATGTAAATGCACCAGTTGTTTATACTAATAACGATGGTGATTTGATTTTTACAAATAAAGATGTTGTTGCAAATGGTAAAATTCAAGCCAATACCGCAATTAAAGGTGTTATGAACCCATATGTATCTGGTTATTTAGCTATGTGGGTCCCTGTTGGTGCTAGCGCAACTCAAGATGCACGGACAATAGCGTCAACTAAAACATCGACAGACGGGTCTGTTTTCCATTCTAATGCAGCCCTTGACTCAAATCTGATCTATGAAGGTTTCTCAAACTTCCAAGCCTTCCCAGAAAATGCAAGTGAAAATGCGAATGTTATCATTGCTCAAAATGTTGATCTTTTCAAGAGTTGGGGAGTTACAAGCTTCCAGTTAGCACCACAATATGTCTCCAGTCATGATGGTTCATTCTTGGATTCGATCATCGATAATGGGTATGCTTTCACTGATCGCTATGACCTTGCAATGAGTAAGAATAATAAATACGGTTCTCATCAAGATCTGATCAACGTATTAAAAGCTTTACATGCTGGTGGTATCCAAGTGATCGCTGACTGGGTACCAGATCAAATCTATAGTTTACCGGGCAAGGAAGTAGTATCAGTCGTACGATCAGATGAATTTGGCAAAAAAGTCGATGGTACCCAGATCGATAATACTTTATACGTTGTTAATACTATTGGTGGCGGACAATACCAAAAAGAATATGGTGGCCGTTATCTTGAAGAATTAAAACAAAAGTACCCTGAACTATTTAAGATAAAGCAACCTTCAACAGGAGCAACGATCGATCCTAGTGAAAAGATAACTGAGTGGTCAGCTAAATATCTAAATGGTACTAATATTTTGCATCGTGGGGCAGAATTTGTGTTACGCGATGGTGCTACTTACTTTAGAGTAGCTGAAACAAGTGAAGTATTTTTACCAAGTCAATTACGTGGTAAGATCACGAAGAATGGTTTCTGGAAAAATGATGCTGGGAAAGTTAACTACTACGATAGCGAAGGCGAAATTATGAAAAATGCTTTTGTAAAAGATGGTAAAAATAACTGGTATTATTTCGACAAAGATGGAAATATGGTAACAAATACTTCCTTAACGATCGATAGTGATGCTCAAGTGGCAGATTACTATTTCTTGAGTAATGGTATTTCTTTACGTGATGGTTTTGTTCAATTAGCTAATGGTGATGTTTATTACTATGACGTTAATGGACGTAAGTTGAAAAACGGTAAAGTAACAGTTAATAACGTCGAATACACTACCGATAAGAATGGTAAGATCATAGGTGAAAACGTTCTGAAAAAGTTAGATGAGATCGTTACAACTGGAAAAACAACTTTAATTTAAAGTTAAGGGGAATAACCTAAAAGTTGCATTCAACTTTTAGGTTATTTTTTTAGATATTTTACATGTAAAATATCCCTTGTTTTTATGGTTATTATCAGTATAATTTTATGTGTTGCGTATTTATTTTATGGTAGCAATAAATTGATAGAACGGAGAGAAAGAATGGATAATTTTGAAGTGAAGAAGCACTACAAAATGTATAAAGCAGGAAAAAATTGGGTAGTAGCTCCACTGATCACTGTAGGGGTCGTTACAGGGATCGCAATAGGGACATCGATATCCATGGCAGATGAAGTTAGTGTGAGCAATGAAGATGTTCAAGTAGCTCGATATGTAAAAAGTTTAAATTTTGACAATAATTCAGTTTCTAACGAAGATGAAATATTAAAAAATAATGATTATAACGATAAAAAAGAAATTGAAAAAACGGATGAAACAAAGGATGCTAATAATGATGAGAAGATAACAAATGAAACTGTGGCTCAAAGTAATGTATCTGGAGAACGATCTGTTACTGATAATACAGCTGATAAAGTTACTGGGGAACAAAAAATAGAGGGTCATTGGTATTTGTTTAATGATCAAGGCGAGGTACAACAAGGACTTCAAGATCTTCATTCGTACGGATCAGAAAAGCATGCTTACTATAATGAAGATGGGCAAATGCAATATGG
>CAJUNC010000002.1:177305-193260 GCA_910587695.1 uncultured Lactobacillus sp.
GCAATATGCAACGAGGCATTCAAGATCTTCGTCCGTACGGATCAGAAAAGCATGCATATTACAATGAAGACGGCTGGATGCAATATGGTTGGCAATGGGTAAATAATGCGACCCATTACTTTGATACATATGATGGGGCGATGGCAGTCGGTGAAAAGAAAATAAATGATCATTGGTATCTCTTCGATAAAGATGGCAATATGCAACGAGGCATTCAAGATCTTCGTCCGTACGGATCAGAAAAGCATGCATATTACAATGAAGACGGCTGGATGCAATATGGTTGGCAATGGGTAAATAATGCGACCCATTACTTTGATACATATGATGGGGCGATGGCAGTCGGTGAAAAGAAAATAAATGATCATTGGTATCTCTTCGATAAAGATGGCAATATGCAACGAGGCATTCAAGATCTTCGTCCGTACGGATCAGAAAAGCATGCATATTACAATGAAGACGGCTGGATGCAATATGGTTGGCAATGGGTAAATAATGCGACTCATTACTTTGACACATATGATGGGGCGATGGCAGTCGGTGAAAAGAAGATAAATGATCATTGGTATCTCTTTAATGATCAAGGTGAAATGCAACGAGGATTACAATATTTACCTAAGGAAAATAAATTAGTGTTGTATGATAACGATGGTTGGATGCAATACGGTGAACAAGCTGTAGGTAATAAGAAGTATTATTTTGATACATTTAATGGTGCTTTAAAAGCTACAAGTTTAAATAATATAGCTGATCGTTGGTTTTTATTTGGAGATACGGGCGATCTTTTGACAGGTATCCAAGAGGTAAATGGTGAAAAGCTATTTTTTGATAAAGATACAGCACAATTAAAGACAGGTTTACAAAAAATAAATTCAAATATTGTATATGTCGATCCTAAAACAGCTAGCTATAAAAAGAATTTTTTATTTAATGATAATGGTAAGTGGTATTATTTTGATAGCCAGACAGGTATTGGAAGTGAGAAACAACCTAATTCTTATACGCTAACTGATCTATCAGTGAGTGATGATTATCGCAGTGGAAATATGCTCTATTCACATGATGATAAAAATATTGAAAACGTTGATGGTTATCTAACGGCTGATTCATGGTATCGGCCAAAAGAAATTTTAGACAACGGTGAAAATTGGCGCCTTTCAACTGCAAATGATAAACGTCCACTACTGATGGTGTGGTGGCCTAATAAAGAGGTAAAAGTAAATTATCTCAATTTCATGGCAAATAAAGGACTATTACAACAAAATAACTTCTCAACTAGCGATAATAGCAAGGAGCTACAAAGGGCTGCTGAGGAAGTTCAAAAGAACATCGAAAAGAAGATCTCAGCCGAGAATGGAGAAACAGAATGGCTCAGAGAAACTTTGAGCGATTTTATTGCTACACAACCGATGTGGAATCGTGAAAGTGAAGATCCAGCATACTTTGGTTTTCAATTCCAAGGTGGCTTCTTAAAATATGTCAACAATGATCTTGTACCAGATACTGCATCTGATTGGAGATTGATGGGTCGTCAACCGATAAATATTGACGGAAAAGGTGAGCAAGGGGCAGAGTTCTTATTGGCAAACGACATAGATAACTCTAATCCGATCGTTCAAGCAGAACAATTGAATTGGTTACACTACTTATTGAACTTTGGAAACATTACTGCTAATGACTCACAAGCAAACTTTGATGGAATTCGAATCGATGCGGTGGATAATGTTGATGCAGATCTATTATCCATTGCTGGTGATTATATGCGTGCAGCATATGGGACTTCAGAAAATGATGCTAATGCCAATAAACATCTTTCAATTTTGGAAGATTGGAATATCAACGATGCAGAGTACACTAAAAAAATTGGAACTCCACAAATTTCTATTGATAACCATACTGTGACTCAGATAACAGCTTCTTTAAGTAAGCAACAAGGTGAAAATGACCGTATGGGGCGTTTTCTTGAATGGTATATGGTCGATCGGGGCAATGATGATAGTGAGAATGTTGCGATCCCTAGTTTTGCCTTCGTTAGAGCACATGATTACGCTGTTCAAGACATGGTGCAACAAGCCACGACTGATGCTACTGGTGCAGAAGCAAATCATTCTAATTGGGATCAATTAGCAAAAGGGCTAGAATTATACAATGCTGACCAAGCAAAGACCGTGAAAAAATACAATCGCTACAATATTCCAAGCTCGTATGCATTGTTATTGACAAATAAAGATAGCATCCCACGTGTTTACTATGGTGATGTCTTTACCGATGGTGGACAATATATGTCTCAAAAGTCGATCTATTACGATGTTATCGATAATTTGTTACGCTCTAGGGTCAAATATGTAGCAGGTGGTCAAACAATGGCTGTTGACCAACATGATATTTTGACAAGTGTTCGTTTCGGTAAGGGAGCAATGAAAGCAAGTGATACGGGTACTGATGAAACTAGAACAGAAGGTATCGGAGTCATTATTTCTAATAATACTGATTTAAAACTTTCTGATGGTGAACAGGTAGTATTGCATATGGGAGCTGCTCACCGTAACCAAGCATATCGGCCGGTTGTACTTTCAACAAATGATGGTATTGAGAATTATACATCAGATACTAATGCACCAGTTATGTATACAGATAATAATGGTGATCTGATCTTCAGTAACAAAGATGTCGTAGTTAACGGAAATGTGTTGGCAAATACAAGTGTTAGGGGCGTAACTAATCCATTTGTAACAGGTTATCTTGCTGTTTGGGTCCCGGTAGGTGCTGAAAGTGATCAAGATGCACGGACACCAGCATCAACAGAAAAACATGATAATGATGAAATGTTCAGATCAAATGCTGCAACAGATTCAAATATTATATATGAAGGTTTTTCTAACTTCCAAGCTCCACCAGCAAGTCCAGAGCAGGCTGCCAATGTGGTGATCGCTAAGAATGTTGATTTGTTCAAGCAATGGGGGATCACAAGCTTCGAATTTGCACCGCAATATCGTTCAAGTACAGATGGTACTTTTATCGACTCCATTATTAGCAATGGTTATGCCTTTACAGATCGTTATGATCTAGGCTTTGGTGAACCAACTAAATATGGAACAGATAGTGATCTGCGTCAAGCATTGCGTAGTTTACATGAAGTTGGGATACAAGCAATTGCTGACTGGGTCCCAGATCAAGTCTATGCTTTGCCAGGTAAAGAAGTTGTTGCAGCTACTCGAGTAGATGACCATGGAAATTACATTGATGGTTCTCAGATCAATGATACATTGTACGTTGCTAATACTCGTGGTGGTGGAGAGTACCAAAATAAATTTGGGGGTGCATTCTTGGAAGAGTTGAAGCAAAAGTATCCACAACTATTCCAAAAATCTCAAGTTTCAACTGGTGTTCCGATCAATGGTGATGTGCAGATCAAAGAATGGTCAGCTAAATATATGAACGGTACTAATATTTTGAGTAGAGGTGCTGGCTATGTTTTGAAGGATAAAAATAGTGGCGTATATTTCAATGTTGATCGTAATGGATTGCCAATACAGCTTAAAAATTCTTCACTAGACAGTGCTTTTGTTGAAAATGAAGATGGAAGTATTAGTTATTTTAAAGATGGTAAGTTATATCGAAACCAATTTTTAGAAAAAGATGGTAACTGGTATTATTTCGATGATGCTGGTCATATGGTTCGTGAAAATGGCGATTCTAATAATGGTTTTGTAGTTTTAGATGCTCCAGAATATGGAGGAGTGTATTTCTTTATGGATAACGGGGTCTCATTTAGAAATGGATTCATGACTGCACGGGATGGAGCAACATATTACTTTGATCAATATGGTAGAATGATCAAAAATCAGAAAAAAGAGATCAATGGAGCGGAATATAATTTCGATAAAAATGGACGATTGATCAAATAGAAGAAAAAAGGCTGTGGCATAAGTAGTCTTTAATATTATATATATTAATGAAAATTACCGCTAAAGAATTACTATTCGTTGTTTAGTTGGTACTTGATTCTGTAAAGTCTTAAAAACTAGTATTTTCAGGATAAAGAAAGACATCTTCAAAATTCCAACGTTCGGAATTTGAAGATGTTTTTTTACTTATATCACAACCTCTTTTGTATAAGTACTGAGAATAGGATGTTTTTAGTAAAAAAGTATTTTTAAATACACTTTTATTAATATTGGTGGTAAAATTAGTCTGTTTATAGTAATTCGGGAGGCTTTAGTAATGGATATTGAACGGTTAGAAAAAATTCTGGCTAATCAAACGGTAAAATCTAAAAAACTTATTTATATTTCTAGTTTAACGATTGCTTTATTAGCGACCGGTGCCTGTAATCAGCAAGATGTTTCGGCAGACCAAGTCAATGCTTCTGAAACATCCAAGGTACAAGAACCAACTGAGGAGATCAAGAAAACTTCTGAAACAGTAGGATCAGAAAATGATGGTCAAAAAACAAGTACTACGATCAGCACAACGCCTAAAGAATCTGAACAAGTAGAGATAAATACACCTGAGAAAGATGCTACCAAGGATACAACGGTTCAAAATACAGTAAAAGAGACTACAGTAGTAAATAGCCCAAATACCGATAATAGTAAAAATGATCTAGTTGAGCAAAAACGTGATGATCATTGGTATTTAGTAAATGAAACGACTGGTCAACAAATGACAGGGTTTCAAGAGCTAAAAGACCAAAATAAAACAGTTTACTACAGTCCAGAAAATGGTCAGATGCAGTATGGTTGGCAAGATATTAAAAATAATAAATACTATTTTGATACCTATAATGGTGCAATGACAACTGGTCAGAAGAATATCGATGGCAATTGGTATTTGTTTAATAATGAAGGTCAAATGCAACGAGGCTTCCAAGATCTCAAAGATTATGGTGAAAATAAGACAGTTTACTATGATGATAATGGTCAAATGCAGTACGGTCAACAAAAGATCAATGGTGCTTGGTATAACTTTGATACTTACGATGGCGCAATGAAGACAGGCTTTATAAAGATACCTGACCAAAATAAAACAGTCTACTATGATGATAATGGTCAAATGCAATACGGTTGGCAATGGATCGATAATGCGACCCGCTACTTTGATACGTTCAATGGTGCGATGGCGATCGGTCAAAAGAAGATCAACGAGCATTGGTATCTATTTGATAATAATGGTGCAATGCAACGGGGTTTCCAAAATCTCAAAGACTATGGTGATAACAAAACGGTTTATTATAACCAAGATGGTTGGATGCAATACGGTTGGCAATGGTTAGATAACGCGACCCGCTACTTTGACACGTTCAACGGTGCGATGGCGATCGGTCAAAAAAAGATCAATGATCATTGGTATCTATTTGATAAGAACGGTGCAATGCAACGGGGTTTCCAAAATCTCAAAGACTATGGTGATAACAAAACGGTTTATTATAACCAAGATGGTTGGATGCAATACGGTTGGCAATGGTTAGATAACGCGACCCGCTACTTTGACACGTTCAACGGTGCGATGGCGATCGGTCAAAAAAAGATCAATGATCATTGGTATCTATTTGATAAGAACGGTGCAATGCAACGGGGTTTCCAAAATCTCAAAGACTATGGTGATAACAAAACGGTTTATTATAACCAAGATGGTTGGATGCAATACGGTTGGCAATGGTTAGATAACGCGACCCGCTACTTTGACACGTTCAACGGTGCGATGGCGATCGGTCAAAAAAAGATCAATGATCATTGGTATCTATTTGATAAGAACGGTGCAATGCAACGGGGTTTCCAATACCTGCCAGAGGATAAAAAAGTTGCTTACTATAACCAAGATGGTTGGATGCTATATGGTAAGCAAAATATTGCTGGTAAAACATATAGCTTTAACACATATAATGGTGCCTTAGAGAATATGGATGGTCAGCAAAAGCTGGATGGAAATTGGTATTTATTTAATAAAGGTGAAGTTTTGACTGGTTTCCAAGAGATCAAAGATCAAAATAAGACAGTCTACTATGACCCAAATACAGCACGGATGCAGTATGGTTGGCAAACGATCGCTAATAATAAATATTATTTTGACACCTATAATGGTGCGATGTATACAGGTAGTCATTTGATCGATGGGGTAGATTACTCTTTTAATGATGATGGAACCTTATTGCCATTAACGATCCAAACTTATCGTGAAATGGTTGCTAAAGAAGTAGCTGATGATATCCAAAAAACTTATGGTCAAAATGTTGACTATGATTGGAACAATCAAAATGATAACTATCTAGCTTTTACGTTACATGATACAGCCCAATTAGTTGCACGTAATAATTTAGCTGCAACTTCTGAAGCTGTGCAAAAGAATCTAGCAAATAATGCGTTGTTTACAGGTACAGCAAATGTAGTGTGGACTAAGAGTTATAAAGATATGCAACAAGCGATCACTCAAGCTGCAAATGATTTTATGACTGCTTTTACGCCAAAGTCCGATTTATCTAAGGCAGCTATCGGTGTCGGTGCTAAGGAAATGAATGATAGTATAAATGTTGCTATTATTATCTTTACACCTGGTAAAGATGATGCACCTAAGGAAGAAATGGTCGATTCAACACTTACTGCTAGTGTATCCGATGTTTACAAAGCACCGGGGGTAAACGCACAAGTTAGTGATGATCTACAAGTAGGAGATACGCTCAGTACAGACGAATTAGGAAATACTTTTAAAGTATCTCCAAACTTATTGAACGGTGTTAAGGGACAAAAGATCAGTGAACAAAATTTGAAATTGATCTTCAGTAGTTTACCAGGAAATGAATCAGGACTAGAGGGCCAAAAACTTTATAAGGGAACAGACGGTAATGAATATCATTATGTCTTTTGGCTAAATGATACTTTTGCTGGTCAGAAAGTTGGTAAGCAAGAAGCATTTTTAGCTGCAAATAAAGATGCTGTATATGGTGAACCATTAAAGGTCAGCTACTCTGCAACATTGACTTGGGGGGCTCCAGTTGAAGAGTCAACAGGTATTACAGGTGTACCAACTAGTCAAATGACAGATGAGCAGATCGATCTTGCTTATAAAACAGGGACAAATACTGGCTTGCGTTATGACGCTGTTACGGTCAAACCGATCGAAGGGATGACCGATGATATGATCCGCGGAGTTGATATCGGTAGTTATCAATCTTTGATCAACGCCGGCGTAAAATTCTATGACTTTGATGGTAATGAAGCCCCTATCTACAAAGTTTTAAAAGATGCTGGGGTCAACTGGATCCGACTACGTGTTTGGAATGATCCATACGATGTTAATAACAACACATATGCTGGTGGTGATTGTAGTGAAGCTAATGTTGTTCAAATGGCAAAAGATGCTTCTAAATATGGTTTGAAAGTTTTACTTGACTTCCACTACTCTGATTTTTGGGCTGATCCTGCTAAGCAACCACTCCCTAAAGCATGGGAAGATCAAACGGGTGATTCTTTAGCTAAGAGTGTTTACAATTACACAAGCAAGGTTTTGAATGATTTGAAAAACGCTGGTGTTGATGTTGATATGGTCCAAGTTGGTAATGAGATCACAAATGGTGTCTTTGGGATCTATTCCAATCGTGACCGAGGGGAATCATATCTAAATATCTGGGGCAACAAAGAAAAAGCAACTCAAATTTCTCGATATTTGAATGCTGGTGCTAAAGCTGTTCGGGATGTGTTGCCTGAAGCTAAAGTTGCTATTCAATTAGAAACGCCCAATGTACCTAAATATACTAATATCATGAATGCTTTACGCGATAATAATGTTGATTATGATATTTTAGGTACGTCGTATTATCCATTCTGGTCAACACATGATGGCAATGGCTGGTATGATGATGTTGATATGGGTTGGGGTGCTAATACACCTAAGAGCTTAGAAGGTATTGAAAAACTCGCTAAGCAAGAGTATGGTAAGCAGGTAGTTGTTTTGGAAACTGGTTGGATCAACAATGTTCGTGATTCGGATGGTACAGGAAATTCGATCGGACCTGATTCAGAGATCCAAGCATATAGTCATGATCCACAAGGTCAGGTCGATGCGATGGCAGATATGTATAAAGCTTTAGTTGCTCAAGGTGGCTTAGGTGGTTTCTGGTGGGAACCTGCATGGATCCCAGTTAAGGCTGGTTGGGAAAACTGGCAGTTTAATAAAGAAGCATCTGATAAGTATGGTACTGGCTGGGCTTCACAATATGCAGTCGGTTATGCACCAGATAGTGTGATGTATTACAATGGTCAACCAACTTGGGGTGGCTCAACATGGGATAACGTAGCCTTGTTTGATGATCTAGGGCATCCACTTCAATCATTGAAGATGTACAACGGTTTCTTACATGGTTATGAAACACCTAAAGCGCCTGAAAAGGCAACCTCTACGATCAACTTTAAGGTAAATAAAGTGTGGAATAGTAACAATGTCGCTTTAAAAGATGGGTTAGATGAAGGCACAACGCTTATGGCCTCTGATATGATCGAACCACTTTCTGCTACGGGAAATGAATTACTTAGTGGGACAGGTGCGTTTACTCAAGAAAACCTAGAGAAGATCGCAAGTTATTTGGGCGGTATGACTACTGCGTTAGAGGGGGCTAAGACATACTATGCTGATAATGGAGATGCATACCACTACGTTTTCTGGTTTACTGAAGGTAAGACAGCTGAACAAAAAGCATGGAATTTCTACAATGATAATAAAAATGCCAAATACGGTGAACCTTTAGTTGCTAATGTTGAAGCAACTGTAACTTGGGGTGCAGCTAAGGCATAATAATTAGGTTAGAAGAGTAGCTCTTGAAGTGACTTTTCTAACCTATTTTTTGCTGTGTAATGGTATTATTTAGATGCTAGGTCGTGTTGTAAAGTCAATGCGTACTTGAATCGTTTTAAAAGACGTAGCGGGAAACTTTTATTAGAACGATACGAGGTTTTCTGCTGTTGTACTGACGATTCTCTAAAATGTATAAATCGTAAAATAAAACAAATTCAGCAAATGATTTATGGTTATTGTAATTTTGGATATCTCAAAACACGTATCTATTTCTAAATATAGAGAAGCTCTGTGAGAATAGTTTAAACTGTTTTCACAGAGCTTCTTGTATCTTTTTTTATACTATTACTCAGTTGCTCTGGTCAAGGTCTAATTATATTAAAGGGAAAAATTGTTGGAAATAGCCTTTTTCCTTGTGTACAACGCAATCGCTTTATCGATATGGCTATGGAAGATCAAAGTAGAGGGTGTAACTGTTGAAAAAAAGACAAATTAACTTTATAGTATGAATACAGATAATAAAAAAATTAATATTTTTAACAACTTAGATCATTTACTTTAAAAAGTTTTAACTTTTTAAGACAGCTTAACATAAAAAAGATGAGGGAGATGAGCATTATGCGAAAAACAAAAATGCGTTTGGCAAAGTATACATCTGAAGAAAAACGACACTATAAGTTATATAAGCGCAAAAAAACTTGGGTCATAGCTGGAATAACGATGTTTAGTTCAGCTGTATTGTTGCAGGTGCCTGCTTTAGCCGATGAAGTAACAACTTTGACTTTAGGAGAATCAACGACAGCTCAGGGAACTATCCAAACTGATGATAAGACACTATCAGGGGCGCCAACAACAGATCAAACAACACAAGAGACTCTTGCTACAGACCAAACGAGTGTAGAAAAAGAAACAACGTCAATAGCTGAATCAAACGAAGTAATTGATACCTCTACAACTAAAACAGAGCCCGAAAGTATTCAAACAAAAGAAGAAACAACAACGAATACACAAATAGAACAGCCAAGTGAGGCTACGCAAACACAAGCGGTGGCATCAACAAGTAGTTTTAGAAGTGTAGCAGCTACATCTAATGAAAGTACGCAATCTGGTGAAGAAGCAATACATGTGACCACTGTCTCACAAGAAAATAGTGGAACTTTGGACAAAACGACTGCCGCGGATGGTTCAACTGAGTATACATTTACGACAGACAATACTAGTCCTAACCGTGGACGTCTATCGATGACAGTCGAGTATACAGGGCAAAATGGTGATACTTTTAGTATGATCGTAAAGCCTAATGCGACTAAAGGTGGGATCTTGGAAGCTGCAGGCAATTTAGATGCTACCGGATCGCCCCAAAAGACAGCTTTGGGCGATGGTAGTTATAAGTATACTTGGACGATCACAAATGCGGCAGATAATACAAATGTGACGGTCAAACAAACGATAAAACCGATCAATTTCTTTGCCGAAGTGATCCAAAACGGTGCTGAGCCTTACCCACCGTATTTAAATAGCATTGCAGACGATGGGATGACCGTCAGTGGTGATAACTATCAGATCAGCTTTTTGATCAATGATGTTCCAGCACCTACCAGCACAAATGTCAAGATAACGTTAGATAAGCGTTTGTTACCAGCAGGGGCTAAAGTTGAAACTAAGGCTGATGCTTATAAAGACAACACAACGACTAATGTGACGACTGATACTAACTATCTCTATCAAGTGGAGATCTTGGATGGTAATGTCGTTGCCAATGTTCCAACGACTGTCAGAGGCCTTGCGCAAGTAAAAGTCCCAGTCCCAGAACATTTTGTGTTAGATGCGACTGAAACTAACAAGTATTTGATGCATACAGGTGATCCGTATCTAAACGGAAATTTACAAGTAACACAGCCCGGTGGTGAAGGGACACCGATCATATTGACGGCAACAAAGCCGATCGTCTTTACCACGACAAGTGCTAAGTTATCTTTTATCGGGCATTACACGAGTACACAGACGACTGGCAAAAGTGAAGCACCATCTGGCTGGGTCGATCTTGGTGATGGTCAAAGAAAGTATTTTGGGACGGTAAATATCGATACCGGTGAAGCCCTTGATCCAAGCGGCTTATCCCCAGAAGCGAAAGGTTTTGACCAAAATGTATTGGCAAAAGATGATCCAAGCGTGCATGAAAACTTTGGCTTGATCATCCACTATTCCAACAGTGAACAAAGTAATAATCGCGATGTGGTGCTTGTTTCTGACTATAATAGTGTTAAAAATAGTGGCACAACCGTAAGTGATCAAAAAATCGATCCAGTCGAGCGTCCGATCTTGGATAATGGGGATAAAGCAGCCCCAGTTTTATATGCTGTGGGTCTGACCGCTAATGGGCTGACAGAATTTACACCAACGTATCATTTTGAGTTTCCAGATGAGATCACTACAACAGGGATCACCTTACCGATCAACAATGTGACAAATGATCATGCTGACTTTAAGTCATATAATCCAGCGCAAACGGGTTATACCGTAGTCGTTACGGGATCTGATGGTTCACAGATCATGCAGCATCTGCAAGCAGGTGAACATTATGATCCATTGACAGGACAGATCGATCATTTTGGTGAATTTAGGATGGGTAAAAAATTGGCTTCTGGTGTCAAGATCACGGCCTACGATGTTACGCCTGATGTTAAATATTATGCCAACGCCCTTCAAAATTCGGTCAACGGGACAAATGGTGCGAGTGCTTTAAACGACATCAATTCTGGGATGATCAACATTTTAGGGTATTTAAATTCTAAAGCTCAAGTTGGACAGACTTATAGTTCTAAGATCCAAGTCGAATCGGAAAATAAACGTTTGACGACGGCATTTCAAGTAAATGTATCGGAACCTAAAAAGTTACCACTTCAAGGTTATGAATGGCCTTCAACAGGCAGCGAAACTTATGTTAAAAAACCAGGTGACGAGTTTAGTATGGGATTACAAACCATGGGTTCGGTCTCAACGCCAAGTAAGGGAACAAACCTTGATGCTGGTGGGGTCTTAGTTGGTAAAGGGAATGGTACGGCAACTGACTTGCCAGGACATGCGTTGGCTGTTGAATACGGGACTATTAGAGAACCGATCGTATATCTCACAGTACCGGAACAGACAGTGTTGACCAATTTTGCTAAAAGCGATAAGTTCTATCAAGTGACTTATGATAAAAAATATCAAAACCCTGTCACCCCAGAACCAAAGATCATTCAAAAACAAAATATCAATGGACAGACAGTTGTGATCTTAGATTGGACAGGAACTGGGTTTGAATTAAAACCCCAGATGAAAGTCTTGTTCAATTTAAAAGTTGCACCTGATGCAGTCAATGGCTTTGATGTTGGGCGAACGACCGTCGACATGTATGCTTATACCGAACCCGGTAAAGAACCAGCACTCTACACGGCAGCTTACCTAGAGAAAAATGGTATTTCGACTGATGGCCTGCAAGTGTATAAGGCAAATGTGAACAACACGAATAATACAAGTTGGATCCAACTCGGAGGAGACACGAGTAAAACTGAATTACCAGCTAGTTTACAGACTCAGATCCAGTTTTCTGATGGAACGATCGCTAAGACGACGATGACTGATACTGGTTCAAATACTATCCAATTTAGGATCGTTGCGACAGAAGAAGTCAAGCCAGCTCCACTTATCCAAGGGACGAAGAATTACAGTCTTTCAGATAAAGGGTCAAATTATCCCGCTAAAGATTATTTGGAAAAAGATGGGCAAAAACAAGGGCTCCAAACGTTACAATTTGGGATGGTGAATAACTTAGCAAACGCTTTGAACAACGTGATCTCAGTTATGAATCTCCCGCAAGCTGGTGTCGTAGATAGTAATAACCCTAATGCTTCTGCGCAAGCTTTTACCTTGAATATCAGTGGCGCGGGCAAATTGGCTTTAGATTCGACGAATAATCATCTCCATGATGCACATACGCTTTATTATGCAACGCAAACAGCTGTTTTAAGTGCTGATGGCAAGACATTGACTTTTGCGGATGGCACGACTTGGATGAGTGGGCAGCCAATACCAAGTACTTTATTGACTGCTGATCAAGTCACCGATTGGAGCACGATCAAGTCGTTAGTATTAGATATACCTACTTTGAGTATGGGCAATAAGATCATTTATCATTTCGATGCTTACTCACCAACTAGTGAGACTAACATGGGCAAACAGGTCACATTACGCCAAGTTGGAGGTTACACAGGACAAAAGGCTTTAGTTGTCGGAACGATAACGGATAGCTATGGTGCTTATGCGACTGTAAAATTTGTCGATCAAGCAGGTGCTCCGATCAATGGCTATCCTGATCTGGTCGGCAAAGCAACGTTAAATGAAGCAACTGGAGAATATGAGTTAGAAAACAGTTATCTGTTAGGTGAAGTTGGTAAAGCGTTGAGTTTACCAGCACCACCAACGATCACAGGCTATAAGTTCGTTGAAAACCAGTATTCAAGCACGGTCTTCAAAGCTGATGGCTCGACAGTCATAACACGTGTTTATCAAGTCGATCAAGCACGACTTTTTGAAAATTCACTGCAAGGTAAACTATTGGATCAAGCGACAGGTGATCCGCAAGCAGGAATGACCCAAGCAACTCCAACAGGAACAAGTGAGATCAAATTCACGGTGACTGATGAGCAATTAAAACGTCCAGGCTATACGTATAAGATCACAATAGTCGATCAAAATGGTACTCCTTTGACAAATAAAGTGTATGACAGTTTAGCTAAGGCGCTAGAAGAACAGGGGATCTTTGATGATAAGATCGATAACCAAGGCGTGACTCAAAACTTTATCGTTACGTATACAGCTGATTTCCAAAAAGCAGTGATCATAAGTGATAATGATCCAAGTAAGCAGATACCGACAAGTGAAGCTGAAGCTACGACAGCACCATATTTCCACGATGGTAAGACAGATGGCTTGATGTTTTACGATCAAGCAGGTGCTCCTTTGGTATCAGATGCTATGTTTGCTCGAACTGGTTATCGTTATACGGTCATCGCTCCAGATGGTAAAACCTATAGTGATTTTGCGGCAGCTTTGGCGACTAAATTAAGATTCGATAATACGGATAACCCAGGAAATAGCGACAGTGAAGTTCAAGTTTATCGTGTAGTCTATGCTGAAGACATCCAAAAGCTACTCGTGACGATCATTGACGATCAAGGCAAATTAAATGATGATGGTTCTTACACGAGTACGACTTTGGTCAACAACGAATTTTTAGGCCAAGGTCTAGCAGGTTCTGCTCCAAGTGAAGAAACAAGTCAAAAGTATGCCGATATGATCGAAAACTATCTCGCTCAAGGTTATGTGCTTGTAAGTAAAGAAGAACTTCCGACCTATGATCAAGATGAAACAGCTGATCAAGTAGTGACTGTCCATTTAAAGCATGGAACAACAACACAAGAAAAGACTGTTAAACTTACCCAGATGGTCACATATAAATATAAAGATGGCGTCCATGCAGAAGAAAATGCAGCACCGACATATACTAAAGAATATAGCTTTACAGCAACTGAGACAGTCGATCAAATAACTAATAAAGTTATTCAGACCAAGTGGAGTGGACCACAGATGACAACTGTGGTGACAAGCCCAGTGATCGCTGGCTACAAGGCCGATAAGTCAGAAGTTGCAGCGATGCAAGTTTCGCATGAAACAGAAGAAACAGCGTTACAGACGGTCGTTTACTACACACCAAATATTCAAAAGTTAAACTATAAAGTTATCGATGATCAGACTGGCACGGAGATCGTAGTAGCGACACTTTTAGCACAAGGTGGATCAGAGACTGATATTCCAGAAAGTGTACAAACAGAGTATGCTACTAAGATAGCAGACTTACAAAAACAAGGTTATGTTATCGTAAGTCAAGACGACCTTCCATTGGTTTTTGATACAGATGATGCTTCTGATCAGTTGGTAGTCGTACATGTTAAGCACGGGACAAAAGAAGTCACGGGTACACCAAAGACAGTGACGCAAACCGTGACCTATGTTTACGGTAACGGACCAAAGAAAGGTCAACCGGTGACAGAAGCCCAGGTTAAAGAATATGTCTTTACTTCGACTGACACGATCGATACAGTAACTGGTGCGATCTTGAGTACAGTGTGGAGTCCAGCGCAGACGACAGAAGTGATCCAAAGTCCAACGATCACAGGCTACACACCAGATCGAAACGAGATCAGTGGTCAAACGATCACCCATGATTCAGAAGATCTCAGCACAGTGGTGACGTATACTGCGGGTGATCAAACCGTCAAGGTGCACTATATCGATGTCTACGGTGGAGCCAACAAAGAATTGACTGACCAACTCCAAACGATCACAGGTAAAGCGGGTTCGGCATACACCAATACGCTGTGGGATTACGCGCAAGCAGGTTACGAATTAGTCAGTGCCCAACCAGAAGCAAGTGCAGGTAACTTTGATGAAGACCCAGATGCTGATCAAGAGCACTACGTTTACTTGACCCATGCGTTAAAACAAGTAGTGGGTACACCAGTGACAGTTAGTCAAACGATCAACTACGTCTACCGCACAGGTCCAAAAGCGGGTCAAATGGTATCGGCTGATAGTGTGAATAGTCACACGTTCGTACCGACATATACCGTTGATCAAGTGACAAAAGAAAATGTCGGCGAACCAAGTTGGGCACCTGAAACAGCAGAATTTAGTGCAGTTACGAGCCCAACAGTCAGCGGATATACAAGTGATCAGCCAGTCGTTGAAAAAATGACGATCACACCAAGTTCAAAGGATAACGTAGTAACTGTTTACTATGATGCCAATGAACAGCGTTTGACTTATACAGTGATCGATGATGGCGACAATGGTAAAGTTTTAGCCAATGACGAGCTTTTAGCGACAGGAGACAGTGAAAGCATCGTAGGTGATAAAGTTTCAACGGACTACCAAGCACTCATCCAAAGCTACTTGGATAAAGGCTATATCTTAGTGAGTGCAGATGCTTTACCGGCAAACTTTGATAATAACGACGCAGTCGATCAAAATGTGGTGCTCCATTTAGCCCACGGGACAAAAGAAGTCACAGGTACACCAAAGACAGTGACGCAAACCGTGACCTATGTTTACGGTAACGGACCAA
>CAJUNC010000003.1 GCA_910587695.1 uncultured Lactobacillus sp.
CAAATGTAATCATTTGATATATTTGATTACGTTTGTTCACGTTTTATATAGCAGATGAAAAAGTATCGTGGTTTTAATGCTGCGAACCTTAAATACTATGAATTATCAGAAGCGCATCATACGTTAGAAGCGACTGTCATACTGTTTGAGCATTATGCAAAACAGATCTTTTAGGTGAACATTATGAAAGATAGATCTGACCAACGTATTAAGACTCGGCAAGCACTAGTTTTAGTAGGGACTTTGATCGTTTTAGGTGTGATCCTGAGTTTAATAATGTAAGTACGGTCAGCACCGTATAGATAATGAGAGGGACCACTCTGCTGTGCATGCACTGGGCCCTCTCATTTTTTGACATTGCTATGTTTTGAAGGACAAATTGGTCGCTGAGTTGAAAAATGATGCTGGAAAGAAGAAAAATTATATAGAGTACGAACAAGAAGTGGAAACTCATGTTAGAAACGAGGTACAAAGAAAAGACAATGGATGGCTAGTTTAAGCATATGATCAAAGAGGGGGATAGTCGTAAGAAGAGCATCTATTTGATGAATACTAGCAGGTCTTAAAGAACATGAGGCTATGAGATTTATGATAAATTTTTGGTGGAATAATGTATCGTAAAAGTTCACTTGAGTTCAAGTGGCTTTTTTTGCGCTAAGATAAAACTTAATTAAAAGTATCAAAAACATATTACTTGCATTTAGACACACTTAGAACTATAATTGGACTATACCAATACGGAAGGATGAATGGACCATGGAAATTATTGTAGTTAAAGACAAATTTGAAGGTGGCAAAAAGGCAGCAGAAATTTTTAAACAAGAACATGATAGCGGTGCCAAAGTTTTTGGCTTAGCGACTGGTGGGACACCAGAAACAACTTATGAACAGATAGTTGCAAGCGACCTTGACTTTAGCGATGATGTTTCAGTCAATTTGGATGAGTATGTAGGCTTAGCCCCTGATGATGAACAAAGCTACCACTACTACATGCAACATCATCTTTTTGACAAAAAGCCATTCAAGAAGTCCTACTTGCCAGATGGCACGAACCTTGATGCAAAAGCCGAGACTAAGCGTTATAGCCAAGTGATCGCAGACAATCCGATCGATCTACAGCTTCTAGGGATCGGTGAAAATGGACATATTGGTTTCAATGAACCAGGAAGTGCTTTTGATTCAACGACTTCCAAGATCCATTTGACCGACTCAACGATCAAAGCCAATTCACGTTACTTTGACAACTACGAAGATGTGCCTAAATATGCTTATTCAATGGGTATCGGCGAGATCATGAAATCCAAGAAGATCTTGCTTGAAGCATTTGGCAAAAACAAAGCAGAAGCGATCAAAGCGATGGTCAAAGGTGAAGTGACGATAGATGTTCCCGCAAGTATTTTGCAAAAGCATCCAAATGTAACGGTGATCGTGGATGAAGATGCTGCTTCATTGTTAAATTTAGACTAGAGCAGTATCATGGTACTAACAGAGAACAGTTTTTAAAATTACTGTTATTGGGTGATGAAGATGAAACTAAAGTGCAAACGTATTTGCAGACAGGAGATCTATATTTAGCTAAGAAATTTGGGCAAACAGTGGGTGTAGCTTTGATCGTACCAACTGAAGAGAAGACCACATTTGAATTAAAGAATTTAGCGGTCTTGCCTAAATTTCAACGCCAAAAGATCGCCACAAGACTTGTCGAATATGCGATCTTAGCTCAAAGTGCACAGGTCAAACGTTTGATCGTTGGTACCGGTGATGCTGATCTGAATAACATGCGGTTTTATCTGCGCAATGGTTTTCGCTTTTTGCGCATCGAACCTGATTTCTTTTTGAGTTACCAACAGCTGATCTATTCTGAGGGTATCTGTTTGAAGGATATGGTTTATTTTTACCGCGATCTTAGCTGATCATGATGTAGAAGTCATGATCGGCTTTTTTGTTGATTTAAAAGAAAATTTTTTTATTATGGTATATAATGTCTAATGTGTAGCCAAAATTTTGGCTAAATACTGATCTTAAATTGAAAAGCGAGAATCGAAATGAAAAACAAACTATTATCCGGAACTTTTTGGATGATGCTTGGGAGTATCCTTTCACGGATCTTAGGGATCATATATCTTATCCCGTGGCTGATGATGATCGGTTCGACTAGTGATCAAAATGCTGCCCAAGCTATTTTTAATGTAGCTTATACACCGTATGCTCTTTTTCTATCACTCGGAGTAGCTGGCTTTCCAACTGCGATCGCACGCCAAGTTGCTGAGTATAATGGGCAAAACCGCTTTAAAGATAGTGTCCATGTTTTTAAATATGGGATGTTGTTCATGCTCTTTACAGGTTCGTTGTGTGGGCTATTGCTCTATCTTTTTGCCCCAATGATCGCGCAAAGAAGTGCGGTCGTTTCGACTGAGGTAGCGACAACCGCGATCCGGGTGATGGTGCCGACCTTGATCATTTTGCCACCGATGAGTATGATCCGGGGCTTTTATCAAGGGAATTCCGATATGCAACCGATGGGCGTTTCTCAATTATGGGAACAATTGATCCGAGTTCTCTTTATTTTGGGGGCAACTTATTGGATCATGCTCATCCAACATGGAAGTTACATCAAAGCGGTCAATTACAGTACGTTTGCGACTTTTATCGGGGCTTTGGCAAGTTACATATATTTGATCGCCTACTTAAAAAAGCGCATGGGACATTACCGAAAGCTTTACCATGAAAGTGTTCCCGCTCACGATATGCATGTCTTTACGATCTTTAAAAATATTTTCAAAGAAGCTTTACCATTTATCTTCGTTGGTTCAGCGATCACGATCTACCAATTCATCGATCAGCTGACCTTTAAAGATATCATGGTCGATCTGACGGGATTGGATGCACTACAAGCCCAGGATCTATACACGTATTTTTCAGCTAACCCAAGTAAGATCACGACCGTCGTTATCTCGTTAACGATCGCGATCTCTGAATCTTCTTTGCCGTTATTAGCAACTTTGGCCAAGCGTAATGAAAAGCATCAGATCGGTAAAACGATCGCACAAAACATCGAATTGATGCTACTGACACTTTTGCCAAGTTCGCTATTACTAGCGGTATTGTCGTGGGAAGTAAATGGGGTATTTTTCCCCTTTAGTCATTTGGGAGCTAACTTGTTAGCGTATGCCTTAGTCACAAGTATTGCGTTGGCTTTGTTTACAGACTTCTTTACGATCGTCCAATCACTTGGCAAACATCGCCTAGCTGTACGTTATTTGACTTTAGGGATCATTTTGAAATTAGCCTTACAAGTTCCGTTTACCTATCTTTTTGGGGCGTACGGTGCTTTAAGTGCAACGACAGTGTCATTTTTACTGATCTCCTTAGGGGTGTATGGCCAGATAAAGAAGCATTACCTGGTAAGAGGTCAGATGAAAAATGTGAAGTTGATCATTGTGATCAATCTATTGGTGGCTTTAGCGGCTTATCTGACAAATAAATTGATCAGTTTAGTCTATTTACCACAAAATAAATTAACTGCCTTCTTGTATGCAGCGCTCTTTGGCGGGGCTTTTGTTCTGTTGTATATCGCCTTGTTGAACAAAAGTGGCATTTTCAAAGAAGTCTTTGGTTTTAAAGTTAAATTAGCTGTCAAGGGCAAACATTAGCTGGGTGCATGAATAACGAGGACTCTATCATGATGTGTATTTTTGCATTGTGATGGAGTCCTTGTTATTTCGTGGGGTCTTGTCCTCCAAAATGCAGAGCCTAGATAGCTACGGGTAGCCAATGATGCAAAAGACGCATCATAGCCACTCCTAGGCTATCTGTACGGCTCAAAGCGCATTTTTGCACACTGAGTACTTTAGTTGACAGTTGATAATTTTTTTCTTAAACTTTCAGTGACTAAAAATTTATGGATGGAGATGTTATTGGTGAAACACACTAAATTACTTACTACATTAGGCGCCTTTTTATTGGTCGTCTTGACTTTGAGTGCGTGCGCTCCGAGTGAAGATGCCGTCAAAAATAGCTCTTCTTCAGCAAGCTCTGATAAAAAAGTTACTTTAAATATTGGAACGATGCCGGCACCAGATTCTTTGCCATTATATGTTGCTCAAAAAGAAGGATATTTTAAAGATCAAGGTTTAGATGTCAAATTAACTAACTTTAAATCACCTAAAGAGCGTGATGCAGCGATCTCTGGAGGACAATTGGATGCTGCTGTGACTGATGTGGTCGCTTTAGCTAGTTATGTCAATGGTGACCTAGGTTGGAAGAGTGCTACTGGCTTGACAGGTTATTTTGGGATCGTCACAAGTGATGATAGTGTAAAAAATGTGGCTGACCTTAAAGGTAGATCAGTTGCAACTTTGCCACGTCAAACCCCAACATTTTATCTATATCAACAATTAAAGCAAAATGGCCTTTCCGCTAATGACGTAACGATCAAAGAAGTCCCAGCTATTCCAGCCCGTTTGCAATTAGTTGAACAAAAGCAAGCTGATGCCACGATCTTGCCTGATCCATTTTTGAGTATGGCTAAAGCAAGTGGCTTAAAAGAGATCGCTAAAAGTGATCCTAAGACTTACCAAACAACGATCCTTGGTGTGGATAAGAAATTAGGCGATGACAGGGCCACTTTGGCAAAATTGACGACAGCATATAATAAGGCAGTTGCTCAGATCAATAAGCACAAAGCTAGCGATTATCAAGCGATCTTGACCAAAGACCTAGGGTTCCCTGAAACTGTCGCTAAAAACTACACATTGCCTCATTATGAAAAAGCTGGGCGTGTACCAGCTAAGATGCTTCAAGCAGCCTTCAACTATGCTAAAGAAGAGGGGATCTTGAAAAATGATATTGATGCTAGTCACTACCAATTACCGGTGGCTAAGTAATGTTTGAACTTGAACACTTGACGATCGGATATGCGAAACGTCAAGTGATCACCGATCTTAGCTTGACGCTTCCTGAACAGACGATCTTAGCTATTTTGGGTCCATCTGGTAGTGGAAAAACGACGCTTTTAAATGCGATCGCAGGCTTATTGCCTCATAGTGGTGAGATCTATTTAAATTCTGAACCAGTCACGCCTAAGCAAGCGACACTTGCACTGGTACCTCAAGATTATGGCTTATTACCTTGGAAACGTGTCCTACAAAACATCAAACTAGGGGCTAAGCTCAGAGGACAAAAGCTGGATACCAAAAAAATACAGCAGCTGTGTGAGACCTTGGAATTGACAGACGTTTTAACTCGTTATCCCAGTCAGCTTTCTGGGGGCCAAAAGCAACGGGTAGCCTTAGCGCGGGCCTTTGCTTTGACACCTGATCTATTATTGTTGGATGAAGCTTTCTCAGCTTTAGATACGGTGATCAAGCGCCGAGCCCAACAGTTGTTTTTAGCCCAGTGGCAACAAAGCCCAGTAACAACATTAATGGTCACGCATGATCTGAAAGAAGCTTTACAACTCAGTGATCAGATCTTGATCTTGACCAAAGATCAGCCACGTTTAATTGAAAATCCACTCCAAGAGATCTCATTTGCTAAACGTGACCGATCAGAGATCTTGACCCCGGCTTTGACGAAATTAGAAGGGTTGGTGTCAACATTATGGTAAAACGTGGACTGCAATTACTGTATGCTGTGGTGATCTTGCATGTTTTGTGGGCACTTGGGGCTTGGTTCGTGGATCGACCACTTTTGCCGTCACCTTGGGCTGTATATATGTATTTTCCGCACTTGCTGAATATAGATCTATGGTGGAATATCTACTTTAGTTTGTATCGTCTAGCAATGAGTTTAGTGTTTGCGACACTCATTGGGGTCCCATTGGGGATCATGAGTGTCCGGTTGCCTAAATTTGGAGCTTTATTTGAACCTTTGGTGTATTTTACGTATCCGATTCCAAAGATCGCTTTCTTGCCCGTGATCATGTTGTTAGCGGGCTTAGGCAATGCCTCAAAGATCATTACGATCACTTTGATCATCGTTTTTCAAATTATCATCGGAGTCCGAGATGCAGTCAAACAGATCCCACCTACGATGTATCAAGTGCTAGATGTGCTGGCAGCAAATCGGTGGCAGACTTTTATCAATGTAACGGGACCAGCGAGTTTGGCGGGCTTTTTCTCTGCGCTAAAGATCGCTTTAGGGACTGCCATTGCCACGCTGTTTTTCACGGAGATGTATGGGACACAGTATGGTATGGGTTACTATATCATGGACCAGTGGAATCGTCTGGATTACTTAGCGATGTTTGGCGGGATCATTGTGATCAGCGTGGTCTCATTTCTTTTGTTTTTGACGATCAGCGGTTTAGAGCGGTATTGCTTACGCTGGCAAAATAAATAATATGTGAAAGTTCAGTCGCACAAGAGGCTGAACTTTTTTATTGACATTTGTAAACTTAGGTGTATCATATAGTTGTGATTACAAATGTAAACGAAAGAGGGAGAAGTAAATGGCACAGGTATTGACACTAGTTGTAGCAGTCGTTTTGATCGGATTTATCAGTTGGTGGTTCTTTGGCGATCATGAACAAAAAGAGGTAAGTGCAACGATGAAAGATAAAAATTTGCAAAAAGTAAAAGTTGTAGTTGATGGGGGGTATACACCAAACACTGTTGTTTTGAAAAAGGATGTCCCAGCTGAGATCGTCTTTGAACGCAAAGATCCATCAGCATGTTTAGAAAAAGTCGTCTTTGAAGACTTTGGGATCAATGAGACCTTGCCAAAAGATCAAGACCATGCGATCAAGATCGATACGCATAAGGCGGGTGAATTCAACTATGCTTGTGGGATGAACATGTTTCATGGGAAGGTGATCGTTAAATGATGTCATATCAAAAACGTTTTTGGCTTGCACTAGTCTTGTCGCTACCGATGTTGGTGGATATGTTCTTGATGCCCTTTGGTGTGATGATACCTAGCTACAATTGGATCGCACTGATCACGACGACATTGATCATGGCTTTTGCTGCTTATCCATTTTGGCGCAGTGCCTATGCTGCCTTTAAGCATCATAATGCCAATATGGATACATTGGTAGCATTAGGGACGGCAGTTGCATATTTTTATAGTATCTTTGCGATGGCAACAGGGCGCCCGGTGTATTTTGAAAGTGCCGCCTTCATCACGGTCTTTGTTTTATTAGGGCAAGTTTTTGAAGAAAGAATGCGCAACAACGCTTCGAGTGCTGTCGAAAAGCTCCTCGATCTGCAAGCTAAAGAAGCGACGATCTTACAAGCTGGTAAACCAGTCAAGATACCTTTAGATCAAGTTAAAGTTGGTGATCTGATCTTGGTCAAGCCGGGTGAAAAGATCGCTGTTGATGGTATCGTTGTCAGAGGCGATTCTTTAGTTGATGAATCGATGGTGACAGGAGAAAGTATGCCCGTTGAAAAAACAAAAGGTGAGCCAGTTATCGGCTCAACGTTAAATACTGATGGAACTTTGGTATTTGAAGCCAAAAAAGTTGGTGCAGAAACATTACTATCTCAGATCGTCGAATTGGTCAAAAAAGCTCAGACCAGTCATGCGCCGATCCAAAACTTAACGGACAAGATCTCAAATTATTTTGTCCCGTTAGTAATGATCCTAGCGATCGTAACTTATGTTGTTTGGTATGTCTTTTTAGGTGCAAGTGCGATCACGGCTTTGCTTTACGCGATCGCTGTGATCGTGATCGCTTGCCCTTGTGCGCTGGGGTTAGCGACCCCGACAGCTTTGATGGTCGGAACGGGTCGGAGTGCTAAAATGGGTGTTTTGATCAAAAATGGTGAAGTTTTAGAGTTAGTTGATCAATTAAAAACGATCGTCTTAGATAAAACAGGGACGATCACTGAAGGTAAGCCAGTCGTAACTGATGTAGTCGGTGAAGATAGTGGACAAGTTTTGACGGTGGCAGCTAGTTTAGAAGCTACTTCAGAACATCCATTAGCTCAAGCGATCTTAGAACAAGCAAAACAAGAACAGTTAAAATTAAGTCCAGTGACCGACTTTAAAGCCCAAAAAGGGATGGGTGTGACTGCCAAATTTGAAGGTCAGGTAGCTTTTATCGGGAATGAACGCCTCTTAGGTGATGATGAATTGACCACTGAACAACAACAAACGCTCCATGAATTACAAGCTCAAGGCAAAACCGTTTCACTAGTTGGTTTAGCGGATAAAGTTATTGGTATGATCGCTATTCAAGATGCCCCGAAGCCGACTTCTAAGCAGGCTTTGGCATTATTACAAGCTCAGGGCTTAAAGACAGTGATGTTGACAGGTGATAACAAGCGGGCAGCCCAAGCGATCGCTAAAGAAGTTGGGATCGATGAAGTTATTGCTGGAGTCTTACCACAAGAAAAGGCAAACTACATCGAACAAGAACAAAAACAAGGTAAAACTGCCTTTGTTGGGGATGGGATCAATGATGCACCTGCTTTGACGACTGCGGATGTTGGGATCGCAATGGGAGCTGGTTCTGATATTGCGATCGAAGCTGGTGGGATCGTCTTAGTGCAAAATGATCTCATGGGTGTCGTTAAAGCTTTGAAGTTAAGCCAAAAGACCTTCCAACGGATCAAATTGAATTTATTTTGGGCATTGATCTATAATGTGGTCGGGATCCCGATCGCAGCTGGTGTCTTTATGGCTTGGGGCTTGACGCTTAGCCCAGAATTAGCCGGCTTAGCGATGGCCTTTAGCTCGATCTCAGTCGTTGGTAGCTCATTGTTATTGAATAAAGTTAAGGTATAAAAAGTGTGAACTAATGCAGTCAGAACTGTATAAATAGGCAAGTGACCCACCATGCTTCAGCGTAGTGGGTCACTTGCCTATTTATTTATCGAACACATTTGGCTAGGCAGCTTAGAGAAGTGCTTTAACATTGCTAGCTATAGTTATCCTTTTATCACAGTAACAAACCAAGTAAGCCCAAGATGACTTCGAGGCCGACGATCTTATGAAACAGCAAAACATTACGCGGGAAAGTTGTGACTTTATTTGGTGCTTTGACAAAGCCTTGGACTAGCTGATAGTCACTTTTGACCGTGAAGAGAGACAATAAAATGAGCCAGGGCAGATAACCAAGGACCGCACTTAAGAGCAGTCCCAGATAGCTAAACACATAATTAGCTTGCAACAAAGTCAAACTGTGCTTGGTGCCTAGATAATAAGCAAGGGTCTTACGCCCGATCACAACGTCTTCATCTTTGTCGCAGATATTATTGGCTAGCATGATGTTAGCGATCGTAAAGACAGCAGGCAAGGCGACGACGCTCCCCGTTAGCCAAAACCAATTATTGTAAGTCGGAGCATTATAGATATTGATATAGATCCCGAGCAAGGGAATATTTAAACCCATCGCTAGACCTGAAGAAAGCTCGCCTAAAGGTGTTTTGAGTAGTGGATAGGGACCGCCAGAATAACAATAGCCGACCAAAAAACTCAAACACCCTAACAATAGTAGAGGCCAACCACTTAAGTAGGCAAGATACAGTCCACTTATCAAAAAGATAAGCATTAATATGCCCAATACGCTGTAGGCCCATGGGATCGAAATATCGAAGCGTTTGATAATATTATTAGTGCTATCTTGTACCGTGGACGAGTTTTGGTAACGGCGATAGTCACTTAATTGATTATGCCCATTGACCGCTAAATGAAAGCAGATCGCTGAAAGCATCAACAAGAAAGTCTCGCCGAGATTTACATGGTGATAATAATAAGCTGCCATGATCGTTCCTAAGAGTAGAGGCAAGACCGTCAGTAAGGTAGTTTGAGCTTGAACTAAAGCTTTAAAGCGTTGCATAGCTTTGCACCTACTTTCCATAATAGACTAGGGTCTGGGTATTAGGTGTTACCAATAATTTAGTGAGCGAGGCATTAGCTGGTTCGCTTAGGTTTTGCAAATTTCTGATATCTAAAAGTAACGCTGCCAGTAATTTGAGTGTAAAACCGTGGCTGACGACTAAAAGTGTCTGGTCGGGATGCTTCTTAGTGACTTCAGCTAAAAAACTTTCAAGTTTAGCAGTGACTTGCGCATATGTCGGTCCCCCTGAAACTTCCCATGAGTTAGGCAATAAGTTATGATGTTCATCAAAATACATTGGATATTTAGTATAAAGGTCGGTCAAAGGTTGGCCGTCCCAAGTCCCATAGTCAAACTCGACTAGCCGTTCATCTAAAGTTGGGGTCGCTGAGCTGATGAGCTTAGCGGTTTGGACGGCGCGTTTGAGCGGACTGGCATAGACTGCATCAAAGCTTACGGTGGCTAGTTTGGCTTTAGCATTCAAAGCTTGTTGTTGGCCGAGTTTGGTCAGTGGTGTGTCGATCTTGCTACCTTGCATGATCTGTGCTAAATTAGCCTCACTTTGTCCGTGTCGAACACAGTAGAGAGTTGTCATGATAAATTCCCCCATTTCTGCTTAGATTCTAGTGCAAGATCGATTTGAAAGTAAACAAAAAAGTCCTGAAAAAACAGGACTTTTTTTGTTTAGTATCAAAATTATTTGTTCAATGGTTTCCATTCCCAAGCTTCGACTTCAGGTAGGTCAGTACCTTCATCACGAATGTATTGGTGATGTTTTGCAATGATGCTGTCCATTTCAGCAACTAATTCGCCATATTTATCTGGGTCAGGCAAGCTCAAGACAGCTGATTTCACTAAGTCGAAACGATCCATTTGGTTTAGGACACGCATGTCAAATGGTGTTGTGATGTCACCATTTTCACGGTAACCATGGATCTTTAGATTGTGGTTGTGGCGATCAAAGAAGATGTCACGGATCAAACCTTCAAAACCATGGAAGGCAAAGACAACTGGTTTGTCTTTAGTGAAGTACATATCAAATTCATCATCACTCAAACCACGAGGGTCAACTTTAGGACTTCTGAGTTTCAACAAGTCAACAACATTGATGAAGCGGATCTTGAGGTCAGGTAATTTTTCATGCAAGATCGAGATCGCAGCTAAGGTCTCCAAGTTAGGTTCTGTCCCAGCCGCTGCAAAGACGATATCTGGTTCAGCGTTTTGATCCGTTGAAGCCCAATCGATGATCTTAAGACCCTTGTCAACTAATTCTTTAGCTTCAGCAGCTGAGTAGAATTGTTCACGTGGGTGCTTAGATGAAACGATCAAGTTGATCTTGTCGCGATCATTTAGGACTTTGTCAAAGACAGCCAACAAGGAGTTTGCATCAGCAGGCAAGTATTCACGGATAAATTCAGGTTTCTTATCAGCTAAGTGACCTAAAAGACCTGGATCTTGGTGAGTGTAACCATTGTGATCTTGTTGGAATACTGTTGAAGTAGCCACCACGTTTAAGGAAGGCACTTCTGTTCTCCAAGGAATTTCTTTAGCTTTACGCAACCACTTGAAGTGTTGGGTCAACATGGAGTCAACAACACGTAAGAAAGCTTCGTATGAGGCGAAGAAACCGTGGCGACCAGTCAAGACGTAACCTTCTAAGAAGCCCTCATCTTGGTGTTCAGATAATTGTGAATCGATGATCCGACCTTGTGGTGCCATAAATTCATCGTTAGGTTCTTTGATATCTAACATCCATTGACGGTTTGTTTCTTTGAAGAGTGGGGCTAAACGGTTAGACATCGTTTCGTCAGGTCCAAAGATGCGGAAGTTCTTGTTAGCAGCGTTTGATTTAACAACATCTTCAAGGTAACGACCTAAAACAGTCATATCTTGTTCTTTGTTCTTACCTGGAGTTGTCGTATCAACAGCATAGTTACGGAAATCAGGTAAAGCTAAGTCACGGATCAATGAACCAGGATTCGTATGTGGGTTCATTGCCATTCGTTTGTTGCCTTTAGGTGTCAATTCAGCTAATTCAGGGATCAAAGCACCTTTTTCATCAAATAATTCTTCTGGGTGGTAGCTTTCCAACCATTCGACTAAAGCATCAGCATGTTGCATATCGTTTTGGTCAACTGGGATCGGAATTTGGTGAGCTCTAAATGAATTTTCGATCGGCTTACCATCCCACTCTTTTGGACCAGTCCAGCCCTTAGGTGCACGGAAGACGATCATTGGCCATACAGGTAATGAATTGTCATTGTTCTTACGTGCATTTTCTTGGATAGCTTTGATCTTTTCGATAGCTTTGTCTAAGCCAGCAGCCATTTCTGGGTGCATTTTTTCAGGATCAGTACCTTCAACAAAGATCGGATCCCAGCCAAGGCCTTCGAAGTACTTACGTAAGTTTTCATTTGATTCACGTGACAAGATCGTTGGGTTAGAGATCTTGAAGCCATTTAAGTCTAAGATCGGTAACACCGCCCCGTCATTTACAGGGTTGATGAACTTGTTTGACATCCAAGAAGCAGCTAATGGACCAGTTTCAGCTTCACCGTCACCAATAACAGCAGCAACGATCAGATCAGGATTATCTAAGATAGCCCCAGTTGCGTGGGAGATAGAGTACCCTAATTCGCCACCTTCATGGATCGAACCCGGAGTTTCAGGTGCAGCGTGAGAAGCGATCCCACCTGGAAATGAGAAGCGTTTGAAGAGTTTCTTCATACCTTCAACATCTTGTGTGATCTCTGGGAAAAGTTCAGTATAACTACCATCAAGGTATGAGTTAGAGACCATAACTTGACCACCGTGACCTGGACCTTCGACATAGAACATATCAAGATCGTATTTATTGATAACACGGTTCAAGTGAGCATAGATAAAGTTTTGCCCAGCGATCGTACCCCAGTGGCCGATCGGTTTGACTTTCACGTCAGATGCTTCAAGTGGGCGACGTAATAAGGGATTGTCTTTTAAGTAAAGTTGTCCCACAGAAACATAGTTAGCGGCACGCCAGTAAGCATCGAGTTTGTTTAAATATTCTTTAGATGAGTAATCTACAGTCATGGCGAGATCTCCTTTGTTAATTTCTTTCTACACTTCTATAATAACGTTTTCTTGGGAGATGTCAACCATTTTGGATATTGGAACGTACCAAAGTTGAAACTTAGAGAGAAAATGCCTATAATAAAGGCTTTTTGCCCGAAATTTCTTTTTGTTCTTGGAGCTTGATCACTTCGATATCACGTGAGATCATCAATTCTTCATCAGTCGGAACTAACAAAGCAGCGATCTTAGAATCAGGTTTAGTGATAAAACCCTCTTCACCCTTAGAATTGAGCGTATCATCTAGTTTGACGCCCATAAATTCAAGTTCATCACAGACTGATTTTCTGATCACATCGGAATTTTCCCCGATCCCAGCGGTAAAGACGATCCCATCTAAGCCCTTCATTTCGGCATAGTATTGACCGATATAGCGTACGATATTTTTAACGAAGAGCGTAACAGCGATCTGAGCGCGTTTGTTGCCTGCATCTTTGGCGGCGATGACATCACGCATATCAGATGAGACGCCTGAGATCCCCAAAAGTCCAGATCGTCTCGTTAAGATCGAGATCATTTCTTCTGGATCGGTGATGTTTAGTTTTTTCATCATATAGGTGACTAGTTCGACATCAACGTCACCTGAACGAGTAGCCATCGTGACCCCAGTTAGTGGTGTGAAGCCCATCGTTGTATCAAAAGACTTTCCATCTTTGACAGCACATAAAGAAGAACCAGCCCCCAAATGACAAGTGATCAATTTGAGATCTTTGAGTGGTTCGTGCATTAACGCAGCGGCTTGGCGAGCGACATAACGGTGACTGATCCCGTGAGCTCCATAGCGCCGAACGCCGTATTTTTCGTACCATTCAAATGGTACGCTGTAGAGATAATTTTTTTCTGGGATCGAATGATGATAGGCGGTGTCAAAGGAAGCGACAGCTAAAGCATTTGGCAAAAGTTTTTTGAAGACTTTGATACCTAGAAGATTAGCTGGGTTGTGTAAACGAGCTAGATCACTGATCTTTGCGATCTTTTGGATCACATCATCATCGATAACGACGGAATGATCGAAGTATTCGCCCCCAGCCACAACACGATGGCCGACTGCGGTGATCTCGTTTAAGTCTTTGATCAAATGAAGTTCGACCAAAAGTTTCAACAAGAGATCAACGGCAAAAGCGTGATCTGGGATCGGCAGTTCTTGATGATATTTTTGCCCGTTATATTTGACGGTCACACTAGAGCCTTTGATCCCGATCCTGTCTATCAGCCCGCTTGCTAAAACATCTTCGTTGGGGATCGCAAATAATTTGAATTTTAAACTGGAACTACCAGAGTTGATGATCAACGTTTTTTCCATAGTGAGGTAAACCCCTTTCATATAGTTAAATCCATTACTATCATAAGCTAACTAGCATTCGATGTAAACGCTTTAGTTTGTGAAGTGATGAGCTATCATAGTGAAAATGTGTCCGCCAATGTAACGTCTAGTAATAAAAGGGAACACTGTGATGCGTCTATTGCATCACAGTGTTCCCATTGCTTAAAGTAATTAACTCACAAACTCACTTGGATTTAATTTAAAAAAGCTAAAAAGCCATATAAAACGATGAGCATCACAGCTAAGCCCCATTGCCACTTAGGTAGGTGATCTTGAAAGCTAAAGGTTCGCGGATAGCCCTCTAAAAAGCCTTGGACCCGCATTGCTTGTGCTAGCGCATCGGACCATTGTAGGGAAGTCACGATCAATTTTAAATAGAGTGCGGGTGCATAAAAATGATAGGGCTGTTGTTTGTTCAAAGCAGCATAACGCATCGAGCGTAATTGCTTTTGTAAAGAGCTGACCATGTTGGAAGCGGCTAAAAAGCCATAAACAAAGGTCTGGGAGAGCTTGAGATGTAAGACTAAGCTAAATAAGATCTCCTCTAAACTCGTAGTCAAAAGCAGACAACAGCCTAACAATAAATAACAATAAAGCCGGCTGGTGTACAGGGCAGCATTGGCCAAAGCATTTGCTTGACTAAAGGCGATAAAGGACCACCAAGTTCCAAAAGCAAGGGGCAAGCTGATCAATAAGATGAAACAAAGCTTTTTGAAAGCTACGCGTTGACTAGCAAGATAAAGCAAGCATAGGGAGCAAAGAGTGATATTTAGCCATAAAACATGAGCAAAAGCGAGTAATATCCCTAGACCAAGCATGAGAATAACTTGGATCGTAGGGTCTAAGCGAAATTTTGTCAATTTTTGTCTCCTTCTAGCTTTAACGTCTGTTCTTCAAAAACAAGTTCATAGTCCAAATGTTCAGTGATCCCTACGCGTTGATGCGAGGTCAACAAGACAGCGGTCTGTTCAGATCGACAACTGTCTTTGAGTAAATTCAAGCAAGTCTGGATACTAGCTTGATCGAGATTGGCAAAAGGCTCATCTAAAAGTAAGACCGGTTGTCCCATTGCTAAAACACTTAAAAATTGGAGCTTTTGTTGCTGCCCGCCGGAGAGTTGATAAACAGAGCAGTGCTCAAGTTCATCTAATCCAAGGACCTGTTTTGCATGAGCGAACCGCTCTTTTGTCCAATAGTGGGGCGCTAAAGTATTGTGGCTGACAAGTGTGAGTTCTTCTTTAACGGTCGCACAACTAAATTGCACCGTTGCTTCTTGGAGCATGAGTCCGACTTTTTTTGCCCAGCGCTGTTTGAAAAAATGTGGTGGGCGTTGACCGTCATAGCTCAACTTTCCTTGATATGGGATGAGGGTACAAAGCGCTTGAAATAAAGTTGACTTACCCACACCATTTGCACCGCTCAACAGCCCGAGTTGTCCTTTTGGAAGTGTAAAGTCATGTGGTTTCAATAATAGATCTTTACCTCGAGTCAAACTGAGTTGTTTCCAAGTCAATTTCCCGGGTTTTAACGGTCGCGATCTCAGAGGAGCAGGGGAGCTCAACGTCAATTTGGGCAAGTCGAACTTGATGAGGCGACTGTGATCAGCATTGAAGTGATAGGCAAAATCAAGCAGATCTTGGTAGCCACTGGGGGCATGATCAGCAATGATAAAAGTCTTGCCTTGCTTTTTTAATTTCAATAATAGCTTTAATAGTTTGTTTTTACTGGTCGGATCAACGTTAGCAAAGGGTTCATCGAGTAAGATGATCTTACTTTCGGTCGCCAGTACACAGGCAAGGGCAGCTTGTTGCTTTTGGCCACCTGACAGCGTAGAGAGTTGGCGATCTTTGAGCGTAGTTAGTTCTAATTCTTGCAAGATACGTTGTTTTTTGGCAGCGATCTGTTTGGCCGGCAGTTGTAAATTTTCAAGGACAAAGGTCAATTGTTGGTCTAAAGTTGCCATGCAAAAGCGTTTGTCAGGATCTTGAAATAGCATACCGATACGTTTAGCTCGCTCAAAAGGCACGATCTGTTCGAGGGGCTGATTTTCTAAAAATACGCCGCCATGGGTGATCTGTCCGCCAAATTGAGGATATAGTCCACAAAGCAATTTAAAGAAGGTCGATTTACCACTACCCAAAGGAGTTGCTAATAAGCTACAAGTTTGGGGTTCGACGCAAAAATCTAGTTTTTTAAAGAGTGGTGGTCGATCTGGATAGCTAAAAGTCAGCTCTCTAAGTTCTAATTTGACCATTAGACGCGCACCTTAGCTTTTGAGACGAGTTGTGCGATCTGGTAGATAAGTATGCCATCAAAAAAGGCTAAAGAGAGTAGCCGAATACCAAATAAAGTCAATAACATCGAAAGTGGATAGGCCTGATAACCACTTTGGAAATAGTCCCAACAAAAAGTCACGATAGCTGAAAAGATCACAGATAGAGTCAGCGCTTTTTTTCCAAAATTTTTATAACCATAAGTCAAAAAGCCTAATTCACTAGCTGCTCCTTGCAAAGCACCAGTGATCAAGTTAGCAGCGCCCCAGCTGGAAAAGAGCAACATTTCTGCGGTCGCAGCGAGAAATTCGCCTAAAAAAGCAGCCCCCCGACGTTTCAATAAGATCGCTGCCAGTGGCCCTGCCATCAGCCAGATCCCAAGCATCAGATCATTAGCATAAGGTTTGAGAAAAGTCGCAGCTAAAGCATAGTATAGATAGCTTGCACCTTGATAGATCAAACCAAAAAAGGCAGCTAAGAGAGCAAGAAAGATAATGTCTTTGACTTGCCAATGTTGTTTTGTTGAATTTGGATCATATGTTTGCATACAAAAACCCCCTGCTTAGATTATATAAGCAGGGGTGTGGTGGTTTGGGCGCATGAAAAAATGCTAAGCTCCCTCCGCTGGTATTAACCAGATCAGGTGATATGGGTATTTCTCAGCCAAACGGCACCCCAGCTTATATCGCTCACAGTATAGCAATATTTATGTGAGCTGTAAAATATTATGCTTATTGCGCAACACTGACAAAGGTATTGAATTTCAAATATTTATAGTGGAAACGCATGTGTGAATATTCAAACGGTGTGCCGTTATCTAAGAAAAAGACACCTTCCATGATCCCAGTTGGTTCGTATTCATTTAAACCTAATAATTCACGATCGTTAGGCGTTGATGGCTCTGCAAAAACTGAGAGAAATGATTTAGTGACTGATTGATTATGCTTATCTTGCATATAGTTAAAGATCGAACCTTTGATCGTTTGTTGATCTAATTTAGGCACGATCTTGATCGGAATATAGCCTGTTTCGATCATAAATGGTTGGTCATCAAAGAGACGTAAGCGCACGATCTTGTAGACAAAATCTTCTGGATCTAAGAAGAGATCGCGTTGTAATTCTTCACTAGGACGTTCAACGTCAAAGCTTAGGACTTTGACCTTGGGTTTTTTCCCGTCCATTTGGAAGTTATCAGTGACCCCTAAGTTAGAACCTTCTTCGTAGTTGAAGACCGATTCATTTTTGAGATATAGGGGATTGATAAAAGTTCCTGAACCTCTTTTTTTGAAGATGATCCCGTCATTTGCCATACGATTCAAAGCGCGCTTGATCGAGCTACGACTAACATCATATTGACTGGCAAGCGTACGTTCATCGGGTAGTTTCATATCCGGGAATTCATGATCAAAGATCTTTTGTTTGAGATCAGAGATGATCTGTTTATAAATAAGTTCGGCCGTAGTTCTCACCCTTTCACTAGTTCTTATTAAATTCTAGTTAACCACAAGAAGACTAAAACAACAAGAAATAAAAAATAATATGGGTTTTACTAAAATTTTACTAACTATTTTGGCAAATAAATGGTAGAATATCTTTGAGAGAATTGAAACTCATCTGCTGGGAGGAAATAAAATGTCAGTTTTAGTTTTAGGTGGCGCTGGCTATATCGGTTCACACACAGTTGACCGTTTAGTAGACCAAGGCCAAGATGTTGTAGTAGTTGACAGCTTAGTGACAGGTCATCGGGCTGCAGTCAATGATAAGGCTAAGTTTTATCAAGGCGATCTTGCAGATCAAGATTTCATGCGTAAGGTATTTACAGAAAATCCTGAGATCGATGCAGTGATCCACTTTGCAGCTTACTCATTGGTCGCAGAATCAATGAAAAAGCCATTGAAGTATTTTGATAACAATACGGCTGGGATGATCAAGTTGTTAGAAGTTATGAATGAATTTGATATCAAAAATATCGTCTTCTCATCAACTGCAGCAACTTATGGTATTCCTGAAAAGATGCCGATCATGGAAAGTGACCCCCAAGCTCCGATCAACCCTTATGGTGAAAGCAAGTTGATGATGGAAAAGATCATGCGTTGGGCAGATGAAGCATATGGGACAAAGTTTGTCGCATTGCGCTACTTCAACGTGGCGGGGGCTAAGCCGGATGGTTCGATCGGTGAAGATCACGGCCCAGAAACGCATTTGATCCCGATCGTTTTACAAGTAGCTCAAGGTAAGCGTGATAAGTTGCAGATCTTTGGTGATGATTACAACACGCCAGATGGAACGAACGTGCGTGATTATGTGCACCCATTTGACTTAGCGGATGCTCATATTTTAGCGGTAGATTACTTGCGTAAGGGAAATGAGTCTAATGCATTCAACCTAGGTTCTTCGACAGGTTTCTCCAACCTTGAGATCGTTGAAGCAGCTCGCAAGGTAACGGGTAAAGAGATCCCAGCTGAGATCGCCCCAAGACGTGGCGGTGATCCGGATTCCTTGATCGCAAGTTCTGACAAAGCCCGTGAGATCTTAGGCTGGAAGCCAGAATTTGACAACATTGAACGCATCATCGAAACAGCTTGGGCATGGCATTCAAGTCATCCAAACGGTTACGATGACAAATAGAAGTGCAATTCAGAGCGTTTAGAGACGTATAAATAAGAGTCCCCAACATCGTAATGCAAAATACGCATTACGATGTTGGGGACTCTTATTTACTAGTCTCTGCTCTGAATTGCACGTTACGGCTACATAACTAATGCGTATTTTGTATTACAATGTCGGTTGTCTCTGCTCAAAATTGCACGTTACGACCACAAAAAAAGAAATGCCAGTAGACATTTCCTGATATGATCTAGGCAAGTTGGGTCAAGAGTGGTTTTGCCTTGGCATTATCTAGTGGCAAGTAAGCTGGACCAACAGCTGCGCGATCGATCGCCAAACTATAATTACTTGTGAGTGAAGGGACCATTTTTGAAAGCTCATTCAATTGTTCTGAGACAAAGCGAGAAAAGGAGAAGTTACGTTGCTCTTTCATCGTTTTTTCAAGATCAATATTAAAGGTCACATCTAAAAAGCAACCGCTTTCCTTATCAGATAAACGCCATGCTTTACTGTGGTTCTGTCGTGATTCGATTTTTTCAACTACTGTTTCAGTCATATAAAGCCCCTCCTAGAAAAATCTTTGGTTGTATCAACGTCTATACCATACTATGGATCAGAATTTTTTGCAAGCGTTTTACATTCGTTGATAAGCAAATCAGTAGAAATCATTATTTGAGTACTCTAAATAGCGGGGATCTAAGGGATTATCCTCAATGCTTAAGGTTATTTTAAGGGTAAATATGCAAACTATACCAATTTTTGAAGTTTTAAAAAGTCGCTAAACAGCTGTGCAAGCGCTTTAAATAAAAGTGTAAATGCGGTAAAATAAAAGTATTGAAATAACGCATTTATAGGTGAGATTTGGAGGAGATTTTTGATGGATATCTTTAGAAAAGAGCTTGATACCTATGATGGACATACGGTGACTCAGATCACTTTGGTCAATGATAACGGAGTCGAGATCTCGTGCTTGACGATGGGGGCAATTTGGCAAGCTTTTAACGTTCCAAGTGGTGCGGGTAAGAAGAACTTATTATTGAGTTTTGATCATACAAAAGATTACTATGCCAACGCACAAAATATCTGTAAAGCGATCGGTCGTGTTGCTGGTCGGATCGCCCAAGGTAAGTGTGAATTAAACGGAGAACAAGTTCAATTGCCACAAAATGAAAACGGTAATACGTTACACGGGGGCCAAAACGGATTTAGCACTTATAACTGGAACTATACCACTTCACGTAATAAAAATAGTGTGAGTGTTATTTTCCAAAAGAAGATCACTGAGAAAATGGACGGTTTCCCAGGAAATATTTTGGCAACGATCATCTATACTTTAAATAACAATAACAAAGTGACGATCTCCTTTAGTGCATTAGGTGGTTCAAAGGATAGTTTGTTCAACCCAACAAACCATGTATACTTCAATTTGAGCGATCGCCAAGATCTTTCCAGTCACTCACTTAAGATCAACAGCAGTGCAACGTTAGAGACGGGTGAAAATAATATCCCGACCGGACGGGTCAAAGATGTTGAAGATACTCCGCTTGATTTTAGAGACTTCCGTAATGTCAAAGTGGCAGCTGATGAAGCTGATGGCTTTGATGATGCTTTTGTAGTCAACCAGCCAGGGAAAGGAACAGAACCGATCGCTGTTTTACGTGATGAAGACAGCGGACGCCAGATCACGATCGATTCCGATCGCAACGGCTTGGTAATGTATAATATGCCAGCCTTAGATACTGAGATCAAGTTCTCACGTGATCAAGGTAGACCAGCGATCCCAGGTGAAGGCTTAGCGCTTGAAGCTCAAACTTTGCCAGATGCGATCAATCAAGAAAACTTTGGTGATATCATCTTGCCAAAGAACGGTAAGCGTTCATATCATATCCAATTTGCATACGATAAGATCAAATAGCTATTTTAAGACCGTGTTTTATAAAAGCACGGTCTTTTTTTGGGTCTATTTTACCTACTACACTTATCAAGTATTAATGGTATACTTAAATTATTATCTTTAAGTAAGGGGAAAGTTTATGGATCTTTGGAAAAAGTTTATCAATAATGTCTCCTTGAGACGGTTTGTCGTCTTACTAGGCATCATTGGTGTTTTGTATGCTTTACGTAGCTTGATCAGCATCATTTTGCTGACGTTTATCTTTACGTTTCTAGTTGTACAGTTGACAAATTACATTCGGCGGTATGTGAAGATCCCATCGCAATTGATCGTGATCGCGACCTATCTATTGTTTATCGGTTTTATCTACTTGGCAGTGACGATCTATGTACCTAAACTCGCCATCCAAACTGAAGCGATGATCAATTCACTACTGAGTTTTTATCAGCATCCACCACATGGAGCGCAAGATCTGATCCACTATATCGACCGCTACTTTGGTAAGATCGATATCATGCAACAGTTCAAGGGAGGTTTTGGGATCGCGCTAGGCTACCTTAAGAGTTTGGGTTCGATCGGGTTTACATTTGTGATGTCGTTACTGTTGAGTTTCTTTTTTACGATCGAAAAAGATGATCTATATCGTTTTTCTAAAGGCTTTTTGAGTGGACCATTTGCGTGGTTATTTGAAGATATTTATCATTTTGCCAAGATTTTTGTGAATACTTTTGGGGTCGTACTTGAAGCTCAATTTGTGATCGCAGTCGTCAATACGGTGATCACCACGATATGTTTAGCGATCATGAACATGCCCCAACTGTTAAGCTTAGGGATCATGGTCTTTGTTTTGAGTTTAGTCCCTGTGGCTGGGGTGATCATTTCCGCGTTCCCGATGATGTTTATCGGCTATTCGGTCGGTGGGTTGCGCTATGTTTTATATATTGTTATTATGCTGGTCGTTGTTCATGCTTTGGAAGCCTATGTTTTAAATCCAAAATTCATGGCTAGCCGTACGGAATTACCGATGTTTTACACCTTTGTCGTCTTATTTGTTGCGGAACATCTTTTTGGTGTTTGGGGCTTGATCGTGGGGATCCCGATCTTTACCTTTATGCTAGATGTTTTAGGAGTAAAACCGGTCCATTCAAAGAGTGAACGTTTGAAGAAAGTTAGAAAGTTGGAGCGTAAAAATGAATAAGCAAGAATTTTTAGCAGAATATGCTGTTGCCCGCAAAAATACTGATTCGGTCAAATGGGATAATTTAAAAGAAAATTTTGATGCAGAAGATCTATTGCCACTTTGGGTCGCTGATACTGAATTTAAAGCACCAAAAGAAGCGCTTGAAGCTATGAAAAAACGGATCGCCCATGGTGCTTTTGGCTATTCATTAACACCAGATGCGTATTTTGAAGCTTATTTCAAATGGCAAAAAGAACGTTATGGGATCGAATTGCATCGCGAATGGATGCGTTTTGGTACAGGTGTCGTGCAATCTTTGAGCACGCTAGTCAACTTATTGACTCAAAAAGATGACGCTGTTTTGGTCTTGCAACCGGTGTATTATCCATTTATGAAAGTCATCGAAAATAATGAGCGTAAATTAGTCGTTTCTGATCTCAAGAATGAAGCTGGGGTCTACTCAATGGATCTAGCCGATATCGAAGAAAAGATCACTGAAGAGCAAGTGAAGTTATTGATCTTATGTTCACCACATAATCCGGTCGGACGTGTCTGGTCTGAAGCAGAACTAGCTGAGCTGCTTGAACTTTGTCGCCAAAAGCAAGTGCTCGTGATCGCAGATGAGATCCATCATGACCTTTTGTTGACAGATAAACCATTTGTTTCAGCTTTAGAAGTTAGTGAAGGCAAGTATCGTGATAATTTAGTCGTTGTCGATGCTCCATCGAAGACCTTTAACATGGCAGCTCTTCAAAACAGTCATGTGATCATCCCTAATCCACAGATGCGTCAACGCTATGATAAGTTAATTGAACGTTTGGCTGCTCCAGCCGGCAGTATTTTAGGTAAGGTAGCTGCTGCGGCTGCCTATGAACATGGTGCTTTATGGCTTAAAGGTCTATTGGAAACGATCCAAGCTAACTATGACTATACAAAAGAAAATCTAACTAAAGCTTATCCACAGATCGTTATCTCACCGTTAGAAGGAACATATCTAATGTGGATCGATCTTAGTGCAGTTGTGGATCCAGCTAAATTAGAGATCTTTGTAAAAAATAAAGCTGGCTTAGCAGTCGATTTTGGTGATTGGTTCGGCGCTTCTGGTGCAGGGCATATTCGGATCAACTTAGCAACGACACCTGAAAATATCGAGCGTGCCGTGACTGCTTTGTTGAAAGCTTTAGATGAAAATCAACGCTAAATTCACTAAAGCACTATCAATTTTTTGGATTTCAGTGTAAAATTATCTTTGTATCATAAACATAAGAAAGAGGTTTTTACTAAATGGCAAAATTAGTATTTATCCGTCACGGACAAAGTGAATGGAACTTAGAGAACCTTTTCACAGGTTGGGTAGACGTCAACTTGAGTGAACAAGGCGAACGTGAAGCTAAGGAAGCTGGCCGTAAGTTAAAAGAAGCAGGGATCGAATTTGATCAAGCTTACACATCTGTTTTAACACGTGCCATCAAGACTTTGCACTTCGCACTTGAAGAATCAGGCCAATTATGGATCCCTGAAACAAAATCATGGCGCTTGAACGAACGTCACTACGGTGCATTACAAGGCAAGAACAAAGCTGATGCAGCTGAAAAATACGGTGACGAACAAGTTCACATCTGGCGTCGTTCTTACGACGTATTGCCTCCATTATTGGATGCAAACGATGAAGGCTCTGCAGCAAACGATCGTCGTTACGCAGAATTAGACCCACGTATCATCCCTGGCGGTGAAAACTTGAAGGTCACATTGGAACGTGTTATCCCATTCTGGGAAGACAACATCGCTCCAGACTTGTTAGATGGCAAGAACGTTATCGTTGCCGCACACGGTAACTCATTACGTGCCTTGACAAAATACATTGAAAACATCTCTGATGAAGACATCATGGACGTTGAAATGGCAACAGGTCAACCAGTTGTTTATGAATTGGACGACAACTTGAACATTGTCTCCAAAGAAAAGCTTTAATCTTAGTTTTTCTGATAAGAAAAGCGTGCCCTCACTGCGAGAGCACGCTTTTTTGCATAATCTATGTTATGCTAGCGATGAAATAAACAACCGTAGATAATGTCATCAACATAAGGCAACTGAAGAGAAAAAGTGATGAGCGATCATTTTCCAAAAATGTCATACTAAATGTGATGGTAAGCAAAAGTTCTGGATGAAAGTTGAAAGTATGCAATAAAAAATGTAAGCTGAGAAAAACGAAAAGCAACACGATTTGAACTTTTTGTAAAACTTTAAATCTCATGAACAACATCCTTTTTGAAGTAATTGATCTGGAAGTTTCTCGACTGCTGTAAATAATTGAACCATGGAGTCTTTTGATAATTCAGAAAAAGAATTATTTTAAGATGTTAGACCTATTTTTAATTCACTAGCTTTTACAGTTAGTGCAGGTGTAATTGAAAGGTTCAGTGAGAGTATGGTAAAGCATACGATCACAAATTTAAAAAGTTTTTTATACATATATTATTTTCCCCCTCCTATGGTGTCTGCAGATAGTTTTTCCCTATGCATAGTATTGTAAATTAATTGCGCTAAGTTTTATATTATGTTTAGATAGTTTTTTTTGTTATCAAAATATAATATAATATTTTAGTATCATTATTGCTATTACTCATGTGACGTATGTAGCGATCTAAAAGGAGCGTGATCTGATGATGAAGAAAAATTTTAGACTCTTTATTACCAGTGACATCATTTCACAGTTGGGTGCAGGGATGATTTTAGTGGCACTAAATTGGTATATCATTGATATTTACCATTCAAATAGTTTGATAGCGATCGTTGCTAATATAAACGTTGTTGCGGGGATGTTTATTTCTCTAATCGCTATGGGAGTACTTAAGTGTATAAACGCTAAATGGTTAGCTATAAGTTCGTATTGTTTTAGAATATTTTTTATTGTACTGGCTTTGGTACTTTTTAAAATGAATTTAGATAAGAAATTAGCGATCTATTTATTGGCACTAAGTGGGGGGATCGGTTGGAATCTGTATTTTCCAGCATCAAAAGATATTTTAAATAGTTTTACGGCAGAAGATAATACCTTACAGATCAATTCATTTGCTGAAATTTCAATGCAAGTTGGCTTATTAGCTGCAACTTTATTTTCAGGAATATTGTATCGCTATGTGGGTTTTGAAAATATTTTAGTGATAGGGATCATTTTATTTGTAAGTTCGTTACTTATTTTTTCAGCAGTTAAGTATTCTAAACAAAATAAAATCAAAGTTGATGAAAAAGTAAAACTTTTTCCATATCTTCTCAAGGAAAAATGGTTACTTTTGTTAGGGATAGTACTCTATATTCCATTTATTGGGACAAATGTTATTACAACTGCTCTTCCTGGGTATATTAAAGATCATTTATCGGGAAATTCCATCAATTATGGTATTACGGACACAATGTATGGTGTAGGCGCCTGTTTAGCTAGTTTTGTCTTGCCGTTTATTGTGAAATATTTCAATAAAGAAAAATTGATCCTATTTTTGTTTGCTTTTTCTATAATTTTAGGTACTGTTTTATCATTAAATCAAAAATTATCACTGGCGATCGGATATATCTTTTTACTAGGAATGGTGGAACCGGTGATCCGAACTATCATGTACACTCGAACTATGCAGATAGTTCCGAGCACTTTATTGGGAGCTATTGTAGCCTTTTGGAATTTTATCAACTTGATCTTGCAATTTTTTGCTAACTACGGGGTAGGTAAGGTGATGGATGAGGTCGGTCCACAGTGGGGCTTTATTATTTATGCGGGATTGATGATAGTAGGTTCATTGATCTTTATGGGGATAAAAAAGTCGTATAAAACAACATAATGGTATTAAAAAAGCGTGAGACCACGCTTTTTTTAGATCACACTACTAAGGAAATAAATCACAGTAGCTAAGATCATCAGCGATATTCCGACCATGCTGAGAAGATGTTTATCATTTCTTTCAAAGTAGTTAGTGAGTATTGTGAGCAGTACTAAAAATTCCGGGAAGAAATCATATTTGTGTAGCAAAAGATGTGTGGCTAAAAAGACAAATAATAATAGCAACTGAAAGACAAACAAGGATCGCGACCGCATGTGTATTCCTCCTAGACTTTCTCTCTACTTTAATTATAACCGAGGAAATATCTAAAATAAAAAATCGTGACCTAAATAGATCACGATCAAAACTACAATAGCAGTACATATAAAAAGCAGAGCACCCAAGCAGTACCATATAAAGCATAGTCAAGGCGCATTCTTTCTTGACTTAAATTGCGCCAAGAAAGAGCTTGGAAGATCAAACCGACTAATGCTAAAACAGAAAGTAATAAAAATAATATATTACTGTTGGTCGTATTTTTGAGCAGGTATTCAAACATCAGTAATACTAGCCAAAAAAGATTGAAGATCAAAAGATAAGTTCGTGTCTTACTGAGCAAAAAAGCCACTTCTTTTCTAAATTTATTCTTGGTTTTATTATACAGCAAGCAAGAATATTCGTAGTAAAAAACGCCCTTCAATAAAGCTGAAAGGCGTTTGGTCGATCATTCAGAAATAACGAGCATTGATTTGATCGTTTGCCGATTTTGCATGTCTTTATAAGCTTGATCAATATCATCTAAGCTATAAGCTTGGGTAAAAACGCGTCCTGGATCGATATCACCATCAAGAACGGCCTTCAACAAGAACTGTTTATCATAGGTCGTCACGGAAGCAGAGCCTCCACCGATCGTGATATTTTGGGCAAAAGTCGAGCCGAGCGGACGATCATTATAATGTGGGACACCGACATAACCGACACGGCCCCCATTGTGTAAGACGCCTAGAGCTTGTTCGATCGAAGCTTCTGTCCCTACACATTCTAAGGCAGCATCTGCCCCTCCACCTAAGATCTCGCGGACTTTAGCGATCCCTTCTGGGCCACGTTCTGCCACAACTGCTGTTGCCCCAGAAGCTAGTGCCATTTCTTGACGGTCTTTATGGCGACTCATGAGAACAATCTGAGAAGCTCCGCGCATTTTAGCAGCGATCACCGCACATTGACCAACAGCACCATCCCCGATGACAACGACTTTATCGCCACGTTTCACATCAGCAACACGAGCAGCATGGTAACCTGTTGGCATTACATCAGCAAGGGTCAAAAGTGATTTGAGCATGCCTTCCGTATAATCTGCTGGTTTACCAGGGATTTTGATCAAAGCCCAGTTTCCATAGTGGAAACGAACGTATTCAGCTTGAAAACCACTCGACCAGTTGCTATAGCCAGGATGATCATCACAAGTACCATCAAAACCAGCTAGACAAGCGTCACAGTGGCCACAACCATGGGTAAATGGAACGATCACAAAATCACCAGGTTTAACGGTAGTGATCGCAGGACCGATCTCTTCGACGATCCCAAGCGCTTCATGGCCACTATTTTCAGAATGGGCTTCTTTGTCATCACCATGTGCATAAGCCCAAAGATCAGAGCCACAGACACAAGCACGTACGACTTTGATGATCACATCATCTTCTTTCTCCAAAGTCGGTTTTTTGACATCTTTGATGACCATCTGTCCAGCCTTTTCAAAAATTGCAGTTTTCATAAATTCTACCCCTTTCATATTGTTACTGATATTATAAAATATCGTGCAAAAGATAGCTAATACTTAGATTCAATGATCAGCTATGCAAAAAAAGAATAGTTTTAAAAATAGCAATTGATCCCATGCTCACAAAATACTTGCTGGTATGGTATAAGATCTTCTGGTTGTAAGGCTTTGATATCGGTAAATTCATATTTTCGCCCTAAGAGTTTATATTTATTTTCACCGAATTGATGAAAAGGAAGTAATTGAACTTCATTTATTTGGTATTTATTGAAAAGTTTTGCAAAGTGCTCAGCGTCAACTAGCGAGTCATTAAAACCAGGGATCACCGGGATGCGCAAAACGATCTGTTTTTGTTTTTCAAAGGCATAATGGATGTTTTCAATGATCAAGTTGTTTTTAACACCAGTAACTTGGCGGTGTTTGATAGTGTTGTAGTGTTTAAGATCAGTATAGATGAAATCGACATATTCGATGAGCTCAGAAAACTTTTTGGGTTCAACATAAGCGGTGGTCTCGATCGCTGTATGAAGTCCTTCTTCTTTGGCTCTTTTTAAGAGATTTTTGGCAAAATCAAACTGAGCAAAGATCTCACCGCCAGAAAGTGTGAGTCCCCCACCTGATTCTTCGTAAAAAGCGATATCTTTTAAGACTTCAAAGATGATCTCATCGACGGTCTTTTCTTCACCGATCGTGGTTGGACGGTTTGTTACTGCATCAAGGATCGGTTCAGGAGCCCGTTTTTGTGATTCAGGATTAGCACACCACGGGCAACGCAAAGGACAACCTTTCAAAAAGACGGTCGTACGGATCCCTGGACCATCATGGAGAGAAAAATGTTGGATATTGAAAATGATGCCACGATCAGTTGCCATGATAAACACCTCACTTACTTATTTTTCTCTATCATAGCAATAAAACGAAAGAAAATCAATTACGAACGAAAGTGATGGGTTTTATTTTAGGAGAAAATCAATTAGAATAGAATTGAGGTGAAGTAGATGGAACGTTTAGATAAGCTAATAAATTTGGTCTCAGAAAAGCATAAAGTCGATGTCAATACGCTTTCTGAAACTTTAGGTGTCTCTAAGGTCACGATCAGAAAAGATCTCGATAAATTAGAAAATAGGGGACTGTTACACCGTGAACATGGCTACGCAGTATTGAACAGTGGCGATGACATCAATGTTAGGTTGGCTTTTCATTATGATGTCAAAAAAAAGATTGCTAAAAAAGCCGCCGAGATGGTCAATGATAACGAAACGATCATTATCGAATCGGGTTCAACTTGTACCTTGCTAGCCGAAGAGATCTGTCAAACTAAAAAAGGTGTCACGATCTTGACTAATTCGTGCTTTATAGCTGATCATATTCGGCGCTATGATTCATGTAAGCTCATCTTACTTGGCGGTGAATATCAAAACGACTCTCAAGTGACGGTTGGACCATTAGTCAAAGAAATGCTCAAATTGTTTCACGTACAACACGCCTTTATCGGGACAGATGGTTTTTCAACTGAGGTCGGCTTTACGGGTAAAGATCTGATGCGTACCGAAGTAGTCCATGCAATGGCACAGATCGCAGAAAGAGTAGTGATCTTGACTGATTCGTCTAAGTTCTTACAACGAGGAACGGTAGGACAGTTTGCTCCAGAACAAGTCTGGGGCGTGATCACTGATGAAAAGATCGCTAAAGAAAAAGAAGCGTATCTCCTTCAAAAAAAGGTCAATATAGTCAAAATTTAAAAAAGATATGTCTGTTTGAGGCATATCTTTTTTAGTAGGGATATAAGTTGTTTTTTTAGGAATAACATGATATCTTTATTACGAAAGAAAGTTTATCGTTTTCAAACGAAAGGAAGGCGCGGCTATGACACTCGAATTACTTACCCAAAAATATACTAATGAGACTCAAAAAAACTCCCAAAAGCACTTTGGCTATCTGACTCCACGGATGTATAAGTATCGCAATAAAGTTTTGGATAAGAAGCCCTATATCGATGCAACTCGTGCTTTGCTGGTGACAGAGAGCTATCAAAAACATCAAGCTAAACCCAATGTTTTGAAACGAGCGTATATGCTACAAAACATCTTAGAAAATATGCCGATCTATATCGATGATGAGACCTTGATCGTGGGTAATCAAGCATCTGGTGATAAGGATGCTCCGATCTTTCCTGAGTATACTTTAAAGTTTGTTTTAGATGAGTTAGACCTCTTTGAGAAGCGCGATGGTGACGTTTTTTATATCACAGAAGAGACCAAAGATAAATTGCGCTCGATCGCACCATTTTGGAAGGATAATACGTTGCGGGATCGTGCGGGGGCAATGTTGCCAGAAGAAGTCCAAGTTTATATGGAGACTGGTTTTTTTGGAATGGAAGGCAAGATGAATTCTGGCGATGCGCATCTAGCAGTAAATTATCAAAAGCTATTGACTGAAGGACTACAAGGCTTTGAGAAAAGAACTAGGAAAGCTAAGGCTGAACTTGATCTGACTGTGCCTGAAAATCTTAGTAAATATCATTTTTATGATGCGATCTTGATCACGATCACAGCAGTAAAAGATCATGCTAAGCGTTTTTCTAAATTAGCTCGAAAAGAAGCTAAAAAAGCATCAGCCAAGCGGAAAGCAGAATTGTTAGAGATCGCAGATATCTGTGATCGCGTTCCTTATAAACCCGCTCAGACATTTGCCCAAGCAGTCCAAGCAGTCTGGTTTATCCAATGTATCTTACAGATCGAATCAAACGGACACTCGCTTTCTTATGGTCGCTTTGATCAATACATGTATCCTTATGTTCAAGCTGATCTAGAGGCAGGTCGTGAAACGACAGACTCGATCGTTGAGCGCTTGACCAATCTTTGGATCAAGACTTTGACGATCAACAAAGTTCGCAGTCAAGCACATACTTTTTCATCAGCTGGGAGTCCACTTTACCAAAATGTCACGATCGGTGGGCAAACACGAAAAAAAGCAGATGCTGTCAATCTATTGTCATTTTTAGTTTTGCGTTCAGTTGCTCAGACGCATTTACCACAACCAAACTTAACGGTGCGATATCATTCAGGCTTAGATCAAGAATTTATGAACGAAGCACTCGAAGTGATGAAATTAGGTTTTGGGATGCCAGCTTTCAATAATGATGAGATCATCATCCCATCTTTTATCCAAAAAGGGGTCAAAGAAGAAGATGCGTATGATTATAGTGCGATCGGTTGTGTGGAAACTGCAGTCCCAGGTAAATGGGGGTATCGGTGTACGGGAATGAGTTATATGAATTTTCCTAAAGTTTTATTGATCACTATGAACGGCGGGCTCGATCCTGTTTCGGGTAAACGCTTTGCTCCAGACTATGGTCATTTTGAAGAGATGACTTCATTTGAAGAACTGACAACTGCCTTTGAAAAGACGCTACGCTACTTGACAAAGATGAGTGTGATCGTAGAAAATGCGATCGATCTGAGCTTAGAAAGTGAAGTTCCTGATATCTTATGTTCGACTTTGATCGATGATTGTATCAAGCGAGGCAAACATCTAAAAGAAGGCGGTGCGGTGTATGATTACATCTCAGGTCTTCAAGTTGGGATCGCTAATCTAGCTGATTCACTAGCGGCGATCAAAAAACTCGTTTTTACAGAAAAACGCCTGACGCCAGCAGAACTTTGGCATGCGTTAAAGACTGATTATGCCGGAGAGAAAGGTGAAGAGATCAGACAGATGTTGATCTATCAGGCACCTAAGTATGGCAATGATGATGATTATGCTGATGAATTGGTGACCCAAGCTTATGATGTTTATATCGATGAGATCGCTAAATATCCTAATACCCGCTATGGTAGAGGACCGATCGGAGGGATCCGTTATTCGGGAACATCTTCTATCTCAGCCAATGTCGGACAAGGGCGGACAACACTAGCGACCCCTGATGGTAGGCATGCAAAAACACCATTAGCAGAAGGCTGTTCACCAGCGCATAATATGGATCAAAAAGGTCCGACCTCAGTCTTGAAATCGATCTCCAAGTTACCGACGCATGAGATCGTTGGTGGAGTCTTACTAAATCAAAAGGTCGATCCTAAGACTTTGGCTAAAAAAGAAGATAAACAAAAGTTACTTGCATTACTTAGGACATTTTTTGATCGGTTGCATGGGTACCATATCCAATATAATGTTGTTTCAAAAGAGACTTTGCTTGATGCTCAAAAGCATCCAGAAAAACACCGTGATCTGATCGTCCGTGTAGCGGGATATTCCGCCTTTTTCAATGTTTTATCCAAGGCGACTCAAGACGATATCATTGCTCGAACAGAACATACGTTATAGAAAGAAGGAATGCACATGGAGTTTATGTTAGATACGCTAAATTTAAATGAGATAAAAAAATGGTCACAGATATTACCTTTAGCTGGAGTGACTTCTAATCCGACCATCATCAAAAAAGAAGGTGAACTTGATCTTTTCGAACATCTAACAAAAGTTCGTGAACTTATCGGAGAAGACCCAAGCATTCATGTACAAGTAGTTGCAAAAGATACTGCTGGAATGATACGTGAAGCTAAGAAGATAAAAGAAGAACTTGGGGGAAATATCTATATCAAGATACCAGTAACACCAGAAGGATTAGTAGCGATAAAGCAACTAAAACAATTAGGCTTAAAGATCACAGCAACGGCGATCTATACGAGTTTTCAAGGATTATTAGCCCTAAAGGCGGGGGCTGATTATCTAGCACCATATTATAATCGGATGGAGAACTTAGGGACAGATCCAGTAGCAGTGATCAGCCAACTTGCACAGGCATGTAGAAATGAGCAACATGGCAAAGTCTTAGCAGCGAGTTTCAAAAATACAAGCCAAGTGACAAAAGCTTTAGTGGCGGGCGCAAGTGCTGTAACTGCAAGTAGTGAGCTCTATGCAACAGGACTAGCTGATCCAGCGGTCATGAAAGCTGTGGATGATTTTGCGACTGATTGGAAAGACAGCCAACGAAAAGAAGGAATATGACAAATAAAGGATCAGACTCGAGCTGATCCTTTATTTGTTGAGCTAGGTTCGGTCTGCTTACGCTGCTTCTCTGGGTGTGTCAAATTTTAGCCCAGATCAAATAAACTCACCCAGGCTAAGTAGCTTGGTGAGTTAAAAAATTATTTTGGCCAGTTTTGACTTATTTTTTCTAAAAGTGAAGCGACTTTAGCACGATCTTCTTTGCGATAGACCCCATAAAGGTCCATGCGAGCGCTTTTGTCAGTGATCTTTAAACGTACACGGTCAGTATGATCTCTAGTTGCTAAAGGATGCGTGATATTAGTGCTAAAATATGGAAAACTAGAGTAGTCAGTGATCTCTTTTAATGCTTCGTATTCTTGTTGAAAGAGAAATTTAGCGTCTGGGATATGTTGAGAGATGATATCTTTCCAAGACCCGATATCACCTAAAACGACAAAGCTCATTTGAAAAAGATCGTCAAAACTGACACTGGTCTGGTTTGCCTGGTAAGTGAATTTATCGAGGTTGACATAGAGATCTTCGTGACCGAGATAACGTGCTTCGAGCGTCTTTGTTTGGATCTCTTTTTCTGAAATGACGAGCGTATATTTGTTGTTATCTAGTGAAGCAGTTATCTGATCTGTAGGTAAAAGCTCAGGATCTAAGGAAAATGTGTTAGTAGAGAGTTGATCTAAGATAAACCTTGGCCCAGGAACAGTAGAGCTTACTTTGATGAGTTTTTGGTTAGCCGCATGATCTTGGATCTGTTCGACAAATCTTTGATTGGCGTATAAGAGCTGTTTTGCTTTTTTAGCAGCTAACTTGCCTGTTTTGGTCAAAGTGATCCGATTGGCAGTTCGTTCAAATAGTTTGACTTCAAGCTGTTCTTCTAGTTTCTGCATCCCACGTGTAACAGTTGGTTGAGTGACATTTAAGACGGTAGCTGTTTTGGATAATGTCTGATATTTGGAAAATGTTACCAAATATTCAAGTAGATAGTTATCGATCATAATTTTCACCTCTGATCCTAGTATACTCAAAACGTATAGTAATATGCAAAAGAAGTATTTTACATTGTGCGCAAAAGAAAATAAACTGAAAGCAATGATAGATCTTAAAAGAAACATAGATGAAAGGATCGACTGATGAAGATGCAAACTTTTGAACTAAATAATGGCGAAAAGATCCCTGTTTTGGGCCTAGGTACTTTCCAAATGACACCAGATCAAGCCCAAAAAGCAGTCGTAGCAGCACTTGAAAGCGGGTATCGGCTCGTAGACACAGCCAATGCTTATTTAAATGAAAAAGCAGTTGGCCGAGGGATCAAGGACTCAAGTGTAGCACGAAAAGATATCTATTTGAGTTCTAAACTGTGGCCGACCGTTTATACCAAGGCTGATGCTGTTGATGAAACGTTAGAACGTTTAGGGACTGATCATGTAGATCTGTTATTTTTACATCAACCGGCTGGTGATTATATGGCAGGTTATCGCAAGCTCGAACAAGCTTATCGTGAGGGCAAGATCAAAGCGATCGGGATCTCGAACTTTTACGGTGAAAAATTGCAACATTTACTAGAAGAAGCAAAAATCAAACCACAAGTGATACAAGTTGAAGCCCATCCATACTATACACAACAAGAACTCCGTGAGATCTTAAGACCTTATAAAACACGTTTGATGGCATGGTATCCGTTAGGGCATGGTGATCGATCATTGATGAATGAAGATATTTTTACTAAGTTAGCCCAAAAATATGGCAAGACAAATATTCAGATCATCTTGCGTTGGCACATTCAAATGGGCTTTATCGTGATCCCAGGTTCAACTGACCCAGAACATATCAAAGCTAATGCTGATCTTTTTGATTTTGAGCTGAGTGCTTCTGATATGGCAGAGATCAAAAAATTAGATCAAACAAAGCGCTATTATATGCCTGATGCTACTAGAGAAGAACAATATGCGCAGATGGATATGGATTTTAGTTCTCAAAAATAAACTTAGACGCTCAAAGTTGCGGAAAGGATGAAAAATTATGGTCAATGTTCCGATAAAAAAATTAAATAACGGGGTGGAAATGCCTGTGTTAGGTTTTGGTGTCTTTCAAGTCCCTGATCCAAAAGAATGTAAACAAGCAGTGTTAGATGCTCTAGCTTCAGGATATCGTTTGATCGATACAGCAGCAGCTTATCAAAACGAAGCAGCTGTGGGTGAAGCGATCAAAGAAAGTGGGATCGCGCGAGAAGAGATCTTTGTTACTTCTAAACTTTGGGTCTCAGATTTTACTTATGAACGTGCTAAAGCTGGGATCGAACGTTCATTAGAGCTACTGGGCCTTAATCATATCGACCTATATCTCTTACACCAACCATATGGCGATACGGTGGGGGCTTGGCGTGCTCTTGAAGAAGCTTATCAAGCTGGGAAGATCCGTGCTATTGGAGTCTCGAATTTCTATGCTGATCAGTTGAAGGATCTAGAATTGACAACAAATATCAAGCCAGCAGTCAACCAGATCGAGGTAAATACTTGGTTCCAACAAGAAGCCGAGGTGAGCTTTGCCCAAAGTGAAGATATCTTAGTGGAAGCTTGGGCGCCATTTGCAGAAGGAAAGCACAATATTTTCACCAATGAAAAAATCAAGGCGATCGGTGAAAAGTACGGTAGATCAAACGGACAAGTTATCTTGCGTTGGCTTCTACAAAGAGGGATCACAGTTATTCCTAAGTCAGTTCATAAAAATCGTATGGAAGAAAATATCAACGTTTTTGATTTTGAACTCAGCCCAGCTGATATGGAAGTTATGGCCAGTTTGGATAAAAATGAGAGTCAATTTTTTGATCACCGTGATCCAGTAGCGATCGAACAGATCTTTGGATCTAGTCTGCGTCAATTGCACGACTAAAAAACATTAGCACGTCTTCAAAAAGTTTGTTAAAATAACAGATGAAGTTTTCGCGTATAAGGGTCCAGCAAAACGAACTAGTTTTGCTGGATCCTTATTTTTTATCTAAGGGAGGAAGGTTTTTAATGGATTTTTACATGCGCTTACCCCGAGATCATCGGGAATTTGTTTTGTTTTTGCTGATCGTATCGTTGATCTCAGTGAACTTGATCGCTCCTTTGATCAGTATGTTTGAGTTAGGCTTTAGCTTTGAAGTCTGGCAAAATACACTAAGAGTATTACCATTTATCTGGCTAGCAGTGGTGATCTTAGTCATTTTGACACAAAAACCAGCCGGCAAGCTCAAGGATCTGATCGTGCATCCAAAAGACAGTTTTCGTTTGCAGATCACGATCAATATCTTATGCAACGTCTTTTTGATGTCGTTTTTTATGACATTTATCGGAGCTTGGATCGGTGAAGGGGCGATCCATTTTACACCAGTGAGTGAATTTTTCGGTAAGTGGCCTCGAAACTTTAGCATAGCTTTTCTTATCGAAGCGCTCATCGCTCAGCCGATCGCTCGCCAAGTTTTATACCGTTATCATTTGAAAAAAGAGACCTTTGAATGATCCAAAAACCTCGTATTGAAAGAATTTTCAATGCGAGGTTTTTTGTTGTGCTAAAGATAAATTGCAAGTTGGCACAACTGACTGTGACACGAGTACATTTGGATTTCATTGTAAGCGCATACTTTAGAATTTAAGATTAAATTGTAAACATAAACAGGAGGTATTACGACATGGATGACGCAAAGAACAAAACATCACTCAAAGCTCGGATCCAAAAATTAGGAACTGCACTTTCAGGGATGGTGATGCCAAATATAGCTGCCATTATTGCATGGGGACTTATCACAGCGATCTTTATGGCTGAAGGATGGTTCCCAAATAAACAGATCGCTGAACTTATCGGTCCGATGTTGAATTATTTATTGCCCCTCTTGATCGGTTATGTTGGGGGACGGATGGTCTATGAAGAACGTGGTGCGGTCGTTGGTGCGATCGCTACGATCGGGGTCGTTGTTGGCTCACAAGTTCCGATGTTTCTTGGAGCGATGATCATGGGACCGCTTGGTGGATGGTGTATCAAAAAATTAGACAGTATCTTCCAAGATAAAGTGCGTTCGGGAATGGAAATGATCTATAACAACTTTACTAGTGGGATCATGGGGATGGTTCTAGCGATCGTTGGGGTCTATGTAGTTAATCCGATCGTTAATGCCGGCAGTATGCTGATGGGTGAAGGCGTTGACTGGATCATTTCAGTTCATTTATTGCCCTTAGCTAATATTTTTATCGAACCAGCTAAAGTTTTATTCCTAAATAATGCGATCGGTAACGGGATCTTAGTTCCATTGGGGATCCAACAAGCTGCAAGTGCTGGTAAATCTGTTTTATTCTTACTTGAATCTAACCCTGGCCCTGGGTTAGGTGTCTTGTTGGCCTTTACATTCTTTGGTAAGGGTAATGCTAAGGGTTCAGCTCCAGGGGCAGCTTTCATCCAGTTTATCGGTGGGATCCATGAAGTTTACTTCCCATATATCTTAATGAAGCCAGCAATGTTTTTGGCCGTGATCGCCGGTGGGGTGACAGGTACATTTACTTTCCAAATGTTTGGTGCTGGTCTTAAAGCCGCTGCTTCTCCAGGTTCGATCATTGCGATCCTAGCGATGACACCAAAAGATAGCTATCTTGGTGTGCTAGCTGGTGTAGCTGCAGGTGCTGTGGTGTCCTTTATCATTGCAGCTATTATTTTGAAACATGACCGCTCTACTTCTGATGAATTTGAAGCTAAGCAACAAGAGATGGCACAAATAAAAGCGGAGTCAAAAGGGAAAAAAGCAACAGCTAAACTGACACCAGCTGATTTTTCTGGGATCAAAAAGATCATTTTTGCTTGTGATGCTGGGATGGGCTCTTCTGCGATGGGGGCTTCCTTACTGCGAGATAAGGTCAAAAAAGCTGGTATTACAGATGTTTCAGTCACAAATACTGCAGTTAGTCGCTTACAAGATGAACCTGATCTACTAGTCGTAACTCAAGAGGAATTAGCTGAACGAGCAGCCCAAAAAACGCCAAGTGCTGTACATGTTCAAGTAGGTAATTTCTTGAACAGTCCTCGCTATGATGAGATCATTGCTCGCTTAAAAACTGAGACATTGATCAATGAAGAGACAAGAGCTGTGCCTAAAGCCACTGGTTCAGAACTTGAACTTTCTAATGTCAAAGAGGTCAACTTCATTAGACATGATCAAAATGTTGGAACATCAACGATGGCAGTCAGTCTTTTCAAAGATAGCTTGCATAAAGCGGGTAAAAAAGTACCAGTCAAAGCAGTTCGCTTAGATGAGTTGGTAGATAGTCCAGAGCATTTGGTGATCGTCACCAAGGAAGCAAAGAAGAACTTAGATATCCGTTATACCAATGTTCAAGTCCTCGCAGTTTCTGACCTGTTGACTGATGAAAAATTAGCTCAGATCATTATCGGTTTAGCTTAGGAGGTTTTAGAGATGGAATTAAAAGAAAATATGATCTTGTTAGATCAAGCACCAGCGACCAAAAAAGAAGCGATCCGCTTAGCGGGCGAATTATTGGTAAAAGAAGGCTGTGTTGATAAGCGTTATATCGATTCAATGATCAAAAGAAATGAAGATGTTTCGACTTATATGGGTAATTTTATCGCGATCCCTCATGGTACAGATGAGGGGAAGAGTTTCATCAAAAAGACAGGGATCTCGGTGGTCCAGGTACCTTTAGGAGTGGATTTTAGCAATGACGAGCAAGTGGAAAATCTAGTAACGGTAGTATTTGGGATCGCTGGGTCAAACAATGAGCATTTAGAGCTATTATCGCAGATCGCCTTATATTGTAGCGATGTTTCTAATGTAGCAAAATTGGCGGATGCTACAACTAAAGAAGAGATCATTAATTTATTGAAAGAGGTTGGATAATAATGAAAGCATTACATTTTGGCGCAGGAAATATTGGACGTGGTTTCATCGGTGAAGTATTAGCGAAAAATGGTTTTGAGATCACCTTTGTTGATGTAAATGAAAAAGTGATCACAGCTTTGAATGAAAAACATGAATATCTTATCCAATTAGCAGAACCAACTAAAAAACAAATTAAAGTTACTGGGGTCAATGGGATAAATAATGCTAAAGAACCAGCCAAAGTAGCTCAAGCTTTTGCAAAAGCAGATATCGTAACTACAGCGATCGGACCTAAGATCTTACCTTTGATCGCTTCATTGATCGCAGCTGGGATCAAACTCAGAAAAGAAACTGATAATTATCAAAAAATTGATGTGATCGCTTGTGAAAATATGATCGGTGGTTCGCAATTTCTAAAAAACGAGGTCTATAAGCACTTAGACGAAGCAACTAAAGCTTTTGCGGATGAATATATCGGTTTTCCAAATGCAGCGGTCGATCGGATCGTCCCGCAACAAAGTCACGCAGATCCGTTATTCGTGGTCGTTGAACCTTTTAAAGAATGGGTCATTGATGAAAGTCAACTAAAAGATCCAGCTTTAAAGCTAAAAGAAGTCCACTATGCAAAAAAGCTTGAACCGTATATCGAACGCAAATTGTTCTCGGTCAATACGGGACATGCAACGGTAGCGTACACCGGGCAAGTTTACGGATATGACACGATCGGTGAAGCGATAAAAGATAAAAGGGTATTAGACCAAGTTAAGGCTGTACTAGCTGAGACCCGTGAATTATTGTTAGCTAAATGGGATTTTGAACGCTCTGAACTGGAAGCTTATCAACAAAAGATCATCGAACGTTTTGAAAATCCTGAACTTTCAGATGAGATCACGCGTGTCGGGCGGACACCGATCCGCAAGTTAGGCTATGATGAACGCTTTATTCGCCCGATCAGAGAAGCTAAGGCACACAATTTGAGCTACCAAGCACTTTTAAAAACAGTAAGTGATATTTATCGCTTCAATGATCCAGCCGATCAAGAAAGCCAACAGATAAAAGAAATGTTGACGACTTTACCTTTGATCGAGGTGATCTACCAAACAACTGGGTTAGATAAACAAAAAGATGCTGCACTGTTGGCGGAATTAGAAGCGCAGTGTGAACGATAACTTTGCTGGCTACTACCCTGAGTTTGGGGTGGTAGTTTTGTGTTACTACCTAATATTTTAAATATAAAAAATTAAAGGTTATACTGGAGGGTAGGACGATGAGAAAGCAAGGTGAAAAGGCGTGGTAAGATTGACCAAACGCCAGGAAGTGATCTTGACAGAATTGGTGAAAAATGTTCCCGAGGGGATCGCACTTTCACAGTTGAGTAAGATCACTAAAGTCAGTCGGCGGACGCTATACCGGGAATTTAATGAATTGAGTTTGTATTTGCAACATCTCGGGCTAAATTTACAAAATGAACAAGGACGCTATGTTTTAGTGGGTGAAAATGTAGCTTTGAAGCAATTACAAATGATGTTGGGGATGCAAGCAAAATTAGTTGAACCACTTAAGCCAAAGAGTCGCCAAAACGCTTTGGCAGCATTACTGTTATTAGCCGATGAACCACAAAAGATCATCAGTTTAGCTCTGGAATTGGACGTCAGTGAAGCTACGATCCAACGTGATCTAGGTGGGTTAGAGGAAGCTTTTGCTAGTTTTGCGATCAAATTACAACGCCAAAAAGGTGTGGGTGTTTGGCTAGAGACGACTGAACTCAAGCGGCGTCAGTTTTTAAGTGAGATCATGTTGAATGAACTCAATGATTATCAATTTTTTGCTTATTTAGATGATAAAACAACGATCACACCAGACTTTTTCTTACGATTATTGCCTAAAAAGCTATTGCAACAATGTTATCGGGGCTTGGAACAAAAGGTTTTGCCAAAATTAAAGATCACTTCGGATTACCAAGTATTGCAATTAGTTCTTCTTTTTGCGATCTGTTTGGTGCGAAGTAAAAAGCATCCCGTAAAAGTAGAGCTAAAAGGGCAACTCTTGCGTTATCAAGCCTTAGTATATGCTTTTTTGAGTAAAGTAGATGAGGATCTTGAACAAAATGAGCTCATTTATTTAGCATATCAATTGAAAAAAGGTGATCAAAACGCCAAAAGTTTTACCTATACTGATGAATATGAATTAGCAGTCTCCCTCAAAGTAAAAGCACTGATCGCATTAGTATCACAGGAGATGAAATTTGATTTTTCACGTGATCTAGTCTTTTTTAAAAAGCTAAGCCGCCATGTGATAACGCTAAAGGAGATCTTTTTTGAACAAGCGATCAGTGAGACTGAATTACAACTGATCTTGTTATATTTTGCTAGTCAATATGTAGAAACTAAGCGCTCAGATAAGTTAGCGGTGTTGATCGTTTGTGAAAACGGGATCGGGACGTCTTCGCTTTTGAAGCAACGTTTGAAAAAAGATCTTCCGCAAGTCAAGCATTTCAATCTTGCACGGATCCAAGAACTAAATGAGATCGATCTAGCAGAATATGATATTGTGTTGTCGACGTTACGCCTACCGGGATTTCCACGCGAATACCAGATCGTTAGTCCATTATTGACCAAAGAAGAACTTATGCGATTAAAGACCTACATCAAAGATTACCAGCGTAAATATTTTGCTAAAGTAGCAACTAGAAAAAATAAGCAGTTCAACGGTAAATTACCTCAAACTTTGAGCTTTATCGCAGCGACAGCCTTTTTTTGCACAGAATTAGTCAATGAGCTACAGGTCAAAAAAGTTGATAATGCTGGACTTGATCTGCAACAGACCATTGAAAAGCTCGTAGGTGAGATCGGTAACAATATTATTTTGAATGAAGCAGAGGTGGTAACTGCTTTAGAAAAAAGAGAACGCTTAGCCCCGATCGGTCTGCCTGATAGTTCGTTAGCCTTGTTGCATACGACTAGTTTTGCGATCAAACGTTGCCATTTTGCGATTTTCGAGCTGATTGAGCCGATCACGATGCAAGCGATGGATCAATGCCTGATCACCGTTAAGCGCATGTTAGTTTTATTGGCACCAGAAAACATGTCTCAGATCGAGCAAGATGCTTTGGGAACGATCAGCAGTATGGTCATAATGAATGATGACACCTTGGCTTTATTTGAACAAGGAGATCAAAAAGCACTTCAAAGTGAGCTGGCTAAACGTTTCTTAAAAGAAATAAAATCTGGTATACCAATTTAAATAGATATTAGTTGACAGAAGAATTTTGTTGCGCTATATTTAGTTTTGTTACTTGATGTAACTAACTTCTATAAGATTTGAAATTAACAATTAAGGTATATACCAATTTTAAAATGTGAGGTATTGAATTATGTGTGGTATCGTTGGCGTAACTGGCAATGAAAATGCAACAGATATTTTATTAGATGGATTACAACAATTGGAATACCGTGGCTATGACTCAGCCGGTATCTATGTAAATGACCAACAAGGTGATGGATTTTTAGTTAAGGAAAAAGGCCGGATCGCTGATCTACGTGCTTTAGTCGGACCAGAAGTCAAGGGATCGACTGGGATCGGACATACACGTTGGGCAACACACGGAGTCCCAAGTGTTAAAAATGCCCATCCTCATGTTTCAGCTGATGGACGTTTCTTCTTAGTTCATAACGGTGTGATCGGCAACTTTAGCCAATTGCGGGATGAATACTTGGTAGATGTTGAATTAAAGAGTGATACAGATACCGAGATCATCGTGCAATTGATCGGTAAGTTTGCCGATGAAGGGATGGATACTTTAGCTGCTTTCCGCAAGGTCTTGGGCTTAGTTGATGAAAGCTCATCTTATGCATTCTTATTGATGGATAAAGAACAACCAAGCAAGCTATTTGTAGCTAAAAACAAGAGTCCATTGTTACTTGGTGTGGGGGATGGCTTCAACGTTGTTTGTTCTGATGCCACAGCAATGCTTGAACAAACGCATGATTTCATCGAATTGATGGATGGTGAAGTCGTGGTAGTCGAACCAGATAAGATCTCGATCATGGATCCAGCTGGCGATGCCGTAGAACGCGAACCATTCCATATCGATATGGATCCACAAGCCGCTAAAAAAGGTGCCTATCCATATTACATGTTAAAAGAGATCGATGAACAACCAGGTGTGATGCGCACTTTGATCCAAGAATACTTCAATGAAGACGGCTCAGTTAAGATCGATCAAGAATTATTGGATGCTTTATCCAAGGCAGATCGTTTATACATCGTAGCTGCTGGGACAAGTTACCATGCTGGTTTAGTAGGTAAAGAGTTATTTGAAAAATTAGCTCATATTCCAACTGAAGTTCATGTGGCTTCTGAATTTGCTTATAATCCACCGTTGTTGTCTGAAAAGCCATTCTTCATCTTCTTGACGCAAAGTGGGGAAACAGCTGATAGTCGCCAAGTGTTGACTCAAGTTAATGAATGGGGTTACCCAAGTTTGACGATCACAAACGTGGCTAACTCAACGCTTTCACGTGAAGCAACTTATACTTTGTTGTTACACGCTGGTCCTGAGATCGCGGTTGCTTCAACTAAAGCTTACACCGCTCAGATCGCTTTAGAAGCTATTTTAGTCAAAGCTTATGGTGAAGCCAAGAACATCAAGGCTGCTAAGGACTTTGACGTTGCAGGTGAACTGACAAAAGTTGCTAACGGGATGCAAGAATTAGTTGATGAAAAAGGTGACATTGAAAAGATCGCCCAAGATATGTTTGCGACGACACGCAATGCATTTTATATCGGTCGTGGTGTTGACTATGCGTTAGCCCAAGAAGCTGCTTTGAAGCTAAAAGAAGTTTCTTATGTTCAAACTGAAGGATTTGCTTCAGGTGAATTAAAGCACGGCACGATCGCTTTGATCGAAGAAGGTACACCAGTCGTAGCGATCATCACTGATCCTAAGACAGCTGCTCATACACGCAGCAATGCGCAAGAAGTTATCGCGCGCGGTGCAAATGTCTTATTCATCTCCAGCCGTGATGTAGCCACTGAAGGTGATCAGATCATCTTACCAGAAGTTGATCCATTGTTATCACCACTTGTTTCAGTCGTACCGACACAATTGTTGGCTTACTATGTAAGTTTACAACGTGGTTACGATGTGGATAAGCCACGTAACTTGGCTAAGAGTGTGACTGTTGAATAAAATTTTGATCTAGTAAAAGTCTGTTTCTGTCTAGGAGCAGACTTTTTTGTTTTGTTTTTTAGTATTAGCTTTATTTTATGGACGGGACAAAAGTTAGTGAGAATATATGCGATATCAAAGCATGATCCAATATCATGCTTTTTATTTAAGAAAGTTTGAATAAATTTAATTTTATGATAAGATATTTATTTATATTACTTATATAAGATGCTTTTTTTATAAAGGATGAGATAACGTGTTTTGTAGATTGTGCGGGACAAAAAATCTCGATGACAGTAAATTTTGTATCAAGTGTGGGCAAGAGTTGGTCACGCTTGAACAAGCTACAACAGCTGATACAGCAGTTAAAAAATTTGAGATAACTTCAAATTCTCAAACACCGGCGAACTTAGTAAATTCAACTAAATTGATGTTTAAAGATATTTTTCGTTATGGTAAATGTATGAGTCGAGCTGATTATTGGTATGGCATCTTAGGTTTAGCTTTATTAACGGTCCCTATTGTTATCGGGCTTGTTTTTTGTATCAGTTTAGCTAGTCGGATAACGCAGTATTATACCATTCAAGCGCTTGTGTATATGGTGCTTTTTATTAGTATAACAGGAATTATTTCATTATTTTTGATGGGGCTCTCAGCTGCTATTCGCCGTTTACATGATATCGGAATGGATGGAGCGTGGATCTTGTTAAAATTTATCCCATTTGGAAATATTATTTTATTAGTATTTATGTGCCAACCAGCAGTCATGGAAAATAATCGCTATCGGCAAGAAAGCCAGAGCTCATTTGGTAAAAAAATCTATAGTATCAAAGGTTTGGTCCCTGTGATCGTACTATGTGTGGGCTTGGTCGGAACTATGCTATTTTATAGTGTGGTGACCTTGACTGATACCACTGATGATGTTGGAAATACAGAGCTGTATTATGACAGCTTAGATGATGACTATTAAAAGTGAGGTTTGACAGTGAAGAAAAGTAATAAAAAAGTCTTTGTAGGGCTAGTAGTGGTGCTTACTTTTATCGCACTATTAGTTTTTGGGATCTCTGAGTTGAGTGCGTTAGGACAGACTCACCATAAATATCCACAAAAAAGGGAGCATAAGGTCGCTAGTTCAAGCTCTACAAGTTCGATGAGTTCGACTTCTGAAAGTTCAAGTGAAACTAGCTTAAGTAGTAGTGCTAGTTTTGTAAGTAGTTCAAGTGTTGCAACGACTACAGCAACCCAAAGTTCAGCTAGTGAAACTTCAAGTGTAGTGGCGAGTTCAAGTGAAGTGATCGATCCATGCCCTGAACAAGTTGAAGAACCAGTGACTTATGCTTATCAAGCGCCAGATCCAGTGCAAAATACCCAAACGGTCTATGTTAATGCTGACATTCCTGGTCGCTATCACTTAGATCCCAATTGTCGTGGTCTACAACGCCATGGTGGTGGGACGGCAATGACGCTTACAGAGGCAAAAAGCCAAGGTTACCAAGTCGAATGTGCGTATGAACGCTATGGAAATTAGTGCACAATTTGTTATATTTAGCTAGAAAGTTCATAATAAAAGGTGCATATTTTTAAAAGGATGGCGAATGCGGATGACAAAGACAGTATATTTTGCAGCTGGGTGGTTTACCCCAAAGCAAAACGCAGCTTACGAACAAGTAATGAAAGCGATCAAGGAAAACAAGACGATAAATGATGCTGACAGTTATGTTCCCTTGGCGCATCAATATAAAGGTTTACGCGTGGATGAACATCCTGAATTACTAGAAGATAAAGAATGGCAAACGGCAACGTTCAACGGGGACTGTGTCGGGATCAAGAGTTCAGACATCTTCTTATGTACTTATCTACCAGATGAAGAAGATATCGGCTGTGGGGTCGAGTTAGGCTTAGCCAAGGGGTTAGGCAAATATATCGTGTTGGTGATCCCAGATGAAGATTATGGTAAGCCGATCAACTTGATGAGTTTTGGTGTTGCTGATACAGTCATCAAAGTCTCCGAGTTAGCCGAGTTTGATTTTAATAAACCATACTACAACTTCTATGAAGGGGCAGTATATTAGAATAATAGTGACCACTCTGTTTTAGGGTGGTTTTTTATTTGAGTAAGATAAGTTCAATTTTTAAGAAAAGGGTCCTAGATATGAAAAAGGATGAGTGCGATGAAAGATGAGGTAAGGTAGTTAAATTACTGCTATGTTGGGTCATCATATTTATCGTTGGCATTGCTGGGGGCCAACTAGGGAAATATATGTTCTTACGTCAAAAAATTCGCTGATCATACCGTTACAAAAAGAATTAACAAAAAATATCATCAAGTCGGCTTTATGGGAGATATCAAAGTTACTATGGTCGATAAAGATAGGACTGCAGCGGGATGGTAGTTAAACCTATACCGAAAAATCAGATCATGGAAGAACTTATCAAAAAAAGCTGTGGGTAAATTTTAGGCCTTCTGAGTTAGAGCGCTTGATGTGGGGACTAAAGAGTTGCAAAAAGGCGAATTAGGTAGTCGGGATCAGAATTTTACTGAAAGCTTAGTGGTATTAAAAGAAAGCGCAACTCAACGACAGTCAGCTGTTAAAACAGAATTAAAACATTGTTTTCAAAAGAAAAGATAATTGAGGTCAGGGGGGATGTATCTCTTTGAAAACTGATCTTAAGTTCCAAAGCGTAGCGACTGTGATCGTTAAAAATCAACATGAAAAATTACCTTTGGGTGATTACTATAATTCGGACATTCAACAATTTGTCAAAGAGGGGCTAAGCAAGCTATAATCAACATTACATACATAACAGGGATAACCTTACAGTTATCCCTGTTATGTATATCGTTAAATTTCAGCTAGTGCCTTTGCGATAGGAGTGTCACCATTTTGCATCATGATTACTTTTTTACCAGTATTATCGTATTTCAAAAGATCAGCTAAAACAGTTGCGACATCTGCGATCGTATTGGTAGCGATCTTGGCATCTGTGACGTTGATCTTGCCTGTTGCAGGTCCTTCAACTAGTCTAGTCGGTTGAAGGATAGTATAATTCAAGTTGGTATTGTTGATCAGGTAAGTGTCAGCAAAGAATTTAGCGACATTGTAATCCATGATCTCACGTAATCCTTCTTGGTGCCAATTTTTTGGTTGGAGTGCATAGATCGAGCTTAACAGAATGAAGCGTTGGATATTTTTAGCTTGGGCAGCTTGCATCACTTTAACTGCTCCAAAGGCATCAACTTGTAGTAGGGCTTGACCACGTGAACCGGCAACAAAGTATACACTAGTCGCAGCCCCCATAAGTTCAGCGATTTCTTCAGGAGTAGCGACAGCTAGATCAAGTTTGACTGGAGTAACACCGGAAAGTGTGACGATTTTTTGAGGAGAACGTGCCCCAGCAATAACTTGATGTCCAGCAGCTACTAGATTCTTAATTAATTCTGTGGCAACTCGGCCTGAACCACCAGCAACAAAGATTTTCATTTTCTCACCTCATGATCATTTTGATAGTATTTTTGAGTTTATAGGCACATAGTCATGTACAATATGAATATAGCATGAAAGAATTTTGGTGACTAGAATGCACTTTTTTGTCTAAAACTATGATTTATGTTATTTAGTATCAAAAATGATAGTGAGGTTTTATTGATGGATCTAGAAAAAGCAACAACATTTAACTGTCCAGTTGAGGCAACGATGCAGATCATTGGGGGCAAATATAAAGCGATCATTGTGTATGAGTTGATCGATAAGACCCTTAGATACAGTGAGTTACAACGTTTGATCCCCAAGGCGACTCCGAGGATGTTGACACGCCAATTAAAAGAACTTGAAAGTGATGGGATCATCAGTCGAGTAGTTTATCCAGTCGTTCCTCCTAAAACAGAGTATTCGTTGACTGAGTTAGGGAATAGTATAGTTCCGATCGTAGTAGCATTATGCGATTGGGGCGAACAGTATTTAGATAATTTGAACTAAAGAGTGTGAGACGATACAAAGAGAGCCTACCATCCGCATCGTGGTAGGCTCTCTTTGTACTATGCACTATAGTTTAGTCTTTGAAAGTTAAAAACTTATCAACTTCACTGCGCTCAGTATAAAAACCGTTGATCTTTGTTGATTGATTGCGGTAACCTAGCGCGATCCCTATTATAAGTTGTTTATCATCTGGAATCTGCATAATATTTTTAACGATACTTGGATACTTAACGATCTCCCAAGCTGGAATTGAATCGACTTTTCGGTCAGCAGCAGCTAGCATCAGTGTTTGTCCGAAAGCCCCTAGGTCATAGATCGACCACTCGGAAGTATTCTTAGGCAGGGTCAGATAGACAAGAGCTGGGGCATTGAACAATGTGATCTGTGATCTCCCCATTTGTTCAGCGTCAGTCCCTAAGAATGTTTGTAAAGCTTGGCTCCAAACACCAGCATTTTGGCGTGCTAAAAGACTCATCTTATCGCGATGCATAAAAGGTAAGTCAGAATTTCCAGGAAGTCCACGCTGAGATAATTCAAGGTGTAACTCTTTGATCGTTTCCAAAGTCTTTCCTGTTGCTACATAAACTTCCCAAGGTTGTGAATTGACCCATGACGGAGCGCGACGGGCATCAGCGATGATCTCTTTGATAGTCTCTTTTGTAAGAAGACGATCGCTAAAATCACGGATCGAACGACGATAATTAAGGGCATCTTTGAATTCCATAGTTAGTTACTACTCTTTCTTATTTTTAGTAAGTACGATCTATGTTAACTTACTTAAAGTGAGTAGTAAAGAGTAAATGTTGATTTATTTATATAATTTACGACTTAGTTCCACCTTCATTGTCGGCTTCACCACTAGCCCAGACTTTAGTTGCATAGATCGAGTTAAAGAGTAGGGCTGCTTGCAAGGCAACTTGGGAGAGATAGGCACCTAAAGAGCCAATGTCAGTAGCACCGGTCATGACTTGGATGCTTAGGATCGACCAGTAGAGGATATTGGCGATATTGACCACGATCCAAAGCGACCAGTTTTCTTGGTATTTCAAGATGTAGAGCAGTTGAGCGATGAAACTGATGACAAAATTGATCGAATCAAAATACGGCAGTTGTCCGTGCAACAAAGCTAAGATCCACCAGCCGATAAGCCAAGCGATAAAGGCACCGACAAAAAGTTTTTTGCGACTGTCAGGCGAAAAACGATGCGTTGCTTGGTCATGGCCCCACATGAACCAGCCGATGGGTTGCGAGATGACATAGAAGATATCCATCGCAAATGAACCATAGGCATGACTGATCCAAGCGATGTAAGTCATAGCTAGACACTGGATCGTCCCAAAGATAAAAGCGATCTTGCGCCCTTTCATCCCATAAACAAGTGATAAAGTGCCTGTGACTCCTGAGATCATGCCGATCAAGCTGTCAGGGACGATCCAAAATACGGCTAGTTGGATCAAGATCAAAATGCTGACATAGGTAACTTCAAATTTCTTCCAATTGGTAAATAATTGCTTATAAAGCCAAGTGTTTGTCATAGTGATCACCTTCCTTTAATATTATGATAAAACGATTACACCGATAATTCATGTTCTTTGTCTTGGCGAAAAGTTTTTGCTAAGATCGAGGTAGAAATGTTAGTTTGGAGGGGTTTTTTTGAAAAATTATAATTGGGCAACTTTAGGTTGTGGCGTGATCGCAAATGAATTAGCGCAGGCTATGCAAGCACACGGACGCACATTATATGGTGTTGCGAACCGGACGCACAGCAAGGCAGTTGATTTTGCCAAAAAATATGGAGTCACTAAAGTCTATGATCAGATCGAAGATATCTTTCAAGATCCCAACGTCGATATTATTTACATTTCGACGCCACATAATACGCATATCAAGTATTTAAATAAAGCGCTCAAGGCCGGTAAGCATGTGCTCTGTGAAAAATCGATCACGCTAAATGCAACTGAATTAGAAAAAGCCAAGCACTTAGCAGCCAAAAACAACGTGGTCTTAGCTGAAGCGATGACGCTTTATCACATGCCACTCTACAAGGAATTAGAAAAAGTGATCGCAAGCAAGTGTTTGGGTGAATTGCGCATGCTACAGTTGAACTTTGGAAGCTATAAAGATTACGATATGACAAATCGTTTCTTTTCTAAAAAATTAGCAGGGGGCGCTTTGCTAGATATCGGTGTCTACGCTTTATCTTTTGCGCGTTGGTTCATGTCCCAAAAACCAGATAAAGTCGTTTCTCAAGTCAAATTAGCCCCAAGCGGTGTTGACGAACAGGCCGGTATTTTACTGCAAAATAAAGCTGGGGAAATGGCGACGCTTGCTTTGACATTGCATGCTAAGCAACCAAAGCGAGGGATGGTCGCTTTTGATAAGGGCTATATCGAGATCTACGAGTATCCTCGGGGGCAAAAAGCGACGATCACTTATACAGCTGATGGTGGTAAAGAAGTGATCGAAAGTGGAGCAACTAAGGATGCCTTGTTCTATGAAGTGACCGATATGGAACAAGCCGTCGCTGGGGGCAAAAACGTGATGCACTTAGATTATACGACTGATGTGATGCAGATCATGACTGAGCTTAGAAGAGATTGGGGTCTAGTGTATCCAGAAGAAAAATAAGATTTTCCTTTTACATTTAACAAACTAGTATTATAATAGTAATTGTTCTCGGGATGTAGCTCAGTTTGGTAGAGCACCACGTTCGGGACGTGGGGGTCGCAGGTTCAAATCCTGTCATCCCGATCAATTACTAGTTAGAGTCGTACCTATGCAGGACGGCTCTTTTTATTTACGGGGGGAAGTTAAATGAAACGCGCGCTTTGTCTTTTTATGATCGGAGCTTTTGTTCTAGGTGTCAGCGGGTGTAGCTATCACGTGACGTGGGGCAAAAACAGCGTCAAGTTATCGGTCAGACCTACTAAAAAAGCGAGCTTGACTAAAGAGAGCTCAACAACAACTAGTCAAAGCAGTTTTGCCAAGCGTTACACTAAAGGAGAGCTAAAACAGATCACAGCTGATCTGTTGGCACCCTACGAGCAAAGAGGGTATACCAAGGAAAAAAGCTTTGCAGGGACTAAGACACAGTATGCTAAATGGGAAAAAGATCCAACTAGCCCAACAGCTAAATATGCTGATCAAGCTATCTCAGTTGATCAAGCTAAAGGAACGGGCGATCAGTTCGTTTATTTTTGTCCAGCTAAACATGTTGCGTGGGCAGTGATCTTTACAGCAGATAAATAAGAGGATTTTTAAGCGATCAGCCCTAGAAATTAGCGCTAATTCATTGCCAAGCATGGTGGATAACGTTTATAATTATAGTCAAAGTTAGTCAAACAGATTGAGGATAGTTTTATGCAAAATCGCAATATTTCCGATATAATCGAACGATATTTAAAGAGTATTCTTGCTGAAGCTTCTCAAGTTGAGATCAAACGTTCTGAAGTCGCAGACCAATTTGACTGCGTACCTTCGCAGATCAATTATGTGATCAAGACGCGTTTTACTTTACAAAATGGCTATTTAGTCGAGAGTAAGCGAGGCGGAGGTGGGTATATTCGGATCGCCAAGGTCGATTTGATCAGCGACCCGGATATTTTAGATGAATTGATCGAGTACGTTGGGACCAGTATCAGCGAGACCAAAGCATTTCAGATCATTCAAACGCTCTATGAAAATGAGCTATTGACACATAAAGAGGCACATTTAGTAGCGACTGCGATCGAGAAAAACACGCTAGCACTATCCGATAATGAGTTAGAAGAGGCGATCCGTGCCAAGATCTTGAATCGCATTTTAAACCGTCTGCGTTGTGCTGATCAATAATAGAAAGAAGGGGATCTTATGGATTCAACATCTTACACACCGAGTGCTAACCAAGTCTTGTTACTTGCACAAGAACAAGCTAACTACTTCAAGCACCAAGCGATCGGGACTGAACATTTATTGTTAGCCCTTGTCTTGGAGGAAAATGGTGTTGCCGGCCAAGTTTTAAGGCAAAACCTCGTAAGTAGTGTCGATATCAAAGAAGAGATCGAGCGGCTCGCAGGGTATGGGACTTTGCGCCGTCAAGCACCAGATAGTTATTTACCATATTCACCAAAATCCAAGGCCGTCTTGAATGATGCCTTGCGCCAAGCGATGATGATGGGTTCGTCTAAGATCGGGACCGAACATTTATTATTGGCACTATTAAAGGATGAAAATATTTTATCTTCACGGATCTTGTACAGTTTACAAGTCGATACCCGGCGCTTACGGCAGTTATTATTGCGCCAATTGGGCATGACTGACCGCCAACGTCAACGTTTAGCTAAGCAAGCTAGTGAAGCCCAAAAACGTTCTAAGACAGAAACATTAGATGGCTTAGCGCGGGATATGACGGCGATCGCACAAAATGAAGATACCGATCCAGTTATCGGGCGCGCAAGTGAAGTCAAGCGTGTGATCCAAGTTTTAAGTCGCCGGACGAAAAACAACCCAGTATTACTAGGTGAACCTGGTGTGGGTAAGACAGCGGTCGCAGAAGGTTTAGCGCAAGCGATCGTCAACGGAGATGTCCCTGAGAATTTGGCAAAGAAGCGCTTGATGATGCTTGATATGGGTTCACTTGTGGCTGGTACCAAATACCGGGGCGAATTCGAAGATCGCTTAAAGAAGATCTTAGAAGAAGTCTACCGTGATGGCAATGTGATCTTATTTATCGATGAGATGCACACTTTGATCGGCGCTGGTGGGGCTGAAGGGGCGATCGATGCCTCTAATATCTTAAAACCTGCCTTAGCGCGGGGCGAAGTTCAAGTCATCGGGGCGACGACATTAGATGAGTATCAAAAATACGTTGAATCTGATCCTGCTTTAGAACGGCGCTTTGCGACAGTAATGGTCGATGAACCTGATCAACAAGCGACCCTAGAGATCTTAAAAGGTGTCCGTTCCCGCTATGAAAAGCACCATAAAGTCAAGATCGACGATGATGCTTTAGATGCGGCCGTCAAGTTGAGTTCGCGCTATATCACGAAGCGCTTCTTGCCAGATAAGGCGATCGATCTGATGGACGAAGCGGCAGCACGGTTGCGGATCATGAATGCTGAAAAGAGCAGTAAGTTATCTAAAGTTAAAGCTAAGCTAAAAGAAGTCAGTGATAGCTATGACGAAGAGATCTTACACGAAAACTTCGATGATGCGGCTAAATTACGCAAAGAAGTTTTGAAATTAAAAGAAAAAGTCGAAAAGCTCACAGCTAAACAAGCCAAAGAAGAGGCTAATGGTGAGTTTAAGGCTGTAGTGACCCAAGAAGATGTGGCAGCTGTCGTCTCAGAATGGACAGGCGTACCTGTCACCCAATTGACTAAGACTGAAAGTCAACGTTTGGTCGGGTTAGAAAAGATCTTACACCAACGAGTAGTCGGACAAGATGAAGCTATCAGTTCGATCGCTAAAGCTATCCGCCGTTCACGCAGTGGTTTGAGTGATCCGACCCGTCCGATCGGCTCATTTATGTTCTTAGGGCCTACTGGGGTCGGTAAGACTGAATTAGCCAAGGCTTTAGCCGAAGCGATGTTTGGCTCAGAAGAAGCGATGATCCGTGTGGATATGAGCGAATACATGGAAAAATACTCCACCAGTCGTTTAGTCGGTGCTCCTCCAGGATATGTCGGCTATGATGAAGGGGGACAATTATCCGAAAAGGTCCGCAATAAGCCATATTCAGTCGTCTTATTAGACGAAGTGGAAAAAGCCCACCCAGATGTGTTCAACATCTTGTTACAGGTGTTAGATGATGGGTACTTGACTGATTCTAAGGGGCGTAAAGTCAACTTTAGAAACACGATCATCATCATGACTTCTAACTTAGGGGCAACTGCCTTGCGGGATGAAAAATCCGTTGGGTTTGGTGCAGGTAATGTTATTGATGATTATGCTGCAATGTCAGCTAAGATCAGAGAATCGCTCAAGAAGAGCTTTAGACCTGAATTCTTGAACCGGATCGATGAGATCGTCATCTTCCATTCACTTGAAAAAGATGAGTTGCATCAGATCGTGAAGTTGATGGCAAAAGATATCATCAAACGGGTAGCTGAACGCAATGTGACGCTAAAGATCACGCCTGCTGCGATCGATGTGGTCGCTAAGGCTGGCTTTGATCCAGAGTATGGTGCTCGTCCGATCAGAAGAGCTTTACAAAATGAGATCGAGGATCGCTTGAGTGAAGCTTTATTAGAGGGCAAGATCGTTACAGGCGCAACGGTCACTGTCGGGGCTAAGAAGGGCAAGATCACTTTGACGATCAAAGATCCAAAAGTTGAAGCAACAAAAGAAAAAGTGAATAATTAAAGTCTTAGAAAGCATCCTGCCGCCTGGTGGGATGTTTTTTTAGATATATTTGTTGAGTTGTAATTTAGTTGAGAAAAATTATAATTAAGTGCAACACTAAGGGGAAGGTGGGGGTACTTAATGGATCGCCGAATTATTTTACTAACGCAATTTATCTTGAGTTTTGGTGGGGGAATGTCTAATATCGCATTGCTGACACTGATCACTAAATGGTTCGTGTCAGCTAACTATGTGGGGGTGTATTCTTTTTGCTTATTTGTGCCACGGGTCCTACTGGCAACTTACATTGGCGGGCAAGTCGATCGGTCTAAAGATCTGAAACGAACGCTTTTATTTTCGATGGGTTGGACAGCGCTTTTTATGTTTATCATGACAAGTAGTGTTATTTTAGAGATCAAACACTTTTGGTGGCTCGTCATGTGGTCGATCTTTTATGAAGTCGCTAGTAGCTATTATTATCCATGTTTGACTAAACTTTTGGTGGTACTTTTTGAACGTTCTGAGTTGAGTAAATTAAATGCATCATTGAGTACAGCTGTCACGAGTGCAAACTTGTTTTCTGGTTCAGTTGTGACGGTAGCGCTGGGGTTGGTCAGTTTTGGAGTCTTTTTAGTGATCGACCTAAGTCTGTATTTAGTAGGTCTAGTGTTATTTTTTGCATTAAAAGTTGAAACCAAACCTTCTGTAGAAACGCCAAGTGAGCCCCCAGCTAGTTTGTGGAATGGAGTTAAGGTCGTTAAATGCTTATTGAGAGAAAATCACTATTTAGCTCCAATTTTTTACATCGCTTTGATCTTTAATATCGTTTTAGCACCTCAAAGCGTGTATTTTGCCGAATTAGCCAATAATGTTTTTCATGATCTGAAATTACTAGGGCTATGCAACACGCTGTTTGTCAGTGGCTTTTTACTGGGCTCATTGTTCTATCGTATAGTTGATGTCTGGCTAAAGACTCATGAATATATCATCTTTTCTTTAGTCTTAGTGCCGTTAGCCTTTGGTCTGATCGGAACTAAAGTAAGCTGGTCAGTCTATGGTGGGATCGTTTTATTAGGCTTTGCGATCCCACTATATAATATTTCGACCCAGCTCATTTTACAGACTAAGGTAAATAAGAAGACGGTGGCGACAGTCTCAAATAGCTACTATGCACTGTTGAATGCGACGCAACCGCTAGGACTATTGGGGTTTCCCTACTTGATCTCTCTTTTTGGGATCGGTGGTGTCCTGTTAGGTAGTGCTACTTTGTTAGGTTTGTTGACGCTAGGTGTGGTGATTTCAAAACAGATCGGTACTGAATTGGATATATAGTAAAAAACTTCCCAGACGACTTGGCGCCTAGGAAGTTTTTTAACTTATTTCATATTCTGGATTTACAAAGTGCCCAGTTTGTTTGATTTTCCCTTTCCCGATAAGGTCTCGCGGGATTTTTCTGGTTTGATATGATCCAGTTCCTAATTTCAATTGAATATCTTTTCCAGTTTAACGACCGTATCAGCGATTTGATCGATGAAATTTTGATCGTGTTCGATCACTAACAGTGCGGGTTTGGTTTCTTGTAATAAAGTCAAGAGTTGGTCTTGGTTGTAGGTATCTAAGTAGTTTAGGGGTTCGTCCCACAGATACAACTCAGCCGGGGTAGCAAGTGAAGCCGCTAATTCGACCTTCTTTTGTTGGCCTAAGCTCATATTTTCGAGTAAAACATCAAAGGTGTGGCGCTCAAAGCCTAGTTTTTTCAAAAGCGTCAACAAGAGCGTATAGTCGAGGTCACGTTTTTGCGCAAACTCTTTGAGAGTCCCGCGGTTGGCACTGAAATCTTGGCGTACGACACTGATATTTTTGGTGTTTAGTGACAATTCACCACTTGAAATTGCCTTTGAGCTTTTCAAAAGAGCTTGGAAGAGACTGGATTTGCCACTGCCGTTATTACCTTTTAGGACTACGATCTCACCGGCTTTGACCTCAAAATTCAAAGGCGAAAATAGCTGTTTTTCGTAAGCAAGCGTGAAGTCCTTGGCTTTTACTAAAACTTGTTTGTGGGTCGGTTGGTAGTTTAAGCTGAGGGGTTCACTGACTTCGAGGTTTTTTAGTTGGGTCTCTTTTTGTTTGATCTGCTCTTCAGCTCGCGACTTCAAAGCGGTAGCACGTTTCATCACTTTGGCAGCACGGCGACCGATAAAACCTTTATCGGCGTGCGAGTTATTTTGTTTTTGTCTTTCTGCTTGCGATGCCCAATTTTCTTTGGTCAAAGCAGCTTGCTTGAGTCGTTTTAGCTCGTGGCGTGTTTTTTCATTTTGCTGGATATCATGGCTATCCCGGCGTTTCTTTTGTATTTCATATGACGCAAGATCACCATTTTCTAAGTGCAATTGACTTCTTTCAATGACTAAGGTATGGTCGATCGTTTGGTCTAAGAAGGTGCGGTCATGGCTCGTGACGATAAAGCCCTGTTTTTTCTGTTTTAGGTAAGCCACTAATTCCTGACGCCCCGCTAAGTCGAGGTGATTTGTCGGTTCATCGAGCAAGAAAAAGTGGTCAGCTTGGCAAAAGAGCGCACATAACATTAATTTTGTCTGTTCCCCACCGCTAAGTGTGTTAAATGGTTGCCACAAAAGGTCTTCACTGATCCCAAATAACTTGAGCTCACGTTTTAGTTCCCATTCTAAAAAGTTCCCCGTCTCTTGCAGACAGTAAAGCGCGAGTTGTGTTTGATCGCCCAAAGGTTGTGGAAAATACGCTAGGGGCACGGAAACATTGATCGTACCCGTATAAGAAAGTTTATTTTGTAATAATTTGAATAAGGTAGTCTTACCGCGACCGTTGCGCCCTAAAAGACCTAAACGCCAAGAAGTATCCAGTTCAAAATTGGCGTTGTCAAAAAGAGCTACTTGACCGGGATAAGCAAAAGTAAGATTTTTGATCGAAATATTCGACATAAAGGCATTCCTCCAATTTTTGAGGAACAAAAAAAGCCTGCACAAGGGCAGACTGAGTCATCTTGCATCAGCCTAGAACCCTAAATTCTGCCCAAGTGAAACCGACTCTGTTTGTTCCCAGAGTTGTTAAACTTGTTTTGTGCAGAATTTAGAATTTCAATGGCGACGCCTCCGTTCGATTTGATCTACGAACTAGGATAGCAGGTTAGTTGTGCACTGTCAACCGAAATTTTGCGATAAAGTTTCAAGTAAAAAGACACGTAATAGTGCAATATAAACTGCACTATTCCTTTTCTATAATGTGCTTATATGGATTTATCCGTATATAAATGTTATAGGGAGTGTTTTTTTTATGGAAAATAAATTTTGTTCAAACTGTGGTCAACAGTTAGAAGCAGGGGCGAAATTTTGTCCCCAATGTGGTGCCACCCAAAATGTAGCACCAAGTAATCAAGGACAAACGGTGAACCAACAGCCACAAACCCCACCGGTCCAACCAAATCCTCAAAGCTACCAACAAGCACCACAACAACCAAACATGCAACAAGGGTATCAACAACAAGTGCCACCAACAGGGCAACAACCATACCAACAACAAGTACCACCAACGGGACAATATCAACAACGGGTAAATCAATTTACAAATGATATCAAAAAATTTAAAAATGTTGTCCCAGGTCAAATGGGAGCACAACCTGAATTAGGCTTTTGGGATAGTGTAAAGTATGTGACTGCAAATACGTTTGATTTTAAGACGCCAGAAACACGGAAGGCAGTTTATTGGTGGGGAACTTTAGGACAATGTATTGTAGGATTGGCCTTGTATATGGTCGTATACTTTTTGGCGGTTATGGCATTCAGTAGTGGTAGCGAACTTATGCTACTTTTAGGGAATCTATTTTATATTATTTTTTATGTTTTCTGCTGTGCTTCCGGAATCAGCTTGTTAGCTGCCGCAGTACGCAGAACACGTTACATTGCTAATAATCCATGGTTAGTTTTAGTGCCATTTTACAATATTTATTTATTATTGGTCGATCATCCACAATACCAAAGTCAACCGTATCAACAACCTAACCAAATGCAACAACCATACCAACAACAAAATTATGGTCAACAACCACAATATATGAATCAACAACAACCACAACAAGTACCATCACAAAAGCCAAACGATGATCAAAATACACCTCAAAATTAGGGGGAGAATTGATGTTAAATTGTCCTAACTGTGGGCAACAAAATCCTGCTGGTTCTGCATTTTGTAGTAATTGCGGAGCGCAGTTGCAAATGTATGCCCCACCTAAGAAAAATGGCTTGCCTGTTCCAGCGATCATCGGGATCTGTATAGCCGTAGTCGTGTTGATTTTTGGTGGCTTATATATGTTAGGCGGTAATGATCCTGAGTATAAGACAGCTGATAAATTGGAATTAGCTGATATTGTGGGGACTTGGAGATTAGTTGACGAGAGCAAAAAAGACACGATGACCGAAGAGATAAAAATCAGTGAAGATGAGATCACAACGGATTCAGGTGAAAAAATTGCTGTACGTTACAGTACTGTGACTGATGAAGACACAGTGATCATTTCAGATACCGATAATATTTTTACAGCTAATATGGTTGAATTACGTCTGGAAAAGCGTAAAGTCAACGGAATTGAGCATGTTGTCCTTGCTGTCTATAACAGTTCTGATGATAGCTGGGGATATTACGTAAGAAAGTAGAGGTGCTTCTATGATTTGTCCAACTTGTGGATATCAAAATTCACTTAGAGAGAAGTATTGTCAGCAATGTGGGCTTATTTTGCCCAAAGCTAGTCGTTCGAAATTACCAGTAGTCATTATTGTTAGTTTTTTGCTTTTTACAGCAATTGGGACGGGTCTAGCATATCATTTTGGCGTGATCAACAATGACCCTAAGTATGTGAAATACGATAAGATCGAACCTAAGGATGTCACTGGTAAGTGGAAATTTGTTGAGGAAACAAAAAAGGGTGTATTAGATAAGAATCTTCGATCATTTGAGATCACACCTAGTAAGATCACATACAGAGTGAAATCGAGTAAAGAATTACAAAAAATAGATCTATCACTGAGAATTGTGGATAAGTCATCAAAACTTATTGTATTTGCAAATAAAGATGCTAGTAACTGGTTAGCATTTCGCTTGAAAAAGCATAAGATAAATGGTGTTGAACGAACGGTTTTAGCTTTTCCAGTTCAAGATGGCGAATGGGCTTACTTTGTACGTGAAGGGAAGTGAAGTTAGATGCAATGTCCAAACTGTGGAAAAGATAATTTACCTGGCGCACAATTTTGCGAAAATTGTGGACAAAGTTTGTTAGCATCACAACAAACTTTCATTCAACCGATCCCACCTAAAAAGAATAATGCTGGTAAATATGTTTTAGGTGTGTTTATTGGCTTGTTACTCAGCATACTTGCAGTTGGTGCGGTAACTTTAGTGCATAACTCACTAGCTCAACGCCCAGACAAAACAAGTACTAAGTTAAAAACTGAAACGGTCAAAGATCCCCCTAAAGAAGAGGAAGATGATAGTTCAGCCCAGGAAGATTCAAGTTCTGATGATACCGATATTGATCCATCAGCTGAGCAAGAAGTTGATCAGAATGCGCCAACGCCTGTTGTAGCTAACGGTCAAACGACAACTTGGGTCAGCGATGATGGACCAGTTTTAACTATCAACGGTACAACGACCGTAACGATCTCAAACGGAAGCAAGATACCAGAAGATGGTACTTACGATATTAAAGGTATCGAAAATAATGGTGAGAAATTTTATATTGCACGCGGGCCTGCTAGTATGGGAGAGATCAGCATCGTTGACAATGTTTTGACTTTGAATAATCAAGGTCAGATCACGACTTATCACTATCAACCCGAGTCAAAAGAAGATAATACCGAAAGTAGTTCCTATGATGATGGCGATAATATCTATGAAGCAGATTAGGAGAGAATATTATGCAATGTCCAAATTGTGGAAATAATAATGCTCCTGGAGCCCAATTTTGCCAAAACTGTGGCTACAATTTTTTAACGGGTAAGAAAAAAGGTCCATGGCTATATATTTTATTAGTTGTCGGAGCTTTAGTTATACTATGCGGTGGATTCTTTACGTACAAGGCTATTACTAATCAAACAGCAAGTGTCCCAGCCAAGCAAGTGACAAGTTCCAAAAAAGAAACTAGCTCTTCTAAGGAAAAAAAGAAGGAAAGTTCTAGTGAAAAAGAAAGTCCGACCATAGAGGAAAGTTCATCAGAACGTGAAAAAGCTGCTAGCACAAGTGTAGAAACAGCATCTTCAAGTAGCCAAGAAACTAGTTCAGCATCAGCTTCAACGGGGATAGTTGCTGGAAAGAATACAACTTGGTCGACAAATCCAAATGGAAATGGGGAAGAGGAGCTTTTTGTCATTCAAGGCACCGATTCGGTTTCTATGAGTCATAATACAGTTGGACCCTCAGGAACTATGATGCACAGTGACGGAACATTTACTATTGAAAATGTTAGTGAGGGCGGAAACAGATTTTTTGTAATGGATCGTGCCATTGTTTTAGGTGAAGTGACGATCTCAGGCAATACTTTGACACTAAATCAACAAGGACAGGTCAGAACGTATTATCTCAAGCACCAGTCCTAGTGTAATTAAATGCCTAACGCAAAATTTGCGTTGGGTATTTTTTGTCTTAATTTAGGTAAAAGATAACGTTTACATAAAAAATCTAGCATGGTAGAATTTACGTGTAAATATTTAGACTGGGGGGATATGATGAAAGAGGCAAAACAAAAGCAAAACATTCAAAAAGTCAACGAGCTACTCACAGAACTATATGATCTGCTAGACCATCAAGCAGCTAAAGCAGCCGTTCAAAATGCGTATAACAAAATAAATACGTCAGATAAACTTTCAGTCCAGTATGCCGAGGTGCTCGAAGCGATCGAGGCGCTGAAAAGAGAGTTTTCAAGGCTGTCACTTGCTAAAAAGACAAAATTCACCCGTGCCCAAGAAGAAATAGTCTCCCAGTTGACGGTTTTTACCAGAAGATCTTTTCAAAAAGGTTTTGAAGGCTTAGGAATGGTGAGCGTTTGGTTTGGATAAGAAAATACCTGATCGAATTTCAAAAATTTGGTCAGGTATTTTTTCATGTAAAACTACATGTATAAGTACGTTGAAGACCGCTATATCAACTGCAAGACGCATTTTATATAATTTGAGATGTATTAATGCTAGGGAGTTTATCATTATGGATAAAGAAGAAATCGATATTGAGGCATTGCACTCATTTTATAAGGAATTACAAAATTTGATCGGTCTAGAAAGCATGTTGAAGGTCCATGATCACTATAAAGGCTCGCAATTAGTGATCCCAAGCCATCTCTATGACCGTAAGATCGCTGCGACAAAGATCACTGAGCAATACAACGGACGCAATTCACGTGAACTAGCGCGCAAGTACGGTTATTCCCAAAAATGGGTCTCGGACAATTTACGTAAAGCCCGTGAAAAAGGCACACTGGTAGCAGATTGCAAAAAATAGGTCAAAATTGTGTTTTATGAGGATCGGTAGAAAAATAAAGGCAAAGTTATTAATAGTACTAGAGGTGATTAGTATGGAAGGAAGAGTGGTCAAATTTTTTGACAATAAGGGATACGGTTTTATTACAGGTGAAGATGGTGAAAGTTATTTCTTCCATATCTCACAATTAATAAATTCGCAATCAATCGATAGGGGAGACCTCGTTTATTTTAGCCCTACAACTAGTAATAAAGGAAAGCAAGCTAGACAAGTCAATGTAAAAGAAACTAACAAGAAAAAGTTTATAACTATCGGTAATAAAAGAGTAAAGTTGTCTAATATAAAGGAGTATGGATCATCATATGAATATGCTGTTTATGAAGTAAAGAGTGAGGATGATGGAGGCCTTAGAGGAATCAGTGAGATAGAAACTGATAGCGAAATATTAGATGGAATCTTTTTTGTACTAGATATGTTTTCGACTGCAGCTGATGCTTTTAGCAATGAAAAGCCAAAAATATACTATGAATTTTCTCACTGGTCAAGATATTATGTTGAATCTAAAAATGGAGTTGTTTGTAAAAAGGTCCCATATGTGTGGATAACTACATATCAAAATGAAACTTATAGATTTCATGATGAAAGAAATGTTGGCTTAGAAGATTTAAGAACACAGATAGACAGTTATAATGTGCAAAAAATTATAAAAGAATTAGATGTGTATCTGAATTAAATTTGAAAAATACGTTAAAGCAGATAGAGTTAGGTAAACTGTTTTTTATTTGGTGACACCTATTGTCTATATGAGATTGGATAATATGAAGTAATCATTGGGTATGCATATATACTAGGATCACTGGTTAAAATCGTGCGTGCAACAATGACGGTAGTTGGTGTAAAAAACGCAGTGATGCCGGGAAATCAAGAAAGTAGGTATGTAAATGCTAGATGAAATATTCCAAAAAATATATGTAGTGGCAGAGAAAGTTTATAACTATATGTACGAAATTTTAGGCGATCCAGCAGGTTGGTTTGATTGATCGTAGTTAGCTCGGTTCTTGGGAATCGGGCTATTTTTAGTGTTAAATAAAAAAACTATTTTTGGGATATAATCATAGTATATTAATAACTATTTGTAGATGTGAGGTTATAGGAATGATAGGTAGCTATAGTTCTAAATCAAGATTGGAATCAGCTTTAAAAGAAAGTAGACGCTACGGCAGAGATGGGCATCTTGAAGCTGAAAAATCAATTAAACTGCTAAGAAATGTAATTAAAAAATCAGTGGAGGAATTAGACAAAGACATTTCAAAATTGGAGAAGAGTAATTATAAAAATAATGACGTATCTAAAAACCTAGAAGAACAACTTAATAAAATTAAGCGAGAGTTTGAATTAATTCCAGATAAATTACAAAAAGATATATTTAGTTTATCAGAAAACGTTTTTTCTATTACACTTTTTGGAAGAACAATGGTAGGAAAATCAACTTTGATGGAAATTTTAACACATGGGGATGGAAAAAGCATTGGTAAAGGGTCACAAAGAACTACACGGGATATAAGAGAATATAGATATAAAGATACAGGCATGAAGATAACAGATGTACCAGGAATTGCAGCATTTGAAGGGAAAGTAGATGAGGAAACAGCATATAAAGCTGCTGAAAAAAGCGATTTAGTACTTTTTTTGATAAGTGATGATGCTCCTCAAGATGCTGAAGCAAAATGTTTAAAAAAAATAATTGAATTAGGGAAACCAGTTATTTGTCTGATGAATGTACGAGCAAATCTAGATATAAATACTAATATGAGCCTCTTTAAAAGAGACATACGCTCTAAAATGATAGAGGGTCTAGATAGACTTAACGAAATAAAGGAACAATTTTGGGAATACGGCAAAAAATATGGACAAAATTGGAGACGAATCCCGTTTGTCTACGTTCATTTAAAATCGGCTTTTGCAGCACAGCAACCTGAGTTTGCAGAATATAAGGAACTTCTTGAAGAATTATCAATGTTTGATAGGGTGGAAAAGTTGATTGAAAGTGAAGTTATAAAAAACGGACCCTTTTATAAAAATAAAGCTTTCTTAGATCTACCATCATATAAACTGTTAGAGGTATCTAAAACATTACTTGAACAAAGTGCAATGAATGGCGAACAGGGGAGAACTTTAATTTCAAAAAGAAGAAAATTTTCGAAGAGTATCAAGCAATTTAAAGATTCAAGTCATAAAAAGATAGATTTATTTACTACAAGAATGACGAATGAATTAAAAAAGGAAGTAGCAGATTTTGCTGAAATACACTACGATGATACTAATGCTAGTCAGGAATGGAAACGAGTTTATGAGGAATATGAGTTAGATAAAAAGGCACATCAATTGCTTATTGAAATAGGTGATGAATGTAGGAGTCAAATAAATGAAATTAGGCGTGAAATTAATGCAGAGTTGAAATTTACACATAGATTCATGAAAGATAGATCACTAGATATGGAAAATATTCCTGACTTTGGAAGAATGTTTAGATGGGCAAATACAATAATTTCGGCAGGTATAGCTATAGCAGGTTTTTTCACTGCTGGAGTAGGCGCAGCAATTATAAGTGCCGGAGTCAGTATCTTGGGATTCTTTGGGATTGAAATTTTTGATGATAGGGAGGAAAAAATCCGGGATGCTCGGGAAAAATTGGAAAAGAAGTTGGAAGAAAATATTGAAAGGACAATGTCTAAGATAAATAAAAATATGAAATTTACCATCGATAAAAGGTTAGTAAAGGGGCAATTAAATAGAGCCCTTTGGACTTTAGATAAAGTTGTTGATACGTTTTTTAGTTTATCAGAAACACAACAAAGTTTAGCTGAAGAATTGAATGGTGAATTGTTACGAATAAATAAGATGGTAGTTGAAAAAGGACTTAATTATTTGGAAATTGATGTGGAAATAGGTAGGATAGATAAAGTTGCTAGAGAGCCAGGTGTTGCACTTATGTTTGTATTGAAGGATGGAACGCGCTTACCTAGTAACGTAAAGAAAGATTTAGGGAATTTAATGAAAGAGAGTGTATGGTTTTCCTTTAAGAAGGATAAAGTATACTCAACTCTCCTACAGATTCTTGGTAAGGGAATCAATAGACAAGATGTTCGTCTAGAATCAATTAAGGGTGTAGAACGAATTGTTCATATCTCTAATTATGACCAACTTGATGCTCAGCAACAGAGTAGAATCATTTTAGCGCAACAATTGACTAATTTAGTCTTTATGAAAGAAGAGGAGAAGAAAAATGGACGTAAATAAAATTCAGTTAGATATTTGGCTAAAAAAAATAAAGGACATCCTTGAAGAGAGCAGATGCGTACTGCAAGAAGTTAAATATAGTAAAGTTGCAGATTTACCACAATCGGTGTCAGACAGTGAGGGAAAATCAATCAGCATTGTTTTTGCGGGACAGTATAGTGCAGGAAAATCATCTATCTTAAAAACACTAACAGGTATGGATGACATTAAAATAGGTGCTGCAATAACGACACAAACGGTCAGAGAATTTGACTGGAATGGTATAAAAATCATAGATACTCCAGGAATAAAAAATGGAATAAATATGGATCATGATGAAATTGCATATAAAGCTATAAATGAGGCTGACATGCTGATTTACGTAGTTACAGAGAATTTATTCGATAACTATATTGCAGAAGATTTTAGAAGATTGTTAATAGATCATAATAAGGCAAAGGAAATGATGCTATTTGTTAACAAGATGGGAAATAATGGTAATTCTGTAGAGATTCGTAAAATTAAAGAAAATGATTTAAAACGCGTGATGCATCCATATGAAAATGCTGTGAAGATAGTGTTTATTGATGCTAAAGATTATCTAGATAGTGTTAGTTTAGGAAATGAAGCGGACGATGAGGAGATAAAGAAAGCTTTATATGAGCGAAGTAACTATGCAGGAATGGTGAGAGCAGTTAATGAATTTGTACATGAAAAGGGAATGACAGCTAAATTAACTACTCCATTACAACAGGTAAGTTATGCTTTAGAAGACGCAATCGTTGAGCTTAATAAAGAAATCGGAAATCCGGGAATTGAGATGCTCATTGAGAAAATGCGTCAAGAGAAAAAAACTTTGGACGATAATCGGCGTGAAGTTGAAAGTGACATAAATTTGATTATAGCTGAACACAGTTCTCAAATACGTGATTTAGGTAGACAGGTATCTGATGCTGTTTCTAAAGCTACTAGTGAGGGGGATGTTAAGCAAATTGTAGATACTGCGTATGATAAAGTAGATACAATTTCTGACGACTGTGGTAAATGTATTGAAGAAAAATTTAGCAAAGGAATTACTGAACTTGGAAAGTCACTTGAAAGTTTAGAAAATAATCCTAATTTTAAACGTATAGAGTTAAGCTTAACTGAAAATGGCGAAGATTCTCCGATAGTCAGATATATTTTAAAAGAGAATTTAATATCAAATATTGGGACAAGGCTAGCGGAAAATACTGTTAATAAAAATAATATAGCAACGGGTTTAGAAACTTTTTCGGGAAGTGAAGTTCATGATGTGATTATAAAGCTAGGTGGAAAGTTGGGTAAAAAGTTTAAGCCATGGGAAGCTGTAAAGTTGACGAAAAAAATAAATTATTTAGCAAAGGGGCTTACTATAGCTAGTGTAATATTTTCTGTTGCTCTTCAAATTAAGGATGATGTTGATAGGGAAAATGCAGAACAAGAGATGCGAGAAAATCGTAGAAAAATTCGCACAACCTTTAATGAAGTGGCTAATGAAATGGAAACTTATTTTAAAAATACTGTAAAAAATGAAATTACGGATAGTTATCTGACAAGTATTCGAAGTATTGATGAAAATATTGAGGAAATACTTCGTTTAGAAGGAAACAAGAAAATCGAAGTAGATCGTTTAAAGAGAGAGAATCAAGCTTGTAAAAATTTGATCAGTGAAATTCAAGAATATGCTGTTGAATAAAATGCTTCTACCAGCGTTACTGCTGAAAATCTATTTGTAATGTAAAATAGCTTATTGTTCCTGAATTAGGGATGGTAGGCTATTTTTATATTTCTAGACGAAAGAGGAATCTAGCTATTTTTAGAGATGATATGCTATAATTATTCAAGATAAGCTTGTGAATGTAGTGTACGAATTTTTGTTAAAAAGTTAACAATTTGGTTCTTGTTCTAGGTGAGTTTTGTTAAGTTTTTAACAGCGGAAAAACTCTATAATCCTTGATAGTATTGGGGTTAAAAAACTAAGAATACCTAATACTCCGATTTTAAAGGAGACGGAAACGTTGTGTTTGTCAACCATAAAATGTTATCAAGTAATACCTAATACTCCGATTTGAAGCAGACACGATATTACGACTCAATAAAAGATGCCTATTTGGTGGAAAAATAATGTTAATATAAATTGTATTGATGAAGGAACTAAGAGCTATTTTGTTATGAATTTTGTCCTCAAACCTGCCTAAGGTACTTAATATTTTTGTGTTGCATGGCAAGTTTAAGGCCGAAAAATTCTTGTGTAATATGCATGAAATTAATGTTTTTAGCGTATAGGAATTTGAAATCTATCTCCGACGTAAGGAGATGACATAACCCCTAACAGCAGACGATAACATGTTAAGATGGTATACTATCTTTTTTGCTCTGATATAGAAAGATAATAGAATTTAACTATAAGGAAGAATTCTAAAAAATTATTGGTAAATGTATTGGTTATTAGTATGTAACAACCTATTTTTCCCTAATGGAGGGGGAGGTAGGTTGTTTTTATATGTTTCAAATATGATTTTTGTTATAATTAGCATGCACTTAAGTGACTTAGGGGTGATTTCTTGAAAAAAATTTTATTGACGTGTGATACTAGTAAAAAATATAGTTATGATTTAGCACCTAAACTTCATGGATGGTTAATGGAACATATGAATTCTGAAATGGCAGAATATTTTCATATATCTCAAGTGAATCCATACTCATTAAGAGTTCTACCAAAAAAGAATATGGTTTTGTTAGATATTTCTATACTAGATGAATCTGTAGAAAAAGTATTTGATGAAATTTTATTAGATAATTCGTTAGAAAAGATAGTTTTAGGTAATAATTCTGAAATTACCTTAAAGATTACAAACAGAGAAGTTACTGTTTTATCTACCAAACAGCTGGCTGATATTTTTTATGTAAATGAACCTAGACGAGAAATGCAGATCAATTTTTTGACTGCAACGGGTTTTAAGGTAAAAGGAGAGCAGGTTTATTTACCAGATATACTATTAATTTTTCAGAATTTAATGTTGCGATATGCAACGATTTTTGAGGGTAGTAATAAAATTGATAAGGAGTTATTGCAAGAAATAGCTAACAAAACAAAAATTGTAAGTTTTTCGATTCAATCGAGCTATTATCCGATTCATGGTAGATATATTCCAGGCTTTATCGGTAAAATAAAAATTCGTTGCAACGGATCAAAGACGCTGATCAGTTATCTCAACATGTTGTTATGTTTTGCTGAATATAGTGGCATTGGAATCAAAACCAGTATGGGTATGGGTGCAGTAAATATATTACTTAAATAGGGAGTGTAACAATTATGACAACTTTAATTTCTTGTGTTGGGGATACAGATCCGATCCGTGAGAATCATGATGGACCGTTATTGCACATTGCTAGAGTAATGAAACCAGATAAAATATTGATGATTCATTCAGAAAGATCGATCAAAAAACATGATAATATGGTTACAGCCTTGAATTCGATTTCAGGATATACACCACGTATAGAAGTGTCTGAACGAATAATTAAGGATACGGAAGTTTATATCTTTGATAAGGTTTTTAATATTTTAGAGGAGTTGTTACATAAGTACGAACAGACCGAAGATGAAATTTTTTTAAATCTTTCTAGTGCTACCCCGCAAGTAAAATCAGCTATGTTTACCTTGAACAGATTAGCTGGACTAAATGTGAGAGCTTTTCAAGTAACTACACCTAAAAGAGGCTCAAATGAAGGTGAAAGTCATTCTAATGATGAACCGATAGAGTTGTTGATTGCGAGGAATTTAGATAATACTCCTAATTTTGAAAATCGAGTTATTGAAGATAGTGGTCGAAAATTACTTTTGGCTTTGAAAAAGAAAACATATCGTGATTTATTGATAAATTATGGCTATGAAGCATTGTATGGTTTAATAAGTAAAGACACAGAGTTGAAAAAATCTAATAGAGGAAAACTAAAAATAAATTTAGAAGGTGTAGTTCAATCTGTAAAAACACAGAAGTTATTGCCAGATGTCGCAAATTTAAGTATTGCTGATGAACAGAAAAAATTATTGAATGCATGGCTACTTCTAAATCTTCAGGCTAAACGCGGGATGGTAGGGGAATATTTGATTCGTTTAAAAAATATTGCTGAATATAGCGCTGAATTATATCTCCAAAAAAATTATCCTAATACGATCAAATTTGAAGATGGGAAACCCTATTTAGTAGAGCCAGAAGGTGAATTGGCAGATTACTTGAATAAATGTTTAGAAGCTGATGGTAGGCATGTAGCTAATTTTGAATATGCTTATCTAAATTTGAACTACTATAAAGATATCGTTAGGTATTATGATGAAAATGATCCTTTGGGTGAGGTTTTAGAAAAAATAAAGGGAATGTCTAAACAACGGAATAAATTTGCCCATGGATTAGAGGAATTTGACAAACTTAGAAATAATTCAATATTTAAGTATACCAATCAAACATTTGAGATGGTAAAGAGTAGTATTGATTTAAGCGATGAAGAATGGGCTAAGTTTGCAGATTTAGAGAAAAAAGTAAAGATGCATAATGGTAAAACTGAGTATTTAAAGACTATCTACGAATCGTATTTCGATCGTTTGAATGAAAAGCTACTTGAATTCTTGAAATAATTTAATAATCTGTACTTAATATTTAAAGGATAATACCTAATGTTATAAAATTAAGTAAGACGGATTGTGAATATATCAAGAAAGATGAGATTCATTTTATAAAAAATAGTAGACAATAAAAAATAGTGGTGATATAATAATTCCCAGCCCTAATAGGAGGATAATAGAATCTAACTATAAGGGGTGATATAAATGGGAGAAATTCTAGGTTTGATTGCACGTGAAGCAGCAGTTGCTGTGGCCGTTGTAGTTGTTCAAGAGGTTCTTGAATCTCTTACTGAGGAAGCTTAGTTTTTATTTCATTAAGGGACTGTGGTATTTTTGTATATCACAGTCCTTTTACATATATAGAGTCACTCATGTTTTTTTATTATATGATAGTTAGTACAAAAAGATTCTATTGCAGTTAATTATGAGATAGCAGAATATGGTTATTTTTGGAGATACTATGTTATACTGACCAAGATAATATTAAGTTAAGCGGATTTCAAACTTGTATTAAAAAACTAACAACTTTAGTATCTAAATAAGTAATTTTTGTTAAAGTTTTAGCACTATAAAATTGCTGTATTTTTTGATATAACTAGGGCTTGAAAACAAAAGAAAGTAAAACTAATACTCCGATTTAGCACCAGCCTGATAAGGATAAATACTCATCGCGAAAACTTAATACTCCAGTTTGAAGTGGACATCATGTCACGCCTCAATAAACAGGTGCTTACTTGGAAAAATATGTTAATATAAATGGAGGGACTTAAGAGATATTTTGTCCTCAAACTTGTCTAGGGTACTTAATGTTTTTGTGTTGCATGGCAAGTTTAAGGTCAAGAAATTCTTGTGTAATATGTATGAAATTAATGCTTTTAGCGTATAGTATTTGAAACCTATCTCCGACAAGAGGAGACGAAAACAAACAATACTGTTTTACCTTGGTTATCAAGCCATTTGAAACCTATCTCCGCCGTAAGGAGATGAATGCGTCATGCTGATAGAAAAACTAATACTCCGATTTAAAGGGGATAAAAAGAATTATTGATTGAAAAAATAAAAAAACAGTAGACAACTAAAAATAAGGGTGATATAATAACTCTCCTGCCCTGATAGAAGGATGATCGAATCTAACTATAAGGGGTGATGATCAATGGAAGAGATTCTTGAAACAATCATTCGTGAAGTCGGTGAAGTTGTTATTGAAGTCATTATTGAATCTATTGGTTAGCGCAAAAGTAGCCTGCCGTTCCTAAGTAGGAGATGGCAGGCTACTTTTGTTTTTTGGTAATTCGAGTTCTTGCGTGACTAACTGTTCAAGGGGTACTCAGCTATATTGAGATATTTCAACTGATGAGTACAGAATATATCTCTCACAAAAATAGATACAGGGAGAATTGTGGTTTTTATATATAAATAATTTTTAATGATAAAAGAAAAAATGTGTAATGAAATAATATCACTACACGTTAAAAAATGTTATGTTGGAAAGTAGCTTCATCACACTAAAGCTTATTTACTATATTTTTGACCTAGTTATGTTCCTTTATATACTCGACGATTTCTTTAACAATAGCTGGCCCATATTTAATAATCAGCTTTAATACAAAATCAATAAACTCCCAGTTGATTGAAAAAGAAAGAGCGGCGAGATTCAGATTCTCAGTATTTAGTTTATTGAGAGTTGATTTATCACCCTTATACAATTTAGCGGCTTTACGTATATCTCTTTCACGTTCTGTCATAGTGAACACCTCCCTATTCACATAACTATTGTACAGTTGTTCAATATTGGTAATCTAATATTTTGCTTTATCTATATAGCCCAAGGAAGAAGACATTATAGCAGTGTAGATGTGTCTATGTTATAATTAAGCAAGGAAATGTTGGATGAGAAGTTTTGTTAAAAAGTTAACAATTTGTGTCCAACCTCAAGCAACTTTTGTTAAGTTTTTAATAGTAAAAAAATCCTCTATTCCTTGATATTACTTGAGTTACGAGATTAAGGAATACCTAATACTCCGATTTGAAGGAGACGGAAACAATCTTCTTCTTGAAACATCATCTCCATCTCCAGAATACCTAATACTCCGATTTGAAGGAGACGGAAACATATCGTTGATAGTATAACGGATCTTTTAATATCTGAATACCTAATACTCCGATTTGAAGGAGACGGAAACAATTCTTTAATACAGGGATATCATCGATATCAGAATACCTAATACTCCGATTTGAAGGAGACGGAAACATAAACTGGATAAATACTTCTCATTTAAATACTAGAATACCTAATACTCCGATTTGAAGGAGACGGAAACCAATACAATCAACTGTTTTAGCCATTACCATACGAATACCTAATACTCCGATTTGAAGGAGACGGAAACGATACTTGAAGAAAATCATTTGTTGGACGACCATAGAATACCTAATACTCCGATTTGAAGGAGACGGAAACACCATTCTTGGATAAGATTGTCTGCCCAAAGTTCGAATACCTAATACTCCGATTTGAAGGAGACGGAAACTTTACCCAAGCAAACACACCGTTACTCCAATCAGAATACCTAATACTCCGATTTGAAGGAGATAAAAAGAATTTCAGTCACTAACTATTGATTGAAAAAATATAAAAAAACAGTAGACAACTAAAAATATGGGTGATATAATAATTCTCCTGCCCTGATAGAAGGATAATCGAATCTAACTATAAGGGGTGATAATTAATGGAAGAAATTATTGAAGCGGTCATTCGTGAAGTCGGTGAAGCTGTTATTGAAGTCATTATTGAAGCAATTGGTTAGCGCAAAAATAGCCTGCTATCCCTAAGTGAGGGATGGCAGGCTATTTCTATAGTTCGATAACGTTGGGAAATGTAAAAGTATTTTCTATAGGTAATCTTTCACCTGATAACAGATTCATTTTTGCGTATTCAGATTCAGTCAGTGAAATAATTCGAACTGTTCCTTGTTTAGGCGCGATCTGTTTGACTTGAGAAATAATATTTTCTTTCTCATTTTGAGTGGTTATGATACGTAAATATATTGAATACTGTAGCATATTGAAGCCTAATTGGATCAATTTTCTTCTGAACCTTCCAGCAATTTTACGTTGTTGCTTTGTTTTATGCGGTAAATCGTACATGATCAGTAATTTTTCCATTGCTTGACACCTTGTAAATTTTCCTGGTTGATTTGGATATTGAGTAGATCTTTAGTTTTTTGAGTTTTCAAAAAGTTACTAAAAGAGTTAACATAATTTTCGATCAGCGCAAGTAAGTCTTCATTTTCATTAACAACTACAAATCCAAGTAGTGAAAATAGATATTCCTTATCATCCCTAGTGAGCTCTTCTGTAAATTGATCTTTTCTGAGCCAAACAAAATAGTCTACAAGTGGTCGAAACGGTTCGATCAAATCATCTGCTAGGTTAAAATTATTTTTTTGTCCGGCGTGAAAGATACCCAATGCAGGCTGTAATCCTAAACAAACAAGTGATTTAGCGATACTACTGCGAACTAATGCATATCCATAATTTAGTGCTGAATTGATAGTGCTATTGTTACGTCGATTAAAATCAGGGCCAAAGAGGGCTTTAAAATATGCTTTTGCTGTCCATGCTTCAAGTGCGGCGATGTTTTCAGTTTTTCTAGCAGAGTAGCGCCGAAGCATTTTAGCTTCTGAAGCTCCAGCAACTTCAAGGATAGTAGCTTGATTAGTGATTTTATTTTTAATTATCTTTTCCCAAATACGTTTTTTTGGTTGACTGGATAGATCTATTTGCGCTTGTATCTTCATCGGCGTTTGATAATATTGGTTGACAGGCATAAGCATAGATGAAGGAAGATGTTTGTTATCACAGATCCAAACATTGATTTTTGCTTTCGCTAAGGCGTTGATCACAGGTATACTAAGTGAACATTTAGTATTTTCGATCATAATAGCTTGAATATTGGAAAAAGGGAATGTATGGATATCATCTTTCGTTTGTATCACGATACTTTGTCCACTCAAGATGATTTTTGAACTTCTAGTTATGTAGATATTAAATTTTGCCAAGGTTTATTCCTCCTAAAATGAGATTTAAATGTAATTTATTCTAGTTTAATCTAAAAACGTAAAAAACACTATTATATAATGTATAGCTATTTTTATGGTTAAGAAAGCGTTTCTTGGTATAATGGTATTATATTAGATATAAAATTTGTATATTGTGAAAAGTGAGTGTGAGATAGATGGATGATAAATCATATAAACTATTTTACCAGTCTCTCTTTTATAATCTGAACTTAGTATCTCCTGAGTTTTCAAAACTTAAGGAAAATCTAGCAGAAAAAGATGAAGCTATTCTTGAGTATGGTCGCTGGCTAGCTAGTTCATTAACGGATAAAAAGGTCAATATGAATACATATGGTTTGGCTGATATATTCAATAATTTTGGAACAGCTCAAACTAGTCGAACGATCATTCAAGATGCTGTAGCTGGTACGAAAGTTCATTTTGAAGATGGACAAGTGGAATTGGATAAATCTGTAAGGGAGAAACTGCTAAGGGAATTATATGAGAAGTTAGATATAACGACAAATGAAGCTAATATAACCCAAGCGCTCAATGCTTTACAAGATCAATGTTCTTTTTTGCCTGCACCAATCAGTGAGAATGAAAGCTTAGATATTTCTTTATATGAATATGTAAAGTTATCGATTGCTTTTAGTCAAACGATCGAGCGATATTTACAGGAAACAGGAACTGAATGTGATGCTGATAAATTAAATGCAGTAGATGCATTACTACTAGTAAGCTTTGATATCTCCGGTATTCAAAGTTTTATCTATAAAATAACAACTAAAGGCGCATATAAACAATTGCGAAGTCGTTCGTTTTATCTAGATATGATCAGTGAGTGGATGGCAGATACCTTGCTTGATAGATGTGGCTTTACGCGAGCGAACTTGATCTATTCAGGTGGTGGACATGCATATTTACTTTTGCCTAATACCTCAGAGATATTAAATCAGATCAAACAAGTTGAAAAAGAATTTAATGAATTTTTCTTAAATCGCTTCGGGATCGATCTTTATGTAGCCTTTGGGGCAGAAGCATTTTCTCCGTCTGATATTAAGCGCGGAAATATTAAAGAGTATCGTCATATTTATCGTAATTTGAGTCGTAAATTAAGTGATAAGAAACTTCGACGTTACTCTGCGGCAGATATTGCAAAATTAAACCGAGCTGGTAAGCGAACGGGTCGTGAATGTCGGGTGTGTCATTCAGTTGATAACTTAACTGATGAAGGCTTATGTCAATTATGTTTGCAACTCGAACATTTTTCAAATAACATCCAAAAAGATGATTATTTTGTGATTGATCAGGAGCCTTTAAATGGCTTAGCTGTATCTGAAGGTCACTATTTGCATAAAATAACTAGAGATGATGTGATCAAGAAAAACTATACAGGTACTTTATATGCTAAAAACCAGTTTGAAGAAAATCATGGTGCAATTAGGATCATGGCGGGTGACTATGCTGCGAGTGATAGAAATGAATTAAGTTTTTATGCTGAGCGCCCAAAGGGATTGCGAAAGATCGCGGCATTGCGTTGTGATGCTGATAATTTGGGCTATGCATTTATGGCTGGCTTTTCTGAGCAGGATGGTGGAGTCTATAACACATTTGCACGTTCAGCAGAATTTTCCCATAATTTGAGTATGTTTTTCAAATATCATATCAATCAATTCGCTAATGGCAAAAAATTGATGGTCATTTATTCAGGTGGAGATGATGTCTTTTTGCTTGGAGCGTGGGATGATGTACTGGCTTTTGCTGTTGAACTACGTGAAAAATTCCGCGAGTGGACGAATGATAAGTTGACACTTTCTTCAGGGATCGCACTGTTTGATGCAACTACTCCGATCAATATTGTTGCCCGAGAAACTGGAGATTTGGAAGATTCAGCCAAAGATAACGATAAAGATAGCATTTGTGTTTTTGATGAGCGTTATACGTATAAGTACGATGAATTTATCAATAATGTATATCGGGGGAAATTGCCGATCATTCGTAATTTCTTTGATACGCAAGATGAACGTGGAAACTCATTTATTTATAAATTACTTGATTTGATCCGTGAACGCCAACGCGGCAACAAGATAACGTTTGCGCGTTTAGTTTATTACTTGGCACGTTTGGAAGATCTTACTGACAGATCAAATGATCCAGAAAGTAAGATGGCCTTTGCTGAGTTTAAGCGCCATATGAAAGATTGGTTTGACAGTGATTCAGAGACTTTAGCAGCTGAATTGGCATTGATCTTATATGTTTATGAAAATAGGAAGGATAGTTGAAGATGAATGTAAATATCACGAAATTTGATGACAGTTCCTATGTAGGTAAGGCCGAAAATGTCATCAAGGAAATGAAACGAGAAAATTTTAAAAAAGGTAGAGATACTTTAACTACAAGTCAATTGCGGAAATTATTGAGCATGACGGGTACACTATATGATCGTGTTCAATTTGAAGGGCTCGAAAAAGTGATGGACCGGATCGCTTATTTACGGATCCAGTTTATTTATCAAGGTGGTCGTAACGCAGCAGTCAAAGAAATGATCGATAAGGCTGAGATCTTGGCGATTTTAGAGAAAGTTCAAAAGAATCAAGAAAAAGCAGATTTTATTCGTTTTTGCCACTACATGGAAGCTTTAGTTGCATACTTTAAATATTACGGTGGTCGTGATCGATAGGAGGAATTTGGAATGGAAAACTATGCAAAGTTAAAATTAACGGGTGAATTGGATTTATTGAGTGGACTTCACATTGGTGGTAGTGATGCTTTTGCGGCTATTGGATCAGTGGATGCTCCAATACTCAAAGATACCTTGACTGGTTTACCATTGATCCCAGGTTCAAGCTTAAAGGGTAAGCTTAGAACTCTGTTGGCTAAAACTTATAACCATAGCGTAAGTTCTAAGCCCGATCATGACGATTCCCGGATCACACGGTTATTTGGTGCGACAACTGGCGGTGGTGAAGATGGTAAGGGGATCATTCGTGGAAGATTATTATTCCGCGATATGGTACTAGCAAATAAAGATGAGCTGGATGCTCTTGGTGTCGATAGCTATACTGAGGTTAAATTTGAAAATACGATCGGGCGAACAGATGGTATGGCAAATCCACGTCAGATCGAACGGGCTATTCGTGGAAGTAAATTTAACTTCGAACTCATTTATGAATTGGATGATAGTGCTGAAGTTCTCGAAGATATGGAAACTATTCGCAATGGCTTAAAACTGCTTGAAACAGATTACTTAGGTGGCAGTGGTAGTCGTGGCTACGGCAAAGTTGCTATCAAAAATTTAAAAGCTGAGGTCGTATTTGGTGATTACGATACTTCTGAGATCAATAATATCTTGGAGGGATGATCATGGCTTTAAAACTCTATAAAATGACTTTTAATACAGCTCATTTTGGCGAGTGGATGCTCAATGAAAGCTATGCTGGGTTTGATGCAAGTCGTTTGTATAGTGCTTTATTTTTAGAAGCACTAAAATTTGGCAAGGAAGAGGAGTTTCTTCAACTTACCAAGGAAAATGACTTTTTATTGAGTGATGCATATCCATATGGCGTTGAGCCCTATTTGCCTAAACCGATCGGATATCCCTTACCAAAGATGCGAAATGACACTGATTTGAAAAAAGTTCGTCAAGAAGCTAAGAAAATCAAAAAAATAAGTTATATTCCGTTGAGCTTATTTGATGATTACGTAAAAGGTGAAGGGGATATCGAAAGGATCTCTAAAGATCAGGCTGGTTTCGCTAAGACGAGTTATTTGGTGAAAAAGGGTGAAGCTCCCTATGAAGTTGGTCTCACTTCATTTAAGAAAAGCTTATATGTCCTAGCAACAAGTTCACCATTATTAGATATGTTGATGCAAAGCTTGCAATACAGTGGTTTGGGAGGCAAGCGGTCAAGTGGCTATGGCAGTTTTGATTTAGATATTGAAGATGTACCAGCTACGATCGCACAAAATATTGTAACTGGTGTAGCTGAAGAAGGTATCTACATGTTATTGACAACAAGCTTGCCAAAAGAAGATGAACTTAACAAGGTGCTTGAACATGGGAAGTATCTATTAAAACGTCATGGTGGATTTGTGTATAGTGAGCAGAGTGCAGAGCCATTGCGTAAACAGGATTTTTATCGCTTTAAATCTGGTTCGACCTTCGAAAAGACTTTCCAAGGTGAACTTAAGGATGTTCGACCAGATGATTTTATCCATCCAGTATGGTGTTATGCCAAAGGAGCTTTTTATAAGCTAACCATTTAAGTATCTATAAGAAAGTTAAACTATGGAATAGGTACTAAAAAGTATGGAGGAAAGGAGAATATAATCTTTCTTTGATATAGTGTTAGGCTATATTATTCATTAGTTATATGTTTCAACTTGATGGAATATAAAAAATATGAGTTAAATCTGATAACTTTAGCTCCAGTGCATATTGGTTCAGGTGAGGTCAGGTCATCAAAAGAGTTCATCTATGAAAAAGGAGCATATTATTTTCCTGAAATGGGTAAGGTGTATTTAGCATTGAATCGTAAGAATCCCTTACTTGCTAAAGCTTTTGAAGACTATCTTTATTACACACCGCAAAATAAGCGAAAGGGTAAAAGACTTGTCGAATTTTTTAGAGAAAAACAGATCCGTGATAGAGATTTTGGAGGCTTTAAGATCCAAGAAACTGGCGAAGAGGTCTACGGTAATAATAAGGGAAATGGACGTTTGAACGAGGTGCATTTATTTATGCGTGATGCACAGCAAAGACCATATATCCCTGGAAGTTCGCTCAAGGGTGCTTTAAGATCTATCTTTGAAAGTGAATATTTTAAATCTTCAAGAATTCCGTGGGGCGCTAAAAAGGGCGAGCCATTCAATGATATATTTAATAATATCAGAGTTGAAGATAGCGTGCCGATTCCTGAAAAATCATTGGCGATAGTGCGAAAGATCGATTATTCGTTGGGGAAAAATATAGCTAATGGTTTACCGATCTATCGAGAAGCTTTACGTCCACGAATGTCCATAAAATTCCATATTACTGCAGTTGATAGTGGGATAAAATTAATGGATGAATTAATAAAATTATCGCAAAAAAGATATGAACGCTATACCGATTTTTATTTGAAGGATTGTCCACCTAAGTATGTCCAAAATAATTTTCCAGGATATGGTTCTTTATATCTAGGGGCAGGTAGTGGATTATGGACAAAGTTCAATCTTAGCGATCAAAAAAGTGTTAGGGAAATCATTGAGGAAAAACAAAATATTCGAAATCCTAAGATGAAAATGAAGGGTAAAGGTGCCTTTAAATTAACTCGATATCCGGCTAAAAGTGTTAAGCTAGGCAAAAAATCAGTACCATTGATAAAGAACCAAGAAAATTACTATGAGATGGGGAAATGTAATTTTTCCATCAAAGTAATTGAGTAAAAAATACACTGATTGCTATGAGGTGTTTCCTCTTGCAATCAGTGTATTTTTTATTAGTTATCAAGTTTTATCTTGATGTGATCATTTAATTGTTTATAGTCTTCAAATGGTTCCTCAGGAATATCAGAGTAAATTAGACGACAAAGGCTTTTAAGAACTGCAAAAATACTTTTAGGGGAAATATCCTTATTGAAGACGGTATTCTTGTATATTAAAGCATTTCCTGTTAGAGCTTCTCCAGATTCTCCAGTTTCTTGTTTATATTTTTGAAGAGTATGTTTAGCCTTTTGAGTTATTGTAGCTGATGACAAAGCGACGATTTCATGTGCCACAATATTACGCGAGCTATCTTCAATCAATCGTAAAAATGTAAGCAGTCGTAGGATCCTGTTTCTTTCAGATGTTGAAAGAGGACTTTTGAAGAAGCTGTCGGCAGTATAGAACAAGAATGGATACGCTGCGTTAGTCAAACTCAATTTTTTAGTTGTGATTCCCATATTTTCCTTGGTTTTCTTGCGAAAGGCTTCTAGTTTATCTTTTTCTTTAAAGGAAATATTTTCAGGAATCTTAAAACATCCAAAGCCACCATCTTTTTTATAGAACTCTTCGTTTGCTAAGTAAGGATAAGTTAATTTTAAAGCATCGGCGAATAGAACGCTTAAAGCAGGTGATAAACCACGAATGAAATTTAAATAGTCATTGTTATAAGCCAAGGCGCTCAAATTTAACAAATATTCGTAGAGATCACGTGAAATTTTAGGAGAATTAAGTGTTGTTTTAGTTGTTGTAAATTTTAGACTCAATAACTTTTTATCTACCAAATTTGCTTGCTTACTCTGAATGAATTTATTTAAATCAAGATTACGTCTATCTTTACCGTACATTAACAGTGCAATCACTTCGGAATTGACGGAATTTCTGATCGATTGTGCTAATTTTAAGGCAGCATTGTAATCAAATGTATCGATAAATTTGATAATTTCGCGTCTAGTAAGATAAGACGAAACATTTGGTGTTTGGGAAATATAAGCTCGTTTCCCAGATACATCAGTTTTATCATCGTTTTGGTCGTAAAGTTCTTGTGCTGTTTCCGTAGGGATCTTTACTTGATGATGACTATTTGGACTATTTACTTGCATCGCAGATAGTTTCTTAAGATTTTGGAATTGACCAATATTTAAGGAAGATGCTAGTAGAAACAGTGTTGATTTCATTGCGGGTGTTCCTGAAGAAATATTTAAGTACAATTCTATTTCATCTGAGGAATTTTCTTGAACTATTTCAGTGATAAGGGTGTTAAATTCATGATAGTAGTTATCAAAAAGTTGCGGATTTTCATTTTCGAGCTTACCAGTCTTGAAAAATTGATATTCAAAATTAATACCAGAGTCGTTGAGTAATTTAAGGTAATCAGCAACAATATTAGTTTTTCTTTCCCGAACCTTCATATCGTAACTAAGATAGAGATATACTTTGTCGGGTTTTAGTTGTTTGATTGCTTGAACGATCGAACCATCACTATTTTTAAAAGTAGGGTCGGTGGTACCAACTGGAGTAAAGAGTATTTTTTTATGAGTCAAAGTAATTTCCCCCTATATCAATGTTATTATCTTAATTTTACATTAAAGTGAAAAATATCGAAATAAAAAACAGCTTTGCTTAACGATAAAGATACTGCAAGTTATCTTTTGTTTAGCAAAGCTGTTTTTATGCGCAATATATCATTTAAAAATGTTGGGGTAGCGAGAAAGTACAGATTATGTGTATTTTTGAAACTTATTTTTATCTCCTAAAAGTCGGAGTATTAAGTATTTCCAGAGAATATTACCTATTTAGCTGCTATGAACCCGTTTCCGTCTCCTAAAAGTCGGAGTATTAAGTATTTTATGATTATATTGAATTTTCTAAGATCCATTATGGTTTCCGTCTCCTAAAAGTCGGAGTATTAAGTATTTTATGATTATATTGAATTTTCTAAGATCCATTATGGTTTCCGTCTCCTAAAAGTCGGAGTATTAAGTATTTCTTAGTTTTTGAATCCTAGTTATATCAAGGGATACAGCGATTTTATAGTGCTAAAAACTTAACAAATATTGTCTTGGAGCTTCAAATTTTGTTAAGTTTTTAACAAAAATCCATAGGTGCTACAAGTAACCTGAGTAAATTATAACATAGAAGCTATAATCATAACTAATAAATTGTGTAGGTCGTGCAAATACTCAATGGCAATAATGATAGTCCGAGTGTCTAAAGATTTTTTATCACTTTCTGTGCAGTTTTCTGTTTATTATGTAGCGTTAAATATGTTACTATAATGAATTGATTAGAAAGAAAGGAAAAACATTTTAGCTATGTGGGGTAGAAAAAATATTATCTTGCTAGCCTCAGGGATCTTGATCGTGGTCTGTGTGCTGATAACTTTTCTCAGCAATGCAGGTGAAAAAAAGACCACGTTGACTTTCCAAGATGGCAGCACATATACAGGTACGACAAATGAGGGTAAACCCGTCAAAGGTACGCTCAAGTTCAAAAACGGTGATGTTTACACCGGTGGCTTCAAAGACGGGCATTTCGAAGGCCGGGGCACTTTCAAGTCACATAACGGCTGGACCTTTACGGGGATCTTCCATAAGGGTGTCGCAAATGGCGCGGGTAAATTGCAGGATAAAGACCACGTCATACAAGCCGGTAACTATGTCAAAGGAGAGTACAAAGACAAATGAGGATCAAATGGTTTAGTTTGATCCGGATCACGGGTCTGATCTGTGTGCTCTTATATCACTTCTTTCAAATGCGCTATACCGGTGGTTTTATCGGGGTCGATATCTTCTTTACGTTCTCAGGCTATCTGATCACCGCTTTGATCATCGATGAGTTCAGTCGCTCGCAAAAATTTAGGTTGCGTGACTTCTATTATCGGCGAGTGATGCGGATTTTGCCACCCCTGGTCTTGATGATCTGTATCGTTTTACCGTTCACTTTATTGGTCGGTAAAGATTACATCACTGATCTGACATGCCAGATCACATCAGCGGTCGGGTTTGTGACCAACATCTTTGAGATCAACACGGGTGGAACGTACGAATCGCGCTTTATTCCGCATTTGTTCGTCCACACGTGGTCATTAGCGATCGAAGTTCAATTCTACTTGATCTGGGGCTTTTTACTTTACTTATTGACCAAAGTCTCAACGTCGGTCAAACAATTCCGCTTGCGGGTGCTGGCTGGTTCAACTTTACTCGCAGTAGGAAGCGCGACCGCAATGTATCTAGGAGCTCAAGGATTGAGTGAATTTTCACCGATCTACTTCTCCAGTGTGACCCACATCTTCCCATTTTTTGTTGGGAGCGTGTTGGGATCGATCGCGGGGATCCAAGATCTGATGCCAGCTTTCAGTGCAAGTGTTGAAAAACATTGGACTAAAAATAAAGCTTTAGCCTTTATGGTGATAAATTTAGCACTATTATTCATTTTGGCTTACTTCCTGCGCTTTGATCGCCGTGAGACTTATATGTTTGGCTTTATTTTAGCGAGTCTCTTTGCCGCAGGTGCGATCTTTGGGGCTAATATCTTACACCGCAAAACGCCGGATGTAAAAGAACCCCAGATCTTCGTCTACCTCGCTGATATCAGCTATAGTGTTTATCTGTTCCACTGGCCATTATTTGTCGTCTTATCCAAGCAGTTCAGTAACGGGATCGCCGCGCTTTTGACAACGATCTTATCGGTCATATTTGCGAGCTTTTCGTATTACTTCTTAGAGCCGCTTCTCCGCGGTAAGCCGGTTTTATTAGCCGGGCGTGAAGTCAATTTCAAACAGATCGTAGCTCCTTTAGGTGGTTTTATGACACTAGCGATCGGTTTTGGGGTGTTCCTCTGCTTACAAGCACCGACGATCTCTTCGTTGGAAGAAAACTTGATGTTAGGTGGGATCCAGCAAGATGTCGGTAAGCTCGATATGGCGTATGCCAAAGCGACCGCACCTAAAACAGAGACACCAGTAACGACCGATCAAAATACAGGTATCCCGGCTGGAACGACGATCATTGGCGATAGTGTGACGCTTGGCAGTCGCAGTTATCTGTTGGAACGCATGACAGATGTCGATATCGACGCAGAAGGTAACCGCACGATGAACCTGGCCTATGATGTTTTGATGAATCTACAAAATAGTGGGCAATTGCGCAAAAACGTGGTGATCTGTATCGGGACCAACTCGTTAGATGATTATCAAGAACAAACGCAAAAGGTGATCGATGACTTGAAACCAGGGCATCATTTGATCTTCATCACTCCGCATGATGGTCATGCCGATTCTTCGTATAACTCATATAAGTTGGGTGTGTGGGAACGGACTTTACCAAGTAAATACAAGTTCATCACGATCGGCGACTGGGACCAAGTTGCCCGAGCACATCAAGAAGTCTTTGAAGGCACTGATGGGACACACTTTGGTGGACGTGAAGATGCCAGCAAGTTGTATCTCGATTGTATCCAAGATGCACTCAAACGGGCCGAAAAGACACCAGTTAAGAAATAACCATTTAAGTATCAGCAAAAAATTTGCTGGTACTTTTTTATTTGCGTTTTTGCAAGGAAAAATACATGGAATTAGTCGTGTATATGTACAATATCAAATGAATTTAGTTTTAAATATAATAAACCTAAAACGATTTTACATATATAGGAGGGTATTCAAATGAATTATGAAGATTTATTAGATGTTGATCAAGGCGACGATTTAATGGGTGAAATGTACAATCAGACCAAAGAGCAAAATAAGCAAGTCGTCAAAAGTGCAGATGAAGTAGCAAGCGTGGTCGCTAAACCAGTTACTACTCAAGCACCAGTGCCATCAGCGGGTACTGATGTGTCGGATTTGTTGAGTAATGATACTGCCAATGTACTTGTACAAGCAGAGACACCAAAAGTTGAAAAGACGATCTATAATAAGCTAGATAAAAATGATCAAGAATTAGCTGAAAAACAATCTAAACAACTCAACTATGCTGAGCGGATCACGTTGACGAATTATGGTCAAAAAGCAGCGGATAGCATTGATGCCTTTTCTAAGAAATATATGGAAAAAGGACTTGATGACAGCAATCGTAAGTCTGTCAGCGCTGATCTTAATATGTTGGCTGATGTGATCAAGAGCATCAACTTACAGGAAATCGCCGAACAAGTCGAGCGTGAAGAGACACAACAAGAAGATCGTGGAGGTTTCTTTGGGCTATTCAAGAAAAAGCCAAGCAAATTAGTTCCAGAAAAGAAACAAGATATTTTTAAAGCTACTTCTGACCGAATCGATGCTTTGAAAAATAAACTGGGAGTCGATCAACAGGTTTTGGTGGAAGATAATAAGCAATTAGACGCATTCTATACCGAAAACTTGAATTTATTTAGGGTTACTAATATCTTGATAGCAGGTTTGGAAATTTACGAAGAAGAGCTTGTGACTAAGATCATCCCTGAATTAAACGAGGCAAAAAAAGATCCAACCCAAGATGAAGCTAAGATCCAAGAACTTTTGGAAGTTGCTAATAAATACGTTGCAGCAATTGATCGACGGAAATATGACTTTAGAGTTAACCGGCAGATGATCATTCAACGTGCGCCATCAATTCGCCTGATCGAAGAAAATAATGTCAATTTAGCTGAAAAGATCCAAACTACGATCATGACGACTTTGCCAGCTTGGCGTACTAACTTTGTGGTCATTATGAGTACGTTACGCCAAAAACAAGTTGCGGCTACGGAAAAAGGTATTAGTGATCTGACAAATGATCTGTTAGTTCAAGGGGCAGATGCATTACATCAAACAAGTGTGGAAACGGCACGGGAAAATGAAAGAGCGATCGTTGATATCGAATCACTAGAATATGCGCAAAATAAACTGATCCAAACTTTGGATGAAACGATGCAGATCCAAGAAGAAGGCCGCCGGATCCGTGAAATTTCGACGCAAAAGCTCAACGAAATGGAAGAAAAAATGAAGCAAAAGGTCAAAGAATACGCAGAAAAAGGACGTTAATGAAAAATGAAAAAAGTAGTATATTGGATAATTGCAATTTTACTGGTTTTATTTTTACCTTGGTACATTGGCATTCCTGGTGCAGTGATCGCGTATCTTATCTATAGATCAAGAAAAAATTCGGCACGCAAAGTTCATCAACCGAGTATCCAAGAGTTAGAACGTCAAAGGGTGATGCAAAGAAATCGTGCGATCATCAACGGTTATTTAGCTGACCGAGCTAAATTTGCCAAAAACGTAAAACGACGCTTTGATTACAATAATGATGATATCGAAAAATGGCGCACGAGTGTGGATCAGTATTTTGCCCAAGCAAATGCAGTGATGGTTGCGATCACGAACAATCCTACTTTGCGCTATATCGATCCTAAGTACAAATTGCAAAGTTATTTTGATGATATTGCGGTGAAGATCTTGAATGATCCACCTAAGATCTTCACTTTTGAAGGTATGGTAGTAAATATTTTGCCCGAGATGAACAAGACGCTCAGTTACTATAATCGGATCTATGACAACAATTTGATCGCTAATGATCCTGAGGTGCAAAAGACTTTATCGAGCACTAAAGCTCAGATCGAAGGCTTTGCGCAAAAGATCCAAGCAGAGTATAAGTATGTCTTGATGGGACAAGTTGTTGATATGCAAAATCAAACCGCACTCGGTGAAGCAATGGTAAGTGATGTGGTCAAAAATACCACAACCATGCCTAAGAAAGAAATGCCTCAAGTTAACAGCAAAGATGATATCGAAGACATGTTGAAGTAGTATGAATTAAAAGATGATCGTGAGGGATTAAGATGGGATTCTTTGATGGTATTAAGAAGTTCGCTAACGAGATGGTCGATGATGAGATTTGTCCACTTGGTGAAAATGCTCAAAGGCGTGAATTAAAGAATAGGATCGCTAAGCAACTAAAACAAAAAAAGATCTCGAATGCATCTACTAAAAAGATCGAGCACAAAAAGATCGATAATTTACGTGAAGTATTCAATGTTGATTATCGGGATCTACTATTCTTTGTTGATACAACAATGATGCGCAATAATGGGACTTTAGGGATCGGTGCGATCGATGAGTGGGTATTTTGGAAGTTCAATGATGAACAACGATTAGCTATGCCGTTAAATGATCTATTATTAGGCTATACTAGTGATGATAAACTTGTACTTGTTAATTTTGAAAATGAGCAACTTACATTTAATTCATTACCAATAGGTGATAAAGCTGAAATGTTTGATGCAGTTATCACTGCGCTTAACAAGGAACAAAAAACGGTAATAACTTATCAAAATATGTTAGCCCCGTTAGTAGAACGTGATCTAACCATCAATGATGCATTTAGGATCGACTTATTGGAAGTTTTGAGTCCTGCACAACATGTTCGTTTAGAAAAGTTGCTTATTGAAAAAGCGATCACAGAAAATGATCCGACATTTTGGAGCTATTCAGTGTATCAATTGTCTGCACATGATAGCGATGAATTTGAAAATTTACGTGGAAAAATCTTAGAACATACAGTCTCGTTATTACAGGAAAATCTGACTAGAGAAAATATCAGTGAATATTTAGATATCATAAATAAGTTTGATACTGATGAAAAATATACAACAGTAAAATTAGAATGTATGTTGAAATTAGATCGAGATGTTGAAGCTAAAATGTTAGCGTATAGCGAATTATCTGAAAGAGAACGGGAAGAATTTCTTACAAAGCAAGAGCAAGAAGAAGATAGATTACGCTTGAAGATCGAACAAGCCATCAATAAGGGTGAAGATATTTTTAAAAACAATCCCAAATACGTATATACTTATCTCTCTGGAGGTTTGTTGCCAGCGGAGTATGCTGTAGCTGTTGGGCAAAGTATTGAGTATGTGGATGGGATAATCTCTAAGATGGAACATGAAACGCCAATAATTAACAGATATCAGTTCACGTTGAATGAATTAGCTGCTAGAAACCATCAGTTCAGTTACTTTGCTGAGATCAATCATGAGGAGTTACCGACTGAAGGAAGTTGGGCTAAAATCAATAAGTTTATTCTAGGTTATGATACTATAGAACTTCAAAGGAAGATCGATTATGGTATTGCGAAGGTTGATGAAGTTAAAAGCTATGTAAAACAATATGAAGAAGTAAGACTTGAAGAAGAACAATTAGCGGAAGATCAGCGAAAATGGCGTGAACAAATGAATAAAGCTTTGGATGAAAATTATACAACATTTTATATGAAGATGTTGGATCCAGTAAAGGCTGAATATATTCATAAAAAGTTGATGACAATATATTTGAGCGATGAACTAGAAAGTAACGACATTGAAGGCTTAGATCGTTATATAGCAGATATAACTGTTAAAAGAGATGATCTTCTAAACGAATTAGTCAAAGATGAGTATGCTAAAGCACCATTAGTTCGTGGGGAATTTGAGCGTGTGGAAGATTTTGATAGACGGGTAGCTGATAAGATCGAAGAGATTAAAAATAAGATCCAAAGTAAGCTGTCTTCGGAAAAAAATCGTTTAGATAGCAAATTTTCAAAATTAGATGCTGCCAGTGAATTAGCTACTCGAAAGATGAAACAATTGATGTCCGATGATCGTGTTGCCAAATTAAACGTTTTATTGTTTATGGATCAATTAAAAAATATTAAGATCAAACAATATGACCCAGATGAATTTAAGTTTAAATATATCTATGCTAACGGACAAGAAGCTTTCGTAGATGTTCCGATAGATGTTGCACCAAAATTCAGAGATAACTTTAAACCAGAAAATTGTTTGGATGTAGCTGTTATCGTTGATGAAGATAATGGGGGCAAACCATTAGCCGTTACCAAATATCGTTTTATGGATGCAGAATATTGCCTCAAAGTCTGTTATATATAATGGGATTTTCTCTATGTGGCAGTAAAAATGAGGCTGTGACATAAGTAAAAGACATCTTCAAAAATTCCAAATATTGGGATTTTAAAGCTGTCTTTCTTTATTCTGAAAATATAACTAGTTGAAGCAGTTTAGGTAACTCGTTTTTGTGTGTTCTTTCGTGGGTTACTATTTTAGTTTGGAGTGAGTGTGATTGGTGGTGTCAGTTTTGGCAAAGTTAATATTAGGCTGGTTATTTATATATTTTTTAAATTTTTTTCAGCCAGTCGTCTAACTACGGGATCAGTACTTTCCCATTTTTGTGATTTGAATAGATCACTTAGTTCAAAAAAAGAGGTAAAGTTTTTATAAAACTTGAATCAGTTATCTCTTTAAGCGCACTTTGGACAATTGATTCAGGTGAATAGTTGGAAAAATTTTTTCATAGTAGTGGATCTCCTTATGAATAACAAAAAAGAGTATACGCTTGAGATAAGATCAATTTTGTGGAGAACACTATGATTTCGGATTATAAGAAGACATATCAAGAAATGGCTGCTTTGATCGGAGAACAACGCACGAGTAAGTTGTTTGAAATAGTCAGAAGCACTAAATATGATTTTTCGATGCGCTTGTATTCTAAAGAATACTGTAAATACCATATTTTGAAGAATAAAACCTGGTTTACTGGCAAATTATGATGAATAGATACAATGGAATTTATCAACTTTTTACGGTCTGTTCGGTGAGCGGGTAGTCAATCTGATATACGACAATTTGTGGAGAAGTACGGTATATTTTCCGTCTAAATTACATTCCAAGGACTATGCACGCAAAAAATAGCCGAGAATATGGACCGCTTAAATGTACGTGAGTTGGCAAAGTTGACGGGCTATAGTGAACGAAGTGTTCGTCGAATGATCAATGAGATAAATGATGATGAGTAAACCTTTGGTGAAAAAAGCCAAGGGTTTTTCTTTTTTGCGACAGTATGTGTCTATGTGAAGTCGTATGATAATTAGTGAAAGGTAGGTAATAATGATGTATGAAGATGCAAAAGCGGCTGTCCATACGGCAGCAGTTGCAGCAGGAGCTGTTAGTACTTCACCGATCCCTTTTTCAGATGCGGCTATCTTGATCCCGATCCAAGCAACGATGATCATTAAGATCTATAGTAGCTAAGGGATCCTTGAAGCAACAACGGCCACTGCTGTAGGAAAAAGTTTAGTTGATAATTTGCTTAAATTTATTCCTGGGGTAGGTATAGTTGCAGGTGCGGTCATTAATGGTGGCGTTGCTGTTGTCTTAACGGAGATGAGCGGTAATACATTGATCGATGAGTTTGAAGGTAATGGCTATATCGATCTAAATGAGCTAGAAAATATCATCAAGCATGCGATCAAGATCGCATTTGATTAGGCAAAAAAGTTTTGATCGTGGGTATAAAGGCAGCGTGTTTTACTTTAGGTATATAGAACAAGAGAAAGGAATGAACAGGATGGATCAAGCTAAAAAAGAAAAACTCAGAGACTTCTTCAATCAGTTTTTTGATGATGCAGATAATGATGATACAAGTTTTCAAGAAGCCAAGGAGAAATTAAAGAAATTACGAAAAAAACTCCGGCGTTCTCCCAAACTTGTCCCTCAACCGATAAAGATCAGATAGCCAACTTATGTCACAGACTCAGGAAAATAAATATAAAAGTTTATAAATTCCATTTTACAAGGAGAGTCACAATGAAAAAAGAAGCAAAAAAGATCGTTACTTGGGAGCTAAAAAACCCAGCTGAACCAATGGTCACGTTATCCCAACCGACTGGTACGCAATTTGCTAGGCGCTATTCACAGATGATCGTTGCGCTTTATAAACATTATGGTCAAACGATATCTAAGAAGAAAGTTTTTGAGATGGTTACTAAAGCTATCGACCAAAGTTATAAACCTAGCGTATCTGATAATGTCTATAGGTTGATCCCCATAGTCAATATTTTTCAGAGAAAAGAAACTTTTAATGAACTACTTACGATAGGTGAGCAGATCGGGGATGACTTGATCGCTGAATTCGAACGCTATGGTAATGTTGACTTCTTTACCTTACAGAAGATCGTAGAGCGAGCACTGGAATTATCTTAAAAATATTTAACTAAAAAATGCCAAAAGTATTTTAATTGACCGCAACTTATAGTAAGATATAGCTGATTTTAAAGAAATGCAGTGTGGCATTTGTGGTCTTTGGTGCGGTAGCTTATCTAAAAAATTAGTAAGAAAATGAATAAAGACTGCAAAAACATAGCAATTTGGCAATTATTAGTTAGGGGGACATTATGCAAAAGAGAAAAAAATGGATCTTACTTGGGTCTGCTTTTTTGATCATTGGGTGCATTTGGCTGACCTTTTTTTATGGCAGTGGCCAAAAAAGTAGTGTCGTCAAATTTCAAGATGGGACAGTTTATCGTGGGACGACTGAAGATGGCAAGCTTGTCTCAGGTGTCTTGTACTTAAAAAATGGTGATACCTATACAGGATCATTTAAAGATGGTCACTTCGAAGGTCGTGGCGTGTATAAGTCGCATGAAGGTTGGTCTTTTAAAGGCAATTTTCATCGTGGTGTCGCACAAGATCAAGGTAAACTACTAAAGGATGGCAAAGTTATCCAAGCAGGAAAATATGATAAAGGAGCGTATCAGGAAAAATGAGAATCAAATGGTTTAGTTTGATCCGGATAACAGGTCTGATCTGTGTGTTACTTTATCACTTCTTCCAGATGCGCTATACGGGTGGCTTTATCGGAGTAGATATCTTCTTCACCTTTTCAGGCTATCTGATCACAGCCTTAGCATTGGATGAGTTCAGTCGATCGAATAAGTTTGCACTTCGAGATTTTTATTATCGGCGCGTTATGCGGATCTTACCACCGTTGATCTTGATGATCTGTATCGTTTTACCATTTACGCTTTTAGTTGGTAAAGATTACATTACCGATCTTTTTCATCAGATCGTAGCAGCGTTAGGCTTTGTGACTAATCTCTTTGAGATCAACACAGGTGGGACATACGAATCGCGCTTCATCCCACATCTTTTTGTGCATACATGGTCATTAGCCATCGAAGTGCAATTTTACTTAGTTTGGGGTTTTGTGCTCTACTTACTAACAAAGTTTACAACAACGGTAAAGCAATTTCGAAAACGTGTCTTTTTAAGTTCAGCTCTTTTGGCTGGTGGAAGTGCATTAGTTATGTACTTACGCGCGCAACAGCTGACGGAATTTTCACCGATCTATTTTTCAAGTATCGCTCATATCTTTCCCTTTTTTGTCGGAAGTATGCTAGGGGCGCTTGCGGGGATCCAAGATCTGATGCCGGCTTTTAGTGCGAATATGGCCAAGCATTGGACCAAGACACGTGCCTTGCTCTTTATGAGTGCAAATCTGATCTGTTTATTTATCTTAGCCTATTTCCTGCGTTTTGATCAGCGAGAAACATATATGTTTGGCTTTTTATTAGCTAGTTTATTTGCAGCAGGTGCGATCTTAGGGGCTAACATCTTACACCGCAAGACGCCAGATACCAAAGAACCATTTATCTTTGGTTATCTAGCTGATATCAGCTACAGTGTGTATCTCTTCCATTGGCCGTTATTTGTGATCTTTTCTAAGTTATATAGCAACTGGGTCGCAGCTTTGATCACGACTGTCTTGTCGGTCCTATTCGCTAGTGTTTCGTATTATTTCTTAGAACCACTGCTGCGGGGCAAACAGGTTGAAGTCTTGGATAAAAAGATCGAATTCAAGCATATTATGGCTCCTTTAGGTGGATCTTTGACATTAGCGATCGGTTTTGGTGTATTTCTTTGTCTACAAGCGCCAAAGATCTCTTCGTTGGAACAAAGTCTAATGCTTGGTGGGATCCAACAAGATATCAGTAAGCTTGAAGTAGCTTATGCCAAGGCCACTGCACCAAAAGACCAGCCGACTACGAGACAAGAGAACAATATTCCAGCCGGAACAACGATCATCGGTGATAGTGTTACGCTGGGAAGTCGAAGCTATCTGTTAGAACACATGCAAAATGTAGATATCGATGCAGAGGGCAACCGCACGATGAACCTTGCCTATGACGTTTTGATGGGGCTTCAAAACAGTGGACAATTGCGCAAAGATGTGGTGATCTGTATCGGGACCAATGCCTTAGATGATTATCAAGAGCAAACGCAAAAAGTCATCGATGATCTAAAACCTGGGCACCACTTGATCTTTATCACTCCACACGATGGACATGCTGATTCTTCGTATAATTCATATAAATTAGGCGTGTGGGAGCGAACCTTACCTAAGAAGTATGACTTTATCACGATCGGCGACTGGGATGAAGTGGCAAGAGCTCATCCTGAGGTCTTTGAAGGTACGGATGGAACGCATTTTGGTGGACGTGAAAATGCAAGCCAACTCTACCTAGAATGTATCCAAGATGCGATCAAACGTGCCCAAAAGACACCGGTCAAAAAATAATTACTGACAGCAGCAAAGTATTTTTGTTGCTGTTTTTTGTAGTATCACGAGAATAAAGCTCTCAGCTAAAAAAAGATCTAGGTGAACGTGTCATCAAAGTCAAAAAAATAGGTGCAAATTTTTCTGGGTGCATGGGGAAATCATCGCTCAACCAAGTAGAGATGACCGCAAGCAGATGATCGGTCAATAAATTGATCGTTTTTTCCTGCGAGAGTGGCGAATTCAACGGGGGATATTTAGCTAAATATGTCAAGGTGATCGTGGAGTATCTTACATGCAGATAACGGCGCCACTTTAAGTCGATATTAGTACTATAGAGGACCCTGAGCCATTCGCGATGTTGGTATACTAGCGGTAAGATATATTGGGCGATTCCATTATAGATCTCAGACGGTGGCAGAGTAAGGACTTTTTGTTCAAAAGTTTTCAATATTTGTTCATCGATAGTCACGTGGATATCTTCAAAGATCTCAGCTACATTTTTAAAATGCTTTTGGTAGATGGCTTGGCGTGAGAGTCCAGCCTCGGTAGCGATCTCGGTTATAGTCAAATGAGTGCGTTCTTTGTTTTTTAAAGCCAAACGCATGACGGCATTGATGATCATTTCACGTGTTTCTCGCATAAATCATCATTTCCTTTCGATAAAAAATTGTCACTGTGTCGTTTGATACAGTGATCTTGTTTTGTTTACAGGGAAAATAGTTGTCAAAGTGTCAATTTTTAGGCATATATTTCTTAGAGAAGATAGGATACACTGAAAGCGTGGATAAAGGCTATATCCACAAGCGTTGCAGTATGTAGATAGAAAGTCGAGTATGTTAACTACGATCATTCAGGTAGCTGGGACTTTGGGGATTCCAACAGCTACAGCTACAGCAGTTGTCAATATCATTTTAAACACTGGTACGCTCGCATATTGAGCAAAAAATATTAGATCCATTTTGATTTAGGATTGTAACATATCGTATCGTTTTTTACCATAGAAATAATTTTATGAATTAATACTTATATTTGATCTGTCGTTTGAAGAGCGAAAGCAAGGTGAAGCAGATGAAAAATAAAAAGATCATACCATTAGCGCTATGTTTTAGCTTATTTATCGTGTATAGTGCTATTTTGTATCTAAGACAAGATGATCAATTGTTAAAGATCTTAGCAGTTTTGGTGATCATACCACTTATTTCAGTGATCCTTGCGAAGACATTTTATAGTAAGTGATGAAATATTTATCTATATTGTAAAAAGAGGGTATCCGTCAATTAAAAGGGATGCCCTCTAAATGTGTATATTTGACACAAGTTGCTTAGGAAATTATCGAACCGATGAAATACATAGTAGCGCTCAGCGTCATTAGATAATACGCGTACAAACAGTATAAATAGTATTTTGATTCTGAGGGGGCAAAAAAGAATTCTGATTCTTGATCCAATGCTAATAAGAGCAAAAATTCGGAAAAAAAGTGAAGATCACTCGTCAGGATATGAGTAAAAAGAAAGATCAGCAATAATGCGTGTTGGATATTACGTAGTTTTTGATATTTTAAAAACAATTATCTTTGATCTCCTTGATCCCTAAGATTTCAGATGCAAGGTCTCTCAAACTCTTTCCAAATTGTTCAATACCTTCACTGGAATTTTTGCCTTTTGCAATTGCGATAAGTGCTTTGGCAGCTTTCTGAACACCACCGGCAGCATTTACAAATTTTTTGATTTTAGCTAATTTTAAGACACCGACAGCTGTGGTTCCAATGGCCCATGAAATAGAAGTAATGCACCACCCAAGTCCTCTTTTAGTGCGCTCCCCTGTAAATTTTAAATTTACACCATTTTCAAGCATAAAACGATCGATTTCAGCTTGATCTGACCTATCAAGCATATCTTGTGGTAATTTTTCCACTGCAGTAAGAAGAGTTACTAGCGAAGTGGGGGATAGATCAGCAAGCAAAGAATCTACCGACTGATGTGTATTTTGAGTGTTTGTTTGGCTAGCAAATACAGGAACTGTATGCACGACTGTGAGATCAAGCAGTAGTGTGACAAAGAACAATACGACAAACTTTTGAACTTTCATAGCTTAACGCCTCCTAATAAATAAACGTTACTGCATTATCCAACTATTCAAGTGATCTTTCTTTGTGAGCCAAATTATAAAAGGGATTCTCCAAAGTGTAAAGTTATAATTGTATTAAATATAACTAATTGTTTTTTATAAGCCGAGCAAAATAAATGATTACAGCTAACTTTTAGTTATACTATAAAAGAGAAGAAAAAGTAGGAGGGTATTGTTATGGATAAAAAAGATGAGCGAACAATTGAGACTCCAAAACAAAAAGCTAACAAAGCTGTGCATACAGCAGCACTCGGAGCAGCCACGGTTGCTGTTACCCCGATCCCGTTTGCTGATGCTGTCGCTTTGATGCCGATCCAGACTGCAATGATCGTTCAGATCTACCGCGCCTATGGCAAAAAAGTATCCAAAGGTATGGTCCAAGGTGTGCTCAAATCGACTTTTGCAACGACACTGGGACGCAGTTTGGCGGGAAATTTATTTAAGCTCGTTCCTGGAGCTGGGAGCATAGTGGGTGGCACGATCAGTGCTGGAGTTGCTGTTTCCGTAACAGAAGCGATCGGGCAAGTGTTGATCAAGGAGTTTGAAGATGGCAATTCACTTGATCTTGAAAGTCTAAGTTCGGTCATCTTAACAGCGATCGCGATCGCTACCAAGAAAAAATAAAGGGATGTATAAAATGAAACGCTACAAGACGCTACTTTTTGATGTTGATGATACCTTACTTGATTTCCATGCCGCCCAAGATCAAGCACTCGACCAACTATTTACGTCAGTCGATATCGAGCCGACCGCTACGGTAAAACAGGCCTATGCAACATATAATCAAGGATTGTGGGAAAAGTTAGAACGAAATGAGATCACACGTGATGAGTTGATGGCGACACGGTTTCCGACTTTTTTTAAGGAGCATTTTGGCAAAAAATTAGCTAATAATAGCTTAAATGATCGTTATTTACAGTTTTTAGCTAATGGTCATCAGGCGCTCCCTGGGGCACGGGAATTATTGGAAGATCTAGCTGGGCGTGACTATGAGCTGTATATTGTGACTAACGGTGTTAAATTCATCCAAGAAAAGCGGCTAAAGGAGTCTAAGTTTGATCAATATTTCAAACAGATTTTCATCTCAGAGACGTTAGGTGCCCAAAAGCCGTCACAACTCTTTTTCAAACGTGCTTTTGACCAAATAGCTGGGTTTGATAAAGATAAAACTTTGATCATCGGCGACTCTTTGAGCTCAGATATGTTAGGCGGACAAAATGCTGGGATCGATACGCTATGGTTGAATCGTAAGCAACAAGTGGCTGAGCCTAAGATCAAGATCGATCTGGAAGCTAGTTCGCTTGAGCAGATAAGTGATATTTTAAGCTAAATAAATGAAGTTGTAATCTCTTTGTATGAATGCTATGCTTTGGAAAAAGAAGCAAGAGGGGAAAAATCATGAATTGCATAGTAGAACTATACCATTGTAATTATGAAAGCCGTGTGGAAAGTTTTTTAAAGCATAAAGAGTTACGGATCAGCCACCATAAAGATGACAGTGAGTGGGGCGGAACGGGGATGTATTTTTGGGATAACGAAGGTAATGCAGAATATTGGAAAAAACAAAAAGATGGTAAGGCAGATATTTTTCGTTGTTACGTTAAGTTTGATGCTAGAAATGATTTACTCGATCTGACTGATTTAAATGTTGAAAAGAGATTAGATCAATTTATACGGCTTGCTAGTAAAGAACCAAAACTACAATATTTAAAGAAAGCTTCTATTGGGGATAAAATTGATTTCTTTTGTGAAAAATGTAATGTTAAATTAGTGAAGTTTTTTGGTAAGTATCCTAAAACCCCTCAAACTGAATTGCTTGATTCAGAAAATAGGGTGCAGAAATTAACTAATCAGGTAAAGGTTATATATTGCGTAAAAGAGGGAAATGGTGGAATTTTTACTGGAAACATAGAAAAGAGTTGAATGACATGTCATTGCTTAACAGAATGGATAAGCTGATCGAAGGATTAGAGTCAGGAGATACTAAGTTCCTAGAATCCTTAGATGCTGAATTTTATGAATATGCTCAGTAGCAAAAAGAAAAACGGAATAAACAGATAAAAACTAGTATTTTATTAGATACGGTCGTTTCTGCAACATCTAATTCACTTAAAAAGGAAAAAGGTGTTCAACAGGGGATCAAAAAATATACTACAATTAAAGTAGATCTTGATAATTTAACCTAATGAAGTAGATGTGGCTTAAGGGAGAAAATAACTGTTAATTAAATGCATTAAAATATAATCAAATGTGATGTAATATCTACAAGAAAGATAAAATGTGAGGTAGATATTATGGCGATATTAAAAACAAAAGAAATAGCTGAAAGATCGGGCGTTACTGTTTTAATCCTACAACGCTGGGATAACAATGGGGCTTTAAAAACTTATTGTGCTCCCATGCTAAAGGTGTTATTCTTGATGAAATAATTACTAAAAGAAGTAATGGATAATCAAGTCGACACAATCTTTATTACCTATAAAGATAGATTTATCCGCTTTGGTTATGATTGGTTTGAAAGATTATGTAAGATGCACAATACGGAAATTGTAGTGTTAAATAACATTGAAACTAGTCCTACTCAAGAAATGATCGACGATATGATAAGTATCGTACATGTATTTTCTTGTCGCTTATATGGTTTACGTAAATATAAAAGTAAATTAAAAAATGACAGGTCTTTGAAAGTTGGTGAGAATAATGATTCGAGTTCAAAAAGTAAGGCTTTATCCAAACAAGACCATGAAAAAGGTGATCGATGATTTATGTGATTATCGCAGATATTGTTGGAATCAAGGCTTAGCTTTATGGAATGATATGTATGATAGTTCCTTGATTTTAGGGGATAAAAAGTTAAAACCTAGCGAACGTAAAGTTCGTGATGAATTAGTAGCTAATAAAGCGGATTGGCAGTATCAATTATCAGCTCGTTGTTTACAATTATCGATCTCTGATCTAGGTAAAGCTTGGAAAAATTTCTTTGATAAGGCACAACCAGATTGGGGCAAGCCTAAATTTAAGTCTAAAAAAGCTCCTAGACAAGGCTTTAAAACTGATCGAGCTAAGATCATTGATGGAAAATTACGCTTAGATAAACCTCTAGGGATCAAAACTTGGTACGATATCAGATTTAAAGGGGCTAAGTCTTTAGAAGGTGATTTAAAAGTAGTTTCAATTTACCGTGAAAATGATAAATACTGGGCTAGTCTACCTTTTGAAGTAGAGATAAAAAAGAAGATCAAGACTGGTAAGCATTCAGCCGTTGACGCCAATGTCGGACATCTAAACTACACAGATGGTAAGATAAACATCTTGCCAGATAATTTGAAACGACTTTATAAACGTATCAAGTATTATCAAAGAAAATTAGCTAAAAAACGTGTGGTTAATGGAAATAAAGCTACTAAAACAAATAATTACGTTAAAACGAGAGCCAAGTTACAACGTGATTATCGCAAAGTAGCTAATATTCAACATAATATTATCCATAAATTTACAACTAAATTAGTTAGTGATTATGACAAGATCGTAATCGAAGATTTAGATGTAAAGAAAATGCAGATGACACACGTAGCTTCTAAAGGCTTACAAAGGTCATTATTTGGTTACTTTAGACAAGTATTGATCTATAAAGCTGGCTGGTATGATAAAGAAGTAGTCTTAGCTGATAAATACTATCCAAGCACACAAAGATGTTCTGATTGCGGTCATATCAAGACTGGTGATGAAAAAATTAGTCTTGATGGTAATCAAAAATACAAAACTAAGCATAATGAATATATTTGTTATGAATGTGGTGCAGTTATGGATAGAGATGAAAATGCAGTAAAAAATCTTTTGGCTTTAATAGGTTAAAAATATAACGGGGTGAGCTACACCCTTAGGCTATCTGAGCTAGTCAATGTCATTACCCTCTTGTTAGGATATGGGAACACTAGCGTTGACGGTAGTAAATAAAATTTAGGAAAGGAAAAGCTATATTTCTTTCTCAAATGTAATCATTTGAGATATTTGATTACGTTTGTTCATATTTTATATAGCAGTAGACTATGAAACCAGCGATAGAATTAGAAAGATATGAAATTGAAGAGTTATCTTATGTTAGAAGTGTAGATAATGAAGACTTAGGATCGGATAATTTAAAGTTGGCAATAGAATCGGGAATGACTGAGGATAGGAAAAACGGCAAGGTCACATTAAAGGCAAAATTTGTTGATCAAGGCGAAAATAAGACGATAGTGGCTCGAGTGAGTGGGTACTTCACGATCAATTCAGAGAGTGAGCAAGAAAATTATTTGGTAGTTAATGGAGCTGCAATCGTTTTTCCTTATCTACGAAGTGCCATCTCAATGGTTTCATCTTTAGATAGTTCAGATGCTGTGTTGATCCCCACGGTAAATATACTATCCTTATTAGAAGAACAGGCGAAAGATAAGTGATAAAAAGGTATGTCCAACACTGACAAATTAGTTTTCAGAAAACGTGCAAAAAGTATTGACAGTACCGGTTTTTATTGCTACACTATATAGATGCAAAAACTGTGAATTTAGATGCTTGATACGATCTATTGTCCGGATCAGGCAAACGAAGAAGCAAAAATAGTGAGGTTTATTTTATTAAACATGATCTGTTTTTGCTTTTTTTTGCCAAAATTCACTGAAAATTTTTGCAAAAAGTTATTTGTAACATAATTGTAATATTAATTTTCAGTTGTAGCAGCAATTTACAGTAAATATTTTGAGAGGTGAACAACTTGGCAGGACATTTAGTAAAATACGGCAAACACCGTGAACGCAGAAGTTATTCTCGAATCAAAGAAGTTCTAGATCTGCCTAACTTGATCGAGATCCAAACAGACTCTTACAAATGGTTCTTAGACGAAGGTTTGCGTGAGATGTTTGAAGACATCATGCCTATCGAAGACTTCGCAGGGAACTTATCACTTGAATTTGTCGATTATCAATTGTTAGAACCAAAGTACACGGTTGACGAAGCACGTGAACACGACGCTAACTACTCAGCACCATTACACGTTACTTTGCGTTTGATCAATAAGGAAACTGGGGAGATCAAGTCACAAGACGTCTTCTTTGGCGATTTTCCATTGATGACAAAGCAAGGTACATTCATCATCAACGGTGCTGAACGTGTTATTGTCTCACAATTAGTTCGTTCACCCGGCGTATACTTTAACTCTGAATTAGATAAAAATGGCCGTGAAAACTACGGTACAACGGTGATCCCTAACCGTGGTGCTTGGTTGGAATACGAAACAGATGCTAAAAACGTTGCTTATGTACGTATCGACCGCACACGTAAGATCCCATTGACAGAATTGATTCGTGCTTTGGGTTACGAATCAGATTCTCAAATTCTTGAAATGCTCGGTGAAACTGATGCATTGATGAATACTTTGGAAAAAGATATCCATAAGAACATGGAAGATTCCCGTGTTGAAGAATCCTTGAAAGATATCTACGAACGCCTACGTCCAGGCGAACCAAAGACAGCTGATTCTGCACGTAGTCTTTTGACAGCGCGTTTCTTTGATCCAAAACGTTATGATCTAGCAGCTGTTGGTCGTTATAAGATCAACAAGAAGCTTGATTTGAAGACACGTCTATTGAACACACGTGTAGCTGAAACTTTAGCTGATCCAGAAACAGGCGAGATCATCGTCAATAAGGGTGACCTTTTAGATAAGGTAGCTATGGAAAAATTAGCTCCTTACCTCAAGCGTGATGATTTCAAGATGGTGACCTTCCATCCATCTGAAGAAGGCGTAGTCCAAGAACCAATGACTTTACAGATCATCAAGGTCTACTCTGAAACAGATCCAGAACGCGTGATCAACGTGATCGGTAACGGTAATGTACCTTTGGAATACAAGCACATCACCCCAGCTGATATCTTGGCTTCCATGAACTACTTCTTCAACTTACAAGAAGGTTTAGGTAGCGTTGACGATATCGACCACTTGGGTAACCGTCGTATCCGTTCTGTGGGTGAATTATTACAAAACCAATTCCGTATCGGTTTGACACGGATGGAACGTGTGGTTCGTGAAAGAATGTCTATCCAAGACATCGCAACGGTAACGCCACAACAATTGATCAACATCCGTCCAGTTGTTGCTTCGATCAAGGAATTCTTTGGTAGTTCCCAGTTATCCCAGTTCATGGATCAAACAAACCCACTTGGCGAACTTACACATAAGCGTCGTCTTTCAGCCTTAGGGCCTGGTGGTTTGACACGTGACCGTGCTGGCTATGAAGTTCGTGACGTTCACTATACTCACTATGGTCGTATGTGTCCGATCGAAACGCCTGAAGGTCCTAACATCGGTTTGATCAACAGTTTGTCTACCTATGCTCGTGTCAACAAATATGGTTTCGTGGAAACACCATACCGTCGTGTTTCTTGGGATACACATAAAGTTACTGATAAGATCGACTACTTGACAGCTGATGAAGAAGATAACTATGTCGTAGCACAAGCTAACTCACCATTAAACGATGATGGTTCATTCGTTGATAATGTTGTTATGGCTCGTCATAAAGATGAAAATATCGAAATTTCCGTTGATAAAGTCGACTACATGGACGTGTCACCAAAACAAGTTGTTGCGGTCGCTACAGCATGTATTCCTTTCTTGGAAAACGATGACTCCAACCGTGCTTTGATGGGTGCTAACATGCAGCGTCAGGCTGTTCCTTTGATCAAGCCACATGCTCCATTAGTTGGTACTGGTATCGAATACAAAGCTGCTCATGACTCCGGTGATGCTTTGATCGCTGACCATGATGGTACAGTTGAATACGTTGATGCTCGTGAGATCCGCGTGCGTCGTGAAGATGGCTCTTTAGATACTTACAAGTTGATGAAATTCCGTCGTTCTAACGGTGGTAAGAACTACAACCAAACACCGATCGTACGTGTTGGTGACCATGTTGATGCTGATGATGTGTTAGCTGATGGTCCATCAATGGAAGAAGGGGAATTAGCTTTAGGGCAAAACCCACTTATCGCCTTCATGACTTGGGATGGTTACAACTTCGAAGATGCTATCGCGATCAACGAACGTTTAGTTAAAGAAGATGTTTATACTTCGATCCACATCGAAGAACATGAATCCGAAGCTCGTGATACCAAACTCGGGCCTGAAGAAATGACACGTGAGATCCCTAACGTTGGTGAAGATGCGTTGAAGAACTTAGATGAGTTCGGTATCGTACGTATCGGGGCTGAAGTTAAGGATGGCGATATCTTAGTTGGTAAAGTTACACCTAAAGGGATGACTGAATTGTCAGCTGAAGAACGCTTATTGCATGCGATCTTTGGTGAAAAAGCACGTGAAGTTCGTGATACTTCCTTACGTGTGCCTCACGGTGGTGGCGGTATCGTCCAAGACGTGAAGATCTTCACACGTGAAGCTGGCGATGAACTAGCACCTGGTGTTAACATGATGGTTCGTGTTTACATTGCACAAAAACGTAAATTACAAGTCGGTGATAAGATGGCTGGTCGTCACGGTAACAAGGGTACAGTCTCTGTTGTTATCCCTGAAGAAGATATGCCATTTATGCCAGATGGTACACCGATCGACATCATGCTTTCTCCAATGGGTGTGCCTTCCCGTATGAACATCGGACAAGTATTAGATCTTCACTTGGGTATGGCTGCTCGTAAACTCGGTATCCACGTAACTTCACCAGTTTTCGATGGTGCGCGTGACGAAGATATCTGGGCTGCACTAAAAGAAGCTGGTCTTCCATCCGACGGTAAGACAGTTCTTTACGATGGTCGTACAGGTGAAGCATTCGATAACCGTGTCGCTGTCGGTGTCATGTACTACATGAAACTCGCTCACATGGTCGATGATAAGATCCACGCTCGTTCGATCGGACCTTACTCCTTGGTCACACAACAACCTCTTGGTGGTAAAGCACAATTTGGTGGCCAAAGATTTGGGGAAATGGAAGTTTGGGCCCTTGAAGCTTATGGGGCAGCTTACACCTTACAAGAGATCTTGACTTACAAGTCTGATGACGTGGTCGGCCGTGTTAAGACTTATGAAGCTATCGTTAAGGGTGAACAAATTCCACAACCAGGCGTGCCTGAATCATTCCGCGTTTTAGTTAAGGAATTACAATCACTTGGTCTTGATATGAAAGTGCTCGACGCTCAAAAACAAGAGATCGAATTGCGCGACATGGACGAAGATGATGATGACATTATGAAAGTCGATGCATTAGCTAAAGTTTCTGAAGAAGAAAAAGCTAAGCGCGAAAAAGCAGCAGCTGAAAAAGCAGCTGCTGCAGAAGGCTCAAAACCAGCCGAAGAAGAAACAAAAGTTGAAAAGTAGTAAACACTCGTATTTCAAAATAAGAAAGGGAGGTCGGTCCTTTGATCGATGTCAATAAATTCGATAGCATGCAAATCGGCCTTGCTTCATCCGATAAGATCAGAAGCTGGTCTTATGGTGAAGTCAAGAAGCCAGAAACGATCAACTATCGTACGTTGAAACCAGAAAAAGACGGTCTGTTTGATGAACGGATTTTCGGACCTACAAAAGACTGGGAATGTGCCTGTGGAAAATACAAGAAAGTTAGCTATAAGGGCGTTGTATGTGACCGCTGTGGCGTTGAAGTCACACGTGCAAAAGTTCGCCGTGAACGTATGGGTCACATCGAACTTGCTGCCCCTGTAACACATATCTGGTATTTCAAAGGTATCCCTAGCCGTATGGGTCTTGTGCTTGACATGAGCCCTCGTGCCCTTGAAGAGATCATCTACTTTGCATCTTATGTGGTTACTGATGGTGGGGACACGCCTTTAGAAAGAAAACAACTCTTAACTGAACGTGAATATCGTGAAAAACGTGAAGAATACGGGGATGGCTTTAAGGCAGCAATGGGTGCTGAAGCTATCCGGACACTTTTACGCGATGTAGATCTAGAAAAAGAATGTGCTGAATTAAAAGAAGAATTAAAAGAAGCAACTGGTCAAAAACGGACACGTGCCGTTCGCCGTTTGGACATCTTGGAAGCCTTCTTGAACTCTGGTAACCATGCTGACTGGATGGTAATGGATGCAATTCCTGTTATTCCACCAGATCTACGTCCAATGGTCCAACTTGAAGGTGGCCGTTTTGCAACAAGTGACTTGAACGATTTGTACCGCCGTGTTATCAACCGTAACAACCGTTTGAAACGCTTGCTCGACTTGAATGCACCTGGTATCATCGTGCAAAACGAAAAACGGATGTTGCAAGAAGCTGTTGATGCTTTGATCGATAACGGTCGTCGTGGTCGTCCGGTAACAGGTCCTGGTAACCGTCCATTGAAGTCCTTATCTCACATGCTTAAAGGTAAGCAAGGTCGCTTCCGTCAAAACTTGTTAGGTAAGCGTGTTGACTACTCTGGTCGTTCGGTCATCGATGTTGGTCCTAAGTTGAAACTTAACCAAATGGGTATCCCTCATGAAATGGCTTTGGAATTGTTCAAACCATTCATGATGCGTGAATTGACTAAGCGTGGTATGGCTTCTAATATCAAGAATGCTAAGCGTAAGATCGATCGTCGTGACGATGATATCTGGGATGTTTTAGAAGATGTTATCAAAGAACACCCAGTCTTGCTCAACCGCGCCCCTACATTGCACCGTTTGGGTATCCAAGCCTTTGAACCTACCTTAGTTGACGGTAAAGCTATGCGCTTGCATCCACTTGCCTGTGAAGCTTACAATGCCGACTTTGACGGGGACCAAATGGCTATCCACGTGCCATTATCTGATGAAGCTCAAGCAGAAGCACGCTTGCTCATGCTTGCTGCACACCACATCTTGGCACCTAAAGATGGTAAGCCGATCATCTCACCATCTCAAGATATGACGATCGGTAACTACTACATCACGATCGAAGAAAAAGATCGTGAAGGTGAAGGTATGATCTTCAAAGACGTCAACGAAGTTCGCACAGCTTACCAAAACAACTACGTGCACTTGCACACACGTATTGGTTTGCAAGCTTCTTCCTTGGCTGCTAAAGGTACACCATTTACAGACTGGCAAAAAGACCGGATCTTGGTGACAACAGCTGGTAAAGCGATCTTTAACGAGATCTTGCCAGAAGATTTCCCATACCTTAACGAACCAACTACAGAAAACTTGTCCGGCAAGACGCCAGATAAGTATTTCTTAGAACCAGGTCAAGATATCCATGAATATTTGGCTGAAGCTGATCTTGTAGCACCATTCAAGTCTGGTTTCTTATCAGACATCATCGCTCAAGTCTACAAAGACTACAAAGTTACTGCTACAGCAGAACTTTTGGACCGTATGAAAGACTTAGGTTACTACGAATCAACTAAATCTGGTTTAACAGTGGGTATCGCTGACGTTACTGATCTTGATGAAAAGCCAGAGATCGTTGAACGTGCTCACAAAGAAGTTGCGACAGTTGCTAAGCAATTCCGTCGTGGTTTGATCACAGAAGACGAACGTTACAACCGTGTTATCGCTATTTGGAACAAGGCTAAAGATGACATCCAAGCTAAGCTAGTTGAAAAGATGGATCCATCTAACCCGATCCAAATGATGAGTGATTCCGGTGCTCGTGGTAATATCTCTAACTTTACTCAGCTCGCTGGTATGCGTGGTTTGATGGCTGCTCCTAACGGTAAGACGATGGAACTTCCAGTTATCGCGAACTTCCGTGAAGGTCTTTCTGTGATGGAAATGTTTATCTCCACTCACGGTGCTCGTAAAGGTATGACCGATACGGCGCTTAAGACAGCTGACTCTGGTTACTTGACTCGTCGTTTGGTAGATGTTGCCCAAGATGTTATCATTCGTGAAACAGATTGTGGTACTGACCGTGGTTTAGATGTTACAGCTATCCGTGAAGGTAACGAAATGATCGAACCATTATACGATCGTATCTTAGGCCGTTACACGATGAAGGCTGTTAAACATCCAGAAACAGGCGAAGTTATCGTTCCAGCTGATGTTATGATCGATGAAACGATGGCACAACAAGTTGTTGATGCTGGTGTTGAAATGGTCACGATCCGTTCAGCCTTCACATGTAACACACGTCATGGTGTTTGTGAACACTGCTACGGTCGTAACATGGCTACTGGTGATGAAGTTGAAGTGGGTGAAGCAGTTGGTACTGTGGCTGCTCAATCTATCGGTGAACCTGGTACTCAGCTTACGATGCGTACTTTCCATACCGGTGGGGTTGCCGGAGACGATATCACACAAGGTCTTCCTCGTGTGCAAGAAATCTTCGAAGCTCGTAATCCTAAGGGTCGTGCAACGATCACAGAAGTTACGGGTGTCATCCAATCAGTTGAAGAAAATCCAGCTGAACGTACAAAAGAAGTTACAGTTCAAGGTGAAACAGATACTAGAACATACTCCTTACCATTTACTTCTGTCTTGAAAGTAAAAGAAGGCGACTATGTTCACCGTGGTGAAGCCTTGACAGTAGGTTCGATCGATCCTAAGGAATTGATCAAAGTGCGTGACGTCTTATCGACTGAAAACTACATCTTGCATGAAGTTCAAAAAGTTTACCGTATGCAAGGGGTAGAAATTTCTGATAAGCACGTTGAAGTTATGGCACGTCAAATGTTGCGTAAAGTTCGTATCATGGATCCCGGTGACACAAGCATGTTGCCAGGTACATTGATGGATATCAATGACTTTAAGGATAACAACGTTGATACTTTGATCAATGGCGGTATCCCAGCAACAGCACGTCCTGTCTTGCTTGGTATCACTAAGGCCTCCTTGGAAACAAACAGTTTCTTATCTGCTGCTTCCTTCCAAGAAACAACACGTGTCCTAACTGATGCTGCTATCCGTGGTAAGAACGATCCATTGATCGGTTTGAAGGAAAATGTTATCATCGGTAAGATCATCCCTGCTGGTACAGGTATGAAGAAGTACCGTGATATCGTTCCTGAAGAAGTAGGTACTGCTTCTGACAGTGTTTACTCTATTTCCGACGTGGAAAAATCACTTGAAGCAAAAGAAGCGATGGCTGCTGTTAAAGCAGATGATGAAAACTAAGCATCGCTGACATACTAAAAAAGCATCTCGCTAAAATGCGAGGTGCTTTTTGTTTGGGCTAATTTTGCATATTTTGGCTGACCTTATCCAATAACCATTGATTAAAGGCAACAGTATCGATACCCACACAGACTTTAGCATTGGTTTTACCATCATGATAGGCACCACGGATATCAGCCACAGTTTCACCTACTGCGGGGCCTTCTGTGACGATATCGATCCAGTAGTCTTTAGTTTCAAAGGCTTCTGGATGTTCGAGATAAAAGAGCGTTTGAAGATCGTGGATCGCTGTTCCGGTCTCATCATGGTCAAAGTCATGACCGATGATATCATGGAGCATTTGACCAGCACGCCCAAATTGTTTGAGCTTATCTGTCGTTTCATCACTGATCCGGCCAGTAAGAGTAACATCTAGCCCGACCATGATAAGTGGGATCTGAGAACTATACATGATCTGAGCAGCATGTGGATCGGTAAAGACGTTGAATTCAGCAGCACTAGTCATATTGCCACGACCTAATGAGCCCCCCATTGCAATGATCTGCTTGATCTTAGATTTGACTTCAGGATATTCACGCAGTAGAAGGGCAATGTTGGTGTAGGCTCCAGTAGTGATCAAAGTTATCGGCTCTGCGCTGTTCATGAGCGTTTCATGTAAAGCTTGGACAGCATGCAAATCAAGTGGCTTACTTGTTGGTTCGGGGAAGTCATAGCCTGCCATGCCACTTTCACCGTGGATCCGAGCTGCATCTTCGAATTTTTTGATCAATGGGTCAGTCGCACCAGCCGCTACAGGTACATCTTTATTGAAAAAGTCGACTAGCTTTAAAGCATTTTTAGTCGTTTTATCAACCGTTACGTTACCAGCAACGGTAGTGATCAAAGCCACCTCTAGCTTAGGATCGGTCAGAGCAGTTGAGATCATCACAGCGTCATCGATCCCTGGGTCAGTATCTAAAATAATTTTGTGTTTCATAAATAATTCACCTCTATATAAAAATATCATTATACACTATAAATTATAATTGAAACCGCTTGATTTTACATGGATCGACCCTTGAACTTATCTTTTTTTAAAATTTAGCCCAAGCTAAAGCAACAGGTAAGCTCAAAAGATATCCCAAAGACAGAAAGGGAACAAAAGGAAGAGCACGTTGCTTAGTGTATTTGGCATAGATTAGTGCTGTTAGACTGGCGATAAATAAAATGCTAGTCAAAGTTTGATCACCTAGTGTTATCCCTAAGACTAAGATAACAAAGGTATCACCATAGCCAAGTTTTTTAGTCCAATTTGCCCAAAAGAGCACGCTAAGTAAAACAACTTGGGTAAAGGAAAATTGCAAGGGTGCAAGTGTTAGTAAGCAGATGGCGCCTAATACTAATAGGTGAAGGGAAATAGTCGTATCTTGCCAATCTTCCAGACTCAAGCAAAGTAACCAAAAACTCGTCAAAATGAAATTAGGCCAGATCTCCCATGGTAAAAAATAGCAGACACTGCCCAGTAACAGGCCAAAACCTAATTCGATGTAGGTGCTTAAGGGTGAGATCTTTTGGTGGCAAAAATGACAATACCCTTTTTGTAAAAAATAACCTAAGACGGGGATTAGTTGCCACCAAGTCAAATCATGCTGGCAATTTTCACAAAAAGAATGCGGGTAGAGCAATGAATATCGGTATTTAGAGCGGTAAGCTAGACAGGTCGCAAATGACCCTAGACATAAACCTAAGATAGTTATCAGTGTGATCAGCATATAAGAACCTGCTATATAAAACGTGAACAAACGTAATCAAATGATTACATTTGAAAAAGAAATATAGCTTTTCCTTTCCTAATTTTATTTACTACCATCAACGCTAGTATTCCCATATCCTAACAAGAGAGTAATGACATTGACTAGCTCAGATAGCCTAAGGGTGTAGCTCCTCACTTTATAGATACGCAAAACCTTTGAAAAAAATTGTGCATAATTTGAAAATATTATTTGACATTCCTTGTTTAAACGTGGTAATCTGTAAAAGGTGCTTTATGTGAACAGTTCTCTTGGGGTCGTCCCAAGATCGTGCTGGCTGTGAGCAAGTTAGCACACATTTAAACGACGTACATCGGGACGTTATTTTTTTATTCACAAAAAAGAAACTCCTGGATGTGTGTACTTAAAAATAATACATGAGACAAGGAAGGAGGAAGCTTTAGATATGCCTACAATTAACCAATTAGTTCGTAAGGGCCGTAAGTCTAAAGGTTCAAAATCTAATTCCCCAGCTTTAAACTTTGGGTATAACAGTTACAAGAAAGTACAAACAAACAATCCTGCTCCTCAAAAACGCGGGGTTGCAACTCGTGTCGGTACAATGACACCTAAGAAACCTAACTCTGCTTTACGTAAGTATGCTCGTGTTCGTTTGTCTAACTTGATCGAAGTTACAGCATACATCCCAGGTATCGGCCACAACTTGCAAGAACACAGTGTTGTTCTTATCCGTGGCGGTCGTGTAAAAGACTTACCAGGGGTTCGTTACCATATCGTTCGTGGTGCTTTAGATACAGCCGGTGTTGACGGTCGTATGCAAAGTCGCTCCAAGTATGGTGCTAAGAAACCTAAGAAATAATTAAACATAAATAACTAAAAAATACTTAATTACGAAGAAGTAGCTAGAATTTGAGGAGGTCATTTTAGATGCCAAGAAAAGGTGCCGTTGCAAAACGCGAAGTGCTCCCAGATCCAATTTACAACTCAAAATTGGTTACACGCTTGATCAACCGTTTGATGTTAGACGGTAAGCGCGGGACTGCATCAAAAATTTTATACGAATCTTTTGATATTATTAAGGAACAAACAGGTAACGATCCATTAGAAGTGTTCGAAGAAGCAATGAAGAACATCATGCCTGTTTTGGAAGTTAAAGCTCGCCGTGTCGGTGGTTCTAACTACCAAGTTCCGATCGAAGTTCGTCCAGAACGTCGTACAACATTAGGTTTGCGTTGGTTAGTTAACTACTCACGTTTACGTGGGGAACACACAATGCCAGAACGCTTAGCTAAAGAAATTATGGACGCTGCTAACAATACAGGTGCATCAGTTAAGAAGCGCGAAGATACACACAAGATGGCAGAAGCCAACCGCGCATTTGCACACTATCGCTGGTAATTTTAGGATGACTATTATATGATTTAGATAGGTAAATCTTATAGTAGTCATTTTTTTGAAAAAAGAACTACTATTATCTTTATTTTTGGAAGGAGAGAAATCTCAAATGGCAAACAAGCGTGAATTCCCATTGGAAAAAACACGTAACATCGGGATCGTTGCTCACATCGATGCTGGTAAGACAACAACGACCGAACGTATCTTGTATTACACAGGTAAGATCCACAAAATCGGTGAAACACACGATGGTGCTTCACAAATGGACTGGATGGAACAAGAACAAGAACGTGGTATCACGATCACATCTGCTGCTACAACAGCGCAATGGAAAGACAACCGGATCAACATCATCGACACCCCAGGACACGTTGACTTTACTGTCGAAGTAGAACGTTCATTACGTGTTCTTGACGGTGCGGTAGTTGTTTTGGATGCTCAATCTGGTGTAGAACCACAAACAGAAAACGTATGGCGTCAAGCTACAACATACGGTGTTCCACGTATCGTATTCATCAACAAGATGGACAAGATCGGTGCTAACTTTGACTACTCTGTAAGCACGATCAAGGACCGTTTGCAAGCAAACCCATTGCCAGTTCAAATGCCTATCGGTGCTGAAGATCAATTCGAAGGTGTTATCGACTTGGTTGAAATGCAAGCTGATCTTTATGATGAAGATGCTTCCGGTGCTAGCTGGGAAACAGTTGATATTCCAGAAGAATACTTAGAAGAAGCACAAACTCGCCGTGAAGAAATGATCGAAGCATTAGCTGATGTTAATGAAGACATCATGGAAAAATACCTTGGTGGGGAAGAAATTTCTAAAGAAGAGATCAAGAAAGCTATTCGTCAAGCTACACTTAGCTTAGATGTATACCCTGTTTTTGCTGGTTCTGCCTTCAAGAACAAAGGTGTTCAAATGATGCTTGATGGTGTTAATGATTACTTACCATCTCCATTAGATGTTAAGCCATATAACGCTACAAACCCAGATACAGACGAAGTTGTTGAACTTGTTGCTGATGATGACAAGCCATTTGCTGGTTTAGCATTTAAGATCGCAACTGACCCATTCGTTGGTCGTTTGACATTCTTCCGTGTTTACACAGGTACTTTAGAAGCTGGTTCATACGTCTTGAACGCTACAAAAGGCAAGCGTGAACGTGTAGGTCGTTTGTTGCAAATGCACTCTAACCACCGTAACGAGATCGCTGAAGTATTCTCTGGTGATATCGCTGCTGCTATCGGTTTGAAGGACACAACAACAGGTGACTCCTTGACAGATCCTAAGCACCCATTGATCCTTGAATCCATGGAATTCCCAGAACCAGTTATCCAAGTTTCTGTAGAACCAAAATCTAAGGCTGACCAAGATAAGATGGACGTTGCTTTACAAAAACTTGCTGAAGAAGATCCTACATTCAAGGCTGAAACAAACCCTGAAACAGGCGAAACATTGATCGCTGGGATGGGTGAGTTGCACTTGGATATCATCGTTGATCGTATGAAGCGTGAATTCCACGTGGAAGCTACTGTTGGTGAACCACAAGTTGCTTACCGTGAAACATTCACAAAACAAGTACAATCACAAGGTAAGTTCGTTCGCCAATCTGGTGGTAAAGGTCAATATGGTGACGTTTGGATCGAATTTACACCAAACGAAGAAGGTAAAGGCTTCGAATTTGAAAATGCTATCGTCGGTGGTGTTGTTCCTCGTGAATACATCCCTTCAGTAGAACAAGGTTTGAAGGAAGCTATGCAAAATGGTGTCTTGGCTGGCTATCCATTGATCGACGTTAAGGCTAAGTTATATGATGGTAGCTACCACGATGTTGACTCCTCTGAAGCTGCATTTAAGGTCGCTGCATCACTTTCCTTGCGTAACGCTGCATCCAAGGCTGGTGCTGTAATTCTTGAACCTATCATGAAAGTCGAAGTTGTTGCTCCAGAAGACAACTTGGGTGATGTTATGGGTCACGTGACAGCTCGTCGTGGTCGTGTTGAAGGTATGGAAGCTCGTGGTAACGCACAAGTTGTTAACGCATTTGTTCCATTGTCCGAAATGTTCGGTTACGCAACAACATTGCGTTCTGCAACACAAGGTCGTGGTACATTTACAATGACAATGGATCACTACGAACCAGTGCCAAAGGCTATCCAAGAAGAGATCATCAAGAAAAACGGCGGCAACGCTTAATTACAATTGATGTTATAAGAAAAGACCGTTGGGATTATCCCAGCGGTCTTTTTGTGATACATAAAATTAGCTTTCTAAATAAGCGATCATTTTATCGAAGTTATTTTCCATGTCAGCAGTTCCTACTTGATAGAGTTCATCGAGTTTTTTGATGTTGTGTTCTAAACGGCCGACTTTAACAGGTGTTTCTGGTGCTAAAACAAAGATCTTATCGTCTTTTTCTAATTGGTTCAAGGTTTCGACCGACTTATTGTAATTTTCTGGGCGTGCGATCGCAGCTTTGACAAAGTTAGGATAAGTTTTGAAATGGCGGTGATAGAGCTTTTGAAGGGCAAAGCTAGTTGGTTTTTTGCGGTAATCTCGCATTCTAGTTCTGACGACTACGATCTTATCAAAACCTGCTTGTTGTGCTAGATCATAAGGTATCGAATCAGCGATCCCGCCGTCTAGACATAATCCTTTGACTGTTTGGACTGGTTTTGAGATAAAAGGCATAGAAGATGAAGCTTCTAAAGCATTCACAAATGGTTTGCCTGGTTTTGGTTTATTAAAGGTAACAGCTTTTCCGCTTGTCAATTCAGTCGCTACGACCACAAAATTAGTCTCCGAGCGTTCGTATGCTTTTGCATCAAAGTTATGCCAAGTCGGTCCGTGATCTGCGAATAAGAAATCAAGGTTGATGATGCTTTCTTTTTTGAGTACATTAGCCATTGAGATATATTCTTTGTCATCACGGTATTGCGTATTGATGTTGTAGGTTCGCTTGTATTGTTTGGAAACGTAATTAGCGCCACTCAAAGAGCCAGCTGAAACGCCGATCACGGTTTTAAATTGAATATCTTTTTTTAGTAAAACATCAAGGATGCCCGAAGTGTAGAGCCCACGCATGGCGCCACCCTCAAGCACTAGTGCTGCATTATAGTACATAATTAATGACCTTCTCTCTTCTTGGTACAACCTAATTTTAAGAAGTTTAAGTTTTTTGTGCAAGGTAAAAGGAAAGATTTAAACTAAATGCTTAAAAATACTGTTAATGATAAAGAGGGGCAAACAGCGTATTATATCGGAAAAACAAAAGATTTGGAGGAAGATCACAGAAACTATTAAAATAGATCTTGCTCCAGTGATAAATGATCCTAAAGATTTAGACAATATCACTAGTAGATTGGAGAATTATTAGGCAGATAAATGCATCAAAGAAATGAGGTAAGTTGATCTGGAAGTTCAAATAAGAGGTGGATGTTATTTAAAAAATTGGGATAAGTCTCTCAAATTTTAAGACAAAATAAGTAGTGGAAGTCATTTAGTTGGTCATATTGGCTATAATGGAAAAAGAACAACGGGATATGGCGATACAAAATGTAATTTAAAATCTTCTATAATTGTATACTAAAGATAAACTTCCTAAATATTGAATAACATAAAAATAACAGCATGAGCGCTAGTTTTAAACTAACATCACATGCTGTTTTATTTTTTAGTACACTTTTGCGCCTAAAGAACTTTCAAAATGACGTAAAGCCCATTCATGACCGATTTGATCAAAGCTAGCCACAGCATTTTTAGGGATCTCAAGGGCGTAGTTTAGGTCGTAAGCGTCTACGGCGGTATGCAAGACGCAAATGTCAGTGCAGACCCCAGTCAAACAGAGCGTCTCGATCTTGTGAGTGCGTAAAAAGTTATCCAAGCCTGTATTTTGGAAGCTGGAATACCGATCCTTGGAGTATTGCCAGACCAATTCATTATCTTGATTGTTTTGGTACCACTTTGCCAGTTTACCGTAAAGTTGGTGTCCCCAAGTTTTTTCTATATTATGTGGGGGGAATAAATTGCTTTCAGGATGGTACTTATCATTTAACTGGTGTGTATCGGTCGGTAAGATAACATAGTCACTGTTAGCTAGATAGGCATCAGCTAATTTAATGATAGATTCTTCGATAGCTTGGCCGGATTCTTTGCAAGAGAGCGCACCGTTATCGGCGATAAAGTCGTTAGTGTAATCGATAATGAGTAGAGCTTTTTTCATGTTAAGATACCTCGTGTATATTTTTCTATTATAATAGAAGAAAAGTGATCTAGTTGTAAAGTAAAAAACAAATAACGCTTTCACAAAAATATTTTCAAAAAATACTTGATTTGTATTTTTGTTTGTAATAATATAGAAAAGTACTTGTGCAAGGGACAAGTGCATAATTCAGTTGTTTTATATTTTAAATGAGCTATGATGTGAAAGGTTGCGACACACCCGGGAGCTTTGCCACAGGCGTGACGGGAATTTTCACGGAGCTAGTCTTATTTTTAAAATAGACGAGGGAGGTAACATAATGGCAAAACAAAAAATTCGTATTCGTTTGAAAGCATACGAACACCGCATTTTAGATCAATCCGCTGACAAGATCGTGGAAACAGCTAAGAGAACAGGTGCTCAAATTTCCGGTCCTATTCCGTTGCCAACGGAACGTACAATTTACACGGTTATTCGTTCACCACACAAATACAAAGATTCTCGTGAACAATTTGAAATGCGCACACATAAGCGTTTGATCGATATCGTAAATCCTACACCAAAGACAGTTGATTCATTGATGAAACTTGACTTACCATCTGGTGTTGATATCGAGATCAAATTATAATAAATTACATTAAAATATAAAAATTAATTGGAGGTGTACTCATGACCACTAAAGGAATCTTAGGCAAAAAAGTAGGTATGACACAAGTCTTCACTGAAAACGGCGAATTAGTTCCTGTAACAGTTGTTGAAGTTGGTTCTAACGTTGTGTTACAAGTTAAAACTGTTGAAAACGACGGTTACGAAGCTGTTCAATTAGGTTTTGATGACCAACGTGAAGTGAATGCTAACAAACCTGCTAAAGGTCATGCAGCAAAAGCAAATACTGCTCCTAAGCGCTTCGTTCGTGAAATCCGCGATGTTGAGCTTGGAGAATACAAAGTCGGTGACGAAGTTAAGGCAGACTTATTCGAAGCAGGCGACATCGTAGACGTAACAGGTACGTCCAAGGGACATGGTTTCCAAGGTAATATCAAACGTTGGGGTCAAAGTCGTGGACCAATGGCTCACGGTTCTCGTTACCACCGTCGACCAGGTTCGATGGGTGTTATCATCAACCGTGTTATGAAAGGTAAGTTATTACCAGGACGTATGGGTGGCAAACGAGTTACGATCCAAAACTTGGAAATCGTTAAAGCTGATACAGAAAATGGCGTACTTTTGATCAAGGGTAACGTACCAGGCGCTAACAAGTCATTCGTTACAATTAAGAGTACAGTTAAATAATTAGAGGAAGGGAGGAAAAATACACATGCCTACAGTAGCATTATTTAATCAAGACGGTACACAAAACGGCGATGTTCAATTGAACGATGCAGTTTTTGGTATCGAACCAAATGAAAGTGTTGTTTTTGATGCTGTGATCATGCAACGTGCATCACTTCGTCAAGGTACACACGCAGTTAAGAACAGAAGTGCTGTTCGCGGTGGTGGTCGCAAGCCATGGCGTCAAAAGGGTACAGGTCGTGCTCGTCAAGGTTCTATCCGCTCACCACAATGGGTTGGTGGTGGTACCGTATTCGGTCCTACACCTCGCTCATATGCTTACAAGCTTCCACGTAAAGTGCGTCGCTTGGCTATCCGCTCCGTCCTTTCTCAAAAGGTATTGGACAATAGTTTGGTAGTTGTTGAAACATTGAACTTCGACGCTCCAAAGACAAAAGCATTTGCAGAAGTTTTGAACAACTTAGATGTTAAATCAAAAGTTTTAGTAGTTCTTGAAGATGACAACGAAAAAGCTGCATTAGCTGCACGCAACTTGGCTAACGTAACAGTTATCCCAGCTAAAGGCTTGAACGTATTAGATGTCGTAAATAGCGACAAGATGGTCATCACAAAAGGAGCTCTTTCTCAAGTAGAGGAGGTTCTTGCATAATGGAATCACGCGATGTAATCTTACGTCCTATCATCACAGAAGCTTCTATGAATGAAATGGACAACAAACGCTACACATTTGAAGTTGACTTACGTGCTAACAAGACACAAGTTAAAGATGCTGTTGAAGACATCTTTGAAGTTGAAGTTGCTAAAGTTAACATCATGAACGTTAAAGGTAAAAAGAAACGCATGGGTCGTTACGAAGGCTACACACGTAAGCGTCGTAAAGCTATCGTTACTTTGAAACCAGAATCAAAAGATATTCAATTATTCAACGAAGAATAAAATTTTAAATCAATTCATAGGAGGGAAATATAGTGGGGATCAAAAAATTCAAACCAACCTCTAACGGTCGTCGTAATATGACTGGTTCAGATTTCGCTGAAATCACAAAAACAACCCCAGAAAAGTCCTTGCTTGCATCCAAGAGTAAGACAGCTGGTCGTAACTCTTACGGTCATATCACAGTTCGTCACCGTGGTGGTGGACACAAACGTCAATACCGTTTGATCGACTTCAAACGTATTAAAGACGATGTTCCTGCAACAGTTAAAGCAATCGAGTATGATCCAAACCGTTCTGCTAACATCGCATTAGTTGTTTATGCTGATGGTGTTAAATCATACATCCTTGCACCAAAAGGCCTTGAAGTTGGCCAAAAAATTCAATCCGGTAAAGATGCTGATATCAAAGTTGGTAACGCATTGCCATTGGAAAATATTCCAGTTGGTACAGTTATCCACAATATCGAATTAAAACCAGGTAAGGGTGGCCAATTGGTTCGTTCTGCTGGTACATCAGCTCAATTACTTGGTAAAGAAGGCAAATACGCAATCGTTCGTTTGACTTCTGGTGAAGTTCGTATGATCTTAGTTACATGCCGTGCTACGATCGGTGCTGTTGGTAACGAACAACACGAACTTATCAACATCGGTAAAGCTGGTCGTTCCCGTTGGTTGGGCAAGCGTCCACAAAGCCGTGGTTCTGTAATGAACCCTAACGATCACCCACACGGTGGTGGTGAAGGTAAAGCTCCTGTTGGTCGTCCATCTCCAATGTCTCCATGGGGTAAGAAGACTACAGGTCTTAAGACTCGCTCTAAGAAAGCTAAGTCAAACAAATTTATCGTACGTAGTCGCAAAAAGAAATAATCTCCTAATCGCGTAAATTTTATGCGATTATTGTTCCGAAAGGAGGACATACTTTGAGTCGTAGTTTGAAAAAAGGACCTTTCGTCGACGAACACTTGATGAAAAAGGTTGAAGCACAAGCTGATCAAGAAAAGAAATCAGTGATCAAGACATGGTCACGTCGTTCCACGATTTTCCCTAGCTTTATTGGTTACACAATCGCAGTATATGATGGTCGTAAGCATGTGCCGGTTTATATCCAAGAAGATATGGTCGGCCATAAATTAGGTGAATTCGTGCCAACACGTACATTCCATGGTCATGCCGCAGACGATAAGAAGACAGGCAAGAAATAATAAGGGAGGATAAATCATGGCTGAACAAGTAACATCAGCAAAAGCAACTGCCAAGACAGTTCGAATCCCTGCACGTAAAGCACGTCTTGTGATCGATCTTATCCGTGGTAAGAACGTTGCTGAAGCATTCGGTATCTTGAAGTTCACACCAAGATCTGGTGCTTACTTAATCGAAAAAGTTTTGAAATCTGCTGTTGCAAACGCAGAAAACAACTTTGACTTAGATGTTGAAGATCTTTATGTAAGCGAAGCCTATGTTAACGAAGGACCAACCTTGAAGCGTTTCCGTCCTCGTGCAAAGGGTTCTGCTTCCCCAATCAACAAGCGTACAAGTCACATTACAGTTGTGGTATCTGTTAAATAAGGAGGGATAACGCGTGGGTCAAAAAGTAAATCCAACCGGGTTACGTGTCGGTATCATTCGTGACTGGGATGCAAAATGGTATGCTGAAAAAGATTTTGCTTCCAACTTACACGAAGACTTACACATCCGTGAATACATCGAAAAGAAATTAGCCGACGCTGCTGTCTCTACCGTAGAGATCGAACGTGCTGCAAAGCGTGTTAACATTTCTATCCATACTGCAAAACCAGGTATGGTCATCGGTAAAGGCGGTTCTGAAGTTGAAAAGCTTCGTAAAGAATTAAACAACTTGACAGGCAAGCGAGTACACATCAACATTGTGGAAATCAAGAAGCCTGACTTAGAAGCAAAATTAGTTGGTGAAAGCATTGCTCAACAATTGGAAAACCGTGTTGCTTTCCGTCGTGCAATGAAACAAGCTATCCAACGTACAATGCGTGCTGGTGCAAAGGGTATCAAGGTTCAAGTTGCTGGTCGTTTGAACGGTGCTGATATGTCCCGTATCGAACAATTCTCAGAAGGTACTGTTCCTTTGCATACATTGCGTGCTGATATTGATTACGCATGGGTAGAAGCAACAACAACATACGGCCAATTGGGCGTTAAAGTTTGGATCTACCGTGGTGAAGTATTGCCAACAAAGAAAAATAACGGTAAAGGAGGGAAATAGTCTATGTTAGTACCAAAACGTGTAAAGCACCGTCGTGAATTCCGCGGTAAAATGCGTGGTGAAGCAAAAGGCGGTAAGGAAGTAACATTCGGCGAATTCGGTTTACAAGCTACTGATTCACATTGGATCACAAACCGTCAAATCGAAGCTGCTCGTATTGCTATGACTCGTTACATGAAGCGTGGTGGGAAAGTTTGGATCAAGATTTTCCCTCACAAGTCTTACACAGCTAAGGCTATTGGTGTTCGTATGGGTTCCGGTAAAGGTGCTCCAGAAGGCTGGGTAGCTCCTGTAAAACGTGGCAAAGTCATGTTTGAAATTGGTGGTGTTTCTGAAGAAGTTGCTCGTGAAGCATTGCGTTTAGCTTCCCACAAACTCCCAGTCAAGACTAAGTTTGTAAAACGTGAGGTAGGTGGCGAATCAAATGAAGATTAATGAAATTAATGAATTAACCACTGCTGAAATGCTCGAAAAAGAAAAGCAATTCAAAGAAGAATTATTTAACTTACGCTTCCAATTAGCTACCGGTCAATTAGAAAACACCGCACGCTTGAAAGAAGTTCGTAAAACGATCGCACGCATCAAGACTGCGTTGCGTCAACAAGAATTGAACAAATAAGAATACGAAAAGGAGGCTAATCGCGCATGAGTGAAGCTCGTAACCAACGCAAAGTCTATCAAGGACGTGTCGTTTCTGACAAAATGGAAAAAACAATCACTGTTGTTGTTGAAACTTACGTGAACGATAAAGTTTACGGCAAACGTGTTAAGTATTCAAAGAAATACAAGGCACATGACGAAAACAATGAAGCAAAAGTTGGCGACATTGTTAAGATCATGGAAACACGTCCGTTGTCAGCTACAAAACGTTTCCGTTTATTAGAAATCGTTGAAAAAGCAGTTATTATCTAATTTTCGATAACTAACAAAGCATTCGTATTCTGATCTATCTAATAGCGAAAGGAGGTCACATACTGTGATCCAACAAGAGAGTCGTTTAAAAGTCGCTGATAACTCCGGTGCCCGCGAGATCTTGGTTATCAAGATCTTGGGTGGTTCCCGTGTGAAGACTGCTAATATCGGTGACATTATTGTTGCTACTGTTAAACAAGCAACACCAGGTGGCGTTGTCAAAAAAGGCGATGTTGTCAAGGCTGTTGTTGTTCGTACAAAATCTGGTGCACACCGTGCTGACGGTTCATACATCAAGTTCGATGAAAATGCTGCTGTTATCATCGGTGATGACAAGTCACCTAAGGGTACACGTATTTTCGGACCTGTTGCACGTGAATTACGTGACGGAAACTTCATGAAGATCGTTTCCTTAGCACCTGAAGTATTATAATATCCGTCTATTTGGCAAGGAGGTGCGCAGAGAAAATGTTCATCAAGAGCAATGACAAAGTTAAAGTTATCGCTGGTAAGGACAAAGGTAAAGAAGGCGTTGTTATCAAGGCTTTCCCAGCAAATGATCGTGTGATCGTAAAAGGTGTAAACATCGTTAAGAAGCATCAAAAACCTAACAACGCAAACCCAAACGGTGGGATCGTTGAAATGGAAGCACCAATTCATGTTTCTAACGTTAAAAAAATCAGTGAATAGTCGAGAAAGGAGGATACTTTCTTCATGGTTAACCGTTTAAAAGAAAAATATACTAATGAAATCGTTCCATCCTTGATGGAAAAATTCAACTACTCATCAATCATGCAAGCACCTAAGGTTGATAAGATCGTTATCAACATGGGTGTTGGTGATGCTGTAAGCAATGCTAAAAATTTGGATGAAGCTGTGGAAGAACTTACGCTTATTTCTGGTCAAAAACCAGTTATTACCCGCGCTAAGAAATCTATCGCTGGCTTCCGTTTACGTGAAGGTATGGCTATCGGTGCCAAGGTTACCTTACGTGGACAACGTATGTACGAATTTTTAGACAAATTAGTTTCAGTTTCATTGCCTCGTGTGCGTGACTTCCATGGTGTAAGCAAGCGTGCATTTGACGGCCGCGGGAACTACACATTGGGCGTACGCGAACAATTGATCTTCCCTGAAATTGATTTTGATAATGTTAACAAGGTTCGTGGTATGGATATCGTTATCGTTACAACTGCTAACACAGACGAAGAATCCAAAGAACTTTTGACACAACTTGGAATGCCATTCGCTAAATAAGGGGGTTTCACATTGGCTAAAAAGTCACAAGTAGCAAAGAATAAGCGCCCAGCTAAGTTCTCAACACAAGAATACACACGTTGCGAACGTTGTGGTCGTCCTCATTCTGTATATCGTAAATTTAAGTTATGCCGTGTTTGCCTGCGAGAACTTGCTCATAAGGGTCAAATCCCTGGCATGAAAAAGGCTAGCTGGTAGTCCATATTAACAAGGAAAAGGAGGCAATAACATGGCAATGACAGATCCTATTGCAGACTTCTTGACACGTATTCGTAATGCTAACATGGTCAAGCATGAATCTGTAGAAGTTCCTGCTTCAAAAATGAAGAAAAACATCGCTGAAATCCTTAAGAACGAAGGATTTGTTCGTGATGTAGAATACATCGAAGATGACAAGCAAGGTATCATCCGTGTATTCTTGAAATACGGTAAAAACAACGAACGCGTTATCTCTGGTATCCGTCGTATCTCAAAACCAGGTTTACGCTCATACGTTAAAGCTGACGAAGTGCCTAAGGTTCTTAACGGTTTAGGTATCGCTATCGTGTCAACATCTGAAGGTGTTATGACAGATAAAGATGCTCGCGCTAAGAAAATCGGTGGCGAAGTAGTCGCTTACGTTTGGTAATATATAAAGTTCAAAAGGAGGTGTCCATCTCGTGAGTCGTATTGGTTATAAGGCAGTTGAATTACCTGAAGGCGTTGAAGTAAAACAAGACGGAAACGTTGTGACTGTAAAAGGTCCTAAGGGTGAATTAACTCGTGAATTCTCTGATCTTATCAAGATCAACATCGATGGTAACGTTGCAACATTCGAACGTTCAAGCGATGACAAAAAAGCTAAAGCAATGCATGGTACAACCCGTGCTAACTTCCATAACATGGTCGTTGGTGTAACAGAAGGTTACAAGAAAGAACTTGAACTTCGTGGTGTTGGTTACCGTGCTCAAATGCAAGGTAAGAAGCTCGTGTTAAACGTGGGCTACTCTCACCCTGTTGAATTTGAAGAAGAAGATGGAATCAAATTTGAAACTCCATCAGCTACATCAATTATCGTTTCTGGTATCAACAAAGAAGATGTTGGCGATTGCGCTGCTCGCATTCGTGCAACTCGTGCACCAGAACCTTACAAGGGCAAAGGTATTCGTTATGTTGGCGAATATGTACGTCGTAAGGAAGGTAAGACTGGTAAATAATCTTGCAGCATGATCTGCTGTTAAATAAAACTAAGAGGTGAAAAAAGTGATTTCAAAACCAGATAAGAATAAGACGCGTCAAAAGCGCCATACACGTGTTCGTGGTAAGATCTCTGGTACTGCTGAGTGCCCACGCTTAAATGTTTATCGTTCAAACAAAAACATCTACGCTCAAGTTATTGATGACGTAGCGGGTGTGACGCTGGTCAGTGCCTCTACTTTAGACAGTGAAGTTAGCGCTGGTACAAAGACAGCTCAAGCAAGTGCTGTTGGTGAATTAGTGGCTAAACGTGCTGCAGACAAGGGTATCAAAGAAGTTGTATTTGACCGTGGCGGATACCTTTATCATGGTCGTGTGCAAGCTTTGGCTGAAGCTGCTCGCGAAAACGGCTTAGACTTTTAGGAAAAGGAGGAAATAACGTTTATGACTTTTATTGATCCAGCTCAATTAGATTTAGAAGATCGCGTTGTTGCGATCAACCGCATCACTAAAGTTGTTAAAGGTGGACGTCGTCTTCGCTTTGCTGCTTTAGTGATCGTCGGTGACCATAATGGCCACGTGGGCTTCGGTACAGGTAAAGCTCAAGAAGTTCCAGAAGCTATCCGTAAGGCTGTTGATGCTGCTCGTAAGAACTTAGTTAAAGTTCCAATGGTCGGAACAACACTTCCTCACGAAGTTCTCGGTCAATACAGCGGTAGTCGTATTTTACTTAAGCCAGCTGAAGCTGGTTCTGGGGTTGCTGCTGGCGGTGCTGTTCGTGCCGTTATGGAACTCGCCGGAGTTGCTGATGTTACAAGTAAATCATTAGGCTCCAACACACCAATCAACGTTGTTCGTGCAACAATGGATGGTTTAGCTAACATGAAGAGTGCTGAAGAAGTTGCTGCTTTACGTGGCGTTTCTGTACAACACTTAGCAGAGTAATAAGGAGGACAAATTCATGGCTAACTTAAAAGTTACTTTAGTTCGTTCTGTCATCGGACGTCCTCAAAATCAACGCGAAATCGTTAAGGGCTTAGGCCTTGGACGTGTAAACAGCTCTGTTGTCGTTCCTGACAACGCTGCAATGCGCGGTGCTATTCGCAAGATCAATCATTTAGTGGACGTTGAATTGGCTAAATAATTATTATTTAGATAAATAAGGAGGTGCCAACCCTAATGAAATTACATGAATTAAAGCCAGCTGAAGGCTCACGCCAAGTACGTAACCGCGTAGGTCGTGGTACTTCATCCGGTAACGGTAAAACTGCAGGTCGTGGCCAAAAAGGTCAAAAGGCTCGTAGCAAAGTACGTTTGGGCTTTGAAGGTGGACAAATGCCATTGTTCCGTCGTATGCCAAAACGTGGTTTCAATAACATCAACCGCAAGGAATATGCTATTGTAAACTTAGAAACTTTAAACAAATTCGAAGACGGTGCAGAAGTAACACCAGCATTGATGGTGGAAGCTGGTATCGTTAAGAATGAAAAAGATGGCGTTAAAGTTTTAGGTAATGGTGAATTGAACAAGAAATTAACTGTTAAAGCTAATAAGTTCTCTGCCAGTGCTAAAGCAGCCATCGAAGCAGCAGGCGGTCAAGCAGAGGTGATGTAATACATGCTTAAGACACTAAAGTACGCCTTTGCTGTAAAAGAGATTCGCAATAAAATCTTATTTACCTTAGGTGTCTTGGTTGTATTTCGCTTAGGCACGTATATCACTGTCCCTGGGATCAACGCTAAAGCATTGAATAGTGTTGCGTCTTCAGGGTTAATTAGTATCTTGAACACTTTTAGCGGTGGCGGTTTGACTAATTATTCCATTTTAGCAATGGGTGTTTCTCCATATATTACCGCTCAGATCGTTGTTCAGTTATTACAAATGGACATTGTTCCACGATTTGTTGAATGGAGTAAACAAGGTGAAGTCGGACGGCGCAAGTTAAATCAGTGGACGAGATATCTGACCATTGTGCTCGCGTTTATACAATCAATCGGGATTACAGCTGGGTTCAACTATATGAGTAGCTTGAACTTGGTGAAAGATCCAAGTCCGCAAACATACATCAGTATCGGATTGATCTTGACTGGTGGTACGATGTTTACGACTTGGTTAGGTGATATGATCACTGATCGCGGCATCGGTAATGGGATCTCAATGATCATTATGGCGGGTATTATCGCTCGTGTTCCAGACGGCATTCGTCAAGTATTTGTTGAAGAATTCCAAGGTGCCTCAGACTTGTGGCAACCGATCTTATATATTGTCATCTTATTACTAGCTATCTTGGCGATCGTTACATTCGTGACTTATGTTCAACAAGCTAACTATAAGATTCCGATCCAATATACAAGACGCCTCGCAGGTGCTTCAGAGAGTTCATATTTGCCATTGAAAGTGAACGTAGCTGGGGTCATCCCAGTTATCTTTGCTAGCTCATTTATCGCAACTCCGCAAACGATCTTGATGTTATTTACACAAAATCACTCGGAAGATAATTGGTACATCATTATGAGCAATTTGTTCAATATGCAAACTGTACCAGGTATGATCTTGTATACAGTACTTATTGTTGTTTTCACATTCTTCTATGCCTTTGTGCAAGTTAACCCTGAAAAATTGGCTGAAAACTTGCAAAAACAAGGAAGCTATATTCCTTCTGTTTGGCCAGGGCGTGAAACACAAAAGTATGTTTCAAACTTATTGATGCGTTTGAGCTCAGTAGGTTCACTTTTCCTAGGGCTCGTTTCATTGATCCCATTAGTAGCTTCGGCTGTGTGGGGGTTGAATGAATCGATCGGTCTAGGTGGTACTAGTCTTTTGATCGTTGTAGGGGTAACTCTTGAAACAATGCGTCAATTGAATGGTATGATGATGAAACGCGAATATATCGGTTTTATCAGAGAATAATGAACGAATAAAAAGGCTTGGTCCTACATGGATCAAGCCTTTTTATATATAGAAAATTTTTGATTTTTTTCAGATGAAAAAATGTGCTAAACTCAAAGAAAACTTGACAGGAGATTTAGAGAAATGCTTCAATCTGAACGAACGAACGAACGAACGAACGAACGAACGAACGAACGAACGAACGAACGAACGCTGTTACTAGCGGGCCGTCATATTATGGGGAATGATAAGTCATGTTAAAAGTTGTTATTGTAGGCGCTAATCATGCTGGACTTGCTACGGCACGCTACTTACTTGAGAGTGGAAAGCCACTTGAGATCACTTTGATCGATAAAAACGATTCTTCTTTAGGCTATATTGCAGGGGCTACACCGTTATTGATCGGGAAAAAGATCCCATCTTATAAAAGCTTTTTTTCGGCAGATATCGAAACGATCGCCAAACAGGTGACTCATTTCTATACTAATTCTGAAGTCATAAAGATCGACTTTGGCTGCAAGCGGATCTTTGCTAGGGAAAATAAAGGACGGCGTTTTAACTTTAAATATGATAAGCTCGTTTTAGCCACTGGCTCTAGTCAGCAAGACTTGTTGGTAGAAAATAGCGAATTAAATGGGATCTACAAGATGAAAAGCTTAAAAGAAGCACTATTGATAAATCAAAAATTGTCGACGAGAAACTGTCGCAATGTTGCAGTGATCGGTGGTGGTTATATTGGTGTTGAGATGGCAGAAGCATTTCAATTGCGTAACAAAAATGTCAGACTGTTTGAGATCAAAGATCATGTCCTAAACACGCATTATGATAAGGAATTTGCTCAGTTAGCGCAACGCAAATTGAGCGAAAATGGCATCGAGCTTCAAGTAGGTGAAGAGATCGTGAGATTTGAGGGACGTAATGGAAAGCTCACGGGTATCATCACGAGACAAGCTAGTTATCCTGTTGATATGGCTATTTTGGCGATTGGTTTTTTGCCTAATACTCAATTGGGGAGAAATTATCTGACTTGTTTTACCAATGGAGCATATGTTGTAAATAGTGCGCAGCAGACTTCAGATCCTGATGTCTATGCAGTTGGAGATTGTGCAACTTCTTATTCTAAAACATTAAAAGATCAGATGGTCGATTTTTCAGTCGCTAATGCTTTACGTGGCAGTTATGCTGCAGCTAAGAGTATTGTTGATGAGAAAGTTATTTCTGACGGAACAGTCATGACTAATGCTGTTAAAATTTATGGCTTAAATTTTTTTGCAACAGGTCTGACGACTGAAAAGGCGCATAAATATGGAATCGAGATCGAATATGTTGACCATGAAGATTGGGTCTTATTGCCAGCGATGTTGAATAATAATAAGGCTAAGATCAGACTCATTTACACTAAAATGGATCGACGTTTAGTTGGGGCACAAGTTTGCTCTAAAGCTGATCTATCGGGAAATGTTTCCGCGTTGACTTTGGCAGTTCAAAAGGAGATGACGATCGATGAATTGAGTTTTTCAAAATTCTTCTTTTACCCTTATTTTAATTTGCCAAACGATTTGTTGATCAAAGCTGCTCAAGCAAGTGAGAGCAGATAGGTGAAAATATTCAGAATAGCATTTTAACAGAGCTTTTATAATAAAGTTATTTGTTATATGTTATAATTAGAGAGTCGTTTTTTAACGAAGATAGCGTGTGAGCTTGTAAGAATTTATAAAGGAGAGTTTTAAATGGCATTAAATCTCATGTTAATGGGTCTACCAGGTGCTGGTAAAGGGACTCAAGCAGAAAAGATCGTGGATCAATACCATGTTCCGCATATTTCTACGGGTGACATCTTTCGAGCTGCAATGAAAGATAATACTCCAATGGGTGTAGAAGCTAAGCGCTACATCGATAAGGGAGAATTAGTACCTGATGAAGTGACTAACGGGATCGTAAAGGAACGTTTAGCCAAAGATGACGTTGATAATGGCTATATGCTTGATGGTTTTCCACGTAATATGGCTCAAGCAGAAGCATTAGATACTTTTGGAGCCGAATTAGGTAAACCTTTGAACTGTGTGATCAATATCCATGTTGATCCAGAATCATTGATGGAACGTTTGACTGGACGCTATATCTGCCGCAACTGTGGTGCAACTTACCACAAGATCTTCAATCCTACTAAGGTCGAAGGTACATGTGATCGTTGTGGTGAACACGAATTTTATCAACGTGAAGATGATAAACCTGAAACAGTCAAAAATCGCCTTGATGTAAACATCAAGATGAATACTCCGCTACTAGATTTCTACAAAAAACAAGGGATCTTACATGAAGTAGACGGTAACCAAGATATCGATAAAGTTTTTGCAGATATCAAGGCTGTTTTAGATCAAATCGACTAAAAATCAAATAAAAAGATACACCTGGATTGTCATTTTTTTAAAATAGTGCTTGCATCCAGCTTGGCACTATGATATGATAATTCAGGTTTATCTTTTCAATAGGCTCAGTTTGCCATTTTGAGCAAACGGAACTTGCGGAAAAAGGTGGGACTCCATAAAAAGCTTCTCACATTTTTACGTGTAAAGTTTTAAAACCAATTTAAGGAGGTACTTTTGCGTGGCGAAAGATGATGTGATTGAAATTGAGGGTACGATCAAAGAAACGTTGCCAAATGCGATGTTCAAAGTTGAACTTGAAAATGGACATGAGATTTTAGCTCACGTTTCCGGTAAGATCCGCATGCATTATATTCGTATTTTACCAGGAGACAAGGTTACTGTTGAAATGTCCCCTTATGATTTGACTAAGGGTCGCATTACCTATCGCTTTAAATAGATTGTACTTCAAAAATATTTAGGAGGTATAATTCATGAAAGTAAGACCATCAGTTAAACCAATGTGCGAACATTGCAAAGTTATCAAACGCAAAGGTCGCGTTATGGTTATTTGCGATAATCCAAAGCACAAACAACGTCAAGGATAATAATTAATCAGGAGGTGTAATTGTAATGGCTCGTATTGCAGGTGTCGATTTACCACGCGACAAGCGTATCGTTATCGGCTTAACTTATATTTACGGAATCGGTAATACAACAGCTAAGAAGATCTTAGCTGAAGCAGGTGTTTCAGAAGACGTTCGCGTTCGTGATTTAACAGCAGATCAAGAAGACAAGATCCGTGCTGTTGTTGATAACTACAAGGTAGAAGGTGACCTTCGCCGTGAAGTTTCTTTAAACATCAAGCGTCTTTCCGAAATCGGCTCTTACCGTGGTCTACGTCATCGTCGTCATTTACCAGTTCGTGGTCAAAACACGAAGAACAATGCGCGTACACGTAAAGGCCCAGCAGTTTCAATTGCAGGTAAGAAGAAATAATTTAAATAATCTAAAAAGGAGGTTAGCTATTTCATGGCAGTTAAAAAGTCTCGTAAGCGCCGTGTAAAGAAGAATATCGAAAGCGGTGTTGCACATATTCATTCAACATTCAATAACACACTTGTTATGATCACAGACGTTCATGGTAACGCCGTAGCATGGTCATCAGCAGGTTCTTTAGGCTTCAAGGGTTCCCGTAAGTCTACTCCATTTGCTGCCCAAATGGCCGCTGAAGCAGCAGCTAAGGGTGCAATGGATCATGGCATGAAGACTGTTGAAGTTGCAGTTAAAGGTCCTGGTTCTGGTCGTGAAGCTGCTATTCGTGCGCTTCAAACAACAGGTCTTGAAGTTACATCTATCAAGGATGTTACACCAGTTCCTCATAACGGATGCCGTCCTCCAAAACGCCGTCGTGTTTAATGTGGATCAGTATTCATTTTGAGGATAGACTCATAATGTTTTCAACCAGATTACACGTAACGTTTTGAAAGGGGTAAAGATAAGAATGATCGAATTTGAAAAACCAAAAATTCATAAAATCGAAGAAGGTCAAGATTACGGTAAGTTTGTCGTTGAACCGCTCGAACGTGGTTATGGTACAACTTTAGGTAACTCCTTGCGTCGTATCTTACTTTCTTCCTTACCAGGTGCAGCGATCACTGATGTTCAAATTGATGGTGTGTTACATGAATTCTCCACTGTAAAAGGTGTTTTAGAAGACGTAACAGCGATCATCTTGAACTTAAAGAAAGTCGCACTTAAACTTGATTCTGAAGAGTCTCAAACTTTAAAATTTGATGTTGTTGGGCCAAAAGAAGTTACTGCCGGTGACATTCAAGGTAGCAGTGATGTAGAGATCCTTAACCCAGATCAATATATTTGTACTGTGGCTGATGGCGCTGTGTTCCATGCTCGAATGACTGCTAACAAGGGTCGAGGCTATGTTTCCGCAACGGAAAACAAAGCTAAGGCTGAAGACATGCCTATTGGCGTTTTACCAATCGACTCAATTTATACCCCGATCGAACGTGTCAACTACCAAGTAGAAAAAACACGTGTTGGTCAAAAAAATGATTATGATAAATTAACGTTAGACGTGTGGACAAATGGCTCGATCACACCAAGTGAAGCAATCAGCTTGTCCGCTAAGATTTTAACAGAGCATTTGACATTATTTGTTGATTTGACAGATGAAGCTAAGAATGCTGAGATCATGGTCGAAAAAGAAGAAACACATAAAGAAAAAATGCTTGAAATGACAATCGAAGAACTTGACTTGTCTGTGCGTTCATACAACTGCTTGAAGCGTGCTGGTATCAACACTGTGCAAGCTTTGACTAACAAGTCTGAAGCAGACATGATGAAAGTACGTAACCTTGGTCGCAAGTCCTTGGAAGAAGTTAAGGCTAAATTGGCAGATCTTGGCTTGTCATTACGTCATGATGACTAATATAAAATTTAAGGGAGGGAACTGTTCATGGCTTACCGTAAATTAGGTCGCACAAGCGCACACCGTAAATCAATGTTACGCAACTTGACAACTGACTTGATCGTTAACGGTCGTATCGTCACAACAGAAACACGTGCTAAAGAAGTACGTAAGACTGCTGAAAAGATGATCACTTTGGGTAAAAAAGGTGATTTAGCTTCTCGTCGTCGTGCTGCTGCATTCATGATGGATGTTGTTGCAGACGTTAAAGAAGATGGCGATAAGGCAGTTGTTCAAACAGCATTGCAAAAGTTGTTTGAAGAAGTTGCACCTCGTTTTGAAGGCCGTAACGGCGGTTATACACGTATCATCAAGATGAACGAACGCCGCGGCGATGCAGCTAAGATGGCTGTTCTTGAATTGGTCGACTAATTTTTATTGATTATTATCGACGAATATAACTAGTGTCACTTTTATAGCGATAACTGGGCGTTACGATGTTGGGTAAAACCGAGTCTAGTCCTAAGTAGCAGGTGTTGGATCTGTGAAACCTTCGTTATAAAAAGTGATTTTTTTATTATTTTCATTTAGACTGATCTTTGGGTAGGATCGCTTTATTTAAGGGTACTCTTTTGAGTGCTCTTTTTATTTTGGTAAAAAATAATATATAAAATTATAAATGTTAGTTTTAAGGGAAAATAATAAATTTTTTTAAATTAATTCGCTTATTTACTGAATATAAACATTTTTTTAGAAGAAACCAATTAGAGTCTGGTGATTTAGATTGTTTTTTATTTAATAAAAATTTAATATTGAATTATAGAACAAATAACTTAAAGGATAAACGGTGGTAAAAGATGCTTTCTAAAAATAACCATAAATTATTTGCTCAAAAGCAAGACTCTAAAAAGCAAAAATTCAAGATCAAGAAATTAAGTGTTGGTGTGGCATCTGTTTTAGTTGGGACAATATTTGCAACTTATATGGGGGACAAGATCTCAGCTGATACTGCAGAGAGCATAAATAGCGTTTCTGCTGTCTCTACTCCAACAAGTGCCACAGATACTGAGATGACAACACCTGTTGAAATCGAGGAAAATAATGAAGTTGATCTGCCCGAAACGCACCCTGAATTAGTTTCTGACGTTTCAGTCACACCGGAAAATGAAAACGGAAACAACGAGGCGGAAGAGGTAGAAAATACTGGTGTGCCTGATAGCGATCAAGCTTCAAAAGAGCTTGTAGTTGAAGAACTTGACTATCAGACTCAGTACCGTGAAAATGAAAATTTGACTGCAGGTGAGACCAAGGTCATTCAAACTGGAAATAAAGGAAATGTAACACAAGTTTATGATGAGCAAAGTGGCTCAAAGACAGTTACATTTGATCCTAAAACCGAAGTTAGTGTGACTAGAGAGCCCCAGTTGATCATGGTCTTAGTTGAAGTGACGACAATGGTCGATGATATGTATTTAACGGATGATGTTTCTAAATTAGCACCTTTATGGGAGCAGATGGAGAATGGAGATCGTCTATTGTGGATCAGTGCGTTGCGTATCCCAGAAAGATTTGATAATGCAAAGGCTAGTTATTCAGTTAAAGGAAAAGATACTGCGATCAATCCATTAGAACAGATCGGGACGATCGAAGCTAGTGATATTCCGGCTCGTTATGATATCACCGATGAAGATCTAAAAAATGCTGAGATCCGATTAGAGACCGATCTATTTACACAAAGTGTTGATTCTTTGGTCAATAATAAAGGGTTACTTAGTTTATTGAATAAAGCTGGTTCAAGAGTTATCTCGATCAGAGACGTAGGGCGAACGAAACGAGAATATAAGAGGTATGGCTTGGCGGAAGCTGCCTTTAAAAAAGCTTCGATCCCGTATAAATTAGATGATCAAACCGGTTTATTGAGTGTCACACCAAATTTAGTTCCAACGATCATCTACAAACCGTTACAGATCGAGATCAACGAGCCAACGGAGCAATTAGCGCTCACAAAAGCACAACTAAAAACGGCGGGAAAAGTGATCGATCTCCCAGTGGTCGCGGGTAAAGTTCAAGCCCAATATACACCGGAAAGTGGATCACCACTCACGATCGATTATGATTTTACTGGAACAGCAACTGACAAAAAAACGATCACGATCAAAGTTACAGCTGAGGAAGCTTTAGTGACTGAGCTAGAAAATGTTATCTTACCACAGTCACATTTAGAAACTACGCAACCAACGCCGATGATCATTGAAGTAGGAACGAAACCAGAGGTAACGACAGTAGATATACCATATGAAACAAATTATGTGACCGATAAAACAATGCGAAGTGACGCCACTCCGATCGTTTTGGTCGAGGGAAAAACAGGTCAAAAAACTGTTACGGTAAATTATGTATTAGATAAGCAAACAGGCAAAGTTACAGCAAAAGAGCCACTCGAAAGTATAACTATTCTCCCAGTGACTCAACAAGTCAAAGTGGGTTCTGGAGTAGAGGTCGAGATACCGTATCAGATAGTTTACCAAGGAAGTGAGGAGTTGTCTCTTGGACAACAAGTAATAGGATCTAAAGGTAAAGTCGGGATCTTACAACCTAATGGAGTCGTCACAAAAGCAGCAATGCCCGAAGTTATCTTGGTTGGAACTAAACCAACAATTAAAGAAGAAGTGCTTGTTTTTCCAACAGTATATAAAGAAGATCCGATGAGCTTACCAACAGATCCTGAGAGAGTAGCACAAGTTGGAGAAAATGGTAAACAGATAACAACAACTAAGTATAAAGTTGATCCAAAAACAGGTGAACTCACCAGTTTGGAACCAATTAGTGAAATAATACCAACTGTAGCTGAGATCATTTTTCGTGGAAGTGGGCAAACGACACTTGTTCCCAAGTCTACGCGCTATGTGGCTAATGAAACTTTAGAAAAGGGTGTAATGCGGCAAATAGAAGTTGGTGTCGATGGTGTAATTCACCCAAATGGAAAGAGCTTAGTTGAGGCAGTCACTCAAGTAATAGAGATCGGTACTAGACCAGAAGTAAACGAAACAATGCTTGAGCCAGAAGTGATCTATGAAGATGATGCAATGTTAAAAAAGACTGATCCAGAGGTCGTCGTCGATCCAGGAAAAGCAGGTAAAAAAATAGCGATCACGACTTTTAGCGTGGATGAAAAGAGTGGAGAAGTTAATTCTCAAACGACCATCAAAGAAGAACCGTCACGTGCCAAAGTGATCAAGCGTGGAATAGGTGAAGAGACAGCGATAGCGTATTTAACGATCTATGAAGGCGATAAGACCCTAGTCAAGGGCACAAAGGTAGTCAAACAAGAAGGTAAGTCAGGGATCAGACATCCAAATGGGACTGTGACTAAAGAACCAGTATCAGAGATCATCGCTGTCGGCACTAGACCAGAAGTAAACGAAACAATGCTTGAGCCAGAAGTGATCTATGAAGATGACGCAATGTTAAAAAAGACTGATCTAGAGGTCGTCGTCGATCCAGGAAAAGCGGGTAAAAAAATAGCGATCACGACTTTTAGTGTGGATGAAAAGAGTGGAGAAGTGAATTCTCAAACGACCATCAAAGAAGAACCGTCACGTGCTAAAGTGATCAAGCGCGGAATAGGTGAAGAGACAGCGATAGCGTATTTGACGATCTATGAAGGTGATAAGACCTTGGCCAAGGGCACAAAGGTAGTCAAACAAGAAGGGAAGTCAGGGATCAGACATCCAAATGGAACTGTGACTAAAGAACCAGTATCAGAGATCATTACAGTCGGTACTAGACCAGAAGTGATGATCGAAGAACTTGATTTTCCAATTAGCTGTGAAATAGATCAAACGTTGCCGTTTGGTAAGACGCTCATTGTTCAAGCTGGGAAAAAAGGCCAAAAGATCAAAACGATAAATTATCAGGTCGATAAAGAAACAGGTAAATTGCTCGCTATAGTAACAGAAGAAGTGATCGCACCAGTTACTCAAATCAGTAAACAAGGTACTAAAGTAAATGAAACTACTTTTACTGTGGATAAGGAACAAGTCGCTCCAAAAATAACAGAAAAAGCAAAAGTTGAATTACCACAAACAGGTGAAGTTAAGGAAAATAGTTTAGCTCTATTAGGGTTGTTAGGTCTTACTAGTGGTTTACTATTAGTTGCTAGTCGCAAAAAGAAACGAGCAAAATGATCTGAAAAGGTCACTAGTTGTAATTGTAGCTAGTGATCTTTTTATTTGAGATAAAATAATTGCATTTGAAAAAAGAAAGCGGTAACGTCAATGGGGAAAGGAGTTAAATAAAAAAACTTACAAAATGTAAGCATATTGTGTGACAAGTCCGATAAACTTTGTATAATCAATAGTGTAGACTTGAATAGAAAGTGGGAATGAAAATGGAAAAGGTAAAAAATATCGTTATTGGTTTTGGTAAGGGTGGAAAGACCTTAGCTAAAACATTAGCAAGTAAAGGTGAAGAAGTTCTAGTAGTAGAGCAGTCAGATCAAATGTACGGCGGGACATGTATCAATATTGGCTGTTTACCGTCGAAACGCTTGATCATTGAAGCTGAGAAAAAGGCTGATTTCAGTCAAGCTGTAGTCGGAAAAAATGAGATGACAGCCTTTTTGCGGGATAAGAATTATCATATGTTAGCAGATGAACCAACTGTTCGTGTCCTAAATGGTACAGCTAAATTTGATTCAGATCATGTTATCAGTGTTACGACACCAGATAACAAGACTTTAGAATTTGAAGGGGAACGGATCTTTATCAATACTGGCGCAAAACCCGTGATGTTGCCGATCAAAGGCCTAGCTGAAAGTAAGTATTTGCTTGATTCTACGCAAGCGATGGATCTAGCTGAATTGCCAAAAGAGTTAGTGATCATCGGTGCGGGGTATATCGGACTTGAATTTGCCAGCATGTTTGCTAATTATGGTGCCAAAGTCACCGTCTTAGATGCTTCGGATAAGTTTATCCCACGTGAAGATGATGATATCTCACAGCTTGTTTTCAAGGATCTGACTGAACTTGGAGTTGACTTTAAGCTAGGCGTCAAGATCAAAGAAGTGCGTGATCTTGATGATAGTGTAGCAGTCGTCTATGAAAAAGATGGTGATGAACATACGGTGACTGCAGATAAGGTTTTGGCAGCTACTGGACGTAAGCCACGCACAGATGAGCTAGGGTTGGAAAATACAGCGATAAAAGTAGATGATCGCGGAGCTGTGGTCGTAGATGATCAATTGCATACGAGTGTCCCTGGCGTTTGGGCGATCGGAGATGTTAAAGGTGGGCTTCAATTCACTTATATCTCTTTAGATGATTTCCGGATCATTAAAGATGAACTTTTTGGTGCTGGCAAACGCCGGATCAGTGATCGTAAAAATGTTCCTTATAGCGTTTTTATCGAACCACCATTATCTAAAGTTGGTCTAAACGAAAAAGAAGCTAAGGCAGCAGGGGTCGAATATAAGCTCTTCAAGTTGCCAGTTGCAGCTATTCCCAAGGCACGGGTCTTAAAGGATACACGTGGGCTCTTTAAAGTTTTAGTTGATCCTGAAACTGGCTTAGTCTTAGGGGCTACGATCTATGCTAAGGAATCACACGAGCTGATCAATTTGCTCAGTTTGGCTATCAATGCTAAACTACCATACACAATGTTGCGTGATCAGATCTATACCCATCCAACGATGAGTGAAGCGCTCAATGATGTTTTAAAATAAAGTGAGGTAATTATATAATGCGGATTTTTGTAGTCGGTGCTACTGGTCGAGTTGCATCAGAATTAGTTAAAGATCTAGTTGCTAAGGGGCATCAAGTGACCGCAGCTGCGCGTCATCCTGAAAATGTTTTGTTGAAGGATTCACCACAAGTGACTGCAGTCAAATTAGATCTGCATGCTTCAAAAGAAGAATTGGCGGCTTTGATCGGTCAACAAGATGCGATCTACTTTACAGCCGGTTCACGTGGTAAAGATCTCTTACAGACTGATGCCTTTGGTGCTGTTAAGACGATGCAAGCTGCTGAGCTAAATGGTATCAAACGTTATATCATGTTGAGCTCATTGCATGCCTTAGAACCAGAATTTTGGCATGAAGATGGTTTAGCTCAGATCATGGATTATAATATTGCCAAATTTTTTGCAGACCACTATTTAGTGCATAACACGGACTTAGATTATACGATCTTACAACCAACAGCTTTGACTGAAGAACCTGGTACAGGTAAGATCACAGTTGGAGCAACTAAAGTTTCAAAAAATCCGATCCCGGATGTGGCTTTGACTTTAGCTGAGATCTTAGAACATGACAACACACAAAAAAAAGTCATCATGATGAGTAGTGGTGATACACCGATCGAGCAAGCCTTAGCCAACGTATAGTGATGGCTAATTAGAAAGCCGACCAATATTGGTGAAGGCCCCTAAGTTGGACATAACTTAGGGGTTTTTATTGTCATTTGCGAGGTAGTCAAGCGCATTTTTCGAGACAGCGGGTAGCCCCAATTATATTGAGAAACGATGAAGATAAAAACGCACTGAGTAGCGATCTTCTCATTTCAGCGTTTAGTTGTACTATAATGGTAGGGTATTTCACTTTCATCTAAGAAGGGAAGTCAGTTCATCTTAAGAAAAATTTTTAGCGAACCATCCAGTGATCAAAGGGCTCTGTGCTCAGAACGCGTACTACTGATAATGATCCCGATTTTTTTCATAAAATTTCACCTTGTAACTTTAATTTTAGAAGCAAAATCTCAGATTGGCAAATTAAAACGTGAGAATGTGGTATATTATTCCTAAAGGGTTGCAGACTAGCAACTAGAATTTCAGTGGGGGAAGCTAAATGAGTGCAATTATTGAGATAAAAAATCTTAGCTTTACGTACGATGAAGAGAGTCAACAAAAGACATTGTCGCAGATCGATTTAACGATCGAACAGGGGCAGTGGGTCGCTTTGATCGGCCATAATGGAAGTGGCAAGAGTACTCTGGCAAAATTGCTCGATGGGTTGTTGACACCAACTGAGGGGACGATAACTGTTGCAGGCCTGCCTTTGAATGAAGAAAATATTTGGGCGATCAGAGATAAGATAGGGATGGTTTTTCAGAATCCGGATAATCAATTTGTGGGTGCAGATGTTGAAGGCGATGTGGCCTTTGGTTTAGAAAATCGGGGCGTTTCCTATAAGCAAATGCATCAACGAGTCCAAGAAGCCTTGGAAGCTGTTAACATGCAAGCTTTTGCCAAACATGAACCAGTTCGTCTTTCGGGTGGGCAAAAGCAGCGCGTTGCGATCGCTGGTGTCTTGGCGATCAGACCCCAGATCGTGATCTTTGATGAATCGACCAGTATGCTTGATCCCGAGGGACGAGCAGAGTTAGTCGCTTTAATGCGACGTTTGAATAAAGAAGAAGGCTTCACAGTCATTTCGATCACACATGATATTGATGAGGCTGCTTTGGCTGATCGGATCATTGTGTTAGAACAAGGTAAAGTGATCGATGATGATACACCGGAAAATATCTTTACACGGGGAAATGAATTGAGTAAAGTGGGCTTAGATGTGCCTTATCCCGAACGGTTGAAGCATGAGCTAGCTAAGTTGGGGATCAAAGTACCCGAAAAATATTTGACAGAAAAGGAATTGGTGGACTGGTTATGGCAATTCAACTTGAAAAATTAAGCTATACGTATCAAGCCGAGACCCCTTTAGCCCAACAAGCACTAAAAGATGTAAGCTTTACGATCAAAGATCAAAGTTTTACTGCTATTGTTGGACATACTGGGAGTGGAAAGTCTACCTTGTTACAGCATTTAAATGGACTTTTAAAGCCCACCAGCGGTCGTTTGACGGTCAATGGGCAGGTGATAACACCAGCAACTAAAAATAAAGAGTTAGCTAAGTTGCGCCAAGAAGTTGGTTTCGTGTTTCAATTTCCCGAAGCCCAACTATTTGAAGAAACGGTCTTAAAAGATATCGCATTTGCGCCGAAAAATTTTGGTGCGACCGAGCAAGAAGCAAAAAAGATCGCGCGCCAAAAAGCCCAACTAGTCAATTTAGATGAAAGTGTGTTAGAGCGTTCGCCGTTTGAACTTTCTGGGGGCCAGATGCGTCGGGTCGCGATCGCTGGGATCTTAGCGATGTCACCTAAAGTTTTAGTTTTAGATGAACCAACTGCGGGCTTAGATCCAAGTGGACGGGCTGAAATGATGGCATTGTTCAAGCGACTTCATGAAAAAGAAAAATTGACGATCATCTTAGTGACCCATCAAATGAATGATGTGGCTGATTTTGCTGATCAAGTTTTAGTGATGGAAGCAGGGCGCTTGCTTGCCGATAAAACGCCAGCAGAACTTTTTTCAGATCCAGGCTGGCTAAAAAAACATCATTTAAATCTACCACAAACAACCGCTTTTGCTCAGCGCTTAGTTGAACGGGGGATGAAATTTGCTCAGCTCCCGTTAACTGAACATGAATTAGCACAGATCTTAGCGACAAAAATAAAAGAACAGGGGGCTAAAAATGGATAAATTATTACTCGGACGTTATATAAGGGGTGATTCTTTGGTCCATCGCCTTGATCCCCGCGCCAAGATGATCTTGTGTTTTTACTTTGTGTTGATCATTTTTTTATGTAACAACTGGCGATCATATCTTCTATTAGGAATTGTGACTTTGCTCAGTGTTTTACTTTCAAAGATCAGTCTGAGCTATTTTGTTAAAGGGGTCATGCCTTTGATCTGGTTGATCTTATTTACAGTCCTCTTGCAAGTCTTCTTTACACGTGGAGGCCCGACTTATTGGCAGTTTGGCCCTTTGACATTGACACAGTTTGGTTTGGTCAATGGCTTTTATGTCTTTTGCCGTTTTGTGTTGATCATTTTCATGTCGACGCTTTTGACGGTGACGACGACACCACTTGCGATCGCTGATGCAACTGAATCGTTGATGCAACCATTAAAGAAGCTCAAAGTGCCCGTACATGAGATCTCTTTGATGTTATCGATCGCTTTACGTTTTGTGCCGACTTTGATGGATGAGACGACTAAGATCATGAATGCTCAACGTTCACGCGGAGTTGATTTTAGCGAAGGCAGTCTTATCTCCCGGATAAAGGCAGTGATCCCGCTATTGATCCCCCTATTTGTCAGTGCCTTGACCCGGGCTGAAGATCTGGCAACGGCGATGGAAGCGCGAGGTTATCGTGGAGGAGAAGGGCGAAGTAAGTATCGTTTGCAAGTTTGGCATTTACAAGATACGCTAGCTTTGATCTTCTTTTTCCTAGTGACTCTCGCCTTGATATTTTTGAGAAATTGAGGAATTTTAATGACGAAGCGTTATATGATAACTTTAGCCTATGACGGCACTAATTTTGCAGGCTTTCAAGCCCAACCCAAGCAACGGACCGTGCAGTCAGTTTTAGAAAAAGCACTCAATAAGATGAGTAAGTTTGACGACTATATCACGATCTATGGCTCTGGTCGCACTGACTCGGGTGTGCATGCTTTGGGGCAAGTCATCCACTTTGATTTTCCCCATGATATCTCACCAGAAGGGATGCTCAAGGGATTAAATTCAATGTTGCCCCTTGATTGTGAGGTCATTGATTGCAAGATCGTCAGTGATGACTTTCATGCCCGCTTTACCACCCACGGCAAGCGCTATATGTATCGCGTCAGCCGTTCATGGTTCACCGATCCTTTTAAACGTTTCTACACTGGACATTACAAGTATCCCCTTGATATCAAGCGGATCAAAGAAGCAATGCCCGATGTCGTGGGGACGCATGATTTTTCGAGTTTTGTAGCTTCAGGCAGTCAAACTAAAGATCATGTCCGGACGATCTATGAGGCTACCGTCAGAGAAGACAAAAAAAACAATGAAGTGATCTTTGAATTCTACGGCAACGGCTTTTTGTATAATCAAGTGCGGATCATGGTCGCAACTTTGCTGGAGATCGGGAATGGTAAGCGACCAGTTCATGATTTCTTGCGTTTGTATGAAGTCAAAGACCGCAATGAATGTCGAGAAACAGCACCGGCAAGTGGACTTTATCTGAAGAAAGTTTATTATGAATAAAATATAGCTTGATTTTATGATTTATTGAAAGTTATAATTGACTATACCTAAAAAAAATCGTAATATAGTATTTGGTATTGTTTGCCCCACAGTAAGCCCCGTTAATCTTATTGTTTGTCAAACATGTATACATTAAATGGAGGAAATAAACGTGCGTACAACATATATTGCAAAACCAGGCGAAGTAGAACGTAAATGGTATGTCGTAGATGCAACAGATGTTCCTTTGGGACGCTTATCCACAGTGGTAGCATCTGTTTTACGCGGCAAGAACAAGCCTACTTTCACACCAAACGTTGATACAGGTGACTTTGTGATCGTCATCAATGCAGAAAAAGTTGCTTTGACAGGTCGTAAAGCAACAGATAAGATCTATTACCATCACTCAAACCATCCAGGTGGCTTGAAGGAACGTACAGCTGGTGACTACCGTGAAAAGGATCCAGAAAAATTGATCGCATTATCTGTTAAAGGTATGCTTCCAAAGGGTACTCTTGGTCGTGCACAAGCTAAGAAGCTTCACGTTTACCGTGGTGCAGAACACAAGCATGCTGCTCAAAACCCAGAAGTATTAGACATCACAAACTTAATCTAGGAGGAAAACGAATTTGGCACAAGTACAATATCGCGGCACAGGTCGTCGTAAAAACTCAGTTGCACGTGTGATCTTGGTACCAGGTACAGGTAAGATCACAATGAACGGCAAATCTGCAGAAGAATACATTCCATTTGCAAACTTACGCGAAGTTATGGCTCAACCATTCGTTGCCACAGAAACAAAAGACCAATATGACGTATTGGTAAACGTTAACGGTGGTGGCTTCTCAGGTCAAGCTGGCGCTACACGTCATGGTATCGCACGCGCTTTACTTGAAGTAGATCCAGACTTCCGCGGTGTCTTGAAGCGTGCAGGTCTCTTGACTCGTGATGCACGTATGAAAGAACGTAAGAAGCCAGGTCTTAAGAAGGCTCGTAAAGCTTCACAATTCTCAAAACGTTAATATCACGTTATATCAACGTTTCAAACGCATTTCTCACTTTGGTGGGGGATGCGTTTTTTTGTATTACAAAAAATTTTAAACACTAAAAAATCTCTGGAGCAAAAATAAAGTATTTTACTCCAGAGAAATTTATTATTTTATGTCGTATGAGTTGGATAAACTATTAGCTTTTTCCGAGAAAAGGAAGTCATAAAATTCTTGACCAGTCTTTTCTCCTCCGACCCAAGCAGATACAAGTTTTCCATTTTTTAATCGCATCGTAGTTGGAGTTCCTGGAATTCCTAATGTATTAAATGCATAATCATGGGCGTTGGGTTCATTGTCAATATTATAATAAAAGATATTGCCATGAAGTAGTTCAGCGAAGTTTTTTAAATAAGGTGATGCTTGTCTACAGTAGTAACAAGTAGGACGTCCAATATATAATACTATATCCTGATTATTATTTTCAGTAAGAAGTTTTTTGACCTCAGATGTATTTACGGGAATAAAATTGCGCAAATTTTGTTGATATTCTTGAAGTGAGACATCCTTGGTATAAAATTCTTTGCTTGTTGTTGGACGATCATCTGGTGTAAGCTCTTTTTTACTGGTGACGGACAAATTATTATTTGGTTCAGTAGTAGAATTATCTGCGGCTCTAGCGTTGTCTGAAGGAAAAACTGAAAATACTACTAGTGAGAATGTAAGTAAGAAGATATTTTTATAGTCCATAACACAAAAATGCTACACAATATGGAGTTGAAAAGAAATGTAGCGCATCCTTTCTTAATTAATATGATTTCATAAAAAATGTTCAATTACTAACATACATATTACTTGCTCCATAATTATTTTCTTTACAAGTATCATATGTTTTTATTGTGTTGCTCATATATTGAGTATCACCTTCTTTGTTGATCAAATTTAGCTGTATTGTCTCAAAAATATTGAGCATCTATTTGAAAATAGCAGATTTTGTGCAGTAATATGCAAATTTGGAGATGAAAGCCAAATAGGTTTAAAAAAGTACTAAATTAGCAATTTTCGATTTTTTAATTCATTCAGGAATATTATAGGAGACGTAGTTAGGAACTTAGTCAAATTATGAAAGGATGATTTATAATGGAAAATAAATTTGAGACGTTAACAGAAAAAGAACTAATGAACGTATATGGTGGCAAGAAGCCAAGCTGTGTTCGTAACTTTTTAGGTGGGTTGGCTGTAGGAGCATTAAGAGGTGCCCCAGGTGGTGTTGCAGGAGTCGTTGTTGGCGCTAATCTAGGTATGGTAGGTGGAGCTCTCTCTTGCTTATAGGAGGGATAAAATGACTGATTATAAAAAAGAATTTGAGAACCTGAGTGTAGAAAGTTTGCTTTCAGTTGTTGGTGGAAAAGGTCGCTATGGTGCCAGTGGAAATCGCTTTGTTCATTGTGGAGCAGGTATCGTTGGTGGTGCTGTAGGCGGTGCAATCGGTGGACCTTGGGGAGTTGCAGCTGGGGCATTAGTAGGTGGACTAGCAAATTGCCATTGAATTGTTTATTTGAACATACTGATTTTATTCTTGGAAATGTTGTTGAAAATTTAAATTTAGGAAAGCTCTAGGAAAATGGTTTAGGCTGTTTTATGGAGCTTTTCGTGTCTTTAAATATATATGTAACGCTCACTGTAGAGCCTTTAAGATATTTAGAGCATATATCTAGAAAAAAGTCAATCTTTAGACTAATATTTTTTGTAGTATAATTCAGGGTGAAAACAAGGATAATAATTTAATATACAAATAGAAAAGAGGAGGGCATTAATGTTAACGAACCTAGAACTAAAAAGATAGTTGGTGATATTTACCTACTTTAAAGGGAAGAGATATGTTTATTAAGGGGGGATCGTATAAATGAAGAATACAGAGATGTGGGAATATTTTTACCTAATGAATGTAGTTATTGGGATCACTTTTGGATATTGGATCTTTTTAAAGGTAGCGCTTAAAAGACGTAGCCTAAAAGAGAACATGCTATATTTTTGCTTTACGGTCCCAGTACTAACGTTGGTATATATATCTTGGGGAAATGTGCTAGAACAATTTATAGAAATAACATTACTATATTTGATCTATCGCAAAAGACCAAAAGATCATCAAACTTTAGGCCGCTTGCTAATTATCGCTTCTATCTCGTATGTGGTAGAGTCTCTAATGTTTTTGATCACATTTTCTTTTGGGATAGAACATCGTATAGCCCAAATGATTTTTTTTGATATAGTAGCGTACATGGCCATATATCTAATTATCATGAAGACATCAATTATCCGACCGTTAGATCGAGAAAATGGTAAAGTGTATTTTTGGTTAATGGTGTATATATACATGACCTTTTTGGGTATAAACTATATGGTTTACTTTATAAAGTCAGAAATGGTAGCTTTTCTCATATTGATGCTTTTTTTTACAGTCCAACTTTTTTTTGCGATCTATTTATATCTTACTGTCCAAAAAGTGACAAAAGATAATTTATTTTTACAACAATTGGATAACTTAAAAATATATACAAAACAACTTGAGATAAATCAAAAAAATTTATGCAAGTTCAAGCATGATTATCGAAATATGTTAATAAGTTTGCAATTAAGTGCTCAAGATAGACATGATAAAGAATTGATCGCAAGATTGAAAAAGTATTCGAATTTTTATTTAGACAATAAAGGTTTATGGCAGTTTAACGATATTGATAATGTCAGAGATGACTTATTAAAGAGTTTATTGATAAGCAAGTTAAATGCTATATTTCAGCAAAATATCGAAAATACTTTTGAATGTCAAACTTTGGTAGAACAATTACCAGCTAAAGATATCACTTTTGATATTATCCGAATTCTAGGTATCGCTTATGATAATGCTATTGAAGCAAGTTTGATATTAAAAAATGGGGCAAAAGTTAAATCAATGGTATATAGTAAGGAAGGTGAACTAGAATTTGAAATAAAAAATCGATTTAACGATACTGGAAAGTCGATTTTAGAGCTAAAGAAATTAGGCTTTACGACCAAAAAAGGACATAGTGGTTTGGGATTAGCTAATATTGAGGATATTAAAAAAAGTATGACGCTATTTTAGTGGAATATCATATATCTGATGGTTGGTTTACGTTTTATATGAGTGTTATGGTCAAATAAGGGGGATAAATTTATGGAAACTTATGGGATAGTAGTTTGTGAAAATGATCAAGTGCAGTTGAGCAATCTACATGTTTTTGTAAATAGAGCTGTTTGGTCTTTGGAAGATTCGCCTGATAGTAAGGATAAAACCTGTGAAGTAGTATTGGTGACTACTAGCTACCAAGAAGTTGTAAATTATTTGAATGATACGTACATAGATAGTGGAGTATATTTTTTGGATATCGATCTAGGAGAAGACGATGATCAAAATGGCATAGATCTGGCTGAATTTATCAAAAGTAAAGATCCAAATGCACAGATCATTTTTATTACAGCTTATGAAAATTTTGCAGCAATGACTTATCGGCGCAGGATAGGGGCTGTGGATTTTATAACTAAGACTGAGCTTGACCAAAAACGTTTAAATGAAGCATTATTTTTAGCGATAAAACGTATTAGAGAACTACATAGTGTAAGAGAACAGACTTTTAGTTATAAAATGGGGCGGAGACTTATCAATCAAAATATACGAGATATTCTCTATATTGTTACCACAGAACATTCACATAAATTAAAGATCGTTACACTCGATAGTGAGGGTGAATTCTTGGGTAATATAAAGAAGATCGATGATGAAAATGAATTTTTAGAAAAGATCTCACAATCATGTTTAGCAAATCCAGACAACATCGTTGAGATCGATCTAAAGTTACGGACCGTAAAATTTAAAGACGGGTATATCGAGATGTTTCCTAGAAGAAATTCAAGAAAAATTGAAAAGTTGATCAATAAATATAATGTGAAAAAACGGTAGTGAAGTGGCAAAATATCTTGATATTAGGTCAGTGAAGTAAAGCTTAGGCATTATTATATTTGTCAGATAAGAATAGAAACTGGCAAAATCGGAATAAATACTCTGAAAAATATAAGCAGTGATAGAATACGGAAAAATAGAAATATATGAGGAGCATTTATGTCGAGTAAATATAAAAAAATGTATATATCACAAATTGACGAATCTGATTGTGGTGTGGCTTCCTTAGCCATGATACTGCGTTATTATGGATCAGAAGTATCTTTAGCATATCTACGAAATTTAGCTAAAACAAATATTGAAGGAACTACTGCATTTGGAATTATAAATGCAGCACAGAAATTAGGCTTGGAAACACAGGCTATTAAAGCTGACATGACCTTGTTTGATATGCAAGATGTTACTTATCCATTTATTGTCCATGTAGTCAAAGAAAAAACAATATTGCATTATTATGTGGTATTAAAAGCAACATCTGATCATATAATTATTGCTGATCCTGACCCAGAAAAAGGAATAATTAAATTAAGATATGCTGATTTTGAGGTAGAGTGGACAGGTGTAACACTTTTTATGAAACCTAGCAGTAAATATAGCCCTATCAAAGAAACTAAGAGTAATTTGTTATCTCTTTTTCCAAGGACATTTAAAAATATAAAACTGATCATCAGTATTGTAATAGTTGCCATGTTAACAACAATAATAAGTATTTTAGGGTCATATTTTTTTCAAGTATTATCAAGTATTAATAGATAACTATATACCAAATGGTATGGAACAGATGTTAGATATTGTCGTGATGGGATTAATAGTGGCATATGTGTTCAATTCAATTTTTGTATACAGTAGAGATTTCTTATTAGCTATTTTGGGACAAAAATTGTCGACTGATATTATTTTAGAGTACATTAAGCATATTTTTGAGCTACCATTGGAATTTTTTTCAACAAGAAAGACGGGTGAGATCGTTTCAAGGTTTACAGATGCTAGCAAAATAATAGATGCTTTAGCCAGTATGGTCGTTTCCATTGGACTAGATGCTAGTATAGTTATTATTATTGGGGTGACCTTATTTTTTCAAAGTATTAGGTTATTTGTTATAACACTGACTGCTCTTCCAATATATATCATTGTTATTATGACTTTTGCTAAAAAATTTGAAAAATTAAATAAGCATCAAATGGAAAGCAATGCAATACTAAGTTCGTCAGTCATCGAAGATATACAAGGCATAGAAACGATCAAGGCATGTAATAGTGAAACAGTTCGCTTTAATATAGTAAGTGAGCAATTCTTTGATTATTTAAATAAATCACTTAGCTATATAAAAAGCGATTCTTTACAACAAGCATTGAAAATCTTTATTCAACAGAGCTTGAATGTGATCGTTTTGTGGGTAGGCGCTAAACTAGTTATTCAAAACCAGTTATCTGTTGGACAGTTATTGACTTTTGTTGCATTACTATCATATTTTATTGATCCACTACAGAATATTATAAATCTTCAGCCAAAGTTGCAAAGTGCTAAAGTTGCATATACTCGAATGAATGAAGTTTATTTAGTAAAAAGTGAATTTAAGGATGAAAATTTTAACTATACTACTCAAAAATTATTAGGTGATATAACATTATCAGGGATAAAATATCAATATGGATATGGGAAAAATGTATTAAATAATGTTAGTACAACTATAAAAGTTGGCGAAAAGTTGGCTATTGTAGGTATGAGTGGTTCTGGAAAGTCTACATTAGTCAAAATGCTAGTTAAATTTTTTGATCCAACTTCAGGTAAGTTAGAATTTAATGGATATCCAAGTAACAGTATAAGTAAAAAGAGTTTACGTAGTTATATAAACTATGTACCACAGATCCCATACGTATTTTCTGGAACAATTGAAGAGAATCTGAAATTAGGGGGAAGAGAAGGGGTGACTCTAAAAGACATCAATAGAGCGTGTGAAGTTGCAATGATAAAAAATGATATAGAAAATATGCCTTTAGGATTAAATACTAAATTAGATGAAAATGCTAGTATTTTATCAGAGGGGCAAAAGCAGAGAATTACGATCGCAAGAGCGCTATTATCACCAGCTGAGGTCTTGATTTTTGATGAATCTACAAGCTCTTTGGATACTATTACTGAGAAAAAAATAATTGAACAGTTGATAGGGATGAAGGATAAGACAATAATTTTTGTAGTTCATAGATTATCGATCGCAAAGAAAGCTGATAGGATCTTAGTGTTAGATAGTGGTGAAATTGTGGAAGAAGGTAGCCATCGTGAATTACTGGCAAAAAAAGGTTATTACTATAAATTTTTAAAGGCTTAGCTTGTTCTATAAATATGTATTTCTTGAGTAGAGATGTGTTTTTGGTGTGGATCATATAATTTGATAATTTCATTTAGGCGTAGGCGATCACTTAGATCTGCCCACTGGATCTTGCTACGTTTTAATGAGGCTTTTAGAGGTAAATACTTTTACAGTACCAAATATGAGCGGAAAAGTGCGAAATTTGAATTTTTAAGTGATTTATTTTATCTAGGAGTATTATGGGGGCGTAGATGAAACTTTAAGTGAATAAGGTAAGGAGTGATCTACTATGAAAAAATTATGGAATTGGTGGTTAGCTGGAGGCATTAAAGGTAAGAAACGCTATGTGATCCTTACCTTATTAGAAGCCGTAGGTGTTCCATTTGATCTTTGGCTTACCAGTGGCCATGAGGTTAGTTTCCTACACTTTGTGACAACACCTCAGATGTTGCTTTTTGTTGCGCTTTGTCTAACATGTGCTGCTCCTTTGCTCTATTTTTTAGACAATGTTATGGGGAGCACTAAAAAGATGCATGGATAATTAGGCTAGCACAAGGAATGTGGCTCTTCTTAGTAAAGAGTAAACATTTTTTAGAGAAGCTTTGTGAGAATGGCTCAAGCTGTTTTTACAGAGCTTCTTATATTTTTTCCAAGATATGTTTGCAGATCGTTGTATGACCGAATATGAATAGAAAAGTGCGAGATTTGAATATTTAAGTGATGCATTTTATATGAGTGTTACCATAGAGGCGTAAAAGGAACTTCAAGTGACAAGGTAGGAGTGAGCTACTATGAGAAAATTATGGAAATGGTGGCCAGCTGAAGAGAGTAAATATGATATACTAATAGACTTTGTATTATTTCCATTTGTGTCCTGGCTTAGTAGTGATCGTGATATTAGTTTACTGCATTTTATGGTAATGGCTCAGCTTTTGCTTTTTCTCGTATTCTGTTTATGGTGTTCCGTTTCGCTATTTTTTAGACACTATCATGGAAAGAAATAAAATGATGCACAGGTAATTAGGCTAGTTCAAGTAAATGGGTAAGCTAATATGGATATTTTCACAACACTTCCTGCAGAAATGTGGGGAGTATTATTTTTTAGGCTATTTTTTATAGACATTAACTGATATTTGCTCATTATGAGTAAGGATAGAACTAATAAACTCATTTATACAGAAGAAAAAATTAAGAATTTGGACTGTAGATTTTGCAGAAAGTATTGAAGGGATCGATGAAAATGAAAAGCAAGTTCTAAAAGCTTTATCAAAGATAGATGGTTCTCTTTCAAAAAAGAACTTCAGGCTGAAACAGGTCTTTCAAGACATTATGCAACAAAGTCTTTAGAAAAATTAATTACCGCAGACTATGTTTTAGAGGAAGGGGCAGGAAGAAGCACACGATATCGACTAAATAGAACTTTGGAACAAAAAGTTGCTACGATCAAACAAAGAGCAGCAGACTTAAGAATCACGAAAGAGATAAATTGATCTGCAGAAAAAATGGCTAATTTGCAGAAATACTTCAATGGAATCTTGATAATATGGGATTTGTTTAGAATTTTAATCTGCAGAAATGTTGTTGTCTATGTAATTATGATCAACCAAAAGAACCAGCACATTTGTGGTATCCACAATGTGCTGGTCAATTTGATTGGGCAAAGAATTTAGCTTGGCAATAAGTCCGTGAATAATCAAAGATCTGTCCATCGTTTAGATAATAGATGTCTTCGAGTCTTAAGGCAGGGCTATTAGGGGGCAAGGCTAGTAATTTAGCTTGAGTTTCATCCAACAATACACTATCGAAGTATTTATCAGAAAAGCCGATCTTTAGTCCTTGGTGGCGAAGATAACTAAAGATCGAGGTGCTAGCAACGCTTTTTTTGAGCTCACCCACTAGCGCTACGACATAAAAAGATTCTTCTAGACAAAACGGAGCGCCATCCAACAATTGGAGACGCAAGATCCGATAGACCTCGTCTTTGGAAGTCACATTGAGATTTTGAGCGACATCAGGTGGTGCTAAGATCTTCTCAAAGGCTAAGACTTGATTTTTGATGTGTTCATGGAAATTCCCAAAGAAACCGGCTGTATTTTGAAACAGTGGAGTATATGCTTCACGTTGACGCCGTCTGACAAAGATCCCACTTCCCTGTACCTGATAAACGACATGGGAATTTTCAAGATTTTTGAGCGCTTGCATCATCGTGTTTTTGCTTGTACCATAAAGCTCCATCAAAGTCGTCAAATTGGGGAGTTTGGTGCCATGGGGGAGATCGTGTTTTTCGATATGTTCTTTTAGTTTAGCAGCGATCGCTTGATGTTTTAACATATTTTCACCTACTTTACTTTTTAGTATAGCACAATGAAAACGCTTGACAAAATGTTTGGGAACAATTTAGTATATAAGTGTACCCAAACAATTATACATACCTAAGAAAGGGGCTTATGCAAATGATCCATCAAACATTAAAACCATTTCCAAAAGATTTCTTATGGGGGGCTTCAACTTCGGCTTACCAAGTTGAGGGTGCCAGTTTAGAAGACGGCAAAGGCCCATCTTTTCAAGATACCAAAAAATTGCCACCAGGGACTGCTGATCTAACGGTCTCAGTTGATCATTATCATCGGTACAAAGAAGACATTGCTTTGATGGCTGAGATGGGGTTTAAATCATATCGCTTCTCGATCTCATGGTCACGTGTTTTACCAGATGGGATCGGAAAAGTTAATCCTAAAGGGATCGAATTTTATAGCAATTTGATCGACGAATGTTTGAAATATGGTATCGAACCGATCATCACGATGTTTCATTTCGACATGCCGGCAGCTTTGGAAGAAAAAGGCTCTTGGAGCAATGCCAGTTCTTCTGAGTGGTTCAAGGAATTTGCTCGAGTTCTCTTTGAAAATTATGGTGATCGGGTCAAATATTGGTTGACGATCAATGAACAAAATATGATGACGCTCGTTGGCCCTCTTATCGGTACCTTGCGCGTGCCAGAAGAAACAACGAACTTGACTAAAGAGATCTATCAACAAAATCATCATCAATTAGTTGCACAAGCTAAAGCGATGCAATTATGTCATGAGATGTTGCCACAAGCCAAGATCGGTCCGGCCCCAAATATCGCATTGGCTTACCCTAACAGTAACCGCCCAGAAGACATCATTGCTGAACAAAATGCCAATGCGATCCGCAATTGGTTGTATTTAGATATGGCTGTTTATGGGCGCTACAATAACTTGGTTTGGGCGTATTTAGAGGCTAAAGATGCAACACCAACTTTTGCCCCTGGGGATGCCGAAGTCTTAAAAGCAGCCAAACCTGATTTTATCGCTTTCAATTACTATACGTCATTTACGGTAAAAGCAAGTGATGGAAGTGAGCAGATCGATGATAAATTTGCTGATCAGCAATCTGCAATGTCTGAACCGGGATATTATCGCAGTGTGCAAAATCAAAATTTGAAAAAGACCGAGTTTGGTTGGGAGATCGATCCAGTTGGCTTTAGAGCGACGATGCGTGCCTTATATGATCGCTACCAACTTCCATTATTGGTCACGGAAAATGGGATCGGAGCTTATGATGAACTAACTGCAGATGGAAAAGTTCATGACCCCTATCGGATCGTTTATTTGCGCGAACATATCGCTCAGATACGAGAAGCGATCTCAGATGGAGTTGAGATGCTAGGCTATAATCCATGGTCGGCGATCGATCTGATCTCAACGCATGAAGGGATCAAGAAGCGCTATGGTTTCATCTATGTCGATCGGGATGAATTTGATCTCAAGACTTTAAAGCGTTACCGTAAAGATTCATTTTATTGGTATAAAAAAGTTATTGCTACTAACGGACAAGATCTCAGTGATCAGCACTAAAGAAAGATCGAGTAGGTGAAAGTATGTACTTTAAACAGATTTCTTCCACGCCACTGGGAGAATTACTTTTAGTTGGGACCAAAACTGAACTTGTGGGAGGAAATAACTGTTAATCAAAATATATTAAAATGTAATCAAACGCGATATA